>LBVU01000001.1 GCA_000993205.1 Candidatus Woesebacteria bacterium GW2011_GWB1_39_10
TCTTCATCAGATCGAACAACATCAATTAGCCATCCTTGTTTCACAGCCATCTCTTTACAATAAAATTGAGGTCCGCCTCCAGCTGAGACTTTCGTAGGAGATATTAATATATAAACACTAACAAGAATAAAAGTTGCAAGAACAAATTTATGTATTCTCGGAGTAAACATATAAAAATTATATCATTTAGTAAAGTGCTAGGTATTCAAATAAAAGCTAGGCTTGGCTTTACTTTTTCTATTTCACCCCTGGTTTAAACTACAAACCTAAAATTGTGAAGAAAAGGTTTGCCAGCAGGTGTGGTAGAATGAATTGTATGAGTTTGAAGTTTTTAAAGCCAAGAATTGGTAATGTGTTGTTAACCCTCGTTGTTATATCACTCCCTCTTTTAAGGGAGCAGGTGCAACTTCCCACTGGCGGATATGAAATAGCCAGATATAGACCTGTATTTTTACTTACTTCTTATTTGCAAATGCAAGACTGGTACCCCTTTTTGCTAATGATTGGTTTTCCCGATCTGGTTAACTTTTTCTATCTCTTCTCTAATTTGAGCTACAAGCCTGAAATCTGAAAAAGCCTTATAGATACAGGATAATTCTTGGGATATTATCACCCGTGTTCGCTGAAAGTTAAACATTTCAGCTCCAGCAACTTTTTGGTTCGAGCTTCATTCGATACAACCCTCTCAGGACTGTCTTTTTTGTGATATATTTTTATTGTGAACGGGCAACTCCTAAAGGATGGGGCTGGTCGGGGTCGACGAATCAAAGCACAATGACAAAATTATGGCATATATCCGCATGAAAGAGAGAAGACTGTTTATATCACCAAAAGATATAATCGGTCCAAAACGCGTTGCTGTAGAAAACACCCGCGGAAGTGAGGACTGTGCTGAAGGTGTAGTTTTAGCCTTAATTTCGACCTACGGTAAAAGGGCCGACTATGATCAGATCTACGATGATTTGGGTACAACAAAGGATGGGACGTCTGATACGGATAAGATTGTTAAGGTTCTCAGAAGCAAAGGATTAAGAGTTAGGGAGCATGGAGAGGCAAATATCGATACGATTAAACGGGCACTTCAGAGAAAGCATTTTTGTCTGGTGGAGTATCAAGCCCCCGACAACGACTATCGTTCAGAGTTTTTGCGTGAAAAGGTAAACACCTGGAGAGTCGGCAAAAGCGTTAAGCACGGCCATTACTCGATTGTCTTTGGGTTTGATAATAACGATGGCGATGAAAAGTTTTTTTTGATGGACCCTTTGATTCAATTTCGGGAGACACGTTACGGCAGGGGAATAAGATCAATTCCGGTCGGCGTGTTTGAGAAAAGGTGGATGATTGGCAAACGAAAACATGTTGGATGGATGTTGGAAGTGACCAAAAAATGATTTAGAGGATTTATTAAGTACTTGACAGTTGGAAAAGATAGCCGTAGCATCTGAGCCAGATATATGGGAGAAGATAAAAAGAAATTCGGCAAGAAATATCTTTGGCTTCTGTTGCTTTTGTTGGCGCTATTTATATTCGGAACGTTTTGGTTTATGAATGGTCAAAGAGGCTCTGCCGGGAATAAATCCTCTGGGGGGAAGACCCCAACGCCAACGGTTTCTAAAAATAATCAATTTGAGGGCCAAGAAACACGGGAAATTACTCTTAACTTCAGAGATACCTATTTGGTTTTAACGGGGTACCCGTATATCAATAAAGATTACAGGCCGAGGCTTTACAACTTGATTTATATAGATACCATATTTGAATCGAACGATATGGTAAATCTTACGGACCCATCGGGAAAATGGAAGGATGCCTATGAATTTTCTAGAACTGAATCTAAAATCTATATTCCATTAGGGCGCACTTCCGGAAATTCTCCGATTTGGCAAACAATGGAAATAATAAGTAAAGAAAAAGCGATGGCTCAGCTAGGAAGTTGCGCAGAAACACTGGTCACCCTGACGGGGAACTTGAAGGCCTTTTCCTATTCTTGCGAAGGAGATGTTTCCTGCTTTGTTCCAATAAATGAGAACGCCGGCATGTTGTACCGCGAATTTTCCGGAGATAAAACGGTTAAGGCTGACACATGCGAGGTTTTGAAAAACAATTACATATTTTCTTTTAAACTTAAGTCTTCTTTGGGGCCTTAACGGCGAGTCATTTTTTAACCGGAGCTAATTTTTTGACTGCCTTTTTAGCCTTTGGAGTTTTTACAACTTTTTTTTCCTTTGCCTCGCCGGAGTTTTCAACGGAGGCGAGTTTAATGGGTTCCGAAACAACTTGAGTTGCTGTTTTAGGCTGTAATAGATTTAGAATTTTATCAAGTTTGACGTTTATTGCGTCAAGTGTGGCTTTATTTTGGTCAAAAGCGGGAGCGGGGGACCTGAAATCACTTCTTTCGGGACGCCTCGCGTCTCCACCCTGACTTCTATTACCCATCTTTTCAAAACAGTCACTGCAGTACACAGGTTTACCGTTTGTGGGTCTAAAAGGAACTTCACATTCTTTACCGCAGTTACTACAAGTGGTTTTGAACATTGGTCTGTCGCCTCGGTCGCCACCTCTGTCAAAACTTCGGGGGCCGCCAAAAGAAGATCTTCCGCCACGAAATCCGCCACGGAACCCTCCGCCTTGCCTGTCGTCTCTGTTAAAGCTTCCCATATAATTTTGTTTCAAAACCAAATTATTGAGCTGTTTTGATTAGCTCATAGTTTTTATTATATCACAAACAACAGAAAAGAATATAGCTATTTTTTGTTGACGGTTTTGATTCCTTCTGCCTTGAGGTCTAAAATTCGAATAATATCGATTATCAGATATCCGACAAAAGAATAAGTCAGAAGCGCAAATATAGATGATAATTCCAAATTTAGTTTTGGTGCAATCTCCGGTGAGGGAAACATTCCCTGGAATGGGGTAAGAATTGGTTTTGTCGTATCATAAACCCAAACTACGAATGGTGCTACTGTTGATGCTCCAAGAAGTTTTAGAAGAATTCGAAGCCCAAGGAGGGCGACAACGGCATCCGTAACAAGGCCGACGAGTTTGACCAAGAATTTTGAAATCAACATCTTACAGTTGAATTATATCAGTTTTGGTCAAATTTTGGAAATACTTTTGTTGTAAAGTTAGATGGAGATGAAAATTAAATTTTTAGGTGCAGCCGGGACAGTGACCGGGTCTTCGTATGTCTTAACTTCAGGCTCGGGGCAGTCAATTCTAATTGATTTGGGCATGTTCCAGGGGCCTGAGACGGAAGACAGGCTAAATTATGAGCCGTATGATTACGACCCGAGTAAGCTTTCCGGGGCAATTCTTACCCATGCGCATTTAGACCACTGTGGCAGACTGCCGATCCTTTCGTCAAAAGGCTTTACCGGTGATATTTGGATGACTGCGCCCACCCGTGATTTGACGGAGATTTCATTACTCGACAGCGCCAAAATCGCAAAGCAGGACGGCAAGCCGTTTTTGTACAACAAAGAGAGAGCAGAAAAGACAATAGGACAGTTTAAAACTACAGAATATCGCAAGCCTGTGACAATTGGCGAATTTACAGTGACATTCCGGGACGCGGGACATATATTGGGTTCGGCAAGTGTGGAGATTGAAGACAAAAATTCCGGATCAGAAATCAGAAAAATTGTTTTTAGTGGGGACCTGGGAAACACACCGGAGGATTTACTGATGGAGACAGAACTTATTGCCGAGGCAGACGCGGTCGTTATGGAATCAACTTACGGCGATAAACTCCATCCAAAAAACGATCCGAGTTATGACATCAGAAAGGAAATAAATGCAATTGAAATTTCCGGGGGAACACTCCTGATTCCTTCATTTTCTTTAGACAGAACTCAGGAAGTGTTGCATATCATTAAACACCTTAAACAGGACAGAAAAGTTTTAGCAGAGACGCCGGTTTATATGGACGGACCCATGGCCCAAAAGGCAACATTTGTATACAATAATTACACTAGTATCTTTAATTCTCATATTCAGGGAGATTTTAAATCTGGCAATCCGTTTGAATTTCCCGGCCTTACCGTTATTCCCGGATGGAAGGAGAGTCAAGCTTTGCATACTCAAAACGGGCCAAAGGTGATTATTGCCGGTAGCGGAATGATGGTGGGAGGGCGAATTGTGGGACACGCAGCGTTTTACCTGCCGATTGCTTCTACCAGATTATTTATTGTCGGGTATCAAGGAGTGGAAACATTGGGGAGGTCTCTCCAGGAAGGGGATAAGCAAGTTGTAATTGGTGGAATCAAAACTACGGTTAATGCCACAGTGGGCAGTACCCGGTCAATGAGTTCGCATGCGGACCAAGGCCAGCTTATGAATTGGCTTAAACATATTAAAGATGTAAAGAAAGTTTTTATCACTCATGGGGAAGATGTTTCAAGAACTGCGCTTTCCGCCAAAATTTCTGAAGATTTGGGAATAAAAGACATCTTCTTACCTGTTTTGAATCAGGAAATTGAGTTTTAGCGGCAGAGAACTTTTTTACATGTTGTCTGTTTTTTAAAATGACAAATAATTTGCTTAAGCTTGTATAATATATGAAATGTCCAAAGAGCGTAACACCAGTGATATTTTAAGAAGCGAGGGTGAAGGTTTTGGTTTGCAGGAAATGGAACCTGAACATTTTCTTCATTTGCTTTTAGGAAGGGTAGAAAGGATGTTTTTGGGAAGTGCCAATTTGGAACATCTCGAAGACGCGGTTGGCAGAGTCGTTGCGGACATGACCAAAGAGGAAAGACTTAGATTTGATAGCATTTTTCAGAATGAGAAACTCAATCTTACTTTAGATACCCATTTAAAACATTTTTTGGGCGACGGGAAATGGGAAGAACTGGAAACACTCGAGCGAAACAGGATACTAGAGTACGATCAGTATAGAAGTGAAGGCGCTGGTTAGGGTTTAGCTTACATCAAACCAATCAATCGGAGTTTGTTCTTCAGGTTCGCCGTTATGGTTAACGGTTATTTCTTCATTTTAGGAAACATTAAGATATTGGTACTAAGATTCCAGATTGACGAATTTCGGTGGCAAGGGAGCTATATTTGTCGTTCAAATCGTTGACACCGAAAGCAATTGGTTCGATCTTTGAATCAATTTTAAGAGCTATTTTTCTGAGATCTACCATTTCTTTTATATAATCCTTGCCGAATTTCCTAGAAATTATACAGACGTCTATGTCACTATCTGTCTTGGCGTGCCCTTTTGCATATGAACCAAAAACATAGGCACTATCGACCGGAATTCCATTTTCGCTAACCATCCTCACAAAGTCTTTTGCGATATTTATTGCGGTGTTTGTCATTTGATTTGGGAAAGGTATTGGTTGAAAATCCTTTTCCCAATCCCTCTCCATTTTTGGGCGTATTCTTTGGTCGCTTTCTTGTAAAACTGAAGTTTGTAATCGTCATAACGTGCCGATACATTGAAAGTTGAAATTTCAGCAAGCTCCAATTTAGTACTCTCGTCAATTTTGTCAAAACACTTTTCTGCCAACCGAACCAAATCATGAATAGGGGGAGGGGATTCGTTTTTGGTGTAAATATAAAGAGCCTTAAGTATTTTTTCTAAGGTAAGATGTAAAAAAAAGAGGCTATGATGAAATTTCTGAGAGTCAAAAAGTCTATCTGACGTATCCAAAGTGTCTTGAGCACTCTCCTTCCAATATTTTAGTGGTTCAAAATTTGGTGACATGGCAATCCGCTTGTATTATATCAAATTTTGGAGACTACTATTTGCTCGCCTATTTCACATCAAACCAGTCGATGGAAGTTTGCTCATCCGGTTCGCCGTTATAGTTAACCGTAATTTCTTCATCTTTTTTAATGTCTTTTATTGCACGGTAAATCATGCTTTGGGTTTTGAAGTTTTGTTTCCAGTCTGCATTGGGGGAATAGGAGTGGTTATAAATCGACCCGTAGCCAAAGGCTAAAGCGGCACCGCGGGTACTGCGCCAAGGGTAAATATAGTGGCTGAGTGGTGTTTTTTCCAAATTTTTGCGGTCTTTTGGAGAAAAAACTAAAACAGGAGCGCTTTCGATTATTTCTCCATCCTTTATGTTTCGAGCCGCAAAAACCCCAAGCCCTTTCTTGGTGGTTCTTTTGATGTAGACGATTTCTGCCACATATGAATTATACCATCAAAAGCTCTTGATTTTGCTTATTATTGCTTGCCCCATAATATTGACTCCCATAGAGGGGTTGTGGTAGAATCGCTCTTCATTATCTTGTTCGTTAACATCATTCTAGATTAAATTTGAGAGGAGATTGCCTTGAGAATACAGATCCGACCGAGAACGTTTATTGTGAGCGCCCTTAGGGGTAGCGAATCGGTTGGGTTTAGTGTTCATCCGGCCACAAACATACTTGTAGCCAAGACACAAATCTCAATCGATGATATGCGTGGAGTGGTCGCCCTTAGGCCCTATCTTAAACTGGAAATGACTGGTGGAACAGAAAACGTAATGACAGTAGTCCGTTTCCGATACTGGAAGGACGGCGCTGTTGTTTATCCGACGAATCCGAGTCAGTCGCCGCCGATAGATAGAAGGTTTTGGGGAGCGACTATTTTTCAGCCTACAGATGTAATTGATCTGAGGCCGTACCAGCGCGGAGACAGGCTTGTGGGAGAGTGGAACGTTACGGCTGATATTGCGTTTTTTGCTCGTCGACTGTACCAGACATTTTCGCCACAAAGTTTTAATGGTGTCAAGAAAGGTCTTAGATATCAGCGTTTGGCGGAATTCAAGTTTGAGGTTGCAACCAATGAGACTCAAATTGAGCTCACTGCAACAGGCAGATTGATTAGACCTCGAGACGAAATCAGCACGACATACACGTTAGATGATCTATAAACACGATTATTTGGAATAAGGAGGCTTGCATGAATAGATGGACCACTTACAATGGGACTTGGAACGACCAACGGGCTTTCGAAAAACCCAGTACTGATTTGGGGCTTGAAGTTGATGCCTTTGAATCCCAACTAGGATTAAAGCCCGATAAAGGTTTCCCAAAGAGCGGCGTTGTCCGTTATCATGACGAGCGGGGCGCCAACATTATGGTTGTGGTCAAAAGTCTGACTTATCCCGGATTCAAGTCAATTGGCGGGTTTCATACACCGCTTTTTGTCTTTGACTTGGTGGTGAGCGCTGACAGGTTGGGACGCGTGCTTTCAAGACAGTCTAAAATGGAAGTTGTCTACAAGGGTATCATGGAAGTTACTTTCATGGAAGATTACCCAAACGATTACCCAACTTTTAAGATCCCCAAGTACAAGACGTTCTCTGGGATGCAACACAATCACCACATGTATACCGGTGGACGAATGTGCCTTTACGGTAACTTTGGCCATAGTCCGAAAGCCTGGGATTCTGAACATGGAACCGCTGCCGAAGCTTTCGGGCCGGCTATCCGCTGGATTATTTGGCATGAGCGCGATCGCAATCGAGGAGTAGATGCAGATGACGTCAACCGCAGGTAGCGCAACTGATCCCCGAGTATTGATCACAAGAAAAGTACTTCGGGAGTTAAGTGCTGAGACACTTAAATATCCCAATATAGAGACCGCGTGTGGACTTGTGGGCATGGTTCTAGCCAATGGCACGATAGTGATTGCAGGGGTTATTCCACCATCCACGAGAGATATTGTTCGCAGACAAGCTACAGTGAAATTTGGTGGAGAAGGCCTGTCTGCGGCTGTTCTGTGGATGGAGGCAAATTTTGCAAATATCCACAAAAACGATTCGGTTGCCAACTTTTCATTCATATGGAAAAAGCACAGCCACCACGGTCTTGGATACAATCACTTCAGCCAGACCGATGTAAATTCCATTGTAGAGGCTGTTGAAAAATACAAAATGGAGTTTGCTATTGGTATTTTGGCTTTGATACCTGAAAACAGGAGTACGGTTCACACTCGTGGACAAATGAAAGGTACCGTTTCTGTTGAGTCGGATGTAACCGTCCGATTCCGTTTTTATTACTTTGACAGAAACATGCTTCAGGCGGGAATTCGTGAACCAAAACTTGTTACTCCACAGGTCGTTGATGAAAAAGTAGTACCTGTCATGCCACCACTTGCCTGGCAATGGGTTGATGAAGATGGTTTCAACAGACAATTGCGGCAGTTGGAAGAGTATGGTGCTAGGGCCACTCCCATTTATAGAGATGTAAATGGCGATCCAATTCAGGAAATACAGTTTGTAATCACAAAACCCAACTGGAAAGGAACACTTCTTGTTACAACCAATTGGGACTATCCCAAAACCCCGCCTCTAATTCAGGTAATTTCGGATGTCGATCCGACACGACCAGGAAAAGAGCTTCACGAGGTAAAGTTGGATGCAGACGGCAAGCCAATTTGGACATCAGAATCGGATTTCATCGATGTGGTGTTTGAGTTGGAAAAGCTCGAGGAGTTGTAATGCAAACATTTCGAACGCACGGGCTCCTTCCTTCTGAGGCATTGAAAAAGACGGTTGTCGTTTTAGGATTAGGAAGTGTGGGAGCAAGTTTTGTGGCTGACATACCTTACGAATTCGGTATGTTGGTCTTGGTTGACCCAGGTAAGTTAAAGGTCGAGAATGTCGAGAGACATCCCCTTGGAAAGTCTCATCTGGGTTGGAATAAAGCAGATGCGGCCAAAGACTTTCTTGTCAAAGAAAAGGGAGTGCCTGCCGGACGTATTAAGGCGTTTTCCCAGACTGACAAGGAAGTATTGCCACTTTTTACCAATGCCGATCTTGTGGTTTGTGCGATCGATGATAAGCCCTCTTGTCGTCGCGTAAATGACTGGTGTTTTGAGCATAGCACACCCAAGCACAATATTCCTGCTATTTACGGAGGCGTATATCCACTGGGTTTGGGTGGGGAGGTTATCGCCATTCCAACTCCGAGGGAAGTTTGCTATCGTTGCGCTGAACGCCAGAGAGCAACCAAAGTTCTCCCTCCGGCACATGCTGGGAATTATGGATTAAACCCCGAACTTCTTGGCAGCGCCGATAGTCCAAAAGCAATCCCGGCTCTTAAAGCGAGTATTACGGCGATTGTTTCCGAAATGGTGCCTTTGGCCTGGAGAATGCTTTTTCCTGGTGACGATCCAGTTACTCCTCAGATAAGATTTCGTGCGCTTGAGGGGTGGATCGAAGTTGCAAGGATACCACGGGGTTCTACTGAACTCGAAATTGAAGTCAGAGAAATCGGTATACACAAAAAGTTGCTTTTGGCCGAAAATAACGCTAAAATAACCCCTGTTGATCCGGAAGGATACCACGGATACCTTATCCGCAGGCAGCCTTGGCCGAAGTTAGTTGTTCAATGGTCGCGATGTCCGTCACCACATGGTGGACAGAACGTCCAATTTTCAGATCTTTAAAAGGAGATTGTTATGACCGCCGTTTTGAATAATCGTATGCCCGAAAGTGTCAAGCTGGTTGAAGATGCCAAGGCGACCTATGAAGCCCTGGCCGCGATGGTCCTTGATGACAGCCATCCTGTCGTCGTTTTGCCAGCCGATGCCAAAGAGCTTCCAGGCGTTGAACTTCTGGTGAGCCTTGGTGGAGCGACTTTCGTTCCCGAAACCCGCGAGGTGACCCTCCTGGTCGAGGCGCCCGTCGCCCCCGAACAAAAACCGCCTGCAGGTGTCAAAGAAGCTGCCGCAGCGCAGTCTTCGTTCGCTGGTCAGGGACGCCGCGAAGAAGAACGCCGCGAGTAATTCGCCGGCACGATCTAGAATGATCCAGTTTAAACTGGAGTGAGTGCATATACTGCAGTTTTCTAATCCCTCCTTGGGAAAAGAGAACTGCAGTATTTTTTTGGCCAAAACACTTGACCCATAGTTGATTTTTCTTCTTTTATCCTATAAACTCCCTAAGTTACTAAAGTTGTGATTTTCGTCACAATTGCTCTTTGTCAATTCAAACGTTTACCCAAAAGGAGTAATAAATGGCTAAAAGTGATAGTAAACCTGCAGGTAAGGCCGACGCCTCATCGCCAAGGGATTCAGCTCCCGGTTCAGATCCTGTCAAGACCGTTTCCCAGGTCCCCGCGGTTCCTGCCGCACCTCCCGCGCCTGAAGTCATGAATGCCGCAGATCTGGTTGAACGCATTCTCGGTGATATGCTGTCCCTGCGACCTGTGAGGCCGCTCTTAAGTCGCGTTGCTGCGCTGCTTTCCTATAAGCAGATGGGTGTACCTGTGGAAGAGGCTCTTGCCGAACTGGATTTGGCAGATATCTCGCTGAGGACCATCACTCCTGGGATCGGTGCGATGATCAAGGCCGCCGATGAAGCTGACCTGGCTTTAGTGCGGGAATTCAATGAAAAAGCTGGCGAGGGTCGCTTGGTGAAAGTTGATGATATGGATCCTGGTCCCGCCAAAGAAGCAGAGCTAAAAGAGCATGCTGATAATCGCCAAAAGGCGGCAGCGCTTTTAGGTCGAGCGCAACCTCTTTTGACCGCAATTTTTGCGGTGGAAGATAAAGGTGGGGTAGCTGGCTGGTTCCGTAAGGCTGTGGACAAAGTTGACGAACTCACCTTGGTTAAACCTGGGGAAAGCCCCGCTGAATTTCCCGGGTGGCAGACTGCTCCCAAACTCAATGAGAGCATTCCTGCTGTGAAAGCCCTCCTGAGCGAGCTGAAGTTGATCGAGAGTACCTACGCCCGCGTTCGGGATCCCAGAAAGGCTCTCGCACAACTCGCCAACCTGAACATCAAGTTCACGGCTGAACGGGTTCGTTTCGTTCTCGATTCCTGTGTGGAATTGGCCAATGCTCAGGTTGCCCAGTCGGCGAAGGCGGAAGGAGTTGCTGAAGCCGATACTGCCGCTTTTGTGGCCAAAGCACAAAAGAATGACTCCGTTCGCGAGATCGCTCAAAGCGCTCAGGATTACCTGGATTCCGCCAAGAAGTAGGGGAAAAAACGTTTGAAGTAAGAATTGCCGGATGAGGCTTGTTTTTAGCCTTGTCCGGCAATATTTTTTTAATATTATGCAAATAGAACAAGAAATACATGATTCAGAACAAAAATTAGATTATGTTTTTGGAGTAATCCAAAAACCGGCCAGTCGTGGCAAAAACTTCATTATTGGATGGGACATAAGCGGAAATCCGGTAGTAAAATTGACTGTCAGGGAAGATGAAGCAATTACCAGGAAGGGTTATGAGACTCGAGGCAGAAATGCAGTGCTGGAGTTCCCTTTTAGCAGGGAAATTGCAGAATTTACGCCCAGAGCCCTTGAGTTTCTAGAGATGGCGAAGCCTCAGGACAATGCAGATCAAGGAAGGCAATTTACAGAAGATGTTGTTAACATTGCCTGTGCCAATGGGACTGGGTCTACAAGTTTCTTACAGGTAAAAGAAAGGGTTTTATTGGGTGCAATAATGGATACGCAGTTAACATGGGGGATAGGAAATCCGCCCAGGTCTTCATATAGTGTGGCCATTCCAGAAGAAGAAACAGGAACTTTGAACTTTTTGCTTTTTAGCCCTGGCAACGGCGCTTCTAACGAATTTGCATATAGAAGATTTTTACTTGGGGTGATAAAAACTTTGGCCACAATTGATAGAAATCAGAATCCACCTGACCAAAAAGGATATGTGTATGTTGTAGAACAAGTAGTACAGAAACTTGAGAGTCTGGCTCAGGCTGAGAGATCGCAGGCTGGAGTTTTGGAAAAAATACAAATGGAAATGGGTGTTTTGGATCAAATTCGGGGTGTTGCGCTTCTTAACACACTTCCCGTAGATGGTTTACGAGTGGTTTTGAGGAACTTCAAAAATGTAGTAGACGAGAGTTTTGCTAACGGAAAGTAATGCTTCTTCTTTTCGGATTTTGCCAAAAAAAGTGCCGGTACGGTTGTTGCTGACTGTGTGTCAACGTTAACCGCACCGGCATTTACTTACAAGAACCTATCTAGTCTTGCGCTCTTAGCGTAGTGAACCGGGGTTAATCTTGACCTCGATTCGGACATAACGATCGGCCTGGTTAATGGCCGGATCGCAGGACAAAGTCCCGACCCGTGCGTACACAGAGATGAGCGGTGCGGGGATTCCTGCGCCTTGAATCAAGGCAAACTGGATGTTTGTAGCCCGCTGTAGAGCGAACTCTCGAACATATTCTTCACTATACTGGCACCACCCGGCTGCGCTACCCGTAATCAGGATAACGACGTTTTGTGTCTGCGCCATCAACTGCTGAAGCGATTTAGAACAGACAACGAGGTTGTCGTAGTCTGGTGTGTTTGGTCGGAGGAAATCCTCTCCAGCCTTGTAGCTGAGTTGGCTCACGCAGTTGAGCTCAAAAGCCGTGGGTAAGTTAACTAGCTGGGAGCCGTCCAACGCAGCAGAGGGCAAAACCTGGAAAGGTGTGTAACTGGTATTGGGCAGGGTCGTACCACTTCGAGGCCGAAGTTCCGGGTGCTGGGTGACGTATGTGGCCAATTGCCCGAGATATTTAGTTTCACGCAAGTCGGCAACGTCATTAAGCGTTCCCAAAGGCACACCACCGTAGGCCCAAATAGCACCAAAGTCAACAAACCGTTTGTCCAGGATGTCAGTTTGGTTTGCCAGAAGTAGGTTGGAATCCAGGCTAGCCAGGCCATATGTATCAAGCCAAAGATGCATATCATTTTCGGCCGACTCTGGAAAGACATACGTCCAGTCGTTGGTATTGTATTCAATACCGTTGAAAGTAAATGTCCAACTGGCGATGGCTTCACCGGCTGCCTTCAGATTTTCCTGCTGAACCTTCAAACCTCCAAACCAATCAACCAGGAACCAGAAAACAGCATCAGGCTTTTCCGCGTTTGCCTTGTGGCTAACCACGATAATGTCTTTGAGGTTGCGGAGCCAGGTGCTGTTGACCAGAATTTGGCTTTGGGATGGGTCGCCTATTCCTTCGTCGATACAAGGAATCCAGCCGGCCACGGCGTCAGATTTGCCGTCAGCAAAGGCTTGGCATGCGTCTTCTACTGAAAAGTCGTGCCACATTCCACTGGTGTCGTACTCGCCTGTAAGCCAGGTGACGCTATTTGGAGACATCCCTGCGGCACTCATAACAGAAAGCACTTGGAATTGACCGGCTGCGTTGGGGCTAACTGCGATAACGCAACCTTCCAGGTCATTGAACCGGGCGATGGGTTTGCCTGGACAACCAACTCGACCCACAAGGAGTGCTCGTGTTTTGTCGGCTCCGTCGGAAACACCTACATCAGTGATCCACTTACCCATCTGGGGGTTGAGCCTCAGTGTGTCACTGGTAGTCAAGATAATATCGCAAGTTCCATCCTGCATCCATCTTGCTTGGTCGCCCTCGTCATCACTTATCAAGACGTTTCCGTCAAGGTCGGTGAACCCCAGTGGGAGCACGTTCAAAATGTAGGGACGATTACTGTTGTCGGCGACAGCTGCCTGGAGAACCGAAAAATACGGTCCAAAGTAGAAAAGGCAAACCGTGATAGTTTGCTTTTCTGCGCCGGCAGGTGGAATCTGGGGAACGTTTTGTTGCTCACCATCATTACCTCCGGGTTGCGGCGCGGGCACATAGGGCGTGTCGTTGGTTGGTGTCGTCGGTTCGGCGGGGAGGTTGTTATAGAGGTAAATACCTCCGGCGCTCACAATCAGACAAACAATGATCAGCACACTCAAACCTCCCCAGAATAGCCCGTTGCGTTGGCGACGGGGTGGGCGAGGGGTTTGGGGATTTCCCAAATCTCCAAGATCCAATGTCGTTGGTTGATTCAGTCCACGAAAACTTCGATTTGCCATTTTCTTTCTCCTTTTGAGTGAAAATTGACCTGGTTTTGGAATTCAGCAGATAAAGAAATCACCTCTTTTTTGAGAAGTTGGATTAGGTGATTTCTTGAGCATACACCACAGTTTGGAACTCAATTCATGGATGTGGTGTCTGTAGGTTTTGTTAAAGAACAACTAAACCTTATTAACCAGGGAGGATTAATTTGCTGGAAGATTTTATATCAAGAAGGGGTATTTGTCAAGCCTATAATTATTTAAAAAGTGGTATAAAGCTGTCAGAAAATCCGACAATACCACTTTGTTCACGGATGGTGGCTCGGCCTCCACCTACGATACGTGTTCTACCAGAAGAATCTTTCCAAATATAGACCTGAACCGGTTCGGGCAAACCGCAATGGTTAACTATTTTTTGTTCTCTGGGATTGCCGACGCCGCCAAGAACGTCTTGGTAGGCTCCAATACAAGGCGCGGCGACAACCAGCCCTTTAAAGTTGTTGGTCATTACGACACTGGCCCTTGGATTGGCGGTTAACTGCTCTTTTGTAGGTACTGTACTATTCGAGTCGCAGCTCAAATCATGGAAACGGACGCGAGTGAGGGGGGAATTTGCGTTATTTGCAGGTATAAAATTGAAAGAGTCCTCCTGAATCCATAAATCCGGTATATTCAGTAAGTTTCCACCCAGCTCAAGCCATGGGATTCCGTCTGAACTATTAATAAATGTGTTGGTTATCGGATAAACGAGGTGTTCACAGTTTGTGGCTATAAAGCTTCCGCTTTCTATAACTATTGTAGGTAATTCTACACCGTAACGTTCACAGATATTTTTAACGCCTCGCAAAAAGGGAACTAGGAATTCCTGGTGTTTGTATCCGCTATCAATTGACGGAAATCCGCCACCGAGATTGAGGTCGGTGAGTGTTGGGTATTTACGCTTTAAAACAGCATATTGTTCGGCAGCGATTAGAGCACTTTTGGCAAAAGCTTCCGGGTTTACTGCGCTTGCGGCACTGCTCATGGCGTGAAGCATTGTAAATTTGAGATTTGGTGACGCCGCTATTTTAGCTGCCTCGTTTTGGACTCCTTCCCAATCGAATCCGAATGGAGACACCACACCCGGCAATTGTTTTTTGTCTTCCAAAACGGCAAATTTAGATCTTATACCCACACTCATTCTGCCTTTTCTGACATTTCGTCTAAAAAAGTCGGACTCACCTTGGACAAGAACGGGTGTAATATCGAGTCCTTTTTCAAATGCCTCAATTATGGTTTCTGCGTAGCCCTTATCAAAGCGGTGAACACGCAGTTTTGGGCCATTACAAATTACTTTCTTGTCTTGCGCGATTAGACCTTTGCTTCTCAGCCACATAAAATTATGAAGGCCAAGTTCACCGCTTGTTTCCATGTGCAGCTCCTTAAGGGCGGCGGCCACAACAGGCGCCTTGAAGTTGGCTTTTTCGGCAAAATGAAATCGGAACTTGTCTTGAGGGTAACCAGCTACCTCTGCGGCTGTTTTGCAGATTCTTTTTATATCGCGCCCTCTTTTTTCAGGGATGGTGAGATCTGTAATCTGGGTTGGGGCATCGAATTTTTGGCCATGTTCTTGGTGAATGTCAATTACTCTTAATCCGTGTTCGCGAAAACAAAGATTCCAATCCCTGTCATAGGCAAAAATTTCCCAGACAGCAGGGTTTTTAAGTGTTTCTCTGAGTAATGTTTCTGCTGTTGTTTGACCGATTGTTCTTTCCCACATATGTTATTTGTCTTTTCCGGCGATATCTTTGGCCTTTTGGACCAAGGGGTTGTTGTCATCTAAGCCAAGCTTTTCTGCCTCAGAAAGCCACTCAGTTAGATGTCTTTCGATTATTTTTTCTTGGACAATCTGGGTAACGCGTTTGACTTTGAAAACCATGCTGTCACGGCTACCACCAAACCCCATAGGAGCGGTTTCGTCCAAGGTGTCGCTATCGGCACCACCTTGCCATTTAGCGTAATAACTTTGCAGAGCGTTAAGTCTATAAAGAAGTCTTTGATCGGCGGACAGACTATCCCAACCCGGAATCGACTCTTCGTTTAACTGCGCTATTGCTCCCTTTTCAACAAAAACATCTATTGTCTCAAGTGTCTCTGGAGACACGGGGCTTGCTTCTGGGAAAACTGGTTTGACGTTGGGGAAGAGTAGTCCAATGGTCTTTGAGGCTGCTGCGCCAAGTTCTTTCAATCTCCCGCGAAGTCTATTTTGGGATTCTTCATCCATGAGCCCGACTGCTGGACCTCCGCTTAGACTTTGTATCTCAGCATTAATCATCCCATACCTTGCAAGATAAAAAGGTCTGGGTTGTTCACCCGAAAACGTCGGAAAAGCTTCGACTGTTAGGGCCTCCCAGTTTCCACTTTCGACAGCAGCTTTTAAGGCCTCTTGTTCCGGCACAAGCCCGACTTTGGCTGCGGACATCTCAGTTATCATAAGGCCTGTAGTATATAGATAGGGTTTTGGGATGTCAAGACTTTAAGATTGGTCGTATAATAGCCTAGAAAAGTATGATAAAAACTTGGCAAAGGATCAAAAACGATCCTAAACTCTTAAAAACTTATTTTATTCGTGAGCGGGTAATTCAAACCATCCGCGATTTTTTCAAAAAGGGAGGGTTTCATGAGGTTTTTACGCCAATTATGGTTCCGGTCCCTTCAATCGAACCCAATCTGGAAGTTTTTGAAACCCAGCTTAGAACCTCTCAAGGATTAAAGAAACGGGCCTTTTTGATTTCCAGTCCGGAATACGCGCACAAAAGGCTTCTTGCTGCCGGGGTAGGGAGTTTGTTTGAGATCACCAGATCCTTTAGAAATGAGGAAGAGGTGAGCCGTCTACATTCACCAGAATTTACCATACTTGAGTGGTATAGGGTTAATGCCGATTATAAGGACACAATGAAGGATTTTGAACAATTATTTTTGGAAATAATAGGTCATACTGAAATGCTGTATCAGGGACAAGAATATGATTTATCGCTACCCTGGCCAAGAATTACCGTGGCGGAAGCCTTCCAAAGATACTCGAGCATAGATACCGAGATACTCTTAGATGAGAAAAAACTAATAGAGGTGGGGAAAGAAAGGGGCTACAAAGTTGAGAGTAGTACAACGTGGGAACAAATGTTTTATCAGATATTTTTGAATGAGATTGAAACTAAAATAAGAGATTCTCATAAGCCTACGTTTATTTACGATTATCCTTTAGCTCAGGCGTCCCTTAGCCGACCCAAGAAAGAAGACCTAGGGTTTGCGGAACGATTTGAAGTGTTTTTGGCCGGTGTGGAACTTGGAAATTGTTTTAGCGAATTAACGGATGCTGAGGCGCAACACAAAAGGTTCGAGGCAGATAAGACCCTGAGACAAGCTCAGGGCAAGCTAGATTTTCCGATTGATGAAGATTTTGTTGAGGCCCTTAGGTCGGGAATGCCGATGTCATCCGGTATTGCCGTCGGCGTCGACCGCCTGGTAATGTTGGCTGCTGACGTTCCCAGCGTCTCCGACACAATTTTCTTCCCCGACAACGAACTCTTTAGCCTTTAAAGGGTAACCCTTGCAAGGTAATGGGAAAGGACTTCTTCTTGTCAAGGTTATGGGTCTTGAGTTACAATATCGAGGCTGAGCTATTAGTTCTTCACTCTTAGCTTTTAGCTGTTTTTATGATCACAGTTAACGCCGGCAATATTACCAAGGGAATGTATCTTATTTTTAAGGACAAACCGCATTTGGTCACAAAAACTGAATTTATGTCACCTGGAAAGGGGAGCGCGGTTATGCGGGTTAAGTATAGAAGCATAGAAAACGGCGCGGCTTTAGAGTTTACATATAAAACCAATGAACAAGTGGAAGTGGCCGATGTTGAAAAGCGCGAAATGGAATTTCTTTACCGATCGGGAGATGATCTTTTTTTCATGAATTCCAAGACCTTTGATCAGGTCGAGGTTCCAATGAGTTTAATTGAAGCTCAAATTGGCTATCTTATTCCGAATTTAAAATGCTGGGTGCTTTGGTATAAAGATAAGGCGATTGGTGTCGGACTTCCACCAAACGTAGTTTTAAAAGTTGTCGAATCCCCCAATGAAGTGGCGGGAAATAGAATCAACGCTCCTAAAAAAACTGTGAAGTTGGAAACGGGAATTGAAGCAATGGTGCCAATATTTATTAAAACCGGAGAAAAAGTGTTGATCGATACAACCTCGGGAGAGTATTTGGGAAGGGTTAAATGAGCTCGTCTAATTCCGATACCGGTAGATAGAATTTTGCCAATTCAATTTCCGGCATACTATTTGTTATTTGTTCCCCCTTTTCGATATAAGTATGTGTAACCTCTTCCAATATTTGGGGCGGTGTGGCGTTTCCCGGGAAATTACCCTTTAATTTAGCTTCAGCTAGGGCTAGACGGTGAATTTCTTTATGGCAATCTTTACAAAGACAAACTGAATCATTTTTTCCGTTTTCGTAACCAATAACAGAGGATCTACTTATTGTTTTTCCTTTTAATATTGAATGTCCGCCGGATGCATGAGTAACTCTATATCTTGGTTTTTTTGAGTTCTCTTCTCTGACTAAATGTAAACCGGTTTTGGAATGAAGTTCGCCTTCATCGGGGGAGCTGAATTTTTTATCACACGCCGCGCAAGAGAATGTGGCAAGTTTTTCTTCACGACAAACGCGCTCTGGAAATGGCATAATCCGGGATTATAACAAGGACTCGCAAAAAATAGTAATATCAACTAGAATTGGAGCATATGACAATGCAGAATTCCGACTCCGACTTTTTTGGTCGGCAGGGGGATGAAAAAATTCTCTACGTGGTTCGCCCACATCCTCTGGCAACTACGGCCGCTCTTATCAAAATTTATATAATTTCACTTGCAATTTTTTTTGTTTTGGTGGTTCTCGGGAGTCAGATTCGCGTTGTATCCTCCATCTTTTATGTCGGGGGGATGGTCTTGGCTCTCCTGATAATAACCATAGGTACGAAAATCATGATGGATTATCAAAAACGGGATGTTGCATATATTACCGACCGCAGGCTGGTACGCTTTGAACCCACAACTCTTTTTGCAACAAATTCCAGAACACTTACCTGGGATGAGGTAGTTAAAGTTAAAACCTATCCTCCCAATATGATTTGGAAACAGTTGGCAATTGGCAACGTGGTGGTACATGCCAGGACCCCTGCGCGCCCGGATGATTTTGGACACGGAGATGTTACGGCGGATGACATTTTATTAAATGATGTTTATTATTACCGGGATTTGGGCAACTATATAGATAAAATCCTTTTTACCTATAAACAAAAACCTAAAGAGATGGATGAGATCAGGCCGTTCATACCAAAACCTCGCGGCGAGAGATACTAAATAAAATATAAAATTTAACATTATCCACTTAATTACTATATAGTATTGAAGTACTAAAATTTGGATTCACAGGGTTTGCAGATGTTGCATGGTCCAACCCAAGTAGAACCACCGCACACTCTGCATGTTCCGCTATGCCACCCAATGACATCAATATTGTACTCAAGACCGATTGTTGTATTCGAGTAGTTGTTATTTGAATTAGTAGATCCAGTTGGACAACTAATTGTGTTTTCTCCTAAAAAACCAGATCTTTGCATCTCTTCAATAACCGCGTAGGGAGACATGCCCGAAATAACTTGGTCTCTATAATAAATCGCTTTGGAAAATGATGTGGGATTGGGACATGTATCAACTGTTTTATTTGAAATCCTTTTTATCCAAGACAGTATCTTAGAAATGTTTATTTCATTGTCTGATAACGTATACAATGTTTTTCGTTTGTACTCAGGATTAATAATTTCGGCCTCAAATAATATTGCGCTATTTAATACAATCTTTTCTTGCCTCTGGTTGTAGGCGATTCTGTGAATAATAATTTTTGGGCAAGGGTAAACACCTTCTTTAGCCGGACTAACCCACAAAGCCATTCCCTCTTCTGTTTTAGAAGCCCATTCTTGTAAGTCACGAGCCAAATTTTTTTCCGGGCCTTCTGCAATGAACTCTAAAATGTTTCTGTCGGTGTTTGGGTCTATTATTAGATTCTCCTTAACAACGAAATGGTATGAATCTGGTTTTCTGTTGGTTTCTTGGGAAATTGAAATGAGTTCCGCAAGGAGGCTGTTTGGATCTGTGGAGTTCCAAGTTGATGAGAATCTAGTGATAGTGTTTATTGGATTTTCAGATACCATTCTTCTTGCTCGAGAAATTAAAATTGGGCTCCGGGTATAGACGGTAGCGGCACTCCCACGGATGTTCGCCGTGATTCACCAATTGGTTAAATCTACTATATAATCATTTTGTGGTCAACCCTTTAATAATAATTCTGATTCTTTCCCTCATTATTATTCCGGTCTATTTTAAAACAACCAGATTTAATGGTTTTTGGGGAATATTAATGTTTGTTTTTGGATTTTAGGCCTTTATAATAAGGAGACATTTTTCCCATCACTCCTTTTGATCGGTGCCCCTGCCGTATATTTTATTTGGAGGGTTACAGCAGATATTTTTTCTTTGGGTATTCACTGACACATTTTATTATTTGTTTGGAAACATTAAATTTACCTTACTGGCCTCAATTATGTTTTTTCTTACTTTTCATTTGACAAGACGGTCATCAATTAAAAAATATTGGATACTCTTAGGC
Organism: Candidatus Woesebacteria bacterium GW2011_GWB1_39_10; assembly: GCA_000993205.1. Classification (GTDB taxonomy): domain Bacteria; phylum Patescibacteriota; class Microgenomatia; order UBA8517; family UBA8517; genus GWB1-39-10. Next base: position 20,471 of record LBVU01000001.1, read on the forward strand.
ATCTTTGAAGTAATTAATGTTTGGACGTACGTTGTCTTGGGAAATATACTACCGCAAATGCTTGTTCACGGACTTGCGGGGTCAATTCTTTTTACTGAATTTACCGACCATGATGAGATAAAAGATAGGTTGGGGTGAGGCTTGCGGAGTTTCTGCGGTAAATATGCGGGAATCGGGGACTTGACAAAGATAGGGGACGGTGTTATCTTCGCTCAAGATGAAAACGAGAGATATAATAGTTGGTTTTTTAGTTCTGGTTGTTCTTATTACCGGAGTTCTTCTTATTAAAAATTCTAAAAAGAACAAGGCTGTCAATCTTCCCGCTCAAACTCCATCGATATCTCAAAAAATAACTGAAAAGTTCGGCGGTATAACTATTCCACCCAATGCGGACAAAGCTGATCTTTTGCCGGTTGCCGGAAATGAAGGGCTTGGAGAAGTTGTACGCGTGTTTGATAATGGAAAATTTGAACTCACGGTTCTTGCCGACCTCGGTCAATCTAAAAATGGTTATTTTTATCAGGCTTGGATGAGTGATGGTACAACGTTTATTTCTTTGGGCAAGCTTAATTTAGCCAAAGGGGGGTATCTGGTCAATTTTTCCTCCACCAAAAATTATTCGGGTTATAAAAAGATCGTGGTAACTCTCGAGAAAGTGTTCGATCAAACACCTGAAGAAGTTGTCCTCCAAGGTTCTTTCAATTAAACCCTAGGGGTAGCAAGAATTGAGTCCAGTTTTCCTTTATCAAAACCCAAAATAGTCTCTTTGCTTCCATCGTCTTTAGTAACAACACTAAAAGGAACCCCCAAAAAACCACCGGAAGATGCTGTCATTTCGTCCCTGGCTGCGTCATCGATATCAACAAACTTTTCAGTAAAAGGCAGATTCTTTTGTCCAAGATAATCCTTAAGCATCTTGCAGTAAGGGCATGTTGTGGTTGAATAAATTGTAATGGTCATTTGGATATCGGGTAAATCATATAGTATTATGTAATTGTTATCAAATCAACAATGATATTTGTTAATTACAAAACGTATGAAGAGGGAAGCGGGCAGAAAGCGGTCACTTTGACCAAGGTTTTGGAAGAGGTAGCCCGGGAGTCTCAAATAAAAATTATTCCCGTTGTGCAGGTAATTGATGCCGAAACAATTATAGCATCCACTACATTGGAGGTTTGGGTTCAACATGTGGACCCTTTAAGTTACGGGGCTCACACGGGTTGGACATTACCCGAAGAGGTTGCCAGGATTGGTATCTCCGGGGTCTTTTTAAATCACTCCGAGCACAAATTTGATAATTTTGATGCGCTTTATACCGCCTGTGAAAAAGCAATAGCATCAAATCTTAAGACGCTGGTCTTTGCAGGAAGCTTAGATGAACTTACCAAGGTTTCCGAGCTTGGGACAACATATGTTGCCTACGAACCGCCGGAGCTTATCGGTTCGACTACAACTTCAGTCACCCAGGCGCAGCCTGAAATTATTTCCAAAGCCGCCGATATTGCCAGAAGTAAAGGACTACCATTAGTAGTTGGCGCGGGGGTTCATTCAATGGCTGACGTTAAAAAAAGCTTGGAGCTGGGGGCGGTTGGGGTTGCAGTAGCTACAGATATAGTTAAGTCGGAAGATCCAAGGCGCGAGTTAATGGATTTGGTGGAGGGATTTAAATGAAGATATACTTAGGTGCGGATCACCGCGGATATTTACTCAAAGAAAAAATTGCAATCTGGCTTTTTGAGATGGAACATGCGTACATGGATCTTGGAGCCGAAAAGTTAGATCCCCATGACGATTACACAAAATATGCCGAGGAAGTTGCCTCGCTTGTTGCTAAAAATGAAGGATCCCGCGGTGTTCTTCTTTGCGGTAGCGGAGTAGGAGTGGATGTGGTTGCAAATAAATTTGATGGAATAAGGGCTTCAATCGGAAAAAGCGTTTTACAGGTCGAGGCCGGAAGACGCGATGATGATATGAACGTTCTTGTGATCGCGGCTGACTACACAACTGAAAAAGAGACAAAGGCGATGTTGATTGCGTTTCTTGAGACAAAATTTTCCGGTAAGGCGCGGTACGAGGAACGACTTGAGGAGATAGAAAGAATCGAGGCAAACAACTAGACTTCGAACATGGACTTGCCCAAGCTTACAAAATTAGACGTCTCAGGAAAAAGAGTTTTACTTCGGTTGGATCTTGACACGAGTCCAGACCCAAACGATTTAAGGATAAAGGCCTCGGAGGAAACTCTGAATTATCTAAAAGAAAAAGGTGCAGAAATTATTATTTTGGCTCATCGGGGAAGACCGGATGGAAAAGTAGACGAGGGTTTATCCCTTGCGCCATTTCAACCAATTTTTGACAAGTGGAGGGCAAAAGTAGAGGAGAACCTGAGATTTGATGCAGGAGAAGAGAAGAACGATTTGGAATACGCCAAGAAGCTGGCTTCTCTCGGTGATGTTTATGTTAATGAAGCCTTTGGTTCATCTCATCGCGAGCATGCTTCGATAGTTGGTCTTCCGAAGTTATTGCCCCATGCTGCAGGTTTTCATTTTTCTAAAGAAATTGAAAACTTAAGACGTGTCATGGAAAATCCGGAAAGACCGGTTGTAATTATAATTAGCGGGATAAAGAAAGACAAAGTGAACATGATTGGACCTCTGTCCGAAATCGCCGACAAGGTCCTCGTCGGGGGAAGGCTTCCGGAATTTTTGGGGGACTCGGCCCTGGAAAGTGTCAGGTCACAAAATGGGAAGGTGATTATTGGAAATTTAGTAATGGATAAAGAAGATATTACTCTAAATACAATTGACAGATTCATTAAAGAAATAAAACTGGCAAAGACGATAGTTTTGGCAGGAGTACTGGGGAAGTATGAGGATGAAGGCCACCGAATGGGGACAGAAAAAGTCTTTTCGGCGGTGGCTGATTCGAATACTTTCAAAATTGTTGGTGGCGGGGACAGTTTGGAAGCGGTACGGATATATCATCTGGAAGATAAATTTAGTTGGATTTCGGTAGGCGGTGGTGCAATGCTTGAATTCCTCTCCAAAAAGACCCTACCAGGCATCGAAGCAATGAAAAATGGGTGAAAAAGTCGTAATTGAACCACCATTTTTATCTCCAATAATCGCCGATCCGACTTTCTTGCCTCCAAAAGATTCACCTGATGGTAAATTTCACCTTTTTGCCCATTCTATTTGGGGATTGCATCATTATATTTCCGATGACGGAGTAAACTGGAAAAACTTTAAATTCGTAAAAGCGTTTTCCATCCGCCCATATATCTTCAAAGAAAAAAATACTTATTATCTTTTTTATGAAAAATTAAAATTTATTATTCCGGGTACAACAATATATTTTTCTGAAATCCAAGTCATTTCTTCATCAGACTTAATAAGTTGGAGTAAACCCAAAACTGTTTTAATGCCAACTCTGCCGTGGCAGGGGTATATTTGAATGGAAAAGAGTTTCTAAAACCCTCTCAAGACTTCAAAAAAGCCTTTGTCTACGTTTGCGATGGTAAAAAAGTCGGCAAAAAGTTATATGTTTATTTCAACGCCCGTGATGGTTGGTTTTGGGGGAAGGAGAGAATAGGACTTGTTGTAGAGAAACAAAAAGTGGTAATGTTGAATAAGGGATTAGTGAGGGGGTGATTAATATGAAATTAAAAACCTTTTCTAAATGGTTGGTAGTTATAGGAGCCATAAACTGGGGTTTAGTAGGACTCTTTGACTTTAATTTGGTTACATTTTTGTTGGGTGGTTGGTCATGGTTGGTAACCTTGGTTTATATATTGGTCGGACTCTCCGGATTTTGGGGAGCATATGCGATGCTGATGGGTAATAAGAAATAATCTACTCCCCGAAGTGTAGGATATCTTTGTAGAGCCTCTCAAGTTTTTTGATTGAAAGGTTTGGTCTGTTTTTTAGTGCGATTTTCCTGTTGTATTTACCCATCTTGGCTCTTAACCCATCGTCTACAAGAATTTCGATAATTTTGTCTGCCATTTTGTGGCTATTTGGAGTCGGAATCAAAAAACCATTTACACCGTTTTTAATCATTCCCGCCACTCCGGCTTTATTGATTCCCACAATGGGAAGACCACATGACATTGCCTCCAATACTGTTAACGGTTGGACTTCCATTGCAGACCCAGTGGCAAAAATATCACACCTGTTGTAATAACTCACGAGTTTTTCTCTTGGAACATAGCCACAAAAAACAACCATTTTTGTCAAACCAAGTTTTTTAACCAAAATTTTTAACGTTTTCGCGGCCGGTCCATCACCTACAATTTCCAGTGTTGCCTCATTAATCTTTTTGCGAATAATCTTGAATGCTTTTATGATCACGTCTACATTTTTTTCAGCGCTAAGTCTTCCTATATACAAAATTCTAAAATTTGTTTTAGTTCGTATTTTTGGTACAAATTTGTTGGTATCTACACCGTTTGAAATAACTACAATTTTACTTTTAGAGTTGTGTAATATTAGTTCATCTTTGATAATATTTGCGGGAGAAATAATCACGTCACAATAATCAAAAATTTTATTACTGACTTTCCAAATTGTATCCCTAAGTAAATCATCCTGACCAATTTGGTTTCTAAAGAAGCTATTGATTACTCTAAAAGGTGGAAGTGGGGGGAGTGTTTCGGACCAAAGAGTATGATATGTGGTAATTAAGGGAATTTTAAGATATTTGGCAATGATCATGGAGGAAATACCAATTGTTAAAGGGGTATGGAAGTGAATTACATCAGGGTTAAATTTTTTAACCGATCTATACATTTTTCCGATATCAACAAAAGGTATATGAACTTCTTTGTAATAAATAACAGGACCGGAAGGATACCTTTCAATAATTAAATTTCCCTTTTCCAGTCTTTCGATCGAGCTTCTTAGACCATAAGCTGGCGCGTAAATTCTAACTTTATTTTTTTTGGCAAGAAATCTGGCGTGAGTATCGACTACGTACGTAACGCCATTTACCTGGGGAATGTAAGTATCTGTAAAATATGCAATCTTCATTGGGTGCATTTTACCATTTAATAATGATATTATGATTATATATGGTGAAAGTGGGCATAAATGGTTTTGGTCGAATAGGTAGACTCGCTTTTAGAATCGGAGTTCTAAAGCATTCCGATGAAATTGAGTTTGGGGCAATTAACACTCCGGGGTCTATGAATACGGCAAGTTGGGCACATCTTACGAATTTTGATACGATGTACAGAGAATTTCAGTACAAAGTACAAAGTACAGAGTACACCCCACTTCGCCAAGGCTCCGAGGGGCAAGGAGATCCGTTGATAGGTTATCTAATGGTGTCAGAAAAAAACCTAAAGGTGCCCGTTTTAGCACAGAAAGATCCCTCCTTGATTCCATGGAGCAAATACGGAGTTGATGTGGTAATTGAAGCCACTGGGCACTTTATTGATGAAGAAGGTGCTAAAAAGCATGCAGTGGGAGGAGCTAAGCGAGTTGTGATTTCGGCTCCGGCCAAAGGGGGTAACGTCGGAACTTATGTTTTAGGAGTAAACGAAATGGACGGAAAGGATCCGGAGGGGATGGTAATAAGTAACGCTAGCTGTACAACAAATTGTGTTGCTCCGGTTGCCGCGGTTATGCAGGCAAAATTTGGAATTGAAAAGGCGATGATGACAACGATTCATAGTTATACGGACGATCAAGTTTTGCAGGATAGCAGCCATAAAGATTTGAGAAGGGCGCGTGCGGCTGGGCAAAATATTATTCCAACAACAACAGGGGCTATAGTTGCAACTACAGAAACGATACCGGAGCTCAAAGGACTTTTTGATGGTATGAGTTTAAGGGTCCCGACGACCACGGGGTCAATTACAGACTTTACATTTATTTTGAAAAGAAATGTAACTAAAGAAGAAGTAAATCAGGCATTTAAGGACGCCATAAATAACCCCATATACAAGGGTATATTGGCAGTTTCTGAGGGATTTTTGGTATCAAGCGATATCATTGGCAGAAGCGAGTCTGCAATAGTTGACTTGCCATTAACACAGGTGGTTGCGGGAAATATGGTTAAGGTTTTTGCATGGTACGACAACGAGTGGGGATACGCCAACCGCTTAGTAGAACAGGTGATACGGGTAGGAAGAACCCTGGAAGGAAACTCTGTGCCAACAGATCCGATTACACTTTCTTTTTCAAAATAAAACATATCGGATAAATCAGAATTACCATGATTAATATTATCCCTGCAATTCTTACAAATAACGTGACTGAACTTGAAGAAAAAGTTAAAAGGATTAACGATGTTTCGTACATTGAGGGGACAACTGTTAGGACAATTCAAATCGACATAATCGACGGTGTGTTTGCAGACAACCGTACCGTTGATCCCGCAAACCTAGTCGGACTGGATACAGATTTGGGGCTCGATTTTCATTTGATGGTAAAAGAACCGATTAATTGGATAGAAAAATGCGCCAACGCAGGTGCGGACCGTATTATCGGTCAGATCGAAATGATGAAGAATCAGGTTGAATTTGTGGGGAAAGTACAGGAAACAGGATTATATGTTGGTTTGGCACTTGATCTCGAAACTCCGGTCACTGAGCTTGATTCCCTTATTTTAAATAATGTTGATGTCGTTCTTCTCATGGCTGTAAAAGCCGGTTGGGGAGGGCAAAGATTTGACAAGAGAGTATTTGATAAAATTAAAGAATTGGATGAAATTAGATCCAGAGACAAGACACCATTTAAAATATGTGTAGATGGGGGGGAAACAACTGACGTTATTGATGACACTCACTATGCGGGGGCAGATGAGGTTGTGATTGGGAAAAGATTGTTTGACGGAGATTTGGCAGCCAATTTTAAAAAATTTATAGAAGCAGCCCACTAACATGCCACAAGACTTTTTAGACAAAAAAATCAGACAAATTTCTTATTTTGGTTTTGCCGATGCAAAACCTGGAGACCCGCTTTTTGAGGAGGCTTTTGAATGCGCGAAATTTTTAACGAGTAAGGGTTATGTGGCAATAAATGGGGGAGGACCCGGAACAATGAGGGCTGTTTCGGAGGGGGCAAAAGCCGTTAACGGGACTGCGGTAGGGGTCACTTTTTATCCGAAAGATGTCGCCAATTATGAGGGTAGAGACAAAAATAACCCCTTTGATATTGAAATAAAAACGAAAAACTATTTGGAGCGGACTTTAAAATTATTAGAAATGGGAGATGCTTATGTTATTTTTAGAGGCGGAACGGGGACGATTTCAGAATTTGGAATGGCTTGGGGTTTGGCGCGTCTTTACTTTGGACACCATAAACCCCTTATTCTTTACGGCGAATTTTGGAATAACATAATTAAAGCCTTTGGTGAAAATATGAGAATAAGATCTGAAGAGCTTGAAGTTTTTAGAGTGGTTTCGACTCCCGAGGAAGCATATGCCGCGATTCAGATTTTTGAAGGAGCATTAAAAAGGAAAGAAGGGGCAAATAATGAAGAAAGCCCATTCCAAATTAAAGCCAGATAAATATGCAAAAATTCTCTGTTCACGAACTTGAAGAAAAGGCCAATATAATACGCGAAGATATAATTAAAATGCTTGTTGAAGCGGGGAGTGGTCATTCGGCAGGTCCCCTTGGAATGGCTGATGTTTTTGCGGCGCTCTACTTTCATATATTAAATCACGATTCACACAATCCCGCATGGGAAGAGCGCGACAGATTGATGCTTTCTAATGGTCATATTTGTCCGGTCCGTTATGCCGCCATGGCTGAAGCAGGATATTTTCCGGTTAGTGAGCTTTTAACTTTGAGAAAATTAGGGTCCAGACTTCAAGGTCATCCCGAAAGATTAAAACTTCCCGGAGTTGAAACGACATCGGGTCCTTTGGGGAGTGGGCTGGCTCAGGCTGCAGGATATGCTTATGCGGCCAAAATGGACGGCCGTAAATTTAGAGTTTACTGCGTGACAAGCGATGGAGAACACCAGGAGGGGAACCATTGGGAAGCGGTTATGTTTGCAGCAAAATATAATCTTTCTAATTTAACCGCAATAGTCGACAGAAATAATATTCAGATTGATGGTTATACAGAAGACATTATGCCACTTGAACCAATGGTCGAGAAATATAAAGCTTATAACTGGAGTGTTATTGAAATTGACGGGCACAATATGCAGGAAATTATCGATGCCACGGGCAAGGCAAAGGCAATATTTGAAAATCCGACAGTTATTATTGCTCACACCATTCCCGGAAAAGGAGTCGACTTTATGGAAGGGGATTATAAATGGCATGGAAACCCTCCGGGAACAAATATTCCCGGTGAGCCGTCGAAAGACGAACAGGCAAAAATAGCTTTGCGGGAATTAAGAACATTGGGAGGAAAGATAAGATCTGAACATCAGTAATTGACCTAATTATTCTAATTGCTCTAATTTTTAAATTGGGACTTATTTAGGACAATTAGATTAATTAGAACTTAGAAATTGTAGAGAGATGTTGAATATGAAACTTAAACTAAATAATAAGCTGTTTGACGAAGATGTAGAACAATCACCAACCAGAAATGGTTACGGAGAAGGACTTGTCATCGCCGGGGAGAAAGATCCAAATGTTGTTGTTTTATGCGCAGATTTGACTGAATCCACGAGGTCTAATTTTTTCAAAGAAAAATTTCCGGGAAGATTTGTTGAAATGGGAGTGGCCGAGCAGGGGATGGCGACTGTTGCCGCCGGAATGGCAAATTACGGAAAAATTCCCTTTATCTCTTCTTACGCGGCCTTCTCGCCGGGACGTAATTGGGAACAAATTAGAACAACAATTGCGTTAAACGACGTTCCCGTAAAAATTGCCGGGGCGCATGCTGGTTTAACTGTGGGACCGGATGGGGCAACACATCAGATGTTGGAAGACATTGCATTAATGCGGGCAATGCCAAACATGATTGTGATTTACCCTGCGGATTCCATTGAAGCAAAGAAAGCAACTATCGCTGCAGCCACAAACGGAAAGCCAACATATATTCGTCTTGCCCGTGAGAAAACTCCCATTGTGACAATCGAGGCGACTCCTTTTAAAATCGGCAAAGCAGAAGTTTTTTGGACGTCTAAAGATCCTCAAGTTGCGATAATAGCCTCAGGCCCACTTCTTTACGAAGCACTTCTTGCTGCAAAAGAACTGACAGGGTCGCACCCTGTCATTGTTCTCAATTGTCACACAATAAAACCGATCGATGAACAAACAATAATTCATGCAGCAAAAATATGCGGAGCAGTTGTAACTGTCGAAGAACATCAAATCATGGGTGGGCTTGGAGGGGCAGTTGCCGAACTTTTGTCCAAAAATATTCCAACGCCGCAGGAATTTATTGGAATGCCTGATTGTTTTGGAGAATCAGGACAACCAGACGAACTATTGGAAAAATATCATATGAAGGCAAAGGATATTATGGAAGCTGTTAAAAAAGCAATCGTCAGAAAAAACTCTTGACAAATGTATTGATATAGTATATACTCTTTTATGAATTCAGACATTATCCCTGAACCAATTGAATTTGAATGGGACAAGGGGAACACAGATAAAAATTTCAAAAAACATGGTATCTCAAATGAAGAGGCTGAAGAAGTCTTTTTAAACGGGCCTTTTATATATAAAGACTTTGAACATTCAAAGATTGAGAAAAGATATAATTGTTTAGGAGAAACAGACAAAAGAAAGAAGATTTTTATAAGTTTCACCATCAGGGGGGATAAAACAAGATTAATATCGATAAGATTAATGAGCAAGAAAGAAAGACAAAAATATGCAAAAAATATACAAGAAAATTCCTAGTTTTAAAACCGAAGATGACGAAAGAAAGTTCTGGGATACCCATGATTCTACAGATTATATAGATTGGTCAAAAGCAAAAAGGACAATATTCCCCAATTTACAATTAACCAGAAAGCCAATTTCATTAAGAATGACGACCAGTTTATTGGCCAAAATCAAGGTTATTGCAAACAAAAAAGACATGCCGTACCAAACTTTAATTAAACAATATATTTCGGAGGGGATAGATAAGGATTATCAAGTTTTCTGATTAAAACTTATGAGCTATACTGTGAAGGTAATTGAGTTTAAAGGACAGTTGTGTGTTCCTATCCCAAAACCCCTAGTGAAAAAATTGGGATGGAAAGAAGGTGATGAAATAATCGTTGACTACGACAAGGTTAAGAATGTGGTTACAATGCGCAAGAAATAAGCTCCAAATTTTTTCCTGTCTCAAAAAACATTCAAAGAAGATCTAAGGGCAAGGAGCAAATTCACAATTTGGTCCGGTTCTACCTACATAACTTCCATCAGGGCAAAGTTTTGCTTCTTTTGTGCAAGCAATGGGTTTGGCTGATGGCGAGGCTACTGGATTAATGAATTTGAAAGTAGAAAGGATTTGATCAAAAATTTCAAGATCGTTCTGACCCTCGCTGTTAATGTAGATGTTATATATCAAACCATCCTTGTGTCTAAAAACAAAATTTGTGCCGCTTACAACATTCGAATACTTAGTTTTATAACCACTTATACCATTAATGGTAACTGGTGTTTGTTTGATGATTTTCGATTCAGTAAGACTGTTGAAGTTTTGCGGTTCTGTCGGAATTTCTCGCACTTCAATACCACCGATTCCAGATTTGGAATCGGCATTTAATCCAAAGAGGGTGTTGGCACTTGCACTTTGACTAACAACAGCTGACCAATCAGATGGATATTTGAATTGATATTTATAGGTTGGATGTGTATATGTTTTCCAATTTGCAGTTGGATCCGCCGTCGCTAAAGCTGTGGCGGACGAAGTCGGTGTCGGAGCTACTTGGTAGTTAGCAAGCATTTTCTTTAACTGTTGATTTTGGTAATACAGGAAGCCAACAGCAGAGAGAGATAAAAGGACAAACACAGCCATGCTTATTACAGTAATATTGTGTGAGCCATTTGTAATTTGTGATTTGTCATTTGGAATTTGGTCTAGAATTGGTACTTGTGGATCCATATCCAAAGTATACAACATGCCGTTGAACTCCCCAACAGTTAACTGATAGACTGGAATATATATAAATATCATGGAAGAAACTGTTCAAAAACTACTCGTTTCTAGAAAAGGACTACTTGCCGCTGACGAATCGACTAAAACAATTACAAAAAGGTTTGCGGCTTTGGGTCTGACTTCGACTCCCGAGCTTAATAAAAAATACAGGGAAATGCTATTTACCACACCCGGTGTGGAAAATTATATAAGTGGTGTTATTTTATTTGACGAATCTGTTCGCCAAGATCTTCACAAGATCTTGGAGTCAAAGCGAATTATTCCCGGCATCAAAGTTGACGAGGGACTCATGTCATTTAACGATACTCCCGAGCAAGTAACAGAAGGTTTGGAAACACTGGACGTACGGCTTAAAGAATACGCGCAGATGGGAATGAAATTTGCCAAATGGAGAGGTGTTTTTAAAATCACAGACATGTATCCATCAAAAGTTTTTTATGACGAAAACTTAGGAAGGATGGCTAAATATGCCAAGATTACCCAAGAAAACGGAATAGTCCCAATAGTTGAACCTGAGGTTCTTCTCGAAGGAAACCATACAACTACAAGATGCGGTGAAACTATGGACGCGACTTTAAAAATTCTTTTTGAAAAGTTGAATACCGAAGGAGTAGATCTTAAAAATCTGATAGTCAAAACCAGCATGGCCTTACCTGGTCCGGATAGTGGAGTAAAGGCACTTCCCTTGGAGGTGGCAAACGCGACTCTCAGGGCACTCAACAGATCTGTTCCGCCCGAAGTCCCGGGAATAGTTTTCCTTTCCGGCGGACAAACCTCGGATGAGGCAACTAACAATCTAAATGAAATAGTGAAACTTAAAGAAAATTCGCCTTGGGTTTTGACGTTTTCGTTTTCCCGGGCTTTACAAAACGAAGCAATGGAAACATGGGCCGGAAAAGATGAAAACACCGCTAACGCTCAGCAAGTTTTTATCAAAAGGCTTGAAATGGTTTCAAAAGCCGCGAAAGGAGAACTCTAAATGAAACCATCAGATTTACTTTCAATAGGGGACTCTTCGATTGACACATTCATGACCCCACTCGAAACCGAAACTCTTTGTACCATAGACAAAAAGCAGTGCCTAATAGCATTCGCCTATGGGGAAAAAATACCCGTTAAGAATTTAGAATTTGCTGTGGGTGGAAATGCCGGAAATAATGCTGTAGGAGCAAAGAGGTTGGGAATAAATTCTTCAATTGTTTTGACTTTGGGGGATGACAGTATTGGAAATTTAATTGTTGAAAAATTGAAAAATGAAGGGGTAGATATGACCTTTGTGATTCAGCAACCCGGAACCACGTCTAACTACTCAACGGTAATTAATTATATGGGAGAGCGCACAATTTTTGTTTATCATGCACCCCGAAGTTATGAATTTCCGGTACAGCTCCCGGTGGTACCTTGGGTTTATCTAACCAGTATGGGGGAAAGTTTCAGACCCTTTTACAACCATTTAACTGAGTGGTTTAAGAAAAACCCGACTGTTAAGGTGGCCTTTAATCCCGGAAGTTGGCAACTTAGGGAAGGGTACGATGCAATAAAAGAAATAATAAAAATCGCTCATATAATTTATGTGAATAGACAGGAAGCCGAAAAGCTTATCGGTTTTGGAGATTCTGCCGGACGCGATCGAGATCTACTAATTGCCTTAAATAAGCTTGGCCCCAAGATTTGTATCATAACGGATGGAGGCGCTGGGGCATTTGCCTATGACAGCATAAACGGAAAATTTATAAAAGTCGGCATTCTTCCCGTTGACGCATACGAGCGGACGGGTGCGGGGGATGCGTTTGGGAGCGGTTCGCTTTCTGCAATAATTCATGGGAAAACATTGGAAGAAGCGCTTCTTTGGGGAACAGTCAACTCCGCGTCAGTTATTGGTTATACGGGTCCGCAAAAAGGTCTTTTGAAACTTGAAGAGATGGAGGTGTGGCTTGCCAGATGCAAAAGTAGTGGGGTTTCTGTGACTGCAATATAAATATAATATGAAGATTTTTGTTACAAGAAAAATCCCGGGAGATTTTATTGAAAGCTTGAAGGTTAACGGCAATGAAGTTGTGATTTCCGAATTTAATAGACCGCTTACCCAAGTAGAACTTCTCGAAAAAGCAAAGGGAGTAGACTTTCTTTTGGCTCTTTTGACCGACCGCATAGACGGAGACGTAATGGATGCTGTTGGTCCCCAACTCAAAATGATAAGTAATTATGCGGTTGGATTTGATAATGTGGATATTAAAGCTGCAAGTGATCGCGGAATTGTTGTGACCAATACCCCCAGTGACGAAGTGAACGAATCCGTTGCAGAACACACATGGGCTTTAATATTGGCGCTGGCCCGAAGAATTGTTGAGGCAGATGAAGCAACCAGACGCGGTGCATACAAAGGGTGGGAGCCGGATATCTTTCTGGGGCACAATATAATAGGCAAGACGTTGGGAATTATAGGGCTGGGGAGAATCGGATCAATGGTTGCCAGGCGCTCCCAGGGTTATAAAATGACGGTTTTTTATAATAAGCGTGAACCAGATCCGAAAGCGGAACAGGAACTTGGAGTCAAATTTGTTTCACTCGACGATTTATATAAACAGAGTGATTTTATTTCGCTCCATGTTCCTTTGACCGAAGAAACTAGACACATGATAAATAAGGACGCTTTTGTCAAAATGAAAAAAGGAGTTTTTTTGGTAAACACCGCAAGGGGTCCGGTTGTTGATGAACGTGACTTAGTTGACGCCTTAAGAAATGGACAACTTGCCGGTGCCGGTCTTGATGTTTTTGATAACGAACCCAATATTTCTCCCGAGCTTTACAATGCTCCCAACGTCATAACAACCCCGCACATTGCCTCGGCAACCTGGGAAGCCAGAAACAAAATGGGCGAACAAGCAGTGGGGCAAATTTTATCCGTTATCACCGGCCAAAAACCAGAGAATCTGGTGAACCCTGAAGTTTGGGAGAAAAGAAGAAGATAGCCCCATTGACATTATGACAAATTCGTCATAAAATTATGAAAGTTATATATCATCCAGAAGTTGATAAAACAATTCGGGATTTATCGAATAAGGAAAATTCTAGGGTAGTAAAAGTAGTCGATTTTTTTGAGAGCAGTAAGTTTTTGTTAGATCAAAAATATCTCAAAAAGATAATGAAAGGCCTTTGGGAATTAAGAGCGGGGAGGTACAGATTATTATTTGGCATATCGGGTGGAAATGCGATTGTAACAAGATTATTTCTGAAGAAAACTCAAAAAACACCAGACAGGGAAATTAAATTGGCGATAAAAAGACTAAACGAATATGAACAATAAAATTAAATGGGTTTCGCATGAAAAACTAAAGTCGGATTTAATGAAAGATCCGGAATTTCGTCGTGAGTACGATGCGCTTCAACCAGAATTTGAGATTGCAGAGCAAATAATTAAAGCTAGGATTGAAAGAAAGATTTCTCAAGCGGAGCTTGCTAAAAGGATGAAGACCGGTCAAGCAGTTGTATCACGCCTTGAAGGCGCAAATGGAAGTCCTTCTTTAGCTTTATTAAAACGCCTTGCCCGTGCACTTGGGATTAAACTCCAATTAACTATTCAGTGACAACTTTCTGGAGTTCAGCAACTTTTTCTGGAGAAAGGTTGGGTTCTATCTTTGACATAAAACTTTCTAAAACAGATTTGGATGATTCGGCAATCGCGTTTTCCATATCAAAACCAGTTTCCTTGAGTTTTTCTTGGGCAAAAGCGATATTTTTATCGATATCCTCAACTGTTTTTGGGGGATTTGTTGCCATTTGATCCAAGAAAACTTTATTTTTTGGGTCAATACCAATCTTTGCAGTCAAATCTAAATAAAGACTGGCTAATAAATTCGTTTTTAATTCTTTAATCTCTGATTCAGGGGTGGAACCAACAATTGAAATAATTTTATCTATTTTTTGAAGAAAATTTTGGGTGAGATTCATTTTATTCCTTTACAGTGCTCCCACTTTTTGCCGGATTTGATCGATCAACCCAGTCACGAAACATTGCAAGACTACCACTTGCTGGGATTGTAGCAAATGATGCATTAAGAGCGGCAAACATTATTCTTTGGCTTGGTTCAAGGGCTGGCGCATTATATGCGGCAACACTAAGTAATACGGTTTGGGTGGCTGCTAAGGCCAAAAAACTAGCCATAGCAAACTCATCTTTATTGGGAAAATTTTTAAAAGCTTCAATTGCTTTATTTCTATAGTCAATCAGAACATTTCTAGATGCGCCTATCAAATCAGTAGCCTTCTCTTTTCCGGACTCGACTGCACGGCCAACCCCTCTTTTTATTTCTCTTCCGGCTGCACCCAGGCCAATTCCAACAGACTTAAGAGCAGTCTTTTTCCAATCAAATTGCTCGTTATTTTCTGACATTCTACTGTGATTTTAGTGTGTGTGTGTGTGAATGTCAATAATAGTTTGTTAGAATAGATTTATGGGGATTTTTGGAAGAAAAAATGAGGAAGATTATGATGAGGAGGATGGTTTTCGTGAGGAAGAGGAACTAAAAGACCGGAAACTAACCAGAAAATTCAAAGATCTAAAACCTGAGAATAAAAAAAAGAGAAAAGAACCGCCCAAGCCCTGGGGCAGACGTGAGAGAATTACACTCTTAATAATAATTTTGATGACGGTATTGATTTCCGGGATTCTCACTCTCACTTCAGAAAGCAAAAGATTCTTGAATTTGCCCAAACTCAATTTTAGTTTTCCAAAGATAAATTTTGGCTCTCTTAACTTTTTTAAAGAGGAGACAATAACGATCAAAAAAAGCGGGAATTAGTCTTACACAGTCATTGACTTCCGGTTGCGGCACCAGAATTCAGAATATTCCCTTCTTGGATAATTGGTGCGGGTGTGGCGCAAATGCGGTGGGTTGGTCTCTTTTCATCCAAAAACCATTCCTGTTTTGTTGGACAGCCATTACAGGGAAGATTGCCGGTGAGTGTGCAAATATTAACCTTACTTATGCCCTCTGGCACTTTCCAGTCAATTGACGGCGCTTCTCCCAGAATCCCCGACATTATCTTATTCCATATTGGGGATGCTCCGGTTACACCTGAGGCAATGCGGCTCATTGGTGAATTGTCATTATTTCCTACCCAGGTTAATACCAGAAAGTTTTGATTAAATCCCACAGCCCAATTATCTCTAAGGTCATTACTTGTGCCGGTTTTTACTGCTACCTCGGGATGATTTTTAATAACAAGATATGAATTTAATCCAAATTCAGGGGCGCGGGCGAGGTTGTCTTTTAAAATATCAATAAGCATAAATGCTATGCGTGGATCAAGTATCCTTTCCCCGCTGACTTCATTCGATGTGTTGCGCGCAAGTAGAACCCTGCCTTTGTAGTCTTTGACTGTTAGAATCGGGATAAAATCCGGACGTTTTCCGTAACTTGCGAGAACACTATATACTTTTGCCAAGTCAATTGCTTTGACGGCTCCTCCTCCCAAAGTCAGAGAAAGCCCGAATTTGGAGGGATCATTCCACGAAGTGATACCCATTTTTTGTCCCTGTTCGATCATTTTGGATACACCGTAACTTACAAGGATCTTGACTGCCGGAATGTTACGCGATTGGGCAAGGGCGTTTCTAAGAGGAATATTTCCGACGAATTTCCCGTCATAGTTTTGTGGCGAATAGGGAGGTGAACCGGGAGTAACATACGTAATCGGTGAATCATTGATGATTGTGGCAGGAGTAAAACCGTTACCTAGGGCGTAGGCGTAATTGACAACTTTTATTGAACTTCCGGGTTGTCTGAGTCTTGTCAAGACATTTACATTACCATCACCTGTGGTATCAAAATAATTTTTGGAGCCCACCATGCTTAGAATCTCTCCTGTCTGTGGGTTGACGACTAAAGCGGCGCCGTTACCCACATGAAGACCTTTAATTTTATCGACTTCCTGCGATACCACTTTTTCTACCAAGTTCTGAACATTGAGGTCCAACGAAGTTGTCACTTCAAGTCCACCCTTTTCTACCATATCCTCGCCGTATTTGTCCACCAAAATTTGTCTGACATACATAACAAAATGGGGGGCCTTGATCTCGGTTTTTTTAGGTAGAAATTTTAGCTTTTGATTCATAGCTTCAGTTTCTTGGTTTTTTGTGATAAATTTGTTCACTACCATTAGGTGAAGGACTTCTTTTTGTCTTTCAAACGCTAGGTCCGGATTTTGTCCGAAAGGCGAATAAAGAGTTGGACTTTTGGGTAAACCGGCAAGTAATGCCGCTTCCCCAAGTGTTAAATCGGCAGCATCTTTTCCAAAATAAGAAAGACTTGCTTCCTCAATTCCGTAAGCGGTGCCTCCGTAACTTACTTCATTAAGGTACATTTCCAGTATTCGATCTTTTGTATAAGATGTTTCAACTTCGACGGACAAGACCACTTCCTTTATTTTTCTAAGTATTGTTTTTTCGGGTGAGAGAAGGGTATTTTTGACGAGCTGTTGGGTTATGGTTGAGCCGCCCTGCAGAGACCCGTTTTGCAAATCAGTGACTGCCGCTCTAAAAATCCCTTTTATGGAAAATCCGGGGTGAGAATAAAATTCAGCATCCTCTGCGGCCAGAGTTGCAAGACGGACATGGGGAGGAATTTGAGTTAGTGGTACGATCGTCCGGTTTTTGTCTTTATAAATTTTATAAAGTAAATTACCGTTTCTATCATAAATTTTGGTGGACACTTCCGGTTCTCTGGTGCCAAGATCCTTAGGAGAGGGAAGACCGCGGAAAATTAATAAATAAGAATCAAGAATTAAGAATAATAGGACAGCAACAATGGCGAAAAATTTGGATTTATAATTTGGCCTAAATTTTCTGATAGGGTTTACAATCTTTCCGATAATCCTTTTAAAATTAAAGAGAATTTTTAATTCAAGAAGTGCAATCCTCAGGCTTTGGAGTTTGAAAATAATTTTGAAATTTGGAAAACTAGACCTTGGTAATTTTACCTTTCTCTTTTCTGTGTTTGTTTTTCGGGTAGTTTTGCCAACCGTAAATAAAATATAAAAGATCGCAATTACAGTATGGGATAAAACGAAGTAGATTGGTTTTCCAACCAGAGCCAGACCCTCAATAATTATTCTGATGAGAGAGTGTCTAAAATTTTGGGCAGGCGTTTCATTTGGTTTGACGTTTGGCTGTTTCGCCATTACGGGGTATTGTACCAGCCAAGCCTGAATTTTAAAAGGAAATTATACTTACTGAAGAGGATATCTGATTGTGGCGGATGAGCTGGCAATAGGGCAA
This sequence comes from Candidatus Woesebacteria bacterium GW2011_GWB1_39_10, assembly GCA_000993205.1. Classification (GTDB taxonomy): domain Bacteria; phylum Patescibacteriota; class Microgenomatia; order UBA8517; family UBA8517; genus GWB1-39-10. The sequence goes on from LBVU01000001.1 coordinate 38,816, forward strand.
TCCAGACAATAAACCGCGCCGGTAGGGTCTGTATAAATTTGGCGGTTTTCTGCATGGATTTGTGACGGATCGGCATTTGCCGGGGCCTGTTGACCCGTGTCATTAAAAATGAAAATATCCTGATTTGTAATTAAAGAAGTGGCGGGAATGGTCCCGTCCAGGAAATATTCAAATCTTGTTTGACATCCGGGATTATTCGGGTCGCTTGAAGGGGGAGATCCTCCGGTATTGGTACATATGTTGGCTCCAGTTACGCCTTCAGGTTGTTTTGGCCAGGCGTGACCACGGTTGCCGGCGGGTATGCTTTTTCCATCTAATTCATATGCACCAGCCTCAGCTTTATCAAGCACGGCTTTCATGACTTTATTCCAAATAGGGGAAGCGCCACTTATTCCCGATACGGCACCGCTCATTTGAGAGTTATCGTTGTTTCCTACCCAGGTGACTACAACCGCGTCTCCTGTATAACCAATAGTCCAATTGTCACGTCTGTCGTTGGTCGTTCCTGTTTTGACCGAAACTTCGGAATGACCCTTTACATTAAGTTGGGAATTTGTTCCAAAAGCCGCGCTTCTGGCCCCGTTATCAAGTAATATATGGGAAATAAGAAAAGTTACAGTTGGGTCAAGAACACGTGTTCCGGTCAGTTCTTGTTTTTTGACATCGGTTTGTTCAAGAGTAATTCCTTTCCAATCGGTTACTTTTGTTATGGCGATAAGAGGCTCTCTTATTCCTTGATTTGCAAACACCCCAAAAGCTTCAGCCATGTCATATGGTCTAACTTCACCCCCACCAAGAGTCAGAGAAAGGCCGTAGTTCTTTGGATCAATGAAAGTCGAAATACCAATTTGATTAGCAAATCCGACAAAATTGTCAACACCGTTAATGGCAAGTATTTTGACTGCCGGGATATTAAATGAATTTCCTAAGGCGAAACGGGTTTGAACTAAACCGTGAAACATTCCATCATAATTAACTGGACAATAAAGAGGCTGTCCTGGAACTTGAAAACAAGAAGGAACGTCCGACAAGGCTGTTGCCAGTGTAATCTTTTTGTCCCTTATGGCAAGAGCGTAATTAAGAGGTTTAATTGAGCTCCCGGGCTGTCTTTGGGCCAGAATCACATTTACTTTTCCGTCTTCGTCTGACGCAAAATAATCCTTTGATCCGACCATGGCTAAGATTTCTCCCGTAGAAGGTTGTGTTACGATCACTGCGCCATTGTGGACATTTTGTTTTTTAAGTTTTCCGACTTCTGTAGCCACGGCTTGTTGGGCAATATCCTGGATATCAAGGTCGAGCGTTGTGTAAACCCTTAAACCCCCCTGTTCGACTTTTTGTACACCGTATTTATCGGTTAGTTGTTCTTTTATCCAGAGGGCGAAGTGAGGGGCGGCGGGAGGTTTAATGCTTGTATATTTTAACGTTTCTTTACCGGCATTAGTAGCATCATCTGTGCTTATATATTTATTAGCCACCATCTGTTTTAGAACTTCTTCCTGCCTCAACTTTGCAAGTTCAGGGTGTGCCCCGAAGGGAGAATAAGTTGATGGTCTTTGCGGAAGCCCAACCAGCAGGGCCGCTTCGGCAAGATTTAGATCTTTGGCTTGTTTGCCGAAGTAGGTCTCGCTGGCAGTCTCGATTCCGTAGGCGGTTCCTCCGTATGGGATTTCGTTAAGGTACATTTCGAGTATTTGATCTTTTGTATATATACCCTCAACGATTATTGTTAGAACCACTTCCTGAGCTTTACGTCTTATCGTTCGCTCTTGTGTTAAAAGGGCATTTTTAACGAGCTGTTGGCTAATTGTGGAACCTCCCTGAAGATCTCTCTTAAACACATTGTTGTAAATAGCCCTTGTAATTCCAGTTACAGAAAACCCTTGATGTTTATAAAAATCTTTATCCTCAATTGAGATTGTAGCCTCGGGGATAAATTTAGGAAGCTCAGAGAGCTTAATGGGGGAACGTTTTTTGTCAGTATAAATTTCATAAATTAATTTTTCATTACGGTCAAAAATTTTTGTTGAGACGGGTAGATTTTGTGATGCAAGACGTGTTGGGAGGGGAATGCCCCAAAAAAGATACAGAAACGTTCCTCCGAAAATTCCAAAAAATATGATACGTTTGACATTCCGTCTAATCGAAAGATGTTCCTCGATTTTTTTAAGTATGTTTTTCATCTGCGGAAGGATTATATAATATAATAAGTATATCAATTAATGGAAACACTGGAACAATTATCAGAAAAAATATGGTGGGGTTACCTTGGGGAGGATCTTCAAAAACTTCTTAAGGAGTCGGAATTTATTTATTCTACAGTAAAAAGCTGGGGCGCGGATTTACCGGGTGGAAGACGAGAATTTGATGATTACTCATTTGTTGTTTTTCCTGCAGCCAAAGCCTACGAAGGTTTTTTAAAGAAACTTTTCCTGGACTTAAATTTTATTACAGATATAGATTATTATGGAAAACATTTCAGGATTGGTAAGGCCCTAAATCCGTCTCTTCCGAAGGAATCCCGACGTGACGGAGTTTACGACAAGATTGTCAAGTATTGTGGAGGCGCGGAGCTGGCCGAAAAGCTTTGGGAAACCTGGAAAGAGTCACGGAATCTGATTTTTCATTGGTTCCCAAACGAAAAGAATGCTATTTCACTTGAGGAATCCGGCAAAAGAATCGAAATGATAATTGGGGCAATCGATAGAGCTTTCAGGGAATGCAGATTAGATACTAAGTGACTCGATACTAAGATATTGAGTGGGCGTGACTTTTTTCCAGGATCCTAGTATCATAGTATCATAGTATCCTTTTTTACTTTATGACTGTCAAAACATCAAATATTTCGATATTAAAAAACGTCACGATCTACGCTACGTATCTGATCATAATTTGGGCGTTTTACAGATTTCTTTTCCGCTTCCCCGATGAAATTGAGGAGTTGGTTATCAAACCGATTGTTTGGCTCATTCCTCTTTTTTACTTTGTTAAAAAAGAAGGGTTTGGAATTTCTTCACTTGGGTTTACTTTTAAGAATCTTTTTCCTGCAATCTATCTCTCGATAGGGTTAGGCGCGGTATTCGTGATGGAGGGGGTTTTAACCAATTTCGTAAAATACGGAAAATTAAATTTTGGAGCAAATATTGGAAGCACTCCGCTTATGATGTCGCTTGGACTTTCTTTTATTACAGCTTTTTCTGAAGAGGCTGCTTTTAGGGGATATATTTTTAGCAGGCTCTCTTTTGCTCTTAAAAATGAATGGTCAGCGAACATTATCCAGACTCTTCTCTGGACGGGGATCCATGTTCCGATAGCGTTTTTTATTTGGGGTTATACTCTACCGCAAGGAATCGTGTACTTAAGCTTAACGGCGATATTCGGACTTGGGAGCGCGTTCATTTTCGGTAGGACCAAAAATATTTTTGGAAGTATATTATTGCATGTTTTGTGGGAATGGCCAATAATTCTTTTTAGGTAGCTTCAAACTTGACAAATTATTTCAATGTGATATCATGATATCACTATGGTAGCTACAATAATCAGACTTCCAGAAGAAGAACATGAATTTTATAAAGAGTATGCCTACAAAAATGGTATGAGTCTAAATGATTTTTTTAGGTTTTCTGCCCGAGAAATAGCGGGTAAAAAAGCAATTAAGAGCAAACATTCCTTTTTTGATCTTGGAACAAAGGTTGTGTTTAAAAGTGGCCCAAAAGACGGATCGATAAATCATGATAAATATCTTTACGAATTTGAAGATAAGAAAATGCATTCTAAATGATTTTTGTAGACACCTCTGCGATAGCTGCCTTAACTTTTACGAAAGATTCGTTTCATTCACGCGCAGAATTATGGTTTTCGGATCACCAAAAAGAGAATTTCATTGTTACAAATTTAGTGATAATCGAAATTCTGAATTGGGTAAGATATAGACTTGGCAAAAATAAAGCCATTGAATTAGGAGAAAAACTCTATTCAGGCAATGGAATTAGTATTGTTAAAGTTTCTCCTGAGGATGAAAAGAATGCTTGGAGGCTCTTTAAGAAATTAGGCGGAAAGGGTATTTCGATGGTTGATTGCACTTCTTTTGTTGTAATGAAGAGACTAAAAATTAAAAAGGTGTTTGCATTTGACACCGATTTTAAAAAAGCAGGGTTTGACCTCCTTCCCGCGACTTGACTTCGATTGAATACAGTCCTACCATTACAATTACCCGATGTTTAAGAAATATTTGTACGGAATCCCCCTTTTTGTCCTTGCTTTCGCAATTCTTTCGGTTTCGGTCATGAGATCTACAGCCGTATCTTATGTTTTTGCAACCCCGTTGTCCTCTCCGACAGCTGTATTAAATAAGGTTACTGAAATAGATTACGAACTTCCATTTCCGGGCAAGGTCTTACCGGATAGTATGTTTTGGGTATTTAAAGTCATGAGGGACAAATTGTGGTACGGACTGTCATTCTCTCATTTAAAGAAAGCCGAGTTAGCTCTTCTTTTTTCGGACAAACGTCTGGGTGCCGCCAAAATTTTATTTGAAAAGAAAAAGCCGGATATCGCGCTTTCTACATTGTCTAAAAGCGAGAGATATGTGGAAATCGCAACCAATGAGGAGGATAGGGCGAGAAAAGAGGGGGTAGACACCTCAAAGTTTTTGGAGAAAATGACGGTCGCCGCTCTTAAACATAGGCAGGTTATCGAGGAGGAGATACTGCCGATTTCTCCCGAAGACGCAAAACCGGAAGTTATCAGACTTGAGAACTACAGTAAAAATGCATACAAGACGTCGAGAGATGCGTTATATTCAAAAGGTAGGTCTGTTCCAATTAATCCGTTTGATAGGCCATAACCAGCGCTATTGTTTATCTTTTTTGAACCATTCTTTCTAATTTCAAATTTTTGATTTCCGCAAGATTCCCCGCGAGCAAAATAAATTCAAAAAAACTGGCCTCAATCGACGCCTAAGGTGATACGTTTTGCTATAAATGTTGGCAGTTGATAGTCTAGAGGTAGTGTCTAATAATCACCTTTATCACTAGTTGTAGAGCGTTTGCTTTACACAAGTGAAAAGATAAAAACTAAATATGAAATGTCCATTTTGCGGAGCGGCAGATACGAGCGTTCTCGAAAGCAGGACTGTTGATGGAAAAGTTAGGCGGAGGCGGGAGTGCAGCAAATGTGAGAAAAGATTTACAACTTTTGAAGAAGTAAAAAAAACCTTCCTCTGGGTGATTAAAAAAGATGGACGGCGCGAGCCGTTTGATAAGGAAAAGATCAGAAGGGGAATATTGAGGGCAATACTTAAGCGTCCGGTCTCGATGGATCAGGTAGAGGGGGTTTTGGAAGATGTCGAACGGGAAATGCTTAAAGCGGAGGAAGCTGAGGTCCAAAGTAGAGCTATAGGAAATGCAATTTTGAAAAGACTTAAGAAACTGGATAAAGTAGCGTGGTTAAGATTCGCCAGCGTCTATCTTGAATTTGAAGACCTAAGTGATTTTGAAAAAGCCATAGAGAAGTAGGACTTCTCTGGCACTAGGTTCAGTCGCGCACACAACAAGTTGTGTGGCTTCTGAAATCTATTGTTGAGAAATAGAATAAGATCCTGAAACAAGTTCAGGATGACAAAATATGCCGGAAACAATACAAATACAAAAACCAAAAAAGAAACACACAAATGGGAAAAGCAAAAAACATTTAACGAATGCAGATTTTGTTTTTGAAGCTCCTGCAAATTCTACGTTACTTGAAGGGATAAGAAAAGACGTTTTTCTTGACAGATATTCACTTAAGGACGAAACCGGCACACCGCTTGAGCAGTATCCCGAACAAATGTGGAAGAGAGTAGCTTTGGGGATTTCCCAACAAGAAAAACCGGCGCTAAGGAAAGTTTGGGAAGAAAAATTCTATAACGCGATGAGCGGATTTAAATTTGTCCCGGCGGGGCGTATTCTGTCCGGCGCCGGGACTCCTTATCAGGTTACTTATTACAACTGTTATGTAATTCCATCACCCAAAGACAGTCGTGGTGGAATTATGGAAAACATTACGATGACAGTAGAAATTCAGGCCAGAGGCGGTGGAGTCGGGGTGAATTTAAGTTCTTTAAGACCCAGGGGATCAAGAGTTAAAAAAGTAAATGGGACCTCCTCCGGCCCTGTTAATTGGGCCGCTCTTTATTCAACGGCAAATCATGATGTGATCCAGCAGGGCGGTTCCCGCCGTGGGGCCCTGATGATAATGATTAATGATTGGCACCCCGATGTTGAAGAATTTATTACAGTTAAACAGGATCTCACGAAAATTCCCGGCGCGAATCTTTCAGTATGTGTCTCCGACGCATTTATGGATGCTGTTAAAACGGATGCCGATTGGAATTTAGTCTTTCCGGATAATGCCTATTATAAGTACGACGATGAGTGGGATGGAGACTTGGACAAATGGAAGGAGAAAGATTATCCGCTGATAGTTCACAAAACCATAAAAGCCAGAGAACTATGGAATTTGATTGGAGAAGCAGCATGGAAATCGGCCGAGCCGGGGGTGGTTTTTATTGACAGGTACAATAAATTGAGTAATACCTGGTATTTTGAAAAAATCATTGCCACCAACCCGTGTGGAGAGCAGGGCTTGGGAGCTTGGGGGGTTTGCAACCTGGGGCATTTGAATCTTCCGTCATTCATTCACGACGGGGCTGTCGACTTTAAACTTCTTGCAGAACACGCCTCAATTGCTACACGATTTTTAGACAATGTGGTAGATGCCAACTATTATTTTTATGAAGAAAATAAAAAGGCGCAACTGAATATAAGACGCACGGGACTCGGAACTTTGGGACTTGCGGATGCATTAATCAAAATGAAACTTAAATACGGAAGCCCAGAATCCTTGGGGGTTATCGAAAAAATATACACAACGATTCGCGACGCGGCTTATACGACTTCAGCGCTTCTCGCCAAAGAAAAAGGATCTTTTGGAGGGTTCAGTAAAGAAAAATACCTAAAAGGTGTGTTTATCCAAAAACTTCCGGTAAAAATTAAACACATGATTTCTAACCACGGAATAAGAAATGCTATAATTTTGACCCAAGCACCGACCGGTACAATCTCTCTTCTTGCGGGAGTTTCTTCCGGTATCGAGCCGGTTTACGAATTTAGTTATAAAAGAAACGATAGAACGGGGGAGCATATTGTTAATCACCCTCTTTACGACGAATGGTTTAAGAATCATCCGTCGGAAAAGATTCCGGATTATTTTGTCAGTGCCAGTGCCTTAACCCCAGAGGATCATGTGAAAGTTCAGGCAATGATCCAAAATTTAACTGACTCCTCGATAAGTAAGACCGTAAATGCTCCCAATTCTCACACGGTGGAAGATGTTAAAAAACTCTACCAGCTTGCATATGAACTTGGGTGTAAAGGTGTTACATATTTTAGAGACGGAAGTCGAACCGGAGTGTTATCCAAAGTTGACGACAAGCCTCAAGAAACTAAGTCAATCGTTACAGAACGCCCCTTAAGGGTTGACGGAGCAACATATAGAATTCCAACCCCGCTTGGTGTTGCCTTTATTACAGTAAATCAAGACCCGCTGGGAAATCCTTTTGAGGTATTTATTACCATAGGGAAGGCGGGAAGTGAGGTGGCTGCCCTTGCCGAGGCATTGGGTCGTATGATTTCTACAACTCTCAGATTTGGAAATCACAAGCCTCCTATCGAGCGGGCGCGTGAGATTATGGAACAACTTAAAGGAATTGGCGGAGGCAGATCGGTGGGGTTTGGACCGAATAAAATAAGATCGCTTCCCGATGCTGTGGCACGGGCGATATCTCTTCATTTTGGTTTCGGGGCTGACAAACACGATGCTGTAAACGGGGTTACTTTGCAGGTTGGAATGACTGTTTTGGCAGATGGTGCAGTACCAATGGACACGGCTTTAGTCGATTCAGCACCCGTTCCTGCCGCGCCCTCACCTTTGTTTGCTCAGGCACCTGTTAAAGCCGGAGACATTTGCCCTTCCTGCGGAAGTAGCGCCCTAGTTTATGAAGAGGGTTGTGCAAAGTGCCATGTGTGCGGACATTCAGAATGCTGAAAGCATTCTGAATATGAACTCAAATCTAATATCTCAAATCTCAAAACTGTTCTGGATTTTAAATTTTAGATATAGATTTGAATTTTGATATTTGAGTTTTGAGTTATAATACTTCATGTCAATTTACACAAAAACAGGAGATGAAGGAACTACAAAGGTTTTTGATAAAAAATCCGGTCAACTCGTTGGCATACGTAAAGATTCTTGTACGATCGCAGCGATTGGCGCCATTGACGAACTGAATTCTTTTTTGGGAATAATAAAAGCAGAGATATTAGGATATAAAGATACTAAGATATTAAGTGAGAAAAAAACTGCAATAAAAATAGAAGAAATACAGGGGAATCTTTTTACGATAAATTCAATTCTTGCCGGGGCAAACCTGAGGTTTTCTAAAACAAAAACTAAAAAACTGGAAAAAGAGATTGATAAATGGGAGGGAGAGTTGCCCGTCCAAAAAAACTTCATTTTTTACGGGGGAACTCCAAGAGCTTCACAGCTCTTTTATGCGCGTGCCATCTGTCGCCGTGCTGAGCGTGCTCTGGTAGTACAGAGTACAGAGTACAAAGTACCTAGCGAGTTAATGATGTATATAAATCGCCTGTCTGATTATCTGTTTATGATGGCGAGAAGCGAAAACTTCAAAAATAAAGTTAAAGAAAATTTTTGGAAAAGTTCAAAATGAATCTTGCTTAAAATATTCTATCGAGAGTTTTTCGAAAACGCCATCCAGCATTTTTAGTTGCTTATGAATATTATCTAGCGTCTCTTTTAATTCAGGCTTCAGCCTAAAGTCCAACACATTGTTTATTTCAGCATACTGCATTAGCAATTGTTTCCTTCGGTTTTCCACCCTTTATCTTTTCCGAAAGTTCTTCAGGTTCCATGAATCAATTATACAGCACAGGACTTGACAAACTTTAAGTAACATGTTACTTTATATGTATGTTAACTAAACGCACTAATGTATTGTTCACGGAGGAAGATCATGCGATGCTTACCAATTTAGCCAGAGAGTCCAATAAAACAATAGGGGAGCTTGTGAGACATGCTGTTAAAAAGACATACAAAGCTAGGGTGGTAAAAGGTGGTATTAACAAAAGTTTGGAGCTAGCAATAAAGAAGTCTTGGAAAGCTGTTCTTCACCCCGAAATACCTATTGATTACAAAGCTCTGATTGAATATGGCCGCAAATATTAAAAATTTTGTTTTAGATGCTTCATTTTTACTATCAGTATTACTTCCAGATGAACAAGGAACTCAGGTGGCAAAAGCAAACGCCAAACTATTAGTTGACGAAAAAAACAACTTTTTTGCACCCAAATTATTAGAGTTTGAAGTTTTAAATAGTATAAAAAGCGCAATAGTTAACAAAAGAATTAAGAAGGGTTCGATAAACGATGTACTACACGCGTTTGAAAAAACTAGAATTGTCTATGTAGATATAGATAGGAAAAAAGTTTTAAATCTTTCGATAAAGAATAGTCTCAGTTTTTACGATGCCTCATATTTATATCTTACTAGAGCAAATAAGACTAAACTACTTACTTTAGACAAGAAGCTCAAGATGCTACTATAGCCTCCTAGGCTAGAGCTAAAAAGCCATAGCTAAAAAGCTATGGAAGTTTTACAATAAGGTTGTATGGCTGCCACCCCTGAAACATTAAGACCGGAAGTTCCTCAAGTTGTTGAGCGACAAGAGGAGTTTGTTGTTCCCGAAACTCTTTCGGGGAGTGGGATCAAGGTGGTGCAGAAAAATTTTAAAGCTCAGGTTAAAAACGATAAAGGAGTTCCCGTCATCCAAACTCCTCCGACCCAAGTAATTACTGTTCAACCTCCTGCAGATACAGTTGCTCTTACAGCCTGGTCCAAAGGGGACACAACATTGGGAGCGACATGGCTTGGGGTTTTTTGGCTGCGAGTGATCAAAAAGGCATTGCATTTTGGTTGGAAGGTACTCGGGCTACGCCCGACGGATACTAGTAACTAGATACTAGATACTGGCGGCTAGGTTTCTAAATATGTTTATAGATCAGATAAATTTTACCGGCATATTGTTTGCAGCGATCGCGATTGCGGTCTTGATTTTAATGCTATCGGCTCTGGGGTATGCAATTTTTATATTTTTTAAGAATAAGAATAGGGAAGAGGCATCAATTGATTCGGTTCTTTTGCAGGTGGCGCTTCCCAGGAATAACGAATCAAAAATTGATGTGATGGAGCAGTTGTTTTCATCGCTTTACACCTTAAAGAAGGGGGGTTGGAAACAGAAGTTTTCAATTCAACCCACAGTTTCTTTTGAAATTGTTGCCAAACAGGAAGATATCAGGTTTTATGTTTGGTGTCCCAAGAAAATAAAGGATTTGGTAGAAAAACAAATTAACGGCGCATACGCAGATGCTGAGATAATTGAAATTGACGAATATAACGTTTTTACAAAAGAGGGCAGAGTTGCTTATAAGTCATTCCAACTGGGTAAAGGCAATTTTTATCCAATCAAAACCTTTAAAGATTTACCCACGGATCCAATGAGCGCCATTACCTCGGCTTTGGCCAAAATGGGCCCTGAAGAGGCGGCTGTTATCCAGGTGCTACTTTCACCTGCGGAAAGCGATTGGCAAAAAGAAGGGGGAAAGTTTATCTCCGATACTAAAAAACAGGAAAGCGACCCCGAAAAGGCAAAATATTCTACCCCTGCAAAGACCTTAGAGGCTGTTGAAAATAAAATCGCAAAACCCGGTTTTGAAACCTCTGTTCGCATTGTGGTCGTTTCGACCGATGAAGATTCAGCAAAAAGCCATGTAACGAATATTGCAGGGGCCTTTGCCCTGTTTGCCGGTGACTTAAACAACCTAAAAAGCAGAAAAATATGGAGAAAGGGATCGTTTATGGAAGATTTTCTTTACAGGTACCAGCCAATGTTCAATCTTTTTGGGAATCACACATCAATTTTAAATTCCGAAGAACTTGCCACGATCTTTCATTTTCCCAATAGACAGATAACAACACCTCACATTTTTTGGTTAAATTCAAAAACAGCGCCGGCCCCGGCACAAATTCCAACGGAAGGTCTCTATTTGGGGGTAAGCAATTACAGAGGAATAAAGCGTCCGGTATTTTTGGGAAATGAAGACAGAATGAGGCATGTTTACATCATCGGAAAAACCGGAACCGGAAAGTCTGAGATTTTGAAGGATATGGTTATTCAGGATATTAAAGAGGGGAAAGGTGTTTGTTTTATGGATCCTCACGGTGACGCGATTGAAGATATTTTAAAAATGGTTCCGCCGGAGAGGGCCGAAGATGTAATTTATTTTAATCCCAGTGACACTGAAAGGCCTTTAGGGCTTAATCTTCTTGAAGCCAGAACCGAGGACGAAAAGCATTTTGCCGCAACAGCTGTAATTAACATGATGTACAAACTTTTTGACCCCTACAAAACGGGAATTGTAGGGCCCAGATTTGAACATGCAGTCAGAAATGCCATGCTTACGGCAATGTACGAGCCGGGAAGCACATTTGTCGAAATTATGAGGATTCTGACCGACTCAAAGTTTGTTCAAGAGCTTTTGCCAAAAGTTACAGACCCGATTATTAGACGTTATTGGACAGATCAAATTGCCCAGACTTCCGACTTTCATAAATCAGAAGTTTTGGATTACATTACATCAAAGTTCGGAAGATTCGTTACAAATAAATTAATTAGAAACATAATCGGGCAATCTCAAAGTTCTTTTGATCTACGTAAAGTTATGGATGAAGGAAAAATTCTTTTAATTAATTTAGCCAAAGGAAGTTTAGGAGAGGAAAACTCAAACTTTTTAGGACTAATCCTTGTTCCACGCGTTTTAATGGCTGCCATGAGCAGGGTGGATATGCCGATGGAACAAAGAAAGGACTTTTATTTCTACGTAGACGAGTTTCAGAATTTTGCCACACCAGATTTTGCTGTAATTTTGTCAGAGGCCCGTAAGTACCGGCTTGGGCTTTGTGTCGCCAACCAGTTTATAGGGCAAGTTGAAGAAGAGGTTAAAAACGCAGTCTTCGGAAATGTTGGTACGATTGTCGCTTTCAGAGTTGGTGTAACAGATGCTAATTATTTGGCTCACGAATTTGCTCCCGTTTTCGGTGAAGATGATTTACTTAATGTTGAGCGTTATCATGCGTTTTGTAAAACAATAGTTAGCAACGAACCCGTTCCTCCTTTTTCAATGGACCTTACAAAAGACATGAGTAAACAAAAAGCCGCCGAGAGTGAACGAATTGCAGAAATCATAAAAGAAATGAGCCGTCTTAAATATGGACGAGACGAAAAATTAGTGGAAGCGGAGATAACCCGCAGAGCGAAGCTCTGACGGGGGAGACTAGAGCCTAGATACTTAGATACTGGCAACTTCACTACTTGAGTTTTTCCTTTTAATATCCTAGTATCGGGTATCTAATCATATGAATATCGGTGTTATTGGCTACGGTTTTGTTGGGCGGGCTACAGGAGAAGGTTTTGTGTCAAATCCAAAAAACAAGGTTTTTTGGTATGACAAATTCAAGGAATCTCCAAATACGCTGGAGGAGGTTGTAAAGAAGTCAGACTTCGTTTTTGTCTGTGTTCCAACCCCGATATTTGAAGATTACTCCGGAATGGACATGGGTATAGTTATTGGTGTGGTTGACCAAGTCGCGGAAATTTTGTCCTCCTCCGCTAAAGCTACGGAGGATAAAGTTTTAATTATCAAATCTACATCACTGCCTGGTACAGCAAAGAAATTGGCCATCAAGTATCCAAAGATCAACTTTATTATGAATCCGGAGTTTCTTACTCAAAAAAATGCAAACCATGATTTTCTTAATCCTTCACGAACCGTGATCGGGGCAGAATCAAAAGATGTTGCCTTAAAAGTAATAAAAATTTATAAAACGATCCTTTCAAAGAATCAGCCATACGTTGTTACTGACACCACTAGCGCGGAAGTAATTAAGTATATGAGCAATTTGATGTTGGCCAGTAAAGTCCTTCTTGCCAATGAATTTTACGAATTGTCTAAAAAGGTCGGGGCAAATTATTTGGATGTTCAAAAAGCGGTCGAAAGTGATCCAAGAATTGGCACACACCTCGGGGTTCCCGGGCCGGATGGCGATATGGGATTCGGGGGAGCGTGTTTCCCCAAAGACATGGTTGGCATACTCGGATTGGCTAAAAAACTCAAACTGGATGTTTCCGCTCTCGAAGCCATTTGGAAGAAAAATCTCAAAGTTAGGAAACACAGAGATTGGGAAGAAATGCCACAGGCTTTTAAGAAAGATACTAAGTGATTAGATACTAAGATACTAAGTAGGGATACAAAGCAGCTTCAGAATGGTATAATAGCCTCATTACAGGCCTGTCGTTCAACGGTTAGGACACTTGTCTTATAAACAGGTGACAATGGTTCGACTCCATTCAGGCCTACACAGAATTAAATTTGACCAATTTGGCTAATTAGTCTAACTTGGGTATATGGGTGGCTACAAAAACCTTCTTGTTTACAGGCTATCTGTAACAATTTTTGATTTTACTGTTATTTTTTGTGATAAATATTTATTTGATTTGAAGTTCAAAAGAACCGTTGAGCAAATGGTTCAGGCCGGGAGAAGTGGCAAACAAAACATAGTCGAAGGCTCTAAGGAAATTTCTTCAGCCTCGGACATGATGCTTACCAGTGTTAGTAGGGCTTCTTACTCGGAACTTTCAGAAGACTATGAAGACTATTTAAGGCAACGGCATTTACCAATTTGGGATAAAAATGATCCGAGAGTGTTAAAAATTAGAAGTTTTAAAGAAACAATTAGCAAGGAAACTAGTTTGTCCAATTTGTCAAAGTGGACCAATTTAGACTACAACAACTCTGAAAACTTTGCAAATTTAATGGTTTGTTTGTGTATGAAACAGGGCTATTTGTTAGATCAACTTATAAGGGCAAAAGAACAAAAATTCGTACAAGAGGGTGGATTTAGGGAAAACTTGTTTAAGAAGCGCAGGGAAAACAAATTTGGCAAATTGGACTAATTAGTCTAATTGGGCAAATTAGAGTTCTATAAGGGTTTGTTTCTTTCCAGGTTCGGTTATTTGGGCAAGCTCCAGATATCTTTCAGTAGTAGAAAGACGCTTGTGTCCTGAAACCTGAGAAAGAAGGACAATATCCACTCCGGCTTTAAGATTTTCCACCATAAAAGTTGTTCTTAAATCGTTTACAGAATAACTTGGAAGTTCGGCCCTTTGCATGTATCTGGAAATTGAGGCCCTGATGTTTCTTACTGCCAGTGGTTTACCGTTTTTGCTGATAAAAACATAAGGGGAATCGGATTTAGGCCTAATTTTCATATAAGAATCAAGAACCTCTTGGGCCGGTTTGTTCAAAGGAGCTGTTCTTTCCGGTTGGGTGGCATAAGATTCAATTTTAAGAGATCCGTCTGTTGAACGTTCAATCTTGAGATTTGCAACCTCAGAGATTCTAAGGCCGGTTTGTAGGATAAGTTCGACTATGGCCGCAATTCTGACATCGTTTCTTACTACGTCCCTGAGGGCCCTGTACTCAAGCTGTGAGAGGAATTTGGGTAAGGCATTGTCAATCTTAGGGTGGGCAACAGAGGAACTTGGGTCAAAGCTGATTGCGTTTTCTGTAATCATCCATCTAAAAAATGTCTTAACGGCGTTTAGCTTGCGGCTAACGGACTTGGGTGTGTATTTGTCGGCCAAAAGCTGGTCACGGAATGAATCCAAATCCTCTGGTTTTACCTGATCGGGGGTGGCTCTTTCCCTTTTTAACAAATAGCCGGTAAGTTGTTCAAGATCGCTTCTATATGCAAGAATAGTCGCAGGAGAGCGCCCTTTAACTTTGAGGGACTCTATAAATTTGGGAAGCAGATTTTTGATTGTATCTTGTGTCATACTATATGCTTAGAGGCTAATTATACCTCATATTTTGTGAATGTCAACATTACAGGATGTAATTTACCTATGAAAAACGATTTTGTCAAGAGGCTAAAAGTTAAGTTTGATAAGCTTGGCGGGTACGTTATTTGGATTTTGGTCGTGCTTTTGACCCTTTCTTTGGTTCAAAATATAGGTAAAGTTAAGAGGATTAGAGGGGAAATTGCTGCCGAAAAGGCGAAAATTGTAAAGATGAAAGCCGCCAATGAGATTCTTGCCAACCAAGTTGCCCAGGCTCAAAAACCCGAGTTTATAGATAAAGAGATTAGGAATAAGCTTGGACTGGTTAAGACGGGGGAAACAATAGTTGTTTTGCCCAATGAGGAGGTTTTAAGAAGTTTGGCGCCAAAACTAGAAACTGAGCAGGAAGCCCTGCCTGATCCTAATTGGAAGAAATGGGTAAATCTATTCTTGCTCCAAAAATAACCTCCCCAGATTCTTGGATGAATCCACGTTCAGACGAACCGTGTTTTTCTGTTTGTTGCGGGGTCAGGAGTTGCGCCTGACCTGAAAGATTATGAGCCTTTCGTGCACTGTACACTACCCCGCATGTATCTAACCTCGGAATTATAACATTTTGTTCGTGTAACTCCAAAACCAAAACCACGCTACCATAATTCGAGTTATAGTAGTATGAGGCAAGCTATTGGTCATTTGAGTGTGAAATGCTAAAATAGCCGTATGTCAGGGTAGCCCCGCCTGCATCCGCCAGCAACTGCGTAGCTGTGGGCGGAAGCATTGCGGGCAGGTCAGTGGTAGTAGCGGACGTTTCATGATACATATTTGGAGCCTGGGTAGCTCAGTTGGTTAGAGCGTGGCAATCATGAAATAAATTTGACTGGGTAGCTCAGTTGGTTAGAGCACGGCAATCATAACGCCGGGGTCGAGAGTCCGAATCTCTCCCCAGTCACCAAATTTATTGCTAACAGGAATTTCATTTCTGTTATAACGCTGAGGTCGAGGGTTCGAATCCCTCCCCTGGCACCAAATGCGCAACAGACAGGAGTCGGGCTCCTGTCATAAGCGTCAGGTCACAGGTTCGATCCCTGTTGCCGGCACAGGGAATATGGGAGAAAAATTTGTTTCCAGTGTCTTAGATTTACCACCTTCCTACGAGGAGGTAGTGGCCATACAGGGGGAGCGGTTCACTTCGAAAATTCGATGAACACTCACAGTGTTGTAGTTTCTCAGAAATATGTTGAGTGAGATGAATGTAAAGTTAGTGTTAGGTATTCGTGATAAACTTAGTCATGGATAATAAGCAAAGCTTGCTATCAGATAGTAAGAGAATTTTAACCGGTGATAGGCCCACAGGCAAAATGCATCTGGGGCATTATGTTGGGAGCTTGAAGAATAGAGTAAAGCTTCAGGATAGTTATGACCAATTTGTGATGATCGCAGATGTCCAAGCGCTAACCGACAACTTTGAAAATCCCGAAAAAGTCCGCGCGAGTATTCGCGAAGTCCTTCTTGATTATCTTGCGGTTGGAATTGATCCAACTAAAACCACAATTTTAATTCAATCTATGATACCGGAAATTGCGGAGCTTACAGTTTATTACCTCAATTTGGTTACTCTTGAGCGCGTTTTAAGAAATCCTACTGTTAAAGATGAAATAAAACAAAAAAGGTTTGAAAAATCTCTTCCCGCAGGTTTTGCAATGTATCCGGTTTCCCAAGCTGCCGACATTACAATTTTCAATGCAGACCTTGTTCCAGTGGGAGAGGACCAGGTTCCCATGATCGAGCAAACGCGAGAGATCGTCCGCAAATTCAATTCATTATATGGTGACGTTTTTGTAGAACCGGAAGCATTGGTGGGGGAAGTTAAACGCCTCCCAGGAATTGACGGAAATAGTAAAATGGGCAAAAGTTTGGGGAATGCAATTTATCTAAGCGACAGCGAAGAAGAGTTGAAGAAAAAAGTAATGGGAATGTATACGGATCCTACCAGAATTCATGCCACAGACCCGGGCAAAGTTGAAGGAAACCCTGTTTTTATTTATCACGATGTTTTTAATCCCGATAAAGATGAGGTGGAAGACTTGAAAGATCGTTATCAAAAAGGGACTGTGGGGGACGTTGAAGTTAAAGAAAAATTATTTGTCGCTCTTAATGATTTTCTCAAACCGATTAGAGAGAGAAGAAAAGACTTTGAAAATAATTCGGAAGAATTAAACAAAATTCTTAAAGTGGGAACAGAAAAAGCGAGAAATGTTGCTAAAGAAACAATGCAAAAAGTAAGAAAAGCTATGAAGATCGATTATTTTTGACATGGACGAAATTTCATTCGATCAGTTTGAAGCAGTGGATATAAGAATCGGAACTGTTGTTAAAGCAGAAGTTCCTGAGTGGAGTCATTGGGTAATTAGGTTGGAAGTAGATTTTGGGCCCTCCTTCGCTGAAGCTACGGACGGCAAATCCACGAGGATTTGTTTTTCCGGTATCATGAAGTTCTTCAAACCCGAAGATCTTGTCGGCAAACAATTTCCATTTGTAGTCAACTTAAAACCCCGGCCAATCGGTCCTGATAAAGAACTCTCCGAGGCGATGATGATTATGGCCTGTCCGGGGGACACCTCGGAAGATAAGAAAGTTCAGGAAGAAACTCCTACAGTTTTGTTTAATCTTCAGGAAAAAGTTCCGGATGGGACAAAAGTAAGATAATAGGATATAATTGACGTTCGAATGGATCCGAAACAATTACTCAAAACCAAAAACCCAAGTGGAAAGAAGCAAGTCCAATTCAAGTTAAAAATCAATCTTTGGACGGTTGCTTTGGGCTTCCTTGTAATATTTTTTGTGATTCCTCTTGTTGTGACCGGAGTTCAAATGGCTGGTGGTGACAATAATGTAGAAATTTCCCAACTCCTAAACGATATCAAGTCGAATAAAGTGGATAAAGTCCAGATTCAGGCTAATAAGATGATTGTGACATACAAAGATGGAACTACGAAGTTGTCCACAAAAGAAGATTCAGAAGGGTTTAGCCAGCTTCTTAAAGATTCGGGGATTGACCCTACAAGCGTAAAATTTGCAGTTCTTGACCAATCTTTAACAAAAACTCTTGCAGATATAGCGGGAATTGTTTTACCTTTAATTCTTATGGCGGCCTTCTTCTACTATATTATGAGGGCTCAAAGCAAGGGCGCTCAGGATATTTTCTCCTTCGGTAGAAGCAGAGCAAAAATTTTTGCCAAAGGTAAACAAGATACAACTTTTAAAGATGTTGCCGGTGTCGATGAAGCCAAAAAAGAACTCGAAGAGCTTGTAGACTTTCTTAAATTCCCGTCAAAATATAGAAAGATGGGTGCTAGAACTCCCAAAGGAGCACTTCTTTTTGGCCCCGCCGGAGTTGGTAAAACTCTTTTGGCAAAGGCCGTGGCGGGAGAGGCAGGAGTTCCATTTTTCAGTATGGCCGGATCGGAATTTATGGAAATGCTGGTTGGCGTTGGGGCCTCCCGAGTGCGTGATCTTTTTGGCCAGGCAAAGGCAAGCGCTCCTTCAATAATTTTTATTGACGAAATTGACGCAATTGGAAGGTCTCGCGGCCGCGGAATGATGGGTGGACACGACGAGCGTGAACAAACACTAAATCAGATATTGGTCGAGATGGACGGGTTTACACCGAACGATAATGTTGTGGTTCTTGCTGCCACAAACCGCGGAGATCTTCTTGACCCGGCACTTCTTAGACCCGGGAGGTTTGACAGACGGGTGGTATTGGATATGCCGGACAAAGAGGGACGACTTGCAATTCTTTTGATCCATGCAAAAGGTAAAAAATTTGCAAAGAAAATCGATTGGGGCAGAGTTGCGGACAGAACTGTAGGATTTTCCGGAGCGGATTTAGAGAACATGCTCAACGAAGCTGCGATCGGGGCGGCCAGAAACGGTAAAGAGGAAATTACAATGGAGGATATTGAAGAGTCTGCTACAAAAGTAAAACTTGGACCGGCAAAAAAGAGGCTTCAAAGCGACGAAGATAAAAAAATCACCGCATACCACGAAGCAGGACATGGAATCGTTACACGGTTTTTGAAAGGGATGGATCCGGTTCACCGAATCTCAATCGTTGCCCGGGGAATGAGTTTGGGACACACATTAATTCCTCCGGCCGCGGATAGAACCCATGAAACGAAATCGAGACTCCTAAATCAAATTACAGCAATGCTAGGAGGTCGAGCCGCCGAGGAACTTATTTTTAATGAGATGACTTCTGGCGCGAGTAATGATATCGCTCAGGCAACCAAAATCGCTAGGGCAATGGTTGTTGAATTTGGAATGAGTGAGTTGGGACCAATGAATTTTGGAGACGATATGGGAATGGGGGACTTTGGTCAGATGGAATGGTATGAAGGTGCAAAAAACTCACCTGCGTTTTTGGAAAAAATAGATAATGAAGTCAAGAAAATACTTGATTTTTGTTACAAAGTCGCAGTAAAAATGGTTAAAGAAAAAAGAAAGATTTTGGATAAAGTTTCTGAGGCTTTAATGATTAAAGAAACACTTGATAGGGACGAGTTTGAAAAGATAGTTGGTGCGAAGTAGTAATAAGCTTTATGCTTTATGCTATATGGTGGTAAAATAGCTTCATGTCTTCTAAATTGGTAATCATCGATGGGAATGCCATAATGCATCGGGCGTTTCATGCCATTCCCCCCTTGACCACCCCAAAAGGGGAACCTATAAACGCGGTTTACGGTCTTACCTCTATGCTTCTTAAGGTAATCGGAGAAATTAAACCGACACATTTTGCCGTGGCATTTGACAGAAAAGAGCCGACTTTTAGACAAAAAGAATTACCCACATACCAAGCCCAGCGTCCGCCAATGGCCAGTGAACTCTCTTGCCAGTTTGAAAAAGCCAGAGAATTCTTAACTGCAGCCGGAATTCCTGTTTATTCAAAAGCGGGGTTTGAAGCGGATGATGTGATTGGTACGCTTGCTGAGCAAGCGACCAAAAATCCGAAATCCGAAATCCGAAATCCGAAATTTGACGGAGTTGTGATAGTGACCGGAGACAGAGATCAATTACAACTTATAGATGACAAACTTAATATAAAACTTTACATGCCGGTTGCAGGAATATTGAATGCAAAGTTATATGGAGAGGTGGATACGATTGAGAGAATGGGGGTTCCACCAACTCAAATTGTTGACCTCAAGGCGCTGACGGGAGATACCTCCGATAATTATTTTGGAGTTCCTGGTATTGGGCCAAAAACAGCGATCAATCTGTTACAGTGTTCTAGAACAATAGAACAGATATATAAGGATTTGGACAAATTGCCTGGTAAATTGAGAGAGAAACTTGAGAAAGGGAAGAAGTCGGCTGATCAATCTTATTTCTTGGCGACGATAGATCGAAATGTTCCAATAGATATTGATTTCGAAGGAATGGGAAAGTGGAACATCGCCGGACAAAACGTATTAAACTTATTTGAAGAATTCGGATTTAAAACACTGACTAAAAGAATTCAAGACGTCGGACGCAAAATTGAAGAGGAAAAACAAGGGTCATTATTCTGACTAAAATACTTCAATACTATATAGTATTGAAGTGATGTAATAGAAATGAAGAAATTAAAAATTGCCATAGTACATGATTATTTAAAAGAATATGGTGGGGCGGAAAGGGTAGTGGAGGCCATGCTTGAAATTTGGCCCGATGCCCCAGTTTATACGACGGTTTTTTTGCCGGAATTTTTAGGTCCGCATAGAACGCGTGTCGAGAAATGGGATATAAGAACTTCTTTTTTGCAAAAAATCCCATTTAACGCAAAGCTTATAAGTTTGTTTAGGTTTATAGCTCCGTTTGTATTCTCGACGATGGATTTAACAAAGTATGACGTTGTGGTAGTGTCATCTGCCGGCACGTACACAAGCCCAAATTTTATACGAATGAATAAAAAAAGTACTCTAGTGTGTTATTATCATACACCTCCTAGATATCTGTACGGCTATCCTGTTGCAAATGACTGGAGAAATAATATTTTCCGCAGGATGTTATTAGCACTGGGTCAGATCCCGATGTTCTTTCTAAGGATTCTTGACAAACGCGCTGCACAAATTCCAGACTACGTGTTAGCTAATTCAAAGGAGGTGGCAGGGAGGATTAGAAGGTTTTATAACAGAGAAGCTACAGTAATTTATCCACCTGTGGAGATACCCAAACTCGAAATCCGAAACTCGAAATCCGAAACTCGAAACTACTACCTAATTGGGAGCAGGGTATCACGCCACAAAGGACACGATATTGCAATAAAAGCTTTTACAAAATTAGGTTATAAACTAAATGTTTTTGGTGGAACTTTTGCTTCGTATGGTTTGGACCAATTTAAAAAAGATGCCGGTGCAAATATTAAATTTTTGGGCGAAGTGACGGAAGACGAAAAATTGGATTTAATGAAAAATGCAAAAGCTTTTATTTATCCATCAGAACATGAGGATTTTGGAATCGTCCCTGTAGAAACTATGGCAGCAGGGACTCCCGTAATCGCATTAGCCCAAGGCGGCCCGCTCGAAACTATTATTGACGGCAAGACTGGGGTGTTTTTTAAAGAAAGGACGATTGAAAGTTTGATTGCTGCTGTTAAAAAATCTGAGAAGATGAAATTTAAATCTGAAGACTGTGTCTCTCAAGCAAAAAAATTTAGCAAGGAAAGATTTAAACGCGAAATGCTACAATTTGTTGACACCCATGCCCAAAACGAAAAATAGGCTTTTTAGGTTGGTACAACTCCAGGCAATTGCTTTCGTAGTAGTTTACTTTCTTATTTCCAACTTGTTTGTTGTTAAATTTATTACCAATCCAAATATTTATATTTCTTTTTTCTCTTCATTAATTTTTGGTTCTGTTTCTGTGTTTGCTTTCCTATATCTTTTTTCTCATCAGAATTTCCTTCCGTTTTTTAAGAACCTACAAGGCAGTCAAGACAAAAAGGAAAAAAAGTATTTAAAAAGTTATATAAAATATGGAAAATTTTTAGCTTGCATAATTGTAGGAATATTGGGTGGGCCGATATTTTTGGCTTTAACAATTAGATTCTTGTTCCCGCGATCAAAGAATAAATATTTGATAGGTTTTGTTTCTACTTTTGTATCTACAGTAATAGTAATATTTTTTGGAAAGAGTATTTTGGAGTTAATTAGATTTAAATTTTAAAAAACAATGCCGGAATTACCAGAGGTCGAGTCAATGAAACTTCAGCTTGCAAAGTTCCTTGTCGGGCACAAGATACTTGGCGTAGAAATTCGAAATCCGAAATACGAAATTCGAAAAGATATCATAGGAGGGAAGATAACAGGAATCAGAAGATTTGGGAAAGTTTCTGTGATAGATCTTGATAATGGTTATTCAATCCTTACACACGTAAAACTTACTGGCCAATATATTTATCGTGGTCCAAATTTACCTAAACCCTATACGCTATCCGCTAAAGTTATCGGAGGTATCCCCGGGCCACATACTTTGGTAATTTTCAAATTAGATCACGATGGTGTTTTGTATTACAACGATGTTCGTCGTTTTGGGTGGATAAAAATTGTGGATAGCGGACAGGTGATAGCGGATAGGTTTATAGATAAACTGGGACCAGAGCCCTTCGGCAAGCCTCAGGGTAAACCCTCTCTTCTAACCTTGGATTTGTTCAAACAAATATTATCCAAAACTTCCCGTCCAATTAAAATCGTTCTTATGGACCAGACGAAAGTGGGGGGGGTGGGGAATATTTATGCAAACGATGCGCTTTGGCTTGCCAAAATTAATCCAAAGCGAAAAGCGAATAGTGTAGAAGGAAAAGAGGCTAAAGAATTATATGAAGCAATATTAACTGTATTAAGAGAAGGGTTAAAATACGGAGGGGCAAGTGAGCTTGCATTTGTGACGCCGGATGGGAAAGAGGGAAAATATCAAAATCATACGTTGGCTTATGGACATGAAGGAGAACTTTGCGGCCGTTGTCATAAGGCTAAATTTATTAAATATTTTCTCGGCGGGCGCGGGACTTATGTTTGCCCAAACTGTCAGAAATAGGGAAACACAAGACAAAATATTGTCATTTGGCTTACAATATGGGTATGCATTTGACCACACCGGAGATAATAGATCTTCTTTTTAAATTCAGATACGCAATCTTGTTTCCTGTTGCCTTTCTTGAGGGTCCGGCAGTGGCGGTTGTCGCCGGATTTATGATCGCCATTGGCTTTATGAGTTTTATACCCGCCTATCTAATTTTGATATCAGCTAATATTTTGGGAGATATTGTCTATTATTTTATAGGAAGATTGACACCTCGTAAAAAGTTAGATAAAGCATTAATGTTTTTTAGAATTAACGATAAGAGCATAAAAAGAGCTGAGGAATTGTTTGTCAAAAACAGAAAAAAGGCAATAATTTTTGGTAAAATTGCGCATGCGGTCGGTAGTGTCTTTTTAATAACGGCGGGAATAGTAAAGATTCCTCTGAATGAGTATTTAAAGCTGGGTACATTAATCGAACTGCCGAAGGCACTTATTTTCTTAATGATCGGCTACTATTTAGGCCACTCGGTGAGTAATCTTGGCAAAGTTGTTGACTACTCTATAATAGGCTTTATATTGGTAACGATAATACTAATTGTGATTGGTCACTTAGTCAGTAAATATGCAGATAAACAGATAGAGAATCCAGATATAAAATGAAGATAATTTTTGCGACAGATTTTTACTATCCACAGACCGGTGGTATTGAGGTGTCTACCCGTAGGCTATCTCAGAAGTTGTCTGAGGCTTGTAATCAGGTTTTTATAATCGCACCTTCGAAATCGTTTCGCGATAAAACATATAGGGAGGGGTCTGTGACAATATTTGGAATGGGGTCTATTCAGATACCTTTTTACAAGAGTGCTAGATATTCACCTTCGTTGCTATTAAAAAACAAAATTTCCAAAATACTTACTGAAATTAAACCAGACGTGGTCCATGTACAGACCAATTTGTCGATTGGGCGTTTGGCGAGTGTATGCGCACAAAGGTTGGGAATTTCTACTGTTGCAACTGGCCATTTTATGGCAGAGGATTTTGTACGCACCTTGAAATTGCCTCATTTTTCATGGAAATTTATTAACGATATTTCGCACACTTTCTCTTATTCGATTTGGAAGAAGGTTGATATCTTTACAGTGCCAACAGACACAGCTGCCAACTATTTTGCTGAAAAACATGGTTTTGAGAAGAAGATCTTAACAATTTCAAATGGCGTTGATATAAAGAAATTTAAATCGAACAGGTCAAATCAGAAGCAAGTTCCTACAATCGCAGTAGTTGGGAGATTGGATTCAGCAAAAAGAGTCGATGTAGTAATAAAAGCTTTACCGGATATCTTAAAGAAGATGAGAGTGAATTTAATTATTGTTGGATCTGGTTTAGAAATGCAAAATCTTAAAAACATGGCTAGAAATTTAGGAGTTAGAGGACATGTACGTTTTAAGGGTTTTTTGCCGGAACAAAAAGTAGCGGAATTATATAGAAGAGTAAATCTCCTAGCGACCGCTTCGGTAATAGAGACACAAGGTTTAGCAGTATTAGAAGCGTTAGCGTCCGGTTTACCGGTAGTGGCGGCTAATGCTGGGGCAACTCCAGAGCTTGTAAGAGAAGGTGTCAATGGATACCTATTCAACCCGGATGACCCAGCTTCATTTGCAACCAGGGTGATTAAGATTCTCTCAAATAAAAAATTGATGATTAAAATGGGTAAAGAAAGTGTAAAAATAGCCAAAAAACACGATATCGACGAAGTTGTTGTAAAGATGCAGGGTTTGTATCAAAAGGCAATAGCAATTAATTCGATGCGGGCATTAAACACGAAGTATGTACCTTTCTATAGATCAAAAGGTTTTATTGTAAGGCTCGCAGTTGTCGGACTTGTGTTATCATTCCTTTTCAGAAACGTTCTGGCGTCACCATCCAAAGTTAGTGCCAGGGAGCTGGTAATCAAAAATAAAATAATGAATTCTAAGATTGTTAAAAAGATAGAGAATTTGGACATAAAAGTGAAAGAAAAATTTCCCCTTCGTAACCCTTCAAGATAGTTGTGTTATTATAATTTAATGCTCAAGGATATCGAGAATTCAAGTTATGAAATTTTAGGGGATGATAATCTTCAGATAGACAGAATTATTTCAAAAGAAAATAACAATTTAATACTTCAACTACGGGCGCGAAACACTTCAAATAAACCGGTTAAGATTTTTTCTTTTGTGGTTGCGGATTTTATTCTTCCCAGCAAAATCGAAAAAGTCTTGGAACATGGCTGGCTTCAGTGCAGTGAAGTTTCTTGGAAAAACCCCGATGAGCCCACGAAAGAAACCAAACTGTTCCTGCAACGGGACCAGAATCATTTTTCGTTTAAGAAAGAGTATGGATATATAGAAAACTCAGTTATTAGCGAGTGGTTTACGTTAATAAAAATGTATGGAGGTGATTTGTTTATCGGGGCGGTTACCACCGCTGATCAGTTCTCTCAAATTTTTGTTAAAAAAGAAGAGGGTGGGACAAGGGTTAGGGTTACATGCCAATACGACGGACTAACTTTAAGTCCGGGACAAGTTGTAAAAAGCGAGAAAATATTTTTTGCGGTTGGGGAGGAGAGCAAAATTAAAAAAGATTTTGCTGAAAGCCTGGCGAAACATATGAATGTAAAAAAAGTCGCCCCACCAATCCGAGCGATGTGTAATTCATATTATTGGAATGAGAATAAGATAGACGACAAAATAATAAACAATGAGTTAGACGCTATCGAGAAGATGTCAGAACATCTCAATCTTGATTATTTTGAGCTCGATGCAGGTTATACAAAATATTTTGGTGACTGGTTGGATTATAAGGATCGGTTTCCAAAAGGTTTTGAACGAATTATAAGCAAGATTGAAGCTCTTGGTTATAAGCCTGCTATATGGATTTCTCCCTTTGCAATAAGCCCTGCTACCAAACTTCATGACCACCACGCAAGTTGGCTTTTGAAAAGCAGCCACAAAAAACATTTTGAAGGAAGATGGACAAGCCCGGTAGATAACTTGTCCAACGATATAGACCTTGAGGTTTTGGATCCGACTAACGATGAAGTCAAAAAATATCTCAAGGGAGTTTTAACTCATTTTATGGACTTGGGATTTGAACTTTTTAATACCGATTTTATGTATCCTGTATGTTTGGCTGAAAAATATTCAAAACCTGTCACGAGGGCCCAAGCATTGCGGGAGGGGGTACAGTTTATTAGGGATACCGTAGGTGACCTAAAGTTAAAATCCTGCATAACCCAACTTTCTCCAATGGTTGGATTGATAGATTATGTAAGAACCGGAATTGACACATTAAATCCGTTCGTTTGTTTCATCCCTGGGGTTAACAGGATGATAAACGACTTCATGCTTGAGAAAAATATTCAAGAAAGTGAGGAACGATTATTCCTAAACAGGGTAGTGTGGAATGCAGATCCCGACGTATTGGTTTTTAGAGACGGAACAGGAATCGACGAAGCCGTGATTAGTAAGCATAAAAAAATGGCCAAGGAAAATAATATGTCGCTTTGGTTTGGGGACAGTGTTGCCAACATGGACGAGGTCACCAGAGAAAAGGTTTTGAAATTTTTCAATAATGTTTAAATCGGTTCACCTAAAGGCCTTATTTGTATGGATAGTTTATTCGGTAATCACAAAAGCATCTTTTTTGGCTGGTTCCATTAAAACCGAGGTTATGTCCGCCTTTTCATTAAATGTTTTTTTAAGTGTATTCTTTGGAATTTTATTTTTATATTTTTTTAGTCACGAAGATTTTTTTAAATTTGCAAAAGAAATCGAAAACAAAAACATCAAAAGCGAGAGGCGATGGGAACACAGGTTTTTACATTATGGAAAATTGACATCGGCTATATTAATTGGAGTTGCGACAGGGCCCTTGATTGGGGCCTTGGCAGCGAGGTTTTTATTGGTAAAATTTAAGTATAAATATTTGACAGTAAGTTTGTCTTCAGCTTTAGGGTCAATTTTTTGGCTTGGGGTTGCAAGAGGTATCATCCGCATTTAAACTTACGTCTCAATGATATCCAGCATAAAACTTTCCAATTTCAGAAATTTTAAATCTAAGAATTTTGAATTTTCTGACAAAATCACAACAATTGTCGGGCCGAACGCTTCAGGGAAAACTAATATTTTAGAAGCTCTTTACCTTCTTTCGACGGGAAAAAGTTTCAAAGCCAGAACTGAGGTGGAAATGATTCAATATGGGAGTGAATTAGCTAGTGTAGAAGGGTCCCACTTCGCCAAGGCTACGAGGGACGACCGATCTCTTTTAAAGGTAATTATTACAAATAAAATTAATGGATGGCCCGGAAAAAGAGTTTTATTAAATAATGTACCCAAGAGATTGGTCGATTTTGCGGGAAATTTTAAGACGGTTTTGTTTGGACCTTGGGACATGGATTTGGTAACAGATTCCCCGTCGCTTCGGCGAAAATTTTTAGATACGGTTTTATCCCAGACTGATAGAGAATATCGCCGCTCAATTCTTTCTTATGAAAAAGGAATAAGACAAAGAAACAAACTTTTGTGGAGAATACGCGAGGACCCTTCATTACATTCAGGGCGAGAGGGGTTATTGCTTTTTTGGAACCAGCTGTTAATTAAATCCGGCAATTATATTACCGATCAAAGGGAAAAATTTATTGTTTTCGCGAATACTACCAATGAACACCAATTCCAAAGTGTTCACGCTGGTGCGATAAATACCAATTACCAATTGAAATACGATCAGTCCACAATATCTGAAGGACGGTTGGAACAGTATTCTAAAGAAGAGGTGATGGCGGCGACAACTTTAGTTGGACCACATAGGGATGATATGCAATTTAAAATTAATAATTCAAAATTTAAAATTGAGAGGAACTTGGCCGCATTCGGGAGCAGGGGGGAGCAAAGAATGGGAGTTTTGTGGTTAAAGTTGGCGGAGTTGGATTATATTGAACTTCAAAGCAAGAATGAAGGTCCTGAAACAAGTTCAGGACGTCCAACGTTGTTGTTGGACGACATATTTTCCGAACTTGACCATGAACACAGAGACGTTGTAATGGAGTTGGCCAAGAGACAACAGACGGTAATAACAACCGCAGATGAGCATTTTTTGAACAAAGGTAAATTTGGTGGTAAAATCGAACTCTAATGGAGGCCAATAGAGGACCACAATACACAGAAAGGCAATTATTACTTTTGAAGGGAGAAGTCGAACCGAAAGACGATGAAGAGTGGAAATATTTGCATGATCATGCCAACGATGTTCTCCCAAAGGATCAAAAAACATTCCGTCCGTTTAGTATTACGGGGGAAGATTTAGAAAGAAGCAGACAATTTGACAAGGGGTCCACTCAGGCTGGACATATAGGTGAAGCTTTAGATAGGAAGACTAAATTTAAGTATGGAAAGAGAAATACAGTTTGATCCGGCGGAAACCAAAAAATTGTTTAGTCCGGAAGACGGAACTAAAAATGGACAAATTACAATAATTGGTGGATCCGAACTTTTCCACGGCGCACCGCTTTTGTCATTAACAGTTGCTTCAAAAATTGTTGATATGGTTTATTTTTCCTCACCTGACCCATCTGTTGGGGAGGTGGCCAACGCCGCCAAGTCAAAACTATTTTCATTTATATGGGTTCCATGGGAAGATGTTGGTAAGTGTATTGAGGTTTCCGGGGGTAATGCCGGAATGGCAAAGGGAGGAACGGGAGATACACTTGCCGGGCTTGTCGTCGCTTTGTTTGCAAAAAATGAAGCATCTCTTGCAGCTTCGTGCGCATCATATATAACCAAAACCGCCGGTGATGAATTGTACGGAAAAGTTAGAACCAATTTTAATGCAGATGATTTGGCGGCAAAAGTGCCGGAGGTTTTGGGTAGACTTCAAAGATAGTTAGTATCTTGTTTTCTCCGCAGAAAATGCGTTAATATGAAGTGATATGTATTCCCCTAAGTTTACAATTTCAAATAAAGTTCTCAAAAACATTGGGTCTATTGAAGCGAGTAAGGAGGTAATTGAAAACGCCCCGCTTGTGCCTTCATTTGAAAAACAGTTTCAGTCAGACGCGATGATCCGGACCATCCATCACGGCACACACATTGAGGGGAATGATTTAACTCTTTATCAGACTAAAAGAATTCTTGAAGGGGAAGAAGTTTACGCTCGGGCGCGTGACATCCAAGAGGTTGTTAACTATCGGAATGTAACACAACTTCTTGACGAACTGGCAGTCAAAAGGGGCGGGTATGACCCCGATATGCTTCGCGATATTCATAAATCGACGGTTGATAGAATTATTGTTCCAGAAAAAGTTGGAGTTTTTAGAACTACGGAAGTGGTAATTAAAGAAGAAGGTACAGGAAGAGTTATTTTTTCTCCGCCTCCGGCTAACGAAGTCCCATATCTTGTTGAAGATTTTTTTGAATGGCTAAATGATTCTTCCGGAAAAGAGATCCATCCGATTCTCCGCGCCGGTATTGCTCACTATATTCTGGTTGCAATTCATCCTTTTGTGGAAGGGAACGGCAGAACCGTGCGCGCTTTTTCTACACTTATTCTTATGAGGGAAAGCTATAATATTAAAAAGTTTTTTTCACTTGAGGAACATTTTGATCAGGACCCCGCCGCTTATTATGAAGCAATTTCAATAGTTGATAGACAATCTTCAAACCTTGGAAACCGAGACGTTACTTTGTGGTTGGAATATTTTACGGAAGTTGTGGCGATAGAGCTTGCGAAAGTCAAAGAAAAAGTCAGGAAACTTTCGGTCGACTCGCGTTTGAAGGTTAAATTTGGTGAACAGATTTCTTTATCCGAGCGTCAGATGAGGCTTATTGAATATGTATCCGATCAGGGTAGCGGAGGAATGGGAGAGCTCAAAAAAGTTTTACCTATGGTTTCTGAGGACACAATCTTGAGGGAATTAAGAGACCTTTTGGAAAAAGGGATCTTGAAGAAAACAGGAAGCACGAAGGCCAGCAAGTATGTGATAGCGAGTAAGTAGAATTAACCTAATTACTAATTAACCTAATTGACCTAAACAAGCTCCAATTGGGATTTATTTAGAAATTAGAATAATTAGAGTAATTAGAAATTTAAATATGAGTACAACTGATCCGCAATTTTTGTATATGATTTTGGTATTACCGAGCTTGTTCGGATTGACCCTTTTGGGTGAAGGACTCAATAAGGTCGTTCATGAGGAATGGGGAGGTGGAGTTCTTTCAATAATTTTCGGATTGATTTTTTTGGGAGCAGTCGTTTTTGCCTATCTATTCTTCTCAACTTATCTTGTTACACATAAAGCGATTTAAGGCGACACGAATACGCTGATTGCACGCGAATGACACGAATTTTTGATGTGTCGTATAATGTAACGAAATGAAATTTAAAGTATTTGCTGAATATTTAGAAAAACTGGAGAAGACGCCTTCGAGGCTGGAAATAACCAGGATTTTGACTGACCTTTTTAAAGATACTTCTTCAGGTGAAATCCAAAAAACCGTATATTTATCGCTTGGTGTTTTGGCCCCGAATTATGAAGGTGTTTTATTAAATCTGGCTGAGAAGATGGTGGCGAGAGCCATTGCAATCGCGTATAAACAAGATCTTCAGACGGTCTCGAAGACGTATAAGGAAAAAGGGGATATGGGGGATGTTGCGGAACACTACCATAATTCGAATTATGGTAGTGCTATGAATAAAAATTTGTCTGTTACAGATGTATACGAAAAGTTATTAGAAATTGCGAGGGATGACGGGGAGGGGAGTGCGGATCGGAAAATAAAAAAAATGGCAGACATACTTGCGAGGGTTGATCCCTTGTCTGCGAGGTATTTAGCCAGAATTCCGGTCGGAAAACTCAGACTTGGATTTTCTGAAAAAACTGTGATAGCTGCTTTAGCGAAAAGTGACAAGAAACAAGAGGTGGAGATAGAAAAGGCCTACAACATTAGACCGGATATTGGCTATATTGCCCGGTTGGTAAAAAGTAACAAGTTACAAGAAACAAGACCGGAGGTGGGGGTTCCGGTAGTTCCTATGCTTGCACAAAGACTGAACTCAACTAGCGAAATGATAAAAAAGATGAGAGAGGTGTCGGTTGAACCAAAATTCGATGGGCTTAGAATTTTTATTCATTTTCGGCGCAAGGACAATCTAATCAAAATATTCACACGCAATATGAATGCGATTGATATAAACACTTTTCCGGAACTCCTAGATGTTGGCAAGTACATCAAAGCTGATGAGACCATTTTGGATACTGAAGCAATTGGTCTGGACCCCACTTCGCCAAGGCTTCGCGGGGCAGGCCCCGTTTTTCTTGACTTTCAAAGAACTATCCAACGTCGTCGTAAACATGATATTGCAAAAAACGCCTCAGAAATTCCACTCCAATTTCAGGTATTCGATATACTTCTTGTCAACGGAAAAAGTCTTATCAATACCCCGTATGTTGCCAGAAGAGAAGAGTTAGAGAAGGTTGTTGTTAATGGAGGTCTACTCAGAGTGGACGAGAATACAATAACAGATAATCCTGAGGTAATTAAAAAGTATCACGAAAAATATTTAAAAATGGGACTTGAAGGCGTTGTTGTTAAAAAAGCTAATGCAGGCTATGTCTCGGGAAGAACTGGATGGAACTGGATAAAGATGAAGGAGGCCGAGGGTCAGTCGGGAAGATTATCCGATACAGTCGATTGCGTTGTAATGGGGTATTCAGTTGGGAAGGGTAAGCGATCCGGTTTTGGGGTTGGACAATTTTTAGTTGGCGTTAAAGATGGAGATGTATTCAAATCTGTTACAAAAGTTGGTACAGGGCTTACAGATGAACAGTTTAGGGAATTAAACACAAGACTCAGAAAACTTTCGACAAAAGAAAAACCCAAAGAGTACGAAGTTCACAATGATCTAACTCCCGATTATTGGGTCAGCCCCAGTCTTGTAGTAGAGCTTGCGGCCGATGAGATTACGAAAAGCCCTAAACACACTTCGGGTCTTGCCCTCCGGTTCCCGCGGCTCGTCAATTTCCGTGATGACAAAAGTGTCGGCGAAGCCACAACTATCAAAGAGCTTCGAGAAATGTTAAGAATGCAGAAAGTCTAATGTTTTGTTAACATTAATTAATGCTTGAGGATCACAAAATCGGAACGATGCCCGATGCCCCAAAATTCAGAAGTCTTTTTGGACCTTCTTTTATTCTTCTTGGTTTGGGGCTGGGGAGCGGGGAAGTAATTCTTTGGCCGTATCTTACCGCGAACTTTGGAATGGGAATAATTTGGGCCGCAATACTTGGGATCACGCTCCAATTTTTTATCAATATGGAAATTGAAAGATATTCTTTAGTTCGCGGCGAAAGTATTTTTGTGGGATTTGCCAGAAAGTTCAAATACGCTCCTGTCTGGTTTATTTTTTCTACACTTGCGGGATTCATTTGGCCCGGAATTGTAGCGGCTTCAGCAAAGTTGATTGGTATCGTTTTTGGTATAGCCGAAACACATTTTATTGCAATCGGAATGTTGGTTTTAATGGGTTTAATTCTAACTTTGGGACCGATTTTGTACAAAACTATGGAAAAATTTTCAATGATTCTCATTGGACTCGGAGTACCTGCAATTTTTGTGTTGACTGTATATTTGGCCAATTCGGCCGATTGGACAAGTTTGTTTAAGGGCATAATAGGAATTGGAGAGGGATACAATTTTTTGCCGGCGGGTATTCCCATTGCTTCATTTTTAGCTGCATTTGCCTTTTCGGGCGCCGGGGGAAATCTTAATTTGGCTCAATCTTTTTATATTAAGGAAAAAGGATACGGAATGGGAAAGTTTGGCGGACGTATTACAAGTATCTTGACGGGGAAAGTTGAAGATATTCGACTTGAAGGAACGAGATTTGAAATAAATAACGACAATTTGAGGAAATTTAAGACTTGGTGGAATTTGATAAACAAAGAACATTTCATGGTATTTTGGGCAACGGGGGCGTTCACAATCTGTTTATTGGCTCTCTTGTCATATTCGACCGTGTTTGGGAACGTTACCCCGGGATCCGGAATCAATTTTGTTATCTTTGAGGCCGCAGCAATTGCCAAAGCCTCCGCTCCTTTTGTTGGGACACTGTTCCTTATAATTGGAGGAATAATGCTTTTTTCAACTCAAATGACCGTGATGGACGCAACCAGCAGAATCATGTCCGAAAATCTTTTAATTTTGAATAGACACAAATGGGAGACAAAAAAACTTCCGGCAATTTATTATTCGTTTTTATGGGCGCAGATAGTTTTTGGAATTTTAATTTTCCTAACAAGTTTCAGGGAACCTTTTTTGCTTCTAACTCTTGAGGCGGTGATTAATGCCGGGGCCATGTTCGTTCACATTGGCGCTACATTGTATTTGAACCTGACAAGTTTGGAGAGGGAAGTGCGGACATCCTTGCCAAGAATATTAGTTATGATTTTTTCATTTTTATTTTTTGGATATTTCACCATTCGAACGGTTCTTCAATATCTTTGAGAAGATCTGTGTTGCATATTGACCCGGCATATTCCTTTGTGAAATGATGAGGATGTCAGTAAATTCGAAGCACGAATATCGAAGCTCGAAACAATATTTAAGTTTTGAATTTTAAAAATTTTAAACATTGGGATTTGTTTCGCACGCATGCGATGCAGCCTTTTTGGATTTGGGATTTCGGATTTTGAGCGAAGCGAACGGGGGTGATTATTTATGGCGACAACAACATCATCAGGAACAGGACTTAAAAAAGAAACAGCAGCAGCGCTCTGTACGCTTTTGGGACCCACATTGGTTGTCCCCGTACTTTTCATTCTTTTGGAAAAAGATGAATTTGTTAAGTTCTGGGCGTTTCAATCAATAGTGGTTTACTTGGCCCTATTTATACTTAATTGGGTTTTGGTACTTACAATATTCTTGATATTCCTTACCCCACTGGTTTTTATATTGGGAGTAGTGCTTTGGTTGGTAATGACTTACAAAGCATGGCAAGGAGATAAATGGGAAGTTCCATTTATTGGAAAGCTTGCAGGAAATTTAATGAAAAAATCGTGACGATTTTTCCGGCAAGGCCGTGAAAAAAGCTTACGTATAAATTCTGGATCCGGAATTTAAAGAAACATCCTCGGGAGACCGGGGGTGTTTTGTGTTAAAATCAAAATATAACAAATTAAGAAATTTGGTATATCTACTGATATGAAACTTGTTATTGGACTTGGGAACCCCGGAGCCGAATATATAAATACTCGCCATAATGTGGGATTTATGGTGGCTGATGCGTTCAATACAAAAATTCGAAGCACGAAATCCGAATTTCGAAACAAATCTCAAATTCAAATATTTAAATCTCAAAACTTCATGAATGAATCCGGTTCTTTCGTCAAAGACATAACTATTCGCTATTCGCTATTACCTATTAACTTGTATATCGTTCACGACGACTTGGATATCAAACTTGGAGAATATAAAATTCAACTTGGACATGGGCCGAAAGACCATAATGGAATCAAATCAATTGACGAGGCATTGGGAACTGACCAATATTGGCATGTAAAAATCGGAGTCGATAATCGTCCACTGGACGATAAACCGATGGGAATAGAGTATGTCCTTCAAAATTTTACAGATGAAGAAAGAGTGATTTTGGATAGGGTAATCAGAGAAGTAGCTTCAAAACTTGACAACATATAACATACGACATATACTTTAAATATGGTACGAACACAAGTGTATATTCCAGATGAACAATATTCTGAACTCCAATTGATGGTAGCTATGGGCGCGGGAACTTTCTCTGAACTTATAAGAGAGGGGATAAATGAGATTATCAAAAAGAAAAGAAAAGTAAAAAATATTAAGAAATTTGATCCGTGGAAGGATTTCGTGGGAAAAGGACCAAGAGGGGGGCCGAAGGACCTGTCTTCTAATTTAGATTATTATTTATACGTCGAACCGTATCTCAACAAGAAAAAATGAAATACCTGGTGGATTCTGATTTTTTAATTTCGCTTTATAAACCAACAGACTCAAATCACAAAAAAGCTTCTGAAATTTTTAAGGGAATCGGTAAAACAGCAAGACTTGTGGCTTCGAATCTTGTTTTTCAAGAATCTACTACCGTTATAAGTAAACAAATTGGTATGGAAGCTGCTATAAAATTTTACGATTTAATAACTAAGTTGATAGATGAACAATTGATCCTTGAAAATATATTAGAAAAAGAAGCTTGGAAAATCTTTTTGAAGCAGACTAAAAAGGGGACATCCTTTATAGATTGTGCAAACTTGGCCGTTTGCACGAAACTTAAATTAGATGGAATCTTATCTTTTGATGAGTTTTATCCGAAGGACAAACTTGTTTATTCGGAGGAATCGAAGCACGATGCAAAATAAAAAACAACTTACTTCCGTAGGGGACATATTGGGAAAATATAAGCTAGATGATAAAAACAAGACAGTCTCCCGTGAATTTCAACTTTATGCCTACGACTTAGCTGTTGAATTAAACGATCTTGAACACAAATCCTTGTATATGCGCCTTGCAAAAAACACTCCGAGGGGGTTGATGGAGGCCTCAAGATCTTTTGTGAAGGACGCTGCGAATGCTCGTTCTAAAGGACGCCTATTCATGTGGAAACTTGCCCAGCTCAAAGCTGGGAAAATAAGTACCAATGACAAATAAGTACCAATACTATCAATAAATACCAATTTTAAATTCCCAATTGGGACATGTTACAATGAAGTACTGCTATGAGGAAAGAACTTTTTATACATTTTTCTTTCTGGTTTTCTTTCTTTGTTTTTATTACTATCGCCCGGCATTATTTTGATTTTCTTTATTGGCCGATTTGGCTGGGGGGAGTTGTCGGGATGTTTTTGCCGGATATTGACCACATACTCTATGTTTTACTATTAAGGCCAGAGGAGCTTACTTCCCAGCGTTTTGCATTTCTTTTAGGCAAAAAAGAGACATGGAGAGCGATTGAGATCCTTTATGAAACTAGAAGTGAGAGGAGAGGACTAATTTTCCATACAATACTTTTCCAGCTTATATTTCTTGTTCTTACTTTTTGGATGGTAACATCATCGGGTTCAATTTTTGGCAAGGGACTTGCACTTTCTTTTGCGATGCATTTGGTGGTGGATGAGATAGTTGATTTAACCGAGACGGGAAATCTTGATAACTGGTTGAAGCTTTCACCAATTAAGCTTGATTTGACTCAATCTAAAACCTATTGGGTGGTAATGTTGGGGCTGGTTCTACTGATGGGTCTTTTTATCTAGGTTGAGGCACTTTCTTTGACTGCGTGTCCCACAGTCTCCGCTACTCCTTCATCAAAAGGTCCAGGAACAATCTTCTCTGCTGTCGGGTTTTCAACGAGTTTTGCCAATGCTTCGGCTGCTGCGATTTTCATCTCCTTTGTAATTTTTTTTGCTCGAATTTCTAAAGCACCCTTAAAAATTCCGGGGAATGCCAGGGAATTATTTACTTGATTTGGCATATCGCTTCTGCCGGTCGCGACGATAGCAGCTCCGCCTTTTTTTGCTTCCTCGGGCATTATTTCCGGGACGGGATTTGCCATGGCAAAAACAATAGCACCTTTATTCATTAGCTTTATGTCTGCGCTTGTCAATAAATTTGCTTTTGAAACACCAATAAAAACATCGGCGTTTTTCATCGCGTCTTTTAAACCTCCGGAGAGGTTATTTTTATTTGTAACTTCAGTTAACAATTTTTTGTAGGGGTCAAGACCTGCCCTGTCAGTAGAAACTATTCCACGGCTATCTACAACGATTACATTTTTGACTTTTTCGGAGAGTAATTTTGAAATGGCATTTCCCGCCGCGCCCGCGCCGTTAACCACGACGGTTAAATCTTCCAGCTTTTTTCCAACTACCTTGGCCGCGTTGATAAGCCCCGCCAAAACCACGACCGATGTTCCGTGTTGGTCGTCGTGCATAACAGGAATCCCCAAGTCTTGTAACGCATTTTCGATCTCGAAACATCTTGGAGCGGAAATATCCTCCAGGTTAATTCCACCAAAAACCGGAGAAATATTTTTAACGATGTTTATTATTTCAGACGGGACTTGGGTTTTTAGACAAATCGGAAAGGCATCGAGACCGGCAAATGTTTTAAAAAGTGCGGCCTTGCCCTCCATTACGGGAATTGCCGCTTCGGCCCCGATATTTCCAAGACCCAAGACGGCCGATCCATCGGAAACAATAGCTACCGTATGAGATTTAATTGTATAGTCGAATATCTTTTCCGGATTTTTTGCAATTGCTTTAGAAACTTCCGCCACACCGGGTGTATAGGCAAGAGAGAGGTCTTCCTTGTTCTCGATTTTTGACGCAACCTCGATTTTTATTTTACCTTTATTTTTGGAGTGGAAGGTTAGTATTTTATCTATGTCCATGAAGTTTTATTTTACTCTTTACAACAGTCTATTGCTTTTTGGACTACTTTACCAAGCTTGGAGAAAACCGATTCGGTTCCCTTCGATTTTCCTTTTTCATCAATAAAATTTACTTCTTTATTGTTATTAGATATTAGTTTTGAATTATTAGATAGATTTAGGCCCCAGAATAAGGAATAAAGTTGGTACGATTTTTCAAATAGTTCCTCAGACTTATTTATTCCTTCGACTCGCTTCGCTCGCTCAGGACCTCGCAAAGCCTCGGCTTTCTTTAATTCTTTTGTTCCCACCTCCATTATTCTCATGCTAGCTGCCAATAAGTGTTTGCTTATGCACCAAACTTCGCCTTCGTAATCTTTAATTATTTCGCGCATTAGTTCGGTTCTCATCTTACGGACTTCATTAAGTAGTTCGAGATATTTAGGAGATTTAGTTTTGTTGTAAGTGAAAAACAAATGTTCTTCAATCGAAATCAAATTCATTATTCCAATCGATAGGTCTTCGCCGGAGGAAAGATCGATGTTTTGATCAATTTTAAAATCGCTGACTTTATTTACAAGATCTTTATAATTTTTCATAAAAATTTCAAGCTATGCTTATATGTTTTAATTACCTTCATTTAATTAGCAAATATGAAACAAGAGTGGCTAACAAAAGGCTCAAGACTGGAAATACAACCTTTTGAAACGGAAAGAAGATTTTACCATACTTTTTCCTCTGGAGTTTGTCCGCATATACCCCGATTAAGAAAAACACCGACCCGACCAATGTTCCGTAAATAATTCTGGTTATCGTCGGAGTTTTATAAAGAGGTGCTATGGCCAAAATATACATTGAAACAAAGATTGTCCACTGCCACTTTTTTGCATTCCATTTTGGCCATTTTTTAACTATCCAATCAATTGTTATAAACGAAAATGACAATATAAATCCGCCGATCCAAATTGAAGTTAATAGATCGTCTATCCCAAGAAGTCTTGAGATTCCTAAACCTGCAACGACGGTAACTGTACATACGGGACACATATTCAATTAATTATTAATTATCAATTTACAATTTACAATTAGGAAAGGGAATAGCCGGATTTTTTAACTACTTCAACAACATTTTTCTTATCATGATCTCCCTCAATTTCCAAAGCTCCTTTTGCGTAAGAACACTTGGCCGTTATTCCGGCATCTTCCAGGTCCAGTTCTATCATTGATGCGCAGCTTGGGCAATGCATACCTTCAATTTTGTATATCGTTTTGTTCATATCAATAAATCCGAAATTCGAATATCGAAATTCTAAACAAATTCAAAATTCTAATTTATGAAATTTAAACCTTGTTTCGGATTTCGTATTTGGTGCTTCGGATTTTCATTTAATCACATTAAATGATCCCGAGTACATTCCCATACTGCAAGTATAAGTTAATTGCCCTAAAGTTTCGGGGGTAAATTCAAACACAGTTGTTCCTGTAACAGGTAGAACCTTGGAGTAATTCAATGAGGGGATAATAAATGCTCTGGCGCAACTCAAGACATTGTTTGTTATAAGAGTCAACTTTACGGGAATCCCGAGTTTTAATGTGTTAACGTCTGTTTTGTATCCTCCGCTTGTAACAGTAATTGTCACTTCCTGTTTGCCGTTTATGATCAATGTTTGACTAATGGCGGGGTTTGATCCTGTCACGACTTTCCAATAGTTCTGCAGAGTATGGGCGGATCCTCTAATAATCTGTCCGCTGTTGACAGAGATGATTCCCAATATAGTTATGAAAAGCGCGGCAATAATGGCGAAAGACTTGTTTTTAAGAAGCTCTGTGGCAGCTAGCCCAACGAGAAAGAATACGGGGCTTGTTCCCAAAACAAAAAAGAACATTATCCCCGCTCCCCATACAGCGCCACCAGAAGCAATTGCCAGAAGCATCATGGCCTGAGTCACTCCACAGGGGATAAGGATTGTCAGAAAACCCAAAAAGGCTGGGGCAAAAAATGATTTAACTTGAGAACTTTTTCTGACCAGTTTTAATAATGCAGTGGGTGGTTGTATTACAAAATATTTGAATATCGGGTGGAGGTCCAAAAGTCTGGCGGCGGTAGCCAGCATGTAAAACCCTACCAAAATTTGTAGCCACCCCTGAAATTTTGGAGATATAATTATTGCTGAACCCAAGGCGCCCAGGATAAAACCCAGCAGAGTATAGGCCAGAAGTTTGGCGGCAAGGAACATCAAAATACTTTTCTCTTTAATATATTTGACATCTCCGATTCCTTCTTGAGCCAAGGCGGCAGTTAAGAGACCTCCCTGTACCGCGAAACAGGAAAGTCCGCCGGCAGTGATTCCCGTGATTAACGCCAGCCAGAAATTTGACATTAGAAAATTTTACCACAAAAATACCGGTCAGATATCTTCACTAAATCTTAACAACCTCTTTAGTATGCTCATTCTATGGCTAACGAAAAAATCCACATTGCAGGCATGCATTGCAGATCCTGCGAGATTTTAATTGAAGAAGAACTAAAAAAGATAAAGGGTGTTGGTGACGTCTCTGTTAGCCATAGTGACGGTACCGCTGATATCGTTTTTACCGATACACTTAATAAATTTGATGTGAAATGCGCCGTGGAAAATGCTGGCTATTGCATAGGAGAAAATGCGAAATTGCCATTTATATCCAGAGATAAAAAGGACTACATAGAGCTTGGATTAGCTTTTTTTATTGCAACTGCATTTTTTTTGATCGCCCGAAGCTTGGGATTGTTTGAATTGGCAGGCTCTGTTAAAGGAAGTTATTCTTCACTTCCCGTAGTTTTCATAATCGGGCTAACTGCAGGAATATCGACCTGTATGGCTCTAGTTGGAGGATTAGTTCTTGGAATGTCTGCTAAGTTTTCAAAACAAAACCCGGAAGCCAGTGGAATAGACAAATTCGTTCCGCATGTTTATTTTAACTTAGGCAGGATTGTTTCTTATTTTGTTTTTGGAGGAATAATTGGTTTTGCAGGATCATTTTTCCAATTATCAACCTCCGTACTCGGACTTTTAACAGTCGCAGTTGGGCTTGTGATGCTGCTTTTAGGCAGTCAGTTAATAGATATATTTCCATTTCTTAAAACAATATCATTTACGCTTCCGAAAAGTTTCCACAAATTTTTGGGGGTAAAAGAAAAAACCGAAGCAGAATATAGCAATAAGAATGCTTCAATTCTTGGCGCGTCTACTTTCTTTCTCCCTTGTGGTTTTACTCAAGCGATGCAACTTTACGCAATCAGTACCGGAAGCCCTCTTCAGGGAGCTCTGACTTTAGGTGTTTTTGCATTGGGAACGACACCCGGCCTTTTAGGAGTGGGAGGTCTTACGTCGGTGGTTAGTGGAGGATCTTCTAAATTATTTTTCAAAACGGCAGGAGTAATAGTGATGCTTTTGGCACTTTTCAATGTTTCTAATGGTCTAAATTTATTAGGAGTTAAATCGGTGTTTGCTAATACAAAAACTGATTCTTTAGATAAGAATGTAAAAATTGTAAATGGCGTTCAGGTAATTAAGATGACTCAAAAATCAAATGGCTATACACCAGATAAATTTACAGTTAAAAAAGGAGTTCCCGTTAAGTGGATTGTAACTTCAGAAACTATTTATTCGTGTGCGAGTAGTATTGTCTCCCAACAGTTGGGTATCAGAAGCAGCCTGAAGTTGGGTGAAAACGTATTCGAATTTACACCAACTCAAACAGGAACAATAAGATTTTCATGCAGCATGGGAATGTATACAGGACAATTTAATGTTGTTGATGGTAACGTCCTTCCAACAAATTCTCCAAGCACTCCATCCTGTGGCGGTAGTGGTGGCGGAGGTTGTGGTTGCGGAGGCGGAGCCAAGAATACAATTGTTCCGACAACGGGTGAGGTATCAACAGTCGACAAGACTCAAATACTAAAAGCTACATACTCTGTGAGTACCGATATCACACCAAATAAATTTACAGTCAAAAAAGGAGTCCCTGTTAGATTTGAAGTTCTGGCAAAAGAAAATGGGCAAGGGTGTATGGGAAGTGTTGCTATTCCGGGACTTACTGATAAAGTTGATGGATTTCAGGCCGGTCAAAGCATAGTCTTTGAATTTACACCCACCACAACAGGTACATATCCAATTACTTGTGCCATGGGAGTTCCAAGAGGAGACATTACAGTTAATTAAAGACATGCAAACACAAACAGTAAATATTACAGGAACGACTTGTCCAGCTTGTAAAAAGCTAATAGAAAAAAGAATCTTCACGATATCTGATATTACTGGGGTCAATGTTGACTTTAAGTCAGGGAAAAGTGTTATTGAATCAAATCGACCAATTAGTAAAGAGGAGATAAATAAAGTTTTAGAAGAACTACCCTACGAGGCCAATTAAATTATGAAAAAAGTTGAACTACAAATAAAAGGCATGCATTGTTCGTCCTGCGAAATGTTGATAAAGGATGAACTATCTTCTATGGATGGAATAACAGATATTGTAGTAAACAGTAAGACCGGCAAAGCTTCTCTTAACCTAAAAAACGGCGATATAAGTGATTTAATGATTTTGGACGCTATTAAAAATGCCGGATATCAGGGATCAATCGTAAATCCCTCACCGGTTTTTAACTCAAATACCTTTACACTCCCTCCGGAAATTAATTTCGATGCAAAAATTAGCAAAGATGAAAATGGAGAATTACATATTAGCGGAAAGTTAAATCTATCAAAACAAAACGAACCGGAAGTTTTAAGTGAAACATCAAATGAAAATACGGAAGATCAAGGAAATGGTAGAACAAATTTGTTAATTTCCGGGATGCACTGCACATCCTGCGCGGGTTTGATTGAAAAACAACTCAAAAAAGTTCAGGGCGTTTCTGAGGCTAGAGTTAATTTTGCTTCTGAAAAAGCATCAATTGTGTACGACTCTAATGTAAGCAAACTTGAAGATCTTGTCAAGGCCGTAGAAAAAGCAGGATATTCAGCTCAACCGGAAACTGAAGAGCTATCGAAAAATCAGTCGGTGAGACAGGAAGAAGAAATTAAAAATCAGTGGAGCAAGTTTGTGTTGAGCTTTCTTTTATCAGCGCCAATGATTTATTTTATGTTTCTCGACTTCTTTAAATTTTTGCCGGGGGGAACTCTTCTACTTCCTTATATTGGCATAATTTCTTTTATTCTGGCAACTCCAGTCCAATTTTATATCGGGGCGGGTTTCTATAAAGGAATGGTTTCGGCACTTCGAATGAAAACATTCAATATGGATAGTTTAATTGCCATTGGAACGTCGGTGGCTTTCTTTTATAGCGTTGTTAACTTTATGACTTACTATGCAGTTAATAACTCAATTATTGGACTGGCGGGCGCTAAAATCCCCGATCTTTATTTTGAAACTGCTGCATTTTTGATTACGTTTGTACTTTTAGGAAAGTTTTTAGAAGCTAAGGCAAAAGGCAGAACTTCTGAAGCAATAAAGAAATTAATGGGTTTACAAGCAAAGACGGCTAGAGTAATAAGGAATTGGCAAACTTTGGATATTCCGGTTGATCAAGTTGTTAAGGACGATATTATAGTCGTACGCCCCGGTGAAAAAGTACCAGTTGATGGAGTGATAACCAAAGGATCATCTGCAATTGACGAATCCATGATTACCGGTGAAAGTTTGCCCGTTGAAAAACATATCGATGACAACGTAATTGGAGGAACTATAAATAAACTTGGTAGTTTTGAATTTTGTGCGACCAGAATCGGTTCTGAAACCACTCTTTCTCAAATAATTAGATTAGTCGAAGATGCACAGGGATCCAAAGCCCCAATTCAAGCAGTTGCCGACAAAATTTCTGCTTGGTTTGTCCCTGCTGTAATAGCAGTTGCCACATTAACTTTCATTGTTTGGTTCTTTGTTTTAGGATCTAGTTTGGCATTCGCGCTTATGGCCTTTACTGCGGTAATAGTTATCGCGTGTCCTTGCGCATTGGGACTTGCTACACCCACCGCAATCATGGTCGGGACCGGAGTCGGCGCAGAGCATGGAATTTTGGTTAAGGGTGGGGAACCGTTGGAGAGCGCCAGCAAGATTAACACAATTGTTTTTGATAAAACCGGAACAATCACAAAGGGTAAACCGGAAGTAACAGATATTGAAGATTTATCCGACTTGGATGAAGAAGAAGTGTTGACGATCGCTGCGAGTTTAGAAAAACAGTCTGAACACCCCCTTGCCGAGGCAATTGTAAATTATGCAGAAGTGGAAAAATTTGCACTGAGCGGGGTTGTTGGGTTTGAGGCAATTCCGGGACATGGAGTTAAAGGAAAAATCGGCAAAACTGATTACTATTTGGGAAATCGTAAATTAATGATCGACAAACTAAATTTAGATATAGATAAATTTGAAAGAAAGTTGGAAAGACTTGAGGACGCGGGAAAAACTGCAATGATTTTGGCTGACAAAAAAGGAATTTTGGGAATCGTGGCCGTTGCCGATACCGTCAAAGAGACTTCAAAAGAAGCGGTAGAGATGCTTAAAGGCAGCGGGATCGAAGTTTGGATGATTACTGGGGACAACCTGCGAACCGCAAACGCTATTGCGATGCAGGTCGGAATTACAAACATCTTGGCGGAGGTGTTGCCCGGTGAAAAAGCAGAAAGGATAAAGGAATTGCAAGGAGGTCTACCTGCCGGCAGGCGGGTAGCGATGGTGGGGGACGGCATTAACGATGCCCCCGCGCTTGCCCAGGCTGACCTGGGGATAGCAATGGGATCAGGAACCGATGTTGCTATGGAAACAGGTGGAATAGTTATTATCAAAAACGATTTGAGGGATGTTGTAAACGCTTTGGATTTATCTAAAACTACAGTCTCTAAAATACGACAAAATATGTTTTTTGCGCTTTTCTATAACGTAATCGGTATTCCAGTTGCCGCCAGAGTTTTCGCTTTTATGGGACTTATTCTTAAGCCCGAACTTGCAGGGCTTGCAATGGCATTAAGCTCTGTTTCGGTTGTAGGCAATTCGTTGCTTTTAAGAAAATACCAACCGGGCAAAAAGAATTATTTATCGATGTATGCCCCATATGCAATGATGCTAGCGTTTACATTCTTATTCTTTGAGTTTGCCCGCTTCAGCTCTTCAGGGATGGGGAAATAATGACAATTTTCTTGACTTGACTTCGTATTTTGTTTGGGATATGTTTAATTTATGACCATCGAAATGGGTACCAAAATTGCAATTTTTAAAGGTAAAAAC
This sequence comes from Candidatus Woesebacteria bacterium GW2011_GWB1_39_10, assembly GCA_000993205.1. Classification (GTDB taxonomy): domain Bacteria; phylum Patescibacteriota; class Microgenomatia; order UBA8517; family UBA8517; genus GWB1-39-10. The sequence goes on from LBVU01000001.1 coordinate 83,594, forward strand.
ATTCGCAAAACTATTTGTAAAAATGAATGGTGGTTTGTGGTAGAAGATGTGGTTTTAGCTTTGATTGACTCAAATGACCCCAAACAGTATGTCCAACGAATGAAACTGAGAGATCCCGAGCTTGTAAAAGGGTGGGTACAATTTGTACATACCCTTTCAATTAATACTCTTGAAGGTAAACAGAATATGAATTGTGCAAATACAGAGGGTATCTTTCGCATTGTTCAATCAGTTCCGTCTCCAAAACCGAACCATTCAAGCGTTGGCTAGCCAAAGTTGGTTACGAGCGCGTAACAACAGAAATCTCACAACAAGAAAAACCAAATACATTTATTAAAAACAAAAAAATAGCAAAAAGAGGAGGAAATGTTGCCGGAAACGCTAGAAAACAAACAGAAAAAGAACTAGGTAGACCACTCGTTTCAAAAGAAAATTACCTATCAAAACCGGAAGATAGAAAAAACTTAAAGAATACCTGGTGAATAAATGACTGGTTTTCAACCCACCAATTATTTGCTATTATTTAACGTTTTGATCTTCTTATACTTCATCCCAAGCCTTCTTGAGCTCTTTTTCTGCATATTCTTTCGAGACCGGCCAAAGATACAAATAACCTGAATAAAATTTAGCTTTTTGGCCAAAATCAAAAGCTATTTTATTCTTCTTCAAGTATTTCATTGCTTCTTTTACCGCTAACAATTCTTCTTGAAAGCGAAACTTTGAATCGGATAAGTATTTATAACCAAACTTCAAAACACCCATTTCTTTATGTTTGGGGTTGGGATTATCTGTTTGCAAGTTACGGTATATGGGATCAGGGACAAGAATAATCGGCCCCAAACTCTGTGCGGTTGATTTTCCAATCAATGGCAGATGATGTAACAGAGATCCTTTCGAAATGACATACCATGGAAGTTTCATTGGGAAATTATATCAAGATTTCGACGATAGTACGACCAGAGTATTCCGGTCTTCATAAAATCTTAACCATCTAAAGAATATTATTAAGTAATGAAACGAAGTTTTAGCATTAAACGGATAATCATTTGTGTAGCACTGGTACTCACTGTTTTTGTTGCGATATCCGTCTTTAAAGTAACTCCGTCGAATTTATTCTTCTGGGGTATTTTACTGTTATGTCCGCTCATGCATTTTTGGATGATGAAAGATGACAAGCATAAACATTGAGTAGTAATATGAAAGGGGGGTGAGAAATATGAAATTATCAAAAATAATGCATGTCGCAAGTGTAATCGTTGGATCGATTGCGGTTATTACATTTTCAGGAGCTGTATTTGGTAGCACTAATGGTATGGTTTTTGGAATTACAAAAAATGACGCATTGCTCTGTACCGGAATTCTTGTGCTTTTCGCAATCTGGGGACAGGTCGGAGCGATTCATCACATGATGCTTGAGAAGCGTGGCGAAGTTGTTTAAACATACAATCTTCACAAAATCTTAATATTCAAAAGAATAGAATTTGCTCATGTCGACCAAAACGATGATCCTTTTGGGTGTTGGTTTTTTTGCAATGCTTGTTGGGCTTGTATTTTTGGCAACTTACGGCCAAAAGCCCGACCCAGCGACGCTATCTTACAAAAAAGAGGATGTAGACCGTCCTAAGACTGAGGTTTTAAGCTCCCTAATTGATATCGGCGAAATGAAAGTGAATGAAATAAAAGAAGTTAGCTTTCAACTAAAAAATGTCGGTACAAAACCACTCCAAATTTTGAATATTAACTCAAGTTGTAATTGTACATTTGGCCAAATAATTTATAAGAATTTAACCACAAAACAATATGGAATGCATAAGCAAAGTGGCTATGTTACAGATGTTTTTCCAGGCGACACCGCTAATGTTAAAGTAATATATAATCCCTCGATTATGCCTGTATATGGAAATGTAAGCAGGGATGTATACATATCCACTAACGATCCCGATAATCCAAAAATAACCTTTACGATAAAAACATCGGTTAGGTAACTGTAAAACCGTAGTTAAATGAACATGGATACGAATTTTCTATTTGGAATTTCCTTAACCGCATCATTTTTGGCCGGAGTGTTGGCCCTTTTTGCTCCGTGTTGCATTACCTTCCTATTTCCCTCATATCTGGGAACAATATTCAAATCCTCCTCCGCTAAAGCTTCGGAAGGACGAGGAAAAACAATGTTCTATACCGTTATTTTTGCCATCGGGATCGCTTTTGTTCTTGTTCCAATAGCGTTGGGTTTAAGGTTTGCAATATTATTTTTGGATTCGTATCATTTACAGATTTATTATTTTGGGGCCTTTGTGATGTTTTTGATGGGTATAATGACTTTAAAGCCAATCCTTCATTTGCCTCAAATGTTCCATGTATCAGGGATTCGGGGAAAGAGGGTCAATACAGCAAGCGTGTTTGGATTGGGGCTGATGTCCGGTTTAACATCTGCTTGTTGCGCGCCCGTGCTTTTCGCGGCCGTAACCTTAACCTCATTGTCGCCCAGTTTGTTTCAAGCATTTATTGTTTCACTAGCCTATGTAATAGGAATCGTTTTGCCACTTTTTATTATGTCTATGTTTTATGAAAAGGCGGTTAGTAAAATAGGTGGGAGTAATAGACAAAAAATATATAATGTTTTAAGATATGCGGGATCTGCCATCTTCTTTATTACTTCCATTGTTATAGCAATACTTAATTTTCAGGGAAAACTTCAAATGGATGAAAGCCGTGGCTACGGTCAAAAAATTAGAATGATTGTTTTTGAAGTAAGTAAATATTTTCAAAACCCGCTAGTTGATTTATTAGTCTTTGGGCTTATCGTTTTCATCTTTTACAAATTATTAAAATATAAAAATGACAAAAACTAATATTCTAATCATATCCGTAGTGGTAATAAGTCTTTTAACCAATATCGCTCTCGCGGTAAAGTTGAATTTATTTGGAGATATAAATTTGTTTAAAAAAGATACACCAACTATTTTGACTACAAAAGGAAGTAATAGTGAGATTTTCGACGAAATTAACCCCACTCAAGGATTTCAAATCAATGCTAGTTTTAACGACCTGGGTCCAAAAATGATCAAATCCGGAGTAATCGACCTGGAAAAATTTAAGGGTGTATATGCAAAATCTAACCAACCATTGACCCCGGAGCAGGAAAAAATACTAACAATAGGATCAGGCGAAAAAATCAAAATTGACCGGGATAACTCATATTTCTTACTTAATTTTTTCTGGGCAGTTGGGCTTAATAATAAATCTAAAATTTTAGATGAGGGAGACATGATGAAATATGGCGGAATAAAAGGAGCGGGTGACTTTGCCTCGACCGGAGGTTGGTCGCTCGCTAAGGGCTCCACGATGAACTATTATTCCAGGTCTGTCCTTATTCCATTAACTTCTGAGCAGGAACAGTTGGTAGAAAAAGTGTCGTCAAATATTTTTAGACCTTGTTGCAACAATTCAACTGCATTCCCAGATTGCAACCACGGAATGGCGCTTTTGGGAGTATTGCAATTTATGGCGGGAAACGGAGCGAGTGAGCGCGAAATGTACGAAGCAGGTAAATACTTTAATGCTTTTTGGTTCCCGGGGAACTACTTTGATTTAGCGCTTTATTTTAAAAACAAAGAAGGAAAGAATTTTTCGGACATTGACGCCAAGTTGTTGCTAAGCAAGGATTATTCTTCTGCGACAGGAGCGAAAAACATTAAACTGTGGTTGTCTGAACAAGGCTTAGTTGAGGAACCGCCAAAAACTGGCGGTGGGTGTGGGGTATAATAACTCCATGAGGATACTTGTTATTGAGGACGAAAGAAGACTGAGTAATATTATTAAGAAGGGGTTTACCGAGGACGGTTTTGCGGTGGACACGGCTTTTGATGGCGAGGAGGGTCAATATTTGGCGGAAAGTGAAGAATATGACCTAATCGTTCTTGATTTGATGCTCCCAAAAATTGACGGAATAGAGTTATGCAAGGCTCTGAGAAAAAAGGGGATTAAAACTCCAATTCTGATGTTAACCGCGAGATCTACCATCGAAGACAAGGTTAAAGGCTTGGATAGCGGCGCAGACGACTACATCACCAAACCATTTTCATTCATCGAATTTAGATCGCGAGTACACGCTCTTATTAGGAGAAGCCATCAAGAAGGTTCCCCTGTTCTTCAAATTGACGGACTTACACTCGATCCTTTAAAACACAAGGTTGTTCGGGATGGTAAAGATATCAGTCTTACCCCTAAAGAATTTTCTATTTTAGAACTTCTAATGAGACACAAAGGAGAGGTTGTAACAAGGACAATGATAATTGAACATGTTTGGGATTATGATTTTAATGGGATGAGCAATATTGTGGACGTTTTTGTTGTGACACTTAGAAAAAAAATAGATGGAGATTTCAAAAATAAATTAATAAAAACCGTTCATGGTGTTGGCTATATTATATGAATAATATGAATACAAAAAGCATAAATTTCAAAATAATTCTTTGGTTTAGTTCTATTTTGTTTATAGCAACCGGGGTCATTTTCTCAATTTTTTTTCTGGTAACTTCAGGCATTCTCTATCAGGAGGTTGATCGAGAGCTTCTGGTCCATTCCAGCAACCCTACGCAATTTAATAATATCCCGGGAATGGTTATTACCATACTTGACCAGAATGGAGGTATAAAACAAAGTTCCATTAGTTACGATACTCCGTTTGTTTCGTATAAATATTTATTTGAAAGCGCAAAAAAAAGCACATCTGAAAAATTTATCAATCAAAACATAGGAACCACACCCATGAGATTTTTGGTAAAACCAATAATAAACGATGGTAAGTTGACAGAAGTTTTATTAATCGCGCATCCAATTCATGCAATACAAAATTCAATAAATTTACTTCTGTCAACTCTCGGGATTATTTTTATGGTTCTTATACTTCCTACTATTTTAGGGGCAATGTTTTTGGCTCGAAGGATAATAAAACCAATTTCAGAGACGGCCGACAAAATGGATAATATTACTTCTGAAAATTTAAATGAAAGGTTGACGAACCCGGGTTCCAAAGACGAAATCGAAAAATTAACAGTTACTTTTAATAATTTGCTTGACAGAATTCAACAGTCTTTTATCCGTGAAAAACATTTTATTGGGGACATAGCACACGAATTAAAAACTCCTCTTGCGACACTAAAGGGTGGCATTGAATTGACATTATCAAAAGACAGACAAAAAACCGAGTATCAGAAAACTCTGACTGAGTCGTTGGTCGACATTAACAGGATGTCAGCATTACTTCATAATATTTTAGATTTAGCATGGATAGAGGCCGACAAAGGTACCGTCAACAATAAAAGGTTCAACTTGTCCGAGACGATGAAAGAATTAAGGGAAATTGCAGTTAAACTTGGATCTCAAAAACAAATTAAAATCAAATCAAACATTCAACCGGATATTTCAGTTTTTGGCGACGAAGGAAAAATTACAAGAGCGATATTAAATGTTCTAGATAACGCAATAAAATATACGCCAAGAAATGAACTTGTTTATATCTCATTGCATAAGTCTATGAATCACGCTGTCGTTGAGATTAAGGATAGTGGCGTCGGAATTCCTAAAAGTGATTTAGCACACATTTTTGAGCGTTTTTACAGGGGATCTAAAACGGCAAAAACATTGGGATCTGGGTTGGGGTTGGCAATATCCCAGGGGATAATTAAAGCCCACCATGGCGATATTACAATTGACAGCCTGGTCAGTAAAGGAACGACTGTAAAAATTACTTTGCCAATTTGATTTAATATAACGATATAATTATTCAGGATGACACTAGACCAAATATTGATAATGATTAGTGGACTGGGATTGATGGGACTAATTTATTGGTTCTTCTTTGGAAAGAATGATGAGATTGTTGCCGTCGAAGACAGTGTCGACATCCTTGTTGATGGGGGATATAAACCGGAAAATATAAAAATAGCGAAGGGAAAAACTACAAGGCTTGTTTTCAAAAGAACAGACCCTAACAACTGTCTTGAGGAGATTTATATACCGGACTTCAAAATAAAAAAATATCTCCCACTAAATCAAAAAGTAGAAATCGATCTTGCACCGGGGAAGGCCGGGGTTTACCAGACACACTGTGGTATGGGAATGTTTCATGGAAAAATTATAGTTAATTAGTTAATCGTTATTAGTTCATCGTTCATCGTCCGTGGTTCATCGTTCATCGATTATGATAAATCAATCAAAATTTAAATTTGAAGAACTACATGTTTACCAAGAAGCCCTGGATTTTGTCGATTTTGTGTATGATTTAACCAAAGGTTGGCCAAAGGACGAAATTTTCGGTTTGACAAATCAGGCCAGAAGAGCGGTTGTGTTAATTGTTTTGAATATCGCTGAGAGTACAAGTAGAACCACGAAAGATTTTAGACACTTTAATGATTAGTACTCTTAAAATTTCTTTTCCGATTGTGGGTATGCATTGTGCTTCCTGCGCAAAACTCATCGAAAGAGGAATTTCCAGAATTCCGGGCGTTAATTCTGCGATGGTAAATTACGCTAGCGAAATAGCGACAGTAGATGTTGAAGATGGCGTTGACGATCAAGATTTGGCTCAAGCGGTTTACGACGTCGGTTATAAAGCAGTGTTTGCTGATACTGATAGGTCAGAAGGTAAATCTGCCGAGGAGCAAAAAGATGAGATAAAAAAAGAGGAACTTAAAAAATTAAAGACGAAGGTTGTTGTATCGGGGACATTGTCGGCCATCGTAATGGTGGGGAGCTTTGTAATGTTCCCTAACTGGGTTCTTCTTGTCCTTGCCATTCCTGTTCAATTCTGGGCAGGCAAGGAATTCTATCTGGCCACCTGGTCGGGCTTAAAAAACCGGGCTGCAAGTATGGATACGTTGATTGCAATCGGCACAACCGCTGCGTTTGGTTACTCTATATATTCTGTTATTTTCGGGGGACCTACTTATTTTGATACTTCAACCGTGATAATAACACTTATTTTATTGGGTAGACTTTTGGAAGCAAAAGCCAAGTCGCACACAAGCGACGCCATTAAAAAACTTTTAGGTTTGGCTGCGAAATCTGCTAGGGTTATCAGAAGCGGGCGTGAAATTGATATACCGATAGAGGATGTGATTTTGGGAGACAAAATCAGAGTACGGCCAGGAGAAAAAATTCCAGTGGACGGAATCATTCTGGAAGGTGAAAGTGCAATCGATGAATCGATGGTTACCGGAGAAAGCGTTCCTGTGGATAAAACCGTAGGGGCAAATGTTATTGGAGCAACTATAAACAAATCGGGAACATTCATCTTTAAAGCTTCAAAAGTGGGCAAAGATACTATGCTTTCCCAAATAGTAAAAATGGTGGGAGAAGCACAAGGGTCGAGGGCCCCAATCCAAAGGCTTGCAGATGCGGTCTCTTCATACTTTGTTCCAATAGTATTAATGCTTGCCGTGGCAACCTTTGTCGTCTGGTACAGCCTAGGATTTCCCGTTAACGCATTTACCGGAATGGTGACGGTGTTAATCATTGCTTGCCCTTGCGCAATGGGTTTGGCCACCCCTACGGCTATTATGGTAGGTACGGGAAAGGGGGCCAATAAAGGTATTTTAATCAAAGATGCCGGCAGTCTTGAAACACTTAATAACGTTCGCTCGATAATCTTTGACAAGACGGGGACTCTGACAAAAGGACAGATGTTTTTAAGAGAGTACAAAGTACAGAGTACAAAGTACACAGAGGGCGAAGTTCTTGTGATTGCCGCAAGTTTGGAACAAAATTCTGAGCACCCGATTGCAAAGGCGATAGTAGAAAAAGCGAAGAGTGAAAAACTAAAAGTGAAGAAGGTGGAACACTTTAAAACTTTGGAAGGGATGGGGGTTGAGGGGACAATTGAAGGTAAAAAATATTTTTTGGGAAGATCGAAATCGGGATCGATATCTCTTACGAGTGGAGGGAAAACATTGGCGACCTTTGAAGTTGGTGACGAAATGAAAGACGGGGTCCGCGAAGTGACAAAAGGTTTGGATGAAAAAGGCATTAATGTTTGGATGATAACTGGGGATAAAAAGAGTGTTGCGCAAGATATAGCAAGTAAGGCTGATATTGAAAACATAATGAGTGAAGTAATGCCTCATGATAAAGCGGACAAGGTGAGAGAACTTAAAGTAGGGAGTAAGGGTCAAGTGGTAAGCGTTGCATTCGTCGGAGACGGTGTAAACGACGCGCCGGCATTGGCCGCAGCTGACGTCGGAATTGCCATGGGAACGGGAACCGATGTGGCAATTGAATCGGCAGGGGTGACCCTTTTAAATAAAGATATAAGAAGTGTTTTGACTGCCTTTAATTTGAGTCGTGCAACTCTTGGTGTGATCAAACAAAATCTGTTTTGGGCATTTGGCTATAACATTATTCTTATTCCTGTTGCTGCAGTGGGGCTTCTAAATCCAATGATTGCGGCCGGAGCGATGGCGGCTTCTTCAATATCTGTAGTGCTGAATTCCTTGAGATTAAACAAGATTAAAATTTAACAATTTACTTTTTCACTATGTTGATATGTATCAATATAGTGAGAGTTAAATTTCTTTTTTAAGTCGATTTATTTTTTGAGATCTTTCCCGAACTTTATAATGATAATCACTTATTGGCAAACCCTTGGTCGGGACATCAAACACACTTGCGAGTTCTTGTAAAAGTGCTTTATTGTCGTCCGAAATAGCAATTTTGTCTGCGATTTTCTTAACAGACCCGTTTCCATATTTCATTCGTAAATTCATCTTGGATATTGTTACAGGCGTTACTCTTAATATCTGCCGGATTTCTTGGTAATCGTTTCCTTTTGAAAGTAAAACTGCGATAGCTAGTCTCTTTGCCATTACTGTTTTTTCAGTAGGGGAGAAAAAGTCATCCAAAAAATTATTCATCTCACCTTTATCCTTAATTTTTGCCAGTGAATCACTTAATAATTCGTATATTCTTTGTTCGACCTCTACTCTTAATTTATATTTTGACACCTGCGTCACAATATAACTATATTGATATGTATCAATATAGTCAAGAGATGTATGATAGAGAAAAGTGTGTTCCAAGGCAGATGTTTTATTCAATAATTTTCCAGAGGTGATTAGCGATTGCCTTCATGTCGTTTCTGGCTTGAGCAACTTTGATTTTTTCGTCATCGAATAATTCCAATCTGTCCGAATGGACCGACCCGGGAGTACTGCTAACCCCGGTTAAACGTGGAAAATTGTAAAAAGCATAACTGGTTCCGTCGTGATTGGGAGAACCTTTAAATACTTTTATGCTTTTTAATTCTTTGATTTTTGAAAAGTCTGCATCTGTGTCTAATACGCACAAATCTGGTTTAATATTTTGAGCTAAAAATTCGCCAACAAGTGCCCCGATGGAGTATCCGGTGCATGCATATTCGGTGACAATTAATAAACCGTCATTGAATCGATCTTTGTTTGTCTTGATAATTCTCGCAATTTTCGGTTTTACAATTTCGGCTGTCTCGTAGTTTGTAAGGTTTGAACCGGCATTCATGAAAAACACAGAAGGCGGTGGAAGCATAAGTTGATGTCTTTTTCTTCTAGCCAAATCTGCCATGACGAGAGTGGGAAGTCTACCACTGACATCATCTCAAATAATAACTCCGTAGGTATGGAGAAACGGTTTCATTTTCCAAGCGATATTTTCAAAAGCCTCGACTGTTTGTTCTCGGTTAAATGGAGGACGTAGGTTTTCGATCATTAGTGTGCATTTTAATCTCCGTTGGCTATTGACGCAACTTATTCTGAAAAGTATATTGAAACTTGCTATGGCAACGACAAATATCACAGACGTTAATTTTGAAGAACAAGTAATAAAAAATAAACTTCCGGTGTTAGTTGATTTTTGGGCAACCTGGTGCGGACCATGCCTGATGGCGGCTCCAATTTTAGAAGAGCTTTCGGAAGCTTATAAAGATAAAGTATTGATAATGAAATTGGATGTTGACGCCAATCCTGCGACGTCATCGAAATATGGAGTAATGTCGATTCCTACAACGGTTTTATTTAAAGACGGAAAAGAAATAGGACGTCATACGGGCTTTGCAGGAAAACAAGGTTTTGAAGAGTTAATGATGAAAGGTGGTGATTAATTATGGATCCAAACGCAACAAATCCGATAGTTCCAGCCGCAGACCCGAACGCTCCCGTTCAGGCGCCTGTCATGCCCGGAACAGATCAACCAGTGGGAACTCCCGCTCCAGTTGAACCAGTCATGCCGGTTGAGCCAGCAATGCCAGAGCCAGAAGCTCCCGCCATGCCGACACCGGCCCCAACTGAAGGAACAGGAGATGCTACAGGTGGAATGCCACCCGTGGTACCCCCAGCAACCGTTTAATGAAGTTGGAAGTCAGAGGTTTGAAGAATGAAGGGAGAGTATGATGTTTGAATTTTGGAGCGTGGTTTTTCCAGCTTCAGTTTTCGTACTTCAAAACTCGTCTTCGAGCTTCAAATCTCAAACGTCTTACTTCATTCATTAAAATGGACCAACAAACTTTCTCAACTAAACCCGCCGATCTAAAAGGTCCCTGGGATGTGGCCATAATTGGATCCGGTCCAGCCGCTTTAACGGCTGCAATTTATACGACCCGCGGTGCAGCCTCAACCCTAATTCTTGGGGGAGAAATTTGGGGAGGACAGTTGATGCTAACCACGGAAGTTGATAACTTTCCGGGTTTCCCGCAAGGAATATTGGGGCCAAAATTAATGGGAGAGATGCGCGCCCAGGCAGAAAGATTTGGCGCAGAATTTGTGGGGCAGAATGTCACCGCTATAAACATTTCCCAACAACCTTTTCAGATAACAGTAAACAGTCAACAGTATTCAGCAAGGTCTATTATTATTGCAACCGGAGCCGAAACTTTGTGGCTTGATGCTCCAGGAGTTCAAAAACTAATAGGACGGGGAGTGTCCTCGTGCGCCCCTTGTGACGCCCCGTTTTTCAAAAACAAAAAAGTTGCAGTGGTGGGTGGGGGAGATAGCGCAATGGAGGAGGCTCTCGTACTAACAAAATACGCTTCGGAAGTAACAATTATCCATAGACGCGATTCATTCCGCGCCTCAGCCGCGATGCAAAGAGAGGTACTCGAAAATCCTAAGATAAAAGTGGTATGGAACACAGAAGTCACTGAGGTAAAAGGAGAATTAAAAATTGAGAGTTTAGAATTAAAAAATAATAAAACAGGCGAAACTTCAAATTTTCCGGTGGATGGACTTTTTATTGCAATTGGACACAAACCCGGTAGTGAAGTTTTTAAAGGAATAATTGAAACTGACGAACGGGGATTCATTAAAAAAACGACAAGCGACAAGAGACAAGAGACAGGTTATGAATCTGCCACAAATGTTCAAGGTATTTTCGTTGCTGGGGATGTTCATGACGCTCGTTACAAGCAGGCAATAACCGCTGCCGGGTTTGGATGTATGGCTGGAATGGACGCCTTAAAATACTTAGAAATTAGTCGCTAGATATTAGTAACTAGTTTCTTTTCGGCATTGACTTTTTTTTATTCTTCGGGCAGAATGTACGGATGTCAGTAAATGAAGAGAAAGCTCCACGGACAAGTGTTTTTGAAAAGATAGCTCCAATTCTCGTAGTGCTTAGCATTGGTCTTGCATTTATGGTTGGAGTCTTGTGGCAAAAGGTTAACAATTTGGAAAAGGGTGGCACAACAGCCACAACAAACACAGGAGGTCAGCCCAACCAACCCGTTGTGAGTTTGGACACAATTAAAGGTCTTTTTGATAAAAATCTTGTTAAGTTCGGTGGTAAAGACAGGAAAGTGTTGTTTGTAGAAGTTGCGGATCCATCTTGTCCGTATTGTCATGTCGCGACAGGGCTTAATTCAACATTAAATAATCAAATGGGAGGCCAGTTCAAGTTGGTTAAAGATGGAGGTAAGTATATTGCGCCGGTTGCTGAAATGAGAAAGCTGGTTGATTTCGGCAAAGCTTCTTACGTTTGGATTTACACTCCGGGACACGGAAACGGAGAAATGGGATCAAAGGCACTTTATTGTGCCCAAGATGTCGGCAAATTTTGGGAAGTCCACGATCTACTCTATACAAATGCTGGGTATGATTTCATGAATACAACTGTAAAGAATGATAAAACCAAATCGGAAGAGGTCGCAAATTTTCTTAAAAGTGCGACAGACCCGGCTGAAATGAAAAAGTGTCTAGATAGCGGCAAGTATGATTCCAGGTTAACTGAAGAGACGGATATTGCCAAGTCAATTGGGATAAGTGGAACCCCGGGATTTTTTATTAACGCCACCAGTTATGCAGGTGCATACAGCTGGACAGATATGAAATCGACTGTAGATGCTGCCCTAAAATAACTTCAAAGTAATACAAGTAATGAAAGTATTACAGGTGTTACAGGCAGAAAACAGGCTCACATGTTATACTTGTTGTGCTTGTAATACTTTTTATACTTTTACTCATGGACAAATCACATACAAAAATAACTAAGTCTTCTTTGGATGCCATCAGAATTCAGATTCCAACCAACGGAAATAAGATGCTGGAGGAAGTTTTGAATCGAATCAATAAAAATGATGAGATCAAGGCTTTGTGGAAGATCATAAATGTGATGGCGACAGACAGGTTAAGGATGAGTGATCACGGACCGACTCATTTTGGCATCGTGGCCAACAATGGAATTAAAATTGCAAGAATTTTGGAAAGTAAAGGTATTGAGATGTCGATTGTCCACGACTTTGCTCTAACCATAGAGCATGCAGAAGTTGCGATTTTTCTTGCATGCATAATGCACGATCTGGGAATGTCCATCCACAGAGAGGGTCACGAGGGATTTAGTTTGTTCATAGCCCGTGATATGTTGAAAGAAATTCTATCGTTTCTGCCAATTGAAGAAAAAATGGTGGTAATATCCGAGACTCTCCACGCAATCATTTCTCACAGGGCTTATGGCAAGCCCTCCACGGTTGAGGCCGGAATTGTCAGGATTGCAGACGCCATTGATATGGGGAAGGGTAGAAGTAGAATTTCTTACACACGCGGGGAGTTTAATATATATTCTGAATCAGACCTGGCGATTTCCCGAGTAGAAATCTTGGTAGGAAAAGAGCGGCCAATCGAAATTAGAATTCACATGACCAATCCCGCTGGTGTGTTCCAGGTTGACGACATAATGACCGAAAAACTTAAAGGAAGCAATATTGAAAAATATATAACAATAACGGCTTATATTATGGAAGACAACACAGAGAGACTCTATAAGGAATATACTTCTTAATGCTAGAATAGAGTATGGCTCTGCCCGACCAAAAAATTATAGATTTAGTGAAGAAGAGTGGTGTGCTTGACACTGCCGCGATAAAAAAAGCCGAGGATTATGCGGTAGGGACTCGTTCTCCAAATTTAGTAGACGCCTTTATAGAAAGCGGAGTTTTATCCGAAGACCAACTTGGCGCAATAATTGCCGGTTATTATAACGTTCCTTATGTTGCACTCTCTAAAGAATCGATTACCGAAGATGTGGCCCACATTATTCCCGACAAAGTTGCCAGACGTCAAAAAGCGATTGCTTTTGCCAGGGATGCAAATGGGGTAAAGGTAGCGCTTAATGACCCTACCAATAAAGCAATAGTATCGATGATTATCCGTAAAACCGGGCAGAAAGTAACAACATACTATGCCAACGAAAGCGAAATTGAAGGCACCGTTCAACTTTACGAAAAAGCGCTTCAACGAACAATCGATGAACTTTTGCAGGAGTATGTTAAACAGGCAACCTTATATAAAGGAGACCTTCCCATTATAAAAGTTGTCGATGAGCTAGTGAATGCGTCTTATCACGACAGGGCAAGCGATGTTCACATTGAACCTGAAGAAAAAACATCGCTAATCCGCTTCAGGATCGATGGAGTTTTGCAGGACGTTTTGCGGGTTCCGAGGGAGGTTCACGACCGGATTATTTCCAGAATTAAAGTGTTATCAAATCTGAGGACAGATGAGCACTTAAGCGCCCAGGATGGCAAAATGACTGCGCGTTTGGAAGAAGAAAATTTGGATATCCGTGTTTCGATTTTACCTGTAACTCAGGGTGAAAAAGCGGTTTTAAGGCTTCTTTCGGGGCATTCCAGGGAATATACTTTGACTGACCTGGGAATGAACGCCCCCGATCTTCAAAAGGTTACAAACGCATTCAACAGGAGTTTTGGAATGATTCTTTCAACAGGACCCACAGGGAGCGGTAAAACGACCTCGATTTACGCGATTTTGAAGGTTTTAAACACCCGCGAAAAAAACATAATGACAATCGAGGATCCAGTGGAATACAGAATTGCAGGTTCCAATCAGGTACAGGTAAATTCAAAAACAAATTTAACTTTTGCAAACGGTTTGAGATCAATTTTGAGACAGGATCCAAATGTAATATTTGTAGGGGAAATAAGAGATGGGGAAACGGCGGGAATTGCCGTTAATGCGGCACTGACGGGACATTTAGTCCTTTCTACACTTCATACTAACGATGCGGCAACCGCGATCCCGCGTCTAAGCGACATGAAAGTCGAGCCGTTTTTGGTTGCTTCCACTGTGAATGTAATCATTGCCCAAAGGCTTGTCAGACAGATTTGCTCTTCGTGCAAGTCTGAGGAAAAAATGGCGATGACTGAAGTAGTAAAACATTTTCCGCAAAATTTGGTGAAAAGGTATTTTGGAAATACTCCGGAAGTTACCGTTCACAAAGGAAAAGGGTGTAAAATTTGTAGACAGACAGGATACACCGGCAGGGTCGGCCTGTTTGAAGTATTGGAAGTTACAAAGGAGATTAGAAAGTTGATTTCGGGGAGAGCCGATTCTGATGTTATTGCCCAAGCGGCAATTGCGGAGGGAATGAAAACAATGCTTGATGACGGACTTGAAAAAGTAGCAATGGGTGTGACTACAATGGAAGAAGTGATTAGAGTAACAAAGGTGGAGTCAGTATAGAAAAAGATCCTATCGCCACGTCGAACGTGGCTCCAGGATGACATTATGCAGGACAAAGACGTTAAATTATCATCTGGGGACAAAATTGCGTTAATCAGTAATTTGTCGACTATGCTTTCCGCGGGGATTCCGATCCTTGATGCTGTCAACAATCTTTTGGAGGACAGTAAGAGTGGGGTCAAAAAGATTCTGGAAACTTTAAGGGATGATCTAACTCAGGGACATCAAGTAAATTTTACTCTTGCTAAGTTCACAAACGCCTTTGATAAAGTCACGGTAAACGTTGTTAAGGCATCTGAGGAGGCGGGTACCCTGGATATTACTCTCAAGGATTTAAAAGCAAGTCTGCAGAAACAAAACGAGTTTAACGATAAGGTCAGGTCCGCCTTGATTTATCCGGTTTTTATTGTTGGGGTTTTTGTGCTGGTACTTTTGGTCCAACTTGTTTATGTTATTCCTAAGATTGCCATGGTCTTTAAAAACTTAAGGGTTCCTCTTCCACTTCCTACAAAAATATTGATAGCCGTGTCCGATTTTATGCTCAAAAACACGATAATTTTTCTTTTTGTATTAGCCGGCATAATTCTATTTTTCATCTTTCTATATACCAAAAAGAAGGGTTTTATATTAAATATTTTTTATTCACTGCCAGGGGTTAGCGGCCTTGTAAAACTTATCGACCTGACCAGGTTTTCCAGATCTCTATACCTACTGTTAAACTCCGGGCTTCCGATTGTTGCGGCATTGGATCTTACAAGCGAGGTAGTAGTGAGGGTTCAAACTCAAAAGATAATAAATAAGTCAAAGGAAATGATATTGGGTGGAAAGACGTTTTCGGACGGTTTAAGAACTGCAAAGGGGTATATTCCAACTATTATGATAAAACTGGTTGAGACAGGAGAGAAAACCGGAAGTCTTGATAAGTCACTAGCTGATATTTCGGAATATTTTGATTATCAAGTGTCTACCACGCTTAAAACCCTTACAGCGCTTCTTGAGCCAATAATGTTAGTAGTAATAGGTGTAATGGTGGGAGGAATGATGATATCCATTATTGCCCCAATCTATGGTCTTATTAGCCAGGTGTCTCCACACTAATTCCATGAAGAAAGTACATAGTACAAAGTACATAGTACAGAGGGGTTTTACGGTAGTTGAGCTTATGCTTTCGGTCGGTATTTTAGGGATTCTTCTTGCGCTTACGACAATAAATCTGGGCCGTCTACCTGCCTCTTCCGCGCAAAGCGCCGCTTACGATGTTCTTATTAATGATATTCGTTCACAGCAAACCCAGGCTATGGCCGGAAATATCAATTTTGGGATTCATTTTGATTCAACAAGCTATACACTGACTCCGTCAAACTTTATCGTAAGTCTGGACCCGGGGCTGAGTTTTACGGACGTCACATTTCCTGGGGGGGATTTAAATTTTTTGGCGGGGAGCGGAGAGACAACCCCCGGCACATTTTCTATCTTCAATGATCAAATAAATCAAACGACGGTGGTTAATATCAATAAATATGGCGCAACTTATTAAGCAATTAATAATTAATAATTAAGAATGAAGAATGTAAAAACACAAAAGGGACAACTTCTGGTTGAACTTCTTGTGGCGTTTGGAGTAGCTTCGGTGTTAATTCCGGCGATTATTTTTGGGTTTATATCGGCGAGCGGTGGCAGAGTCCAACAGGAACAAAGACTCAAGGCCACCGGTCTTTTGAAAGAAGGGGAAGAAGCAGTCCGAAGTTTAAGGGATATGGACTGGGTCAATGTCGCAACAAACGGAACATATTATCCTAAGGTGTCATCCTGTTCCTCTTTACCTTGTTGGGTTTGGGGAGCAGAAGTTGACGGCATAATGGGGGACTTTACGAGAAGTGTAATTATTTCTGATGTTGCTCCGGTAGATCTATCCAAAAAAAAGATTACGGTTAGCGTCGGTTGGAATAGTATCCTACCAAGCACAATGACATCAACTTTTATATTGGCAAGGTGGAAAAATATTTCATCCTCACTCGTTTCTGCCGGAACGCTTATTAACCAAGGGAGCGGAGACTGGTGCGCGCCAACCCTGAATCTGGCTTCACTTGACCTGCCAAAAAATGGTGTAGCAAACGCAATCTCTGCAATTCAGGGCCAGATTGCGGCCGGTACCGGAGACAACGCCTCAGGTATATCATACGCAAATGTGTCTATAACCGATCCGCCTGCTCCGGCAACTCCGTCCGCGAGTATGGTGGGTACATTCGACGGATTTAAAACAAATGATGTGTTTACCGAACAAAATTATGCTTATCTAGCAACAGACACCAACTCAAAAGAAATCGAGATAGTTGATCTTACACAGACAGATATTAATGGCAAATATACCGAGGCGGGATATTTTAATGCTCCGGGTAACGGGAACGCCGCTTCCATCGCAGTAAGCGGAAATGTGGGCTATATGGTTGGAGGCACAAAACTTTATGATTTTGATTTAACTTCAAAATCCGGATCGCGACCCATTATTGATTCTGACGGATTAAATTTGGACGGTACAGCAAGCAGAATAGTCATTTGGGGACAAAGGGCTTACGTAACTACAAGTTCTTTGTCTGAGCAACTCACGATTATTGATATTAGCAATACTTCTGATCTTCAAGTCAAAAAAAAGGTTGCACTTGATGCTGCCGCCGGAGCCTCCGTCTATATTAATGAAGAGGGAACTCGGGCCTATGTAGCCGCGCATTCTTCTTCCACTAAAGCTGAACTTTTTATAGTGAACACCGATGAAACATCAGCGGGGTACGGCACCGTCATAAATTCATACGATACCAATGGAATGGATCCAAAAGGGATAATAAAAGTTAACATTCCCAGACTGGTAATTGTTGGAACCAATGGAGAGGAATACCAAGTGATTGATATAACGGACGAGACCATAAACCCTCTCCCAAGATGTGGAGGTATGCAAATAGATACGGGAGTAAATGGTGTTTCTACAGTTTTTGCAACTTCCCAACGAGCTTATTCTTATATAGTTACCGGGGATTCGTCGACGGAGTTGAAAATTATTGAAGGGGGCCCAGGAGGGGGCGGATCCGGCGGAGGGTTAATTGTCGAGTCCTCTCCACTCGACGCCGGTCACTCTGTGGTTTTTAACAGAATAGATATTACAAGTCTAACACCATCCGATATAACAGCTACGTATCAAATCGCAGTTTCAACCGATTGTTCAACTTACAATTACTCAGGAAATTACACAATTGCCGGGGGTCCTATTCCAATGACCTTAAACCCGGGTCAATGTTTTAGATATAAAGTAACTTTTAGCGGGGGAAGCGGGGTGGGGACAGCGGCATCAACTACGGTTTCGGTAAACTACAGCCCATGAAACTAAAATTAAAAATTAAAAATTATAAATCGTCACGCTTCGCGATAAAAATTCACAACGGTTTTACTGTTGTGGAACTTTTGATATATATGGCGCTTTTAACCATTTTTCTCCTAGTTCTTTTGGACGTTTTTACCACGACATTGAATTTTAAACTTCAAAGCGAAGCAGTGAGTACCTTGAACCAAGATACAAGGTCGATTTTAGGGAATCTTAATTACAATATTTATAATTCAGGTTCAGCCACTATTATATCCAGTTCCAAATTGAGTCTAGATTCAGGGGCCAAAGTATACGAACTTTTGGGAGGTGACTTATTACTAAATTCGGTGAAGTTAAACAGTTTGGATACTAAAATCGATAATATTACTTTTACTAAAATCGGACAAACGATCCAAATATTATTTACCTTGGAGTCGTTAATAACAACAATCGGCGGACCAAGAACCCAAACTGTAAGTACAACTTTAGGGTTAAGATACTAACTAAGAATAAGCAAATAAGCAAATAAGCAAATGATAAAGATAAACAGCAAACCGAAAATTTACGAGGGAGGACAGGCTCTTTTAATGCTGCTTTTCTTTGTCCTTGTGGGAATCACTGTTGCAACGGCGGCAACATTTGCCGTCGCTGCGAACTCTGAGGCCGCGACAACACAGAGCGAGGGTATTATAGCAAAAGAGATGGCGGATAGCGGAATTGAAGTCGCCATGCTTGGCATATTACGTGACAATGATAACTATACCGGCGAAACGATAACAGATCTTAATGGAGGAACGACAGTCGTGACGGTGACAGGTGGGAGTATAAAAACAATCGATTCTATTGCTACAAACGGCAGTTTTGTCAAAAAGGTTGAAGTTATCGTAACTTACAGCAATAATGTCTTAGGGATACCAACCTATTGGAAGGAGATAAATTAATATGACAGATGCCAGCGGCGAAACAATTATATTTTTGGAAAGAGATAGATTCTATTTATATAACGGAGGAACGATTATAAATTTAAATTTTCCTGTTAATATTTTGCCGGATTTGGACGTCAAAAATAAAGACGCTCTTTTTAATCTGGTAACGGCATTCATTCAAGATAACAAGCTTCAGCCGTCTCAACTTTTTTTTGTGATCTCCGAGGCGGTTTGCTTTAGTAAGGACTTTCCGATTAAAGATCCGACAGACATTGCAAGGGTTCAGGCAAATTCACAGGCGTTTGTTGACGCGGTCCCTTTTAACTTGGTTCTGTCTAAAACTTACAAAACTCAGACAGTCTATAGAGTGGTGGCTACTAATCAGGAATTGGTCGATGTGATAGTAGATGCTTTTATCCAAAAGGGTTTTGGTTTGACGGCAGTGGTGCCTGCCAATATTTATCCCGAGTTTGGAGCGTCGCGTGAGTTAACAGAAAAATTTGCCAAACATATTATCGATACGCGGGAAAAAGCCAAACTATCTAATATGGTGGGGGAGAAGGCGGTTCCTGAGAGCCATGAATTATCTACTTCGGTCATCAAGGAGCCAAAAAACAAACTCCTTCCATATTTGATAGTTGGGTTTGTGGCACTTTTAACTATTTTGGTAATAGTGATAGTGATGAGAAAGTGAGGGTCGGATAAATATGAACTTAAAATTGCCACTTGACACGTCAATCCAACTGTTTTAGTGTTAACTAATGCTCAATATTAAGAAATCTTCAAAGGGATTTACACTTATCGAACTTTTGGTAGTTATTGGTATTTTAGGAATTCTTCTTGCGATAGTTTTGATTGCCATTAATCCGGCACGTCAGTTTGCCCAGGCGAATAATACAGCCAGGAGAAGTGATGTAAATTCGCTTCTTAATGCTATTCACCAGTTTGCGGCTGATAATAAAGGCAAACTTCCGGCCAATATGCCTGCAAAAGGAGATCCGGCGGAAAATATTGGTTTGACAGCTGCAGATATATGCACGGACATCTCTCCAACTTATATTGCCCAGCTCCCGACAGATCCAACTTTGAATACGGCAGCAGTTAGCGATTGTACCGCAGCCTATGACACAGGCTATCAAGTATCGGTTGATGCTAGCGGAAGAGTTACTGTTGGAGCCTCCAGCGCGGAAGCTGTAGGAGGATCAACTCCTGTAATTTCAGTAACAAGGTAATCCTTCGACTCTGGTTCGACTTCGCTCACCATCGCTCAGGACCGCCGAGAGGCGGTTTTTTAGTGGGTGGGAGGTATTGACATGCGGGATTGTGTATATTAGATTAAATAGTGGTCGTTAAAAAATCAAACAACTTTCAAAAATTAAGTCTTACACACCTCCTCAGTTTATCTACAATATTGCTCTTGGTAATCACTTTGATCTTTGTAGCACTGTTTGTGGTTAGTAACTATTCCTTTAATATAAATGAAAAGGCTAGGGAATGTGAATGTGATCAGTACAATAGTTGCGGAACAGGATATAAATGCAGTAATGCTACTTGTGGAACTTGTGCTAAAACCGGGGGATCAACTCCCACACCTCCTCCCGGTGGCGGTGGGGGTGGAGGTTCCCGATGTGTCATAGATTATGAATCGTGTGTAGTTGGACCATGTTGCAATAAAAGTTCAAAATGTAGAGTAGGCCCGAGGGGGGAGCCCCAGTGTATGCCCCAGAACCCGCCCAGACAATTATAATAAACTACTACTTCAGGGGTGATTAGACTTTTTTCTTTTGGTACGGATTATTTATGAGAGACTCCACAACTTTGTAGGCGACAACCGCCGCGCTTCCCCAAACGTTGAGGGAGATGTTGACTCCAAACATGGGGAGTTCAACAATAATGTCGGCGAGATCTAAAACTTCTTTTGAAATACCGGTAGTTTCGTTACCAACTATAATTGCAGTTGGAAATTGCAATTTAGTACTTAGTACAGAGTACGGAGTACTTAGTGGAGACTGTTCAACACAAACTATTTGTACTCCTTTCTTTTTTAACACTTCTATCATTCGAATGGTTGAAGTATTGTGTTCCCATGGCACCCATTCTTCTGTTCCGACCGCGGCCTTGTGAATCCTTGAATTTGGAGGATATTCGGTGTCGCCACAAATATATATTTTTTCGGCGGCAATTGCGTCGGCCAAACGAAACATGGAACCGATATTGTAGGTGTCAATTACATTATCCAAAACGAGATAAATTGGATTCCTTTTAATGATTTTTTCCTGGTCTCCAACCGGTTTGTTTTTTCTTAACTCCTTGGAGTTCATTTTTATCATGTGCTCATTATACATTTTTGGCCGTGAATTTGGCAGCATTAATCCCAAAAACATGGTATAATGGGCCTCAGTCACCAATTAATGAAGAAACTATTTGTAGCAGGTATTCCTTTTACTATCACCCAAGAGGAGTTGGCGACCCTTTTTTCCCAGGCTGGGGTTGTAATTTCTGCCACAATCATAATAGATAAGTTTACCGGCAAATCCAAGGGTTTTGGTTTTGTTGAAATGGAGACGGAGGAGGAAGCCTCCAAGGCTATTCAGATACTCAACGATACCGATTTTGGAGGCAGAAAATTGGTTGTAGCCGAGGCCAGGCCTCAGGAAAAAAGAGAATTTGAACCAAGAGGGGGAGGCGACAGACGCGGTGGGTACTCCCGAGGTGGAAAAAGCGGTGGAGGGCACGGAAGCCGTGACGGACGAGGTGGAGGATATAACTAAATGACGACGTTGAATAATCTTACAGGAAGTGTTTGCACCAGATGCGGAAAGCCCAGAGTTGTTGTGGAGTCTTATGAAGAGAAGGTGGAGACTTCGCTTGTAACTTATACAATTACAGCTTGTTCCGACCCTGAATGTCAGAAAAAGGTAGACTTGGTACTTAAAGAAGAAAAAAGAAAGAGGTTGGCTATAAAAGATGAGCAAGAAAAAAGGGAACTTCTAAGAAAAGCCACGTTCGCTGCGCGCAAAAACGCTTAAATCGCTTCAAGGCTAAAATGAGGTCTTTTGGATCATTTTCCCGTATACTTAATTTATGATGGTTACAAATCATAAAACTCACTGGAAATATAAGAACTTAACAGCGGTCTTCATTGGTATTGTCGTAGCCATTCTTCTCTCTAGGAATGAGTCGTTTAATTCATTTCTACTACATCTAGGTAGTTTTGGGTATATTGGAGCTTTTATCGCAGGCATACTCTTTGTTTCAACTTTTACGGTAGCAACAAGCGCTTTGGTGCTGTTGGTTCTTGCCGAAACTCTTTCTCCTATTGAAATAGGGTTGATTGCAGGGTTCGGCGCAGTTGTGGGTGACATGTTAATTTTTCGTCTGATTAAAGACAATTTGGCTTATGAGATTGAGGATATCTATAACCACATGGATAGGAAAAAGCATCTCAAAAAACTGTTTCACTCAAAATACTTTAACTGGATGTTGCCTGTGATAGGCAGCATTATCATTGCCTCCCCGCTACCCGATGAAATAGGGGTAAGTTTAATTGGTATCTCAAAAATGAATACTTTTAAATTTATCTTAATTTCCTACACCTTAAACTCTATTGGAATCTTTTTAATTGTATCGGCTTCGGTTGTCGTAAAACCGTAGTTGAAATTGTAAAAAACCAAAGATTCCTATGTTTCCAAATGAACCCGGACTGTCTAACGAAGAAGTAAAAAGGAGACAACTCCAATATGGAGCTAATGTTTTGCCTGAAAAACCACCACCAAGCCAGTTTTCCCTCATACTTCAACAACTAAGAAATCCCTTTGTGTATGTACTTCTTGTTGCTGCCCTAGTTACGTCCATAATAGGCCATTTTTCTGATGCATTAATTATTTTTCTGGCTGTATTTATTAACACTATCCTAGGGTTCATTCAAGAAAGCAGAGCTAATAATGCCCTTTATGCACTCAAGCATTACGTCACGAGTAAAGCAACCGTTATCAGAAATGGGCAGAGGATATCAATAAATACCTCGGATATTGTGCCCGGAGATCTCGTGGTACTGGATCAAGGAACCAAAATCTCTGCTGACGGAAAACTTACTTTCGCCAACCGTCTATATATTGACGAAGCCGTGCTTACCGGGGAAAGTCTGCCCGTTAATAAAAATAAAGACGACAGCGTATTTATGGGTACGGTGGTTTCTTCAGGACAGGCAACCTTTTTGGTTGAAGCAATAGGGGCGACATCCAAAATGGGAACAATTGCACTGCAAATACAAGAAGAAGAGGAAGATACTCCGCTTCAAAGACAACTTAAGGGGTTTAGTAAGCAACTGGTATCAATAATTTGCGTATTAACGGTCGCGGTCTTTGTTCTCGGCCTTTTATACAAGTTCAGTTTAGTAGAGATATTCATCACCTCCGTAGCTTTAGCAGTATCAAGTATTCCTGAAGGTCTTTTAGTTTCTCTTACGGTAGTACTAGCTATTGGGATGCAAAAGATAGTAAAACACCGTGGTCTAGTAAGGAAATTATCAGCGGCTGAGACCTTGGGTGGAGTGACTGTAATTTGCGTGGATAAAACCGGCACATTAACACAAGGCAAGATGGAAGTTGTTGATTATCTGGGTGACAAAAGACAACTTGCAGAGCAGGTACTTTTGGCCAATGACTTGGATGATCCAATTGTCATTTCAGCTTTTGAATGGGGCAGGACTATTATTAGCGACTTTGTTTCCGAGCATTCACGTCTGGACAGTATCCCCTTCTCTTCAAAAGAACGATTTTTCATGAGTCTTCATGAGTGGTCGGAGAAGAATAATATTCTTTTTGTTAACGGTGCCCCGGAACAGTTGCTTGGATGGACTACTCTTTCGGAAGCAGAAAAAAAGGCAGTTATCCAAAACATCAATGACCTGACCAAACAAGGAAAAAGATTGATAGGATTCGCAAAAAAAGAAGTACCATTAGGAAAAAACAGCCTGAAAACTGACGACGCTAAAGAAGGACTTACTTGGGTAGGGATATTGGCCTTTTCAGACCCTGTTCGATCTGGGGTCGAAGAATCACTAAAACTGGCTTACGAAGCGGGTATCAGAACAATCGTAATAACCGGAGATTATTCAACAACGGCTGAATTTGTTCTTACAGAGCTCGGTATGGGGGTTAAAAAAGATGAACTTCTACTTGGAAGCGAACTTGAAAAACTAACTGTTGAAGAATTGGCTCAGAAAGTAAAATCTATTAAGCTCTTTGCCAGGACTACGCCTGATCAAAAATTAATGATTGTTGAGGCCTTAAAAAGAAACGGTGAAATCGTTGCCATGATGGGTGACGGAGTTAACGATGCGCCAGCCCTACACAAAGCAGATATAGGTATTGTTGTTAATGAGGCAACAGACGTTGCCAAAGAGTCAGCAGATCTTGTTCTACTTGACTCTAATTTTGCAACCATTGTTGGAGCCATAGAACAAGGTCGAGCAATGTTTGAAAACATCCGAAAAATCATTCTCTACCTTATGAGTGATGCATTTGCTGAAATTATTGTGGTAGTTGGAGGTATTGTCATGGGACTGCCTTTACCTATAACCGCCGCCCAAATACTATGGATAAACTTAATATCAGATGGTTTTCCCGACCTTGCCTTAACCATAGACCCCCAAAGAGCCAATATTATGAAAGAAGGGCCTCGCCCTCCACAAGAAAAATTGGTAAACAGGTGGATGATTGTCCTCATTAGTCTTGTGAGTTTAACAGCAGGACTAATTGCACTTTCCTCATTCGTTATCGTCTACAAAATGACAAATGACATTGTTACAGCTCGCTCAGTTGCCTTTATTACCCTTGGCCTCAACTCCTTAGCTTACGTTTTTTCTGTTAGGTCTCTTATGACTCCGTTCTGGAAAAACCATTTATTTGAAAACAAGTGGCTAGTGGTGGCAGTTATCGCGGGACTTGGTCTCCAAGTAGTGCCGTTTATGACACCATCTTTACGACAATTCTTTGGACTGAGCGAGCTAGATTCAATGTACTGGATAGTAGCGATCGGTTTATCGATCCTGATGTTTTTTGTGATAGAAGTGTTTAAAATGGGATATAAGCTAAATGTGGTAAAGCATTGGGTAAGGTAAATCTGGACTTTTCAGAATCGAAACTTCAGCTATGTGACCCCATTGGGATTTGAACCCAAATACCAGGGATGAAAACCCTGTATCCTAACCGGGTTAGATGATGGGGCCATGTAAAACTCGCTTTGCTCGTCACATGGCAAGCCCTAGATAATTTTTAATTGTTTTTTTAAAAATCTATGACCCGATCCACTTTTGAGAAATTTTTCTCTTCCAGTGGCATCTTTTCTTGCTAAATAAGCTTCAAAATATATGATTTTCCAAGGCGCTTTACGTTTTGTGTAATAAGCTGTAAACGCATTATGCTTTGCAAGCCGATTTACCGGATTATCGGGCGTATACCCAATATACCAACTTTTATCCTGTTTGCTTTCTAAAAGATAAACAAAATACATTTTTCTAGCTTGCAACGTGATCGATCTTTAAAGATCGATTTTACGTTGTGAGCCCTCTGGGACTCGAACCCAGAACCGCTTCCTTAAAAGGGAATTGCTCTACCATTGAGCTAAGGGCCCTTCGCGAACGAAGTTCGCTCAGGGCAAGCCCTTCGAAAAGAGCTTGTCATTCAGGGCAAGCCCTTCGAAAAGAGCTTGTCATTCAGGGCAAGCCCTTCGAAAAGAGCTTGTCATTCAGGGCAAGCATTATATAAGGGACTTATCCTTCTAGCGAACTGTTAATTAAATTTAACTTTTTTTCTCTTCTCCAGCCTTTTATTTCAATCTCTCTCTTTGCAGCCTTGGATTTTGATCCGACAAACTCTTGAAAAACCAGTTTTGCAGGTAATTTGCCTCGAACTGATACTGCGCCACACTTGTTGTTGTGTTTCCAAACTCTCCTTTCTACATCATTTGAAATTCCGGTGTAGAGGGAGCCATCTTTACACTCAACAATATATACACTCCAGTTGGCCACAACATCTGTATTTTACTTCATAGGCTGGCATTCCTCAAGCTGAGACTTGAAATTTAGGGAGTTTTGGATGATTGGGGAAATGAGATATAATACTGGCTAGGTACATTGGGCCTTAAAATATTCCGGAGTCGTCTAACGGTAAGGACGTCTGCCTTTGGAGCAGAAAACTCTTGGTCCGAATCCAAGCTCCGGAGCAAGACACAATGGAATAAAATGTTCTAACATTGTTATTCGACTGCACTCATAATTTCAATTCCAGCAGTTCAGCCCTTCGACTCCTTCCATCCTTCGGCATGCTCAGGATGACCCTGAGTATAATCGAATGGGTCAGTCGCTCAGGGCCTTCGGTCTTTAAACGAAGTCGAAATGCACCTTGTTTGCTCCCAGTTAGGCTCTAAATGTAGTTTCTGCCTGATTATGCCAAAATCACCGGTATGTAAAGCTAAACCGTTACCGGAATGGTTGAATAACTATTCGCTTAGGGAGATACTCAAGTGATATGATTGAGATATGATTTTGATAACACATATAGTATTGGCCACTATTAGCATCATTTACTCTTCCTATGTTGCCATATTCCCTACTAAAATTAAACTCCGTAATACATATTTACTTGCGCTTGGCACAATTGTAAGCGGCTCGATGGTAACTATCATTGCCCCCCTGCATTTGGGGAAGGCCTGCATAGAAGGGGCTTTCTATATTGGATTCATGATTGCGATTTCGGTGATAACCCGAAAAAGACTTACTAACAGAACTTATGGTAGCAAACAAATCACGTTTATGTAAAAGAAATATGAAGTTAGGAAATATTGATAGTCAAAAATATGGTATAATAAGGAATCAACAATTCACTTTCGTTTACACGGTTAGTTGAGATTCTCCTTGAGAGAGGCGGCAGGATAGATAAGTATTACCTTCATGACTGGAACAGGAATAAGCACGCAACGGTTTACCTAAAAGGCTGGTTTGGAGGCAAAAATATAAGGGAAGCAATTATCAAGGCATTGGCTTGATTCGAGGTGATATCCTGTAGTACTTGACATTATCAAATCGGTGTGATACACTTCACATTGTTAGCAGGTCAGAGGTAATAGATCTGCTTAAATTTAGTTAATATTTAAAGTTTAGTTTTTAAGAAAATAGGTACCCCAAGTATTTATATATTATTTGTATCTTTTTCTTCACTAGGCCCAAATGTAATTTTTCTTTAAGCAGTTCTGTTCCCTTTACCCATGTATAACAATAGATTCAAACCAAGCCACAGAGGTCCGCAAAGGGGATTTCTTCGTGGAAATTTGACCAGCCGTGGAGGCGTGTCTTCCCGTGGAGTCAGGAGAGTAAAAACTTTTGACCCTTCCCAAGTCATCAACAATTTACCTCAAAATGTGTCACCAGAATTACAGGAAGAATATATTCCGACTCATGCGTTTGTCGACTTTAATATTGATGAACGTTTGAAAGCAAATATTCTAAAGCACGGCTACAAAGTTCCCACCCCTGTCCAGGATAAGGCCATACCGGCAATTTTGGAAGGACGGGATTTGATAGGAATTGCCAATACCGGAACGGGTAAAACTGCCGCTTTTTTGATTCCATTGGTTAATAAAATGTTGGCCGATAGAAATTTTAAGGTCCTTATAATGGCCCCAACACGTGAGCTTGCATCGCAAATTAAAGATGAGCTTTTTGTTTTTGCCGACGGACTTGGAATCTATGCAGCGCTTTTAATTGGTGGTGCCAGCATGGGCAGGCAAATCGACAGTTTAAGACGCAACCCGAATTTTGTGATAGGTACACCAGGCAGGGTTACAGATTTGATCAAAAATAGGTACTTAGATTTATCCCGTTTTTCCGCGGTAGTTTTAGACGAGGCGGATCACATGGTGGACATTGGATTCATTCACGATATTAAATACATGATTTCTCTTCTTCCCACCAAACGTTTGTCTCTTTTCTTTTCCGCGACAATTGACGAGGCAGTGCGCGGAATATTGCAAAGTTTTGTCCATAATCCCGTAACAGTTTCTGTTAAAACCGGAGATACGGCGGCAAATGTCGAACAAAAGACGATAAGAGTAGGCGACCCCGCCAAAAAGATTGAACAGCTACACCAACTTCTTATTCAAAAAGAATTCGAAAAAGTGCTGATTTTTGGCAGGACTAAGCATGGAGTACAACGGCTGTCGGACGATCTGGTCAAACGTGGATTTAGGTCCGATGCTATTCATGGAAACAAGAATCAAAGCCAAAGAATTAGGTCGCTGGCATCTTTTAAACAAAACAACATTCAAATTTTAATCGCAACCGATGTGGCTTCCCGCGGCCTGGATATTCCCAACGTAAGCCACGTAATTAACTACGATTTACCCGAATCTTACGAGGCATATATCCACAGAATCGGAAGAACGGGTAGGGCGGACAAAAAGGGTATTGCCCTGACGTTTGTGGGGTAAACAATTTTTCTTCAAGAACATCTTTCCAGCACTTCTTTATCTCTTCACTAATCGTTATATGCTTTATGCTGTATGCCTTATGGTCAAAAACCTTACAAACGCTTGAATGGAATATGGTATCCTTATTTTGAAATGACAGAGAAAACGGATCTTAAAACAGGTGAGTTTGGGGAAGGAACTTCTTTGGCTGAAGGGATGTGGAACACACTGGAAAAAATGGAGGGAAGGGATGGTGTGGACCAGGAAAGGAGAAAGAAACAACTAGCGGTTTTGAAAAATCTGCCTGAGGATTTTGATTTGTTGGTCAAAGGTTTTTATATTTTAAAACCCGACGACCAACTCCAGGGTGAGATTTTTGAATATTTAGTAAGAGCCGATAATATGAGAGGTAATTTGCAATTTGTCATAGACCTATTAAAAGGGGATGGGGTTGATGTTTTGAAAAAAAACGGTTTACAAAATTTGGCTGCAATTATCGGCCAAATTGAGATTGCTGATGACTTTTCTATTGCTGTTGTAAGACCTTATGACGGCGTGGATCACGGTGGTTTTAATTATAATCACAGATATTATAGAATGCACTCACCATTTTCGAGAGAAGATGTTCATGCGATGGCAGACTTCGTGAGAAATAATATATCTAGAAGCTAATTTATTAAAAAGAGCGTATTGACATTGTGTATTAATATTGTATGATTGTTGTATGACTACAATAAACATATCAATCCCTGAGAAATTAAAGACGGATGCGGAGAAGCTCATTAAACAGGGTTTTTATGCATCTTTCAGCGACCTGGTCCGTGATTCTATAAGACATGTTCTTAACGTGAACAAATACGATCGATGGGCCGCTGAAGCAAAAGAAGATCTTAAGAACGGAAAGGCTGTTGTTCTAAAGAACGCAAACGATATTGAAAAGTACATGGAATCTATTAGATAATAGCTTCAAATGTATAGGATTGTGCTTTCTGAAAACTTTCAGAAGGAACTGAAGAAAAACATAAAGAAAGACCCGAAGCTTTGGTCGAAGGTTGTCAAAACTTTGAAATTTCTTTCGAAAGACATTAATCACCTTTCATTGAGACTTCATAAGTTATCAGGTAAAGAGAATTGGTCGATCTCAGTTTCTAAAAGCTATAGAATCATGTTTAATATTGAAAACGACATTCTTTTTTGTGCCAAATTTGGTACCCATGATGAAGTTTACTGATATCAATTTTTCAGCACTTCTTTGCTCGCACAAAGAAATGCTGTGAAGAAAGTGCGCGCTCTTTGTTCGTCATCCACTCGTGAGTTTGCTCATATCATGCAAAAGATTGCTCCTTCGTCAAGCGAGGGCTGCTTTTGCTTCTTAAATGAATTCACAAACTCTCTCGTGGTTTTCTCACAAACGCTTGTTTAAAATGACGATATAATATTTGCTATGGGGACAGAAACAGTTAGACAAGATCCTATTTCGGAAGCAATGAGGGCGCTTTATTTTCATTGGCATATATATTACGAAAAAGACGACCGTGTTGCGAGAGTTGGGTTTAAGAAAACTCCAGGCGGGGAAGACGAAACTCAAAAAAGAACTGTGAATCAAATACTTCTTCCATCTTATTTAGATGATCTCAAGATTAATCAGGATGGTGGGGCACAAATGACGGAGGCTTGTAGCGCCATTGTGGATGTTCTTTTTGAAGTTTCGCCCAAGGCACTGGAAGCATGGGTGGAAGATCACGACGAACCAATTGAATTTTTGGCCGACCATAATGACCCTAGGATTATTACAATCTCTAAGCTCGCACAGACAAAACTAATAGAGAATGGTAAATCGTAAATCGGACTACTTCTTAGTAGCCAGAATTGCCATGAAGAGGGGGATTTCGGCTCTACTTCTATTTTCCATTCTTCGAGCGCGCCCTTCAGATTCTTTATCGCTTGTCCACTCTTCAATTAACTCAATTACAAAACCTGCGTTCTTTAGCATTTTGGAATAATCGCTTAAGGGAAAGTGGTAACTTAGGGTGTTTTGGGAATTTGGATCGGACGGATTCATACGGATTGGTATTTCCATTGGAGACATATATTTATCGATTCTTCTATACTGAATCTTTCTTTGTTCGTCAATTCCCCAAGATGATTGGCGGGGAATACGAAAGGCGGGATGATTCAGAATAATTAATAATTTAGAATTAAGAATTAATAATTTGGAAACATTCTGAAGGACGGCGATGGGGTCACTTATGTTTTGTAAGGTAAGAATAATGGTGGCATGGGTGTAGCTTTCGGGGATATTAAGTGTTTTGGTGATGTCGTCGACGAAGTACTTATGATTATAATTTTTATCCTCTTTTTTGGCTGTTTTGATCAAATCTTCGGCAATATCGATACCTGTATATTTAACGCTTTTGGGAAGTGCGTGAGCCAAAACTCCATTTCCACACCCAAGATCAAGTATGTTGTATATCGTATGTTGTATATTGGGGGAAAGGCCTAAGAGGCGGAGAACACCGGGGATTACGACGTGCTGATGATAATAATGTCCCCGACCCTGGTCGGTTATTCGGTTGTACCACGGGGCAACTTTTTGCCAGGATGTATTTTGTTTTCTCATGAGTGAATTATATAACATTAGAGTGATTAGGGTAATTTGGGGGATTTGAGATATAATTTTGATGTGAAGAAAATAATAAAAATAATTTTTATAGTTTTTATAATTGTTATAATCACCCCTCAAAAAGTTTTCGCCAAAGACTATTCAATTAAATCTGCCAATTTTGATATAAAGATAAATAAAGACGGGTCGGCTGATGTAACCGAAACAAGAGTCTACAATTTTGACGGAAGCTTTAGTTGGGCGGATGAATCGATTCCGACAAAAGGATACTCGATACTGGATATTAAGATACTGGGAGCGGACAGATTTGAGGTGAGCCCGAGTCCGGATAAAATTTATGTCAAATGGTATTACACGGCGGTCAATCAAAATAAAACATTCACGCTTAAATATACAATTCAAAACGCCGTCGTAAATCACTCGGATATTTCTGAATTTTATTGGCAACTTATCGGAGATGCTTGGACAAAGGGTACAGGAACGATTTCTGCAAAAGTTCACCTGGCTTACCCTGTTCCTAACGACCAAGTATGGGCATTTGGGCATGGGCCATTGAATGGAAAAGTAAATATTGTAAGTAACACAGAGGTTGATTTTAGCGCAGAAAGTCTACCGGCAAACAAATTTTTTGAAGTCAGAATTCTGTTTCCAACAAACCCGACATTTGTTAATGCAGATAAAGGCGATAGTGATTTAAAGAATATTCTTGCGGAGGAAAAAGGATTTCAAAGCAAGACGCGAATTAGTCAAATTGGGCAAAGTGGTCTAATTGGACTAATTGGCTTTCTGTTAATTTGGCGAACTGTAGTTTGGGTTTTCCGTTGGTACAAAATAGGCAGGGATAATCCTTTGCCCGAAGCTAACCTTGCGGGAACTCTCCATGAACCCCCAAGCGATTTAGCGCCTGTTTATGTAGAAACAATGCTTTCCGGTATGGCTACCGGAAAATCTATCGTAGCAACAATATTGGAGTTAACGAGGAGGAAAATTTTGGCAATTGATTTTACAAAAGAAGGAAAAAAATCTTTTTGGGGAAACAAAGACGTATATTTTTTGATTCTCAAGAAAGAACCCTACATAGATTTGGTTTCCCCAATGGAACTGGATTTATTGGAGTTTTTGTTTAATGAGGGTCAGACTCGTTTGAATTTTGATGAAATTAAACATTTTGGAAAAACTCGTCCCAGCAAAACTCAGAGTTTTTGGATGAAATGGAAGGACGACGCAAAAACAGATTTAAAGAAATTGGGATTTTATGAACAACAAAGTTTGGATATGCAAAAGAAAGGTATTGGAGAACTTGTAGGTTGGGGCATTTTAACCTACCTTTATTTTCAGTTTGGGGGATTTTTATTAATTCCACAAATAATTCCGATACTCATTATATGCGATTTTGTTATGATTCTTTCGGTCGTCTCCATGCGGAAGAAAAGCAGGTGGGGTGGGGAAGAAGTGGCCGGTTGGCTTGCATTTAAAAAGTGGCTCAAAGACTATTCGGTTACAAAAAATTATTCCATTGATTCCGTAATACTTTGGGAAAAATATTTGGTCTATGGAACTGTTTTGGGAATTTCTGTTAAGGCACTATCTCAATTACCAATAAAGTTTAGTGAAGCGGCACAGCGGGGTAGCGGAATGTACATGGCGTTTTACGGCCATGGGACATTGGGGAATTTAGGGGGGTTGGGGCATTTTGAAAACACTTTTTCGGCGCTTTCTTCATCTTTTAACTCGTACGGAGCCAGCGGTGTTGGGAGTTCCGGAGGATTTTCCGGTGGTGGTGGCGGTGGAGGAGGGGGCGGAGGCGGAGGGGCAGGGTAGTTTGACTTTCTGAATACTTTTTGGGACAATCTGCCTAACATGGCGTTTCTTGAAGAGGGACGGCGGTTTGCAACCGAGGTTTTCGGTAATAGTGGTAGTGTAGAAAATCTGGGCAAAAGAGTTGCTGCGGCGATATACCATTCAGTTATTCTTCACAACAAAATTGATATTAAGTCGGACATTCTTATCGGGGTCGAGAAAAATTTGAGGAAACTCCTAACAGACGATGAAATTAAAAAGATAATTGATCATTACGAACTGGCGAAGGAAAACACAAATGGAAAGAGATAGATCTATCACAATTAATAAAGATTTTAGAACAACACTTTTTCACTGGCAAAGTTTTCCGGAGAACGGTGTAGCAATTGATAGGATAAATAGTTTGCTTTCTATGACTAATCAAATGGGATTAGATTTGGCCCTTCGAATTAAGGCGGAGACCTTTGAAAATAGTGAGGGGAGGCGGGCAATCCAACTGAACGATCTTTCGAGACTTGCAAAAAAGCAGGGTTATTTATACACCTTTCGTTTTAGGACAAATACAGAAACAGGCAAATATAGTATTCTTGCCAGAAGTGTAGGAGGGCAACCCCATCTTTTATTTTTTGAAGGGCGAAAAGGCAAGCGTGTTTGGATGGCGGCTTTTAGACCCCATGAGATTGATTCGTTTGTCGTCAAATGAATACGACGATAAATATTGGTGTTTGATTATTTGTTTTCCCCCCGTTAAACTCTTTAACGGTGGAACGTAAAAACAGTATCGATTCGTGTTTAAATTTTGAGCTTTCCAATGCCCTTTTTTTGTGGCAAAAAATGCCGGACTCCAGAGAATATATGGCGAAAGTTAATGAGGCGATTGAGGCAACTCAGAAAGGGGGAGGCTTGATAATGAAGGTGAAAAGAGAGGTGCTCGACAGATTTGGAATTGAGATAGCCCCAATTATTAAGATAGTTGCTTTTAGGTATGCTATCGTTAATGGCTACAGTTTGGTTTTTGAATCTTCACCCGATCTTTCCATGCGAATGGGTTCGATTAGAGAGAATGTTTATTTGTTTTTAGACTCCCGAACAGAAAAAACAATTGGTTTTTTCAGACCGGAGGATATTCTTGAGTTAAAAGCGAAGGAGTCTACATTAAGTGGAAATTGAGGAACAAAAAAGCTATAATCCCCATAGTTTGCACATTTCGGCTTAAAATCTGATCGGAGGAACAAATGATTGTAAAAGGAAAGGACCTTGTACGAGATTTTCCTGAAATTGGTGTTTTTGTTGATTCGATAGTGCGACGATCTACAGGTAATGTTGTTGGCATATGTTTTGTTAGGAAGCCATCAACTCCCAGTGGAAACTTTTTTCGGATCAGGGGAAGACTTACGGAGAAACAAATTTCGCAGCTTGCCCGCGCGCACAAATTGCCCACAACCGGAGCGCAAGGGTTAACTAAAATACAAAAAGGTCCCTGGACGGAGTATTCTACCCCAATTGGGCTTAACCAGGTCAACGTAGTTAATATTGTGTTTGCGGAGGACTACTGTCAAACAGTCTCGTCTTTCCTGATGAGGGTTCTCGATTGTGAATACGACCCTGTGCGGGTGTTTGTAAACGGTAAAGACATAGGCCCGTCTGTGGATTGGGAACGGCTGGGACGTGGAGACGTGGTTGTTGCAATGTCTGACGGAGACGCTCATTCGCAGGGAAGTTTACTCTCTTTTGAGAGCATGCCCACACTGGAAGTTTTTCAGGTGAATCTACGCGGTCCATATAGGCACGATTTGATGAGAGGTATTTCGCCCGGACAGGCTTGGATGAATGAGGAACTTTACAAAGTGTGGAAGCTTAGGGGGACTGATGAGATTATTTGTCCACATTGCGGTAAAGGAGACTGTTTAAATCACCGACTTTCCGGGGATGAAGAAATTTTTGTTCACCGCTGCCATGAGAACAGGAGTAAACACCTTTACGCGTTTCAAAGCACGGCCTTGATTGGACAAGATGCAACAGAAGTCCTAATTCCATTTGCGCCCGCCGTGCTTGGGAGGAAAGTCAGCAATGACGTTTGGCCGTCTGGGGTGCTAAAACTGACAATCGGAGACACCGACGCTACTCGTAGCACCTGTGCCTCTTCGATTGAGGCGCGCGATACGGTAAGTGTTTATCTTGCCAATCCTAAACTGTGAAGATCAAAGGAGAATGATATGCGAAAGTATGATTACCTTGAAGTTTGGGGAGGTTCGGAACCGGATAGGCCCTTGGTTGTATCAGAGGTAGGGGGTGAGCCGGTGACGGGCAAGTGGGGCTATTTCCTTGAACAAAAAGGAAAAGAAGGTTGGGAGTTGGTTTCGTGTTCGGTGTTTCCGAACGATACATTCGGAATTCTCGGTTGGTTGCGTTTTTACGCGGTTTTTAAACGAACCCTGTCTGAGTCTAACAGACACAACGTCTGAGTATAAGCGCCTGGAGGCATTGATTTGTTTTATACAATCATTGTCCACCGGGCGCTATTTTTTTTGGGAAAGATTGACAAATGTATGGAGTATGTGTATTCTCGGACTAATGAGAGAGAGTCTTCGAAAAAAAGAGTTTACTCCAAGTTTGGATTTTATTGAAAAAATAGCTCTGGATGTTGTCACACGGGCCAACTTGGGTACGGATATTGGAATTGCCCAGCGGCTAAATTATTATGCAGGTTTACCCCAGGGTTCAAGAAGTGAATTTGAACTTACCAAATCAGTTTCTTCTGAAGATGCTATAGATATTGTTACACGGGATGGGGAAAAAATGAAAGTGGCTTTTACATTGGGTCCGGGAATAACTTCGGTGTATTTTGTAAACACAAATGCGGTGGAGGATGAGATGATATATAAATCAAAGAAATACGTCGAAATAGGAAATTTTGATGAGTTGGCGGCAACGATAAATGGTTTTATACGTCTTGAGCCCAAAGAGGGGGAAATTATTGATACAAGTAAAAAGGCTTTGCAAGAAAGGATGCTGAGACATACCAACAAACCTCCCGTTGCTACAATTTTTTTGAACTCCGGTTTTAGAAAGAGATAAAATCTGATTTTGACTTTTGATTTTTCAAGTAGTACTCTTCTGGTATGAAAGGTGAAAGGATTCTTCACGCTGATGACATGCGTATAGCCCGTGAGGGTTTTTCCAGAGTTGTTGAGGCTTGGGGACAGGATGATGACCAGACACAATTATCGTTTCATTATCAGCTGATAGTGGAATTAAATGGGGAGACTTTAATCTTCTTAAAACATTCTCCGGGCGGGAGCTTAAAGATTTTCTTTTGAGTCTTCAACATTAAACTTGTCGATTGGTGTTTGAGACGGTTAGGGGAATTTGACGGCTTTCGAATTTGTAGAATTTATTGATGTATGCCGTTGTTGGCAGTAAAATCCAGATAAATGACCGAACGGGAAGCAAGAATAAGTATCCTTACCAGTACCAAGCAGGAAATCGAAAGCCTGGGAACTTCATTTGAGAATTGGTTTGGTGATCAGGTGGCTTTAGTCGAGGCTATGAGTAAAGGGCAAATCTTCCAAAAAGTAGGAGACGAGTATTTGAAACTTTCAATTAACGATTTTTTGCCATATGTTGAGTCGCGGGGAAAAATAAGAGAGGGTGAAAAGTATGGAATTTTTGTGGTTCCGAGAAGTGAAGTTGAACACATCCTTAGGGAAAATGATGATATAAAAAAATGGGCTCTGAGGGTTATAAATCTGGGAATGATGACGCCGAATATGAATTTGTATTTCTGGGACGGTGAAGAATATTCAAAACTTGAGTATACGAGTGATATCTAAATTGGCCATATGGTACAATCTTGCACATAATGGTTGAGAATACAATTAGGGTAACGGTCGATGAGGAACTCTCAAAAATTTCCGGAAAATCCCGGTTGGTTGCCGAATTGGTAGATGGCGGAAAAGTAAGCTGGAGGATGACTTTTAGCAGAGAAACAAGTCCTCTTCAAATCTCCGAAGCTATGAACGAAACCGGTTGCTTCATTAAATACGATGAAGATACCGGATTGTCTGAAGAAGATAGGAATGACATTGGGGATTCGTATATAGAGGCTTCTTACAATGTACCCGGACTGGGTGAGGAGTGAAGCTATGGAAGTATTAAAAGGATTGAAGTCTCTTTTGATATTTGAGTTCGCCGCGATCTTTATAAACTACAGGAACAGCTAATTTTGCTTTTACGAGTTCCTCGTTAACCAATCTTCCTTTTTTACAGCCTTCAGGGTTATCTTTTAAACCAGTATTGCTTTCATTGTCACTTTTATACATATAGTCGGCAGGGAGGAACTTTGGGGATGATTCGCAGTCGATCCAAATCCAGGCTAAAACACGACCGAACTTATCATCTTGGTAGCGGTCGTATTCTAAATATATTTTTTTATTTTTAACCATACTTGAAAGGGTGACCCCTGCAAGGTCGTAGTTCTTTTGGCCGCGGTCGGGGGAGTTTACTCCAAGCAAACGAACTTTGACACCGCCTTTAAGGGTAAAAGTATCGCCGTCTTCAATGGTTTCTACAACACCGGATGAGGGAAATAAACTTTTATAAGCATCATAATTTTTTATACCATTTATACCTTTCCAACCGAGCAGAGAGGCTAAAAGCAGGCCGGGGATAAGAACGCCTGGAATTTTCTTTTTAAAAAGGTCTTTGGCGGTTAACTTTTTTGCCATTATTAATAATAATACTTTTTGGGGATTTTAGGGGGATTAGGGAGATTGGGGGAATATGGGAGATAAAAAAAATTTGATTTTTGCAGAGAGAGAGAGTACTATTTGAGCATGGAAACACAAGAATTAGCCCAAAATCTCACTGGGTTATTTGAAAAGTGGAACAGTGGGCAGGATTCTGTTGGTCAGGTAGGCGCATTAAATGGTGCTATTGAGTTTGCAGCCAAAAATGGTATTGAGTTGTCTTTGGTTATACCAAAAGGTTTATTGGATTCAAAAGCTGTGGTTAAACCCATTCTAAGAGGGGATGCGATTGAACACTCTTCAGGGACCGGTGATCGTACAGTTGTGTTTGACATTCCATCCGAGGCTGGTATACACAAGATCGGAGTTAGTAAGAGGTTAAGCTTGAAAGCGGTTGATGGATATATGGGGTTAAAAAATCCAATTTTGCTTAAACATGAGACAAAAGGCGTAGTTGGGGTATTTATTCCTGGAGAGATAACTTCTTTAGGGGTTAAATAACTTCAGTTGGATTTAAAGGAATTTTTCCAAAAAATACCGCCTAAAGGTTTGAGAGCCTCCAGGCGGTTTGATTTACGTGCTACTTTTTACTTTTTCCCGGTTTTGAACCAACTGAGCACCCAAAGGACACGATCCTTAAAAGTTTTAAGGTCTGGTAGATTCAAAAATTTGGGTCCTGGATTAAGGTCAACTGCCCCAAGCGCATCTTCGAGATGCTTGACGATGACCTGAACGTCTTTCCATTCACCCGAAACACGGATCTCGTAGGTATAGCCTGAGTTTGATACATAGCCGTCGTTTCTGGCTTTACCGTAGGCAGTTTTGAAACTATCACGAATAAAAGGTCCGCGGTTTCCACCAACACCTTTTACATATTCGTAATAGCTTACAAGAGTTCTAGGTTTGAGTTCCCAGATTTTTACTTCTTCTCCGAGCTTACCGTCTTCCGAGATTAACTTAATTGTAGTCATGTTAATGATCTCCTTTTCTTCTTCCTGTGTCTAGCTGTCTAGGCATCAGTGAGTAGGTGACTGCCAAATTGCAATCGTGGTATGCTAGCACAAATTGAGGCAAATGTCAAGATTATGGGGTATTCCTGAATTGGGAAATTTGGGGGATTTGAAATATTGGGGAGGGGTCATTGACGGGAGCACATAACCTGCTATATAATACCTCTAGCACGATGAGAACTTAAGCTTTCAGAGGCCAAAGGGCCACGGTTAGTCTAAAACCGCCTCTGGGCGGTTTTTTGATTCTCACGGCAGAGGTTAACTTCCCTTCAGGGTAAAAACTTCACGATCGTTAAAAGTTACAAGCAACAGGTTACAAGTAAAGAAAAAGCAAAGTTTGTTTAATTAGATTTTCTGCCTACTTGTCGCTTGTTTCTTGTTACTTTTGGTCAAGTACCTTAACACTCGAAGATTTTACACTAAAAAATTTCTTATTTTTCAGTGTAAGGGTTAATCAAAATTGTCCCTCAATCTCTGTGCGAAATTGATGGGACGACCAGTCCTTAGCAGGCTGGAATGAAAGCATATTGGTATTCAATATGTGATCGGGAAATCAGGATTTGGCTTTTAGCTATTAGCTTTTCGCTATTAACTATTAGCTACTATTTGAGGGTTTGATCCTGGCCCAGGATTAACGCTGGCGGCATGCCTTATGCATGCAAGTAGAACGAGCTCCGCAAGGAGCTAGTTGCGAACGGCTGAGTAATGGATAGGAATCTCCCTTTTGGCGCGGAATACCTCATCGAAAGATGAGCTAATACCACATAAGACCGTAAGGTGAAAGCACTTAACTGTGCACCGAAAGATGAGCCTATCTCCCATCAGGCTGTTGGTAGGGTAATGGCCTACCAAACCTATGACGGGTACCCGCCCTGAGAGGGGAAACG
>LBVU01000002.1 GCA_000993205.1 Candidatus Woesebacteria bacterium GW2011_GWB1_39_10
CCAAAAGGTAGTTCGAGCCAACTTTTTTTGCACTTTGTGAAAGCAAAGTGCAATTATTATTTTCGTGTGCAATTTTGGCCGTCGCAACGGCCTCATTTAAGAAAGCTCTCATTGGTTCGACCCAGTATGTTCCTTTCTTGCGAACAAGTGCAATTTTCTCTTGTACCGATTGTTTTACCCCCAACAATTCTTTCTTTTTCTGTTGGTAGTTTTGAGAATCGACAAGTTCCTCTAAATAACCCTCTAAAAGTTTATCCAACTTCTTTTCAGTTTCAGTTAAAGAAAAAGAAAATTTGTCTAGTTCGCCTTTGGCGAATTTAATCTCCTTTTCCTCATCTTTCTTAAGTATTTCAAGAAGCTTATTAGCCCAAATTTCTTTTAAGGAAAGTGAACCTACTAAATCTCTAAGTTGAGTTTCAATACTTGTTGAATTTATGTAAGGTTGGTTGCAAATTCCATTCTTTTTGGTACAGCGATAGTATGTATACGGAACTTTTCCACGAGTTTTGGGATAATTCTTGAAATGCTTTTCTGCTGTTATACCACACCCACACTCAGCACACTTTATGAAACCTGTAAATGGAAAAATGTTTGTGTGTGGTCTTTTGTCATCTCTTTTTGCTAATTTTTCTTGAACCAAATCAAAATTTCTTTTGGATACAAGTGGAGCATGACTTCCCATTACAGAATCTTTTCCATAATTCATTAAACCGAAATAGAATGGGTTTGAAAGCATTTTTTTAACTTTAGTGAGTGTTATGGGTCTGCCAAATTTCCCAATAATTTTATTTTTGGTTAAAAGATTCTGCACTTCCTTAATTGAAGTAACTTCTCCACTAACAAACTTATCAAAAGAAATTTTTATTACCTTACTTATTTTTGGTTCAAGAATGATACCTCTCGTATTTCTGTCATTCTTGTAGCCAAATGGTGCCAAACTTGGCCAAGTGCCTTGTTTTAGCTTGTAGTGAAGCCCACGCACTACATTCTGGGAAAGATTATCTACATAATACTTGCTTTGTCCAAATGAAATTGACAACATAAATTTGCCTTGTGGGGTATTGTCAAACCAATGTGTTGGAAATTTCAAATCAAGAAGTTTACCCTCATCAATCAAGTAGATAATCTTTCCTCCATCTATAGAGTTACGAGCCAAACGATCTGGATTCCATGCAACAATACCTTGTACTTCTCCTTTTTCTATTCTTTCAATTAAACTGCCAAATACTTTTCTTCCAGTAACCTTAGCTGACTGTTTCTCTACCAGAAAATCAACAATCTCAATTTTTTCTCTTAAAGCAAATTCTTTTAGCTCATATATTTGCTGATCTATTGAAAGAACTTGCTTTTCTTTCTCATCTGTTGATTTTCGGCAGTATCCTACATATTTCATATTTTGGCAGTTTAATATGTTGTGCCTTGCACAACCAAATTTTTACATTTTTTCTTTTTTTTCTCCCTTTTTAAGTAAACGGATTTCGTTTTTGCCGAATTCACCGCACAATTTGCTTGCGTCGTCCCCATTCGACGCGAGCAATATTACGCTCACTGCAGACTTGTGCACGACATACTCGAAAATTCGAACCTATTTCGAAAACAACTCGTAATGTTCGCTCCGGCTCGGCCTTTGGCCTCGCCTTCCGCAAAAAGTTGGCTCGTTCCGTTCTGCTTTAGCAGAACAAAAAGAAAAAATGTAAAAATTTGTTAATGTTCTTTGTTTCAATCCTTCCGAGCAACAACAGCTATTCGAGATGGACAACAAGAGTATTTCAAAAAGTTTACTAAATCTGCCTTTTGGCTGACAGGGAGAACTGATGGTTCCTCAACCGATAGAATTCTGAATCCAGCTTTAATGGTCTCATTTACCATGTCAGCCACTGTACGAATAAAAAGTGGAGATGTAGTACTCCAAGGCGTGTGATCGACGATCCAATCGTTTTTGAAATACTCTGCCAAATTATGTCTTGTTGTACGAACAGGATGAGTTACAACAAAAAGTAAAATACCTTTAGGTTTTAATAATTTGTAAAAATTCTTAAGCGTTTTTGTAAAATCTTCATTGTCTAGATAATGAAGAACATGAGTACACAATATCAAATCAAATTTATTTTTTGTTTCAAATTTTGATAAATCAGTTTTAAGAGTTTTTACGCTGGGGACATTATTTTTTGCGATTTTAAGCATATCCTCACTGATATCAACACCTGTAATATTATTTTTGTCTACTCCTTCGTCAAGTAAATATTTTAGAGTTCTTCCCATACCACAACCAGCGTCTAAAATATTTTTACTCTTAAAACTAGATAAACCTAACACTTTATCTAATAAAGGTTTCTCTAGATATTTCCAACTAAAAGAATCGTTGGCAAAATTTGAGTATTGCTGTGCCTGATCTTTGTATAGCTTTTCTATATCTTTTGGTTTAAATTTTAATTTCTGAGTCATAAACATATTTTAATCCTTTTTATAAAAATTTCCATATCCCACTGCTTTGTTTTGCGCCCAGTACTTGCTATAATATGCTCGTACTTTAAAAAAGTCGAGCATACTGATGAAAGCAGTTTGTTTTAACTCTCGCCCGCAGGCGAGAAAAATTGCACACAGAAAATAATAACGCGGAGGCGAGGCCAAAGGCCGAGCCGGAGCGAACAGTATATAATAATTTAAATGAAAAGCGATTCTATTCATTTACACAAAAGGCGTAATTATACTTTTGAAAGTCTACTATATTTGGCTATTCCCATTTTAGTTTTCCTTGCAGTAATTCTATTATGGTTAAACAAATAATATTACCTCTTGTTGCGGTTATGGTTTTTATAGCTTTAGTGGGTTTTTATTACAAAAAGTCAACCAATTTGAGCTTACCCAGCCCAACTTCACAAGCTTCGGTAGGTGTAACTAAAAAAACTTTGATGATAGGGGACAGAATTATTCCTGTAGAAATTGTGTCCACTCCCGAACTGCGTGCTAGGGGGCTATCGGGACGTACCTCTTTAGATCAAAACTCAGGAATGCTTTTTACTTTTGAGGCTCAAAACGTCACTCCGAGTTTTTGGATGAAGGATATGAAAATTCCAATTGATATT
Source organism: Candidatus Woesebacteria bacterium GW2011_GWB1_39_10 (assembly GCA_000993205.1). GTDB lineage: Bacteria > Patescibacteriota > Microgenomatia > UBA8517 > UBA8517 > GWB1-39-10. The sequence continues at coordinate 3,087 of LBVU01000002.1, forward strand.
ATTTGGATTAATGATGCAAAGATCGTCAAAATCGATAAGGATATTAAACCGCCGTCTGAAGGTACCATTGATTCAAAACTGCAAGTTTATAATCCGGGAGAACCAATAGATTTTGTTTTGGAAGTCAATGCCGGTTACTCAGTTGACAACGATATGCGTGTAGGAGATTCTATAAATCTTTCAGGTACATTCTAATCCCGCCCGCCGAAAGCAATTCTGTCTATCACCATTTTTGCTCCTCCCATACTCCTAGCCATTGAAATAGTAAAATCCCCCCATTTTTCATTTATGTCATCGAGGGCTTCAACTAATTTTTCCTTCTTTTGTACATCATTAAAAAAATCCAACTGACAGGATGCGACCCTGTCAAGATTGGAGCAGGAAACTGCCATATTTAGTACGTAGGGGGCGGCCGAGCCAGCCGAGGGAGATTCTAAAAGAAGTCTGGAAGCCGCTTTATAAATATCTCTGGGATCAAACATCTGCCTGCCGATACCCTTGCCCTTGTGCCACCACTTACCATCTTTATAGCTCAAGAATAGGTGAATACCACCCGCAGTGTATCCGGCCCTCCTTAATCTACTACAAGTCTTCTCCGTAAGTCTGGCAAGGACGGGTGAAAGATCTGGTATTGTACTTAAGTTTTTACCCAAGGCCACAGAGTTTCCATAGCTTCTGCGTTGGTATTCGACACTGTCTGCTTCATAACCGGCCAGCCTGGTATGCCAATAAAGACCGGTAATTGAATGAAAAGCGGCTTTAAGCCTCCAAACCGAGGCTTGATAGAAATCTAAGACCGAGTAAATCCCCATTGAATTAAGTCTGGCGGCATTGGCATTTTTTATTCCAGTCAGGTCGGTAAGTTTAAGAGCGGAATATATGTCTAAGAAATTTTGAGAATTTATTTCGTCCAAACCGTCAGGTTTATGGAGGCCTGCCGCAATTTTGGCCAGATAGCGGTTTGGAGCAATTCCGATTGAGACAGTGAGCCATTCTCCGATTTCAGTTTTTATTCTATCTTTAATTTCTTGTGCGACCACCTTTAAAGACCGTGTCTTTAAAGTGGGGTAATTTTCAAGATTTAAAACAAACTCATCAATTGATTTTGGAGTAAAGTCATTGGTATATTCCAAAATTAGGTTTTTAAGTTTTATATGTACATCTCTGTATTTATTCGGGTCTGAGGGAAGGATTATCAGGTCAGGGTAAATTGTCTTTCCGTCCCTGACTCTCATCCCGGTTTTTATTCCCAATTTTTTGGCCTCGATTGATGCAGCCAGAATACATCCGTTGGGAGTGGTATATGCGGCAACGGCAATTGGTTTTCCCCGTAAAAAAGGATTGGCTTGCTGTTCAATTGTGGCAAAACAGGAGTTGAGGTCAATGTGCATTATGTAGGATGGATTATTGTTAAATATTAAAGTGTCCATAAATTCGAATATCTAAATCCGAAATCCCAAACAAATCCAAAATTCTAAATCCAAATGTTTAAAACATTTGGATTTAGAATTTAAATATTGTTTCGAATTAAGTAACCAGCTTTGCTGTCGAGCTTCGTATTTCGATATTCAAATTGCTAATCCGCCAATCCATCCGATATTTCTTCTAACTTCCACCTCAAGGTATCTGTATCCAAAATCAATTTAAAAAATAGCGTTTTGCTGGCAACCGAAAAGACGTGATAAAGAGTGCGCCCCGTGCGGTATGAATGGTGCAGTCCGATGTTAATTATTGCGTGAAGTTTTCCGTTCCAAACCACCCAGCGCGGCGAAATCCTACTTTTGGTATGATCAAAACTTACTCCGACTGAAATCGGTTCAGATATTTTTTGCAGCATTTGATATTTCAATTTACACCCGAAGAAAATACGAAGTCAATAAGTGAAATGCTACAATAAATAAATGAGAAAATTTATTCTTCCCATATACTACATACTGATTCCGGTCATTTTCATTTTGATAGGTTGGTTTGCAAACGTAGCCTGGAATTTGCCGCGAAATGAAAAAAATATTATAAGTGAGATTAAACCGCGGCCTTTAGATAAATACTCGATCGAAAACCTGAGTTCGGTTTCCGTCAAAACCTCCCAAATAGAAATTGGTAGGGTGATCAAGGATTACCCTACATTTACGTCCTATGAATTTAGTCTTAATTTCGACCCAACTCTTACAAACGGTCCAAAAAAGAAAGTTTCGGGCTTAATTAATATTCCAAAGAGCAGCGGTCCTTTTCCGATAATTGTCATGTTCCGCGGGTATGTAGATCAAAAACAATATGTAATAGGAACTGGAACTCAGCATGCGGGGGAGTTTTTCGCTCAAAACGAATTTATTACAATTGCGCCGGATTTTCTGGGATACGGTGACTCGGATTCCGAAGCAGGAGATATTTTTGAATCGAGATTCCAAACATATACCACAGCCTTAACATTGATTAAATCGGTCGAAGCTTTAAAGACACGGTCTTTAAAGGTGGGGTCAAACTATATCAATGTTGATACACAAAACGTTCATATTTGGGCGCATTCAAATGGTGGGCAAATTGCCTTGGCTGTTTTGGAAATTACTGGTAAAGCTTATCCGACGGTTCTTTGGGCCCCAAATTCCGCCAAATTTCCCTATTCGATCCTTTACTATCTAGATGAAGCCGGCGATGAGGGAAAATTAGTTATAACAAAATTGGCCGATTTTATGGGTGATTACGATGTTACCAAGTACTCAATTAGAAGTTATTTAGACAAAATTAACCCGAATACAAAAATGCAGATTCACCACGGTCTTGTCGATGACGCTGTACCTATCGTATGGACAGATTCGCTTGTTAAAAGGTTGAAGGATTTAAAATTGAACATATCATATCTCAAATATCCCGGAGCCGATCACAACCTAACTCCATCATGGCAGAAAGCGGTAGAAAATAGTCTGACTTTCTTTAAGTCGTCAACAGTAGTAGAATAACATCCCAAAGATGAAGGAACACAAACCCAGATTTATAAGTATAGCCAGAATCAATGCAAAAATTGAGGCGTTTACAAACGGTGTTAAGCCCCAAGATTTGGATGCCGAAGCAGACAAGATTGAAGGAAGGATAACAGACAAAAAAGGTAGGCAATCCGAAAGCAATTTTGCGCGTATTAGCAAAAAAATTCCGGAGATTAAACAAATTGACCCAGGCACGAGCCGTGAAAACCGTGAGTGGAACACCGACTTCTGGATCGTATTCCGCGAACCGATATATGGAAGAAAAATGTTGCCCCTGGAAGTCAAAAGTTCGGATTTTGGTGTACATGAGGTTAAAAATGGCAAAGATTTCAAAAGAAACGAATTAGTACTTGTTGTGAATTCGGGAAAAAGAAGACAGGATGCCGAAATCATCAAGGATTTCAGAGAGGAGCTTCGAAGGGTTTCTGCGCTTCTTGCAAACCTAAAATCCTGAAGATCTTGACTTTTTACGTTATAAAATCGATACTTAGTTAATGAAGCTTATTGTCAGGCTCGCTCTAAATGTATTAGCCCTCTTTATAGTTGAGTATTTGGTACCGGGATTTAGGTTGTCCGGTCTCTGGACTGCGGTTGTTGTGGCTGTAGTAATAGGTATCGTTAACACCTTCATTAAGCCCATTCTCCAACTTATCGCGCTTCCGATATCAATTCTTACATTCGGAATTGCTGCATTTCTTATTAACGCTTTCCTTCTCTGGAGTGTTTCCATGATTGTCCCGGGGTTTGTAATTGCAGGTTTTTGGACAGCGGTAGTCGCTTCCATTGTTCTCTCTCTTGTTAGCTGGTTTCTCCACAAAATAGCGAGCGAATAGTTTGTAGGTTTTATCCTATTCGCTATTCGCTATTCGCTATTAACTAATTGATTACTGTCTTGGTTCCATAGGTCTGGCCAAGTTAACATTAATCTTTCTTCCTTTAAGGTCGAATTGATTGAATTTCTCAATTGCAGCCTTTGCTTCTTCCTCAGTGCTCATGGTAATAAAACCGAAACCACGGCTTCTGCCTGTCATTTTGTCCGAGATAACTGCTGCATCGGTTACTGTACCGGCATCAGCAAATAAAGCCTTAAGATCTTCAGCAACTACTGTAAAATCTAAATTTCCAATAAAAAGTTTTGAATTTTGCATTTTGTAAGTTTAAACCACGCAAAAACCAGTTTGCGTTAGTTTAATTTTTTGTGGTCACCTCCTTTCATTAAGTCTTTCTCTGGGGGCTAGAGCTTACGAAGAATTAAGAGGAATACTCCTTATACTTCTAACACTCAAACTACCTTCCCTTTGAAAACTGCAAAAGTATTATATAATATTAATTGCAATATGGCAAACAGCAAAGCAAAAATCGAAGAAAAGATCTTAAAGATACCAACGCTTAATCTTGGAAAACGGCCTTCTATGTTTTCCGGAGGCAGGGGCTTTCAGATCAAAATGCCAGGTGCCAGATTCGTTCCTCCAGTAGTACGAGTAACTCAAAGCAAGGGCGCCGGAGGAAAATAAATATGGCTGACAAAATTACATCAGTTATCGCCCGCGAGGAAAAAGGTAATATTCAAATTACCTTCACTATTCCCTTCGAGCTTGTTAAAAAGGCGCAAGAAGAAGCTATCGTCGAAATGGCCAAAGATATAGAAATTCCGGGATTTAGGCGGGGCATGGCGCCACTTGCAAAAGCTGCAGAAAAAATTCCCCAAAATCGTTTGGTGGAACACTCGCTTGGACACCTTCTCCCCCAAGCCCTAACTCAATCCGTTGAAGAAAATAAATTGAAGTTGGCTATTTATCCAAAATTTGAGCTTATTAGCGCAAAAGAAGGTGAGGCTTGGCAAATCAGAGGCCTTACTTGCGAACTGCCGGAAGTTATCTTGGAGGATTATAAGAAAATTGTTCCGGGAGAAATCCGTGCGGCTTCGCTTAAAAAGGAACTTGCGAGGGAAGAAAAAGAAGGCGTTGTGATTAAGGCTCTAATTGATAATGTCAAAGTTGAAATCCCTCAAATCTTAATAGAAGAGGAGGCTGACAGCAGGCTCGCAAGTCTTCTTTCTAGGCTTGAAAGGTTGGGCCTTGCTCTTGAAGCCTACCTGGCTTCGATGAACAAAAAAGCGGAAGACCTTCGGGCGGAATACGCCGTACAGGCCAAACAAGCCATAGCAATAGATTTGATTTTAAGTAAAATTGCAGTCGATCAAAATATGAAAATCGAGCCTAAAGAAATTGACGAAGCAATTAAAATTTCAGGCTCGTCAGATACTTCTTCCGACCGTAAACGTCTTATTGAGTCAATCCTCAAGCGCCGCAAGGCTCTGGACTTTTTGATCAATTTGGACTAACATCGGCCAGATGACAGACAGCAAAAAGAAAGGCCAGAAATTAATTACCAAGCAAAACATTCTCGAATCCTTAAAAGATTTGGGCGGCGGTGCTGTGAACCAAACCGGAGACCTTCTTAAATCCACCTCGGAAGATTTCTTTAGAGAACTCATGGGAATGGGTAGCGCCCGAGTTAAAAGATCAGGTGAAATCGAAGCAGGGGAATCCCTGCAAATGAGTGAGGTTTTGAACGGTAAAGAAGAAGAAAATAAGAGACTCAGGGCCCAAATCAGTCTGGAAAGACAAATGTCCTCCGATGAGATGAGGTTGTCTCAGGAAAAATCAAACCAGTTGAGAGTTCAGCTGCAGGCCTTGACCCAAGAAGTTGTTAAAGTTGCCCAAAGCGCAGGAAACCTTGCAGAAGCCACGAATGTCGCCGTGATCCAGGCACCCTCAAATCCGGGCATTTATCACATTTTGTTTTTTCAAAACGTATTGGAATTTCTTCAGTCTTTCAGGAAAAAAATAGATTTGGCCGCAACGTGGCTGCAAAGTTCCAACAAAAGAGCGCAAAAGAAAAATTATTGGAACATGTACAAAAAGAAGGGAAGCAGTTTCCTGCTTTCCCCGGACCATTATCTTCAAAGATCCGCCGGGTAAATGAAAATATTATAACTCTATGGCTGAGCAATCTTTTCCGACCAATTTATGGGACGACTTTGATGAACGAGTTGATCAAGTAAAACATCTACTAGACGACGAAGGGTTTGTTGAACACCTAAACACAACATTCATTGTGGATTCTCGCGTAGACGGGCAACGAGAATATAAAAAGTTTGAAATTGAAATGGGAAGGGAGGCTATGATTGATGCTCAAAAAGAAGATTTACTTCTTGACTTCTAGAACACACATCTCGTATAATTGCATTCATGTCTATTTTTGGGAAGTTTCTCGGCCAAATTGTTGTCGTCCTCTTTCGAGGCAACTTTAACGTGGCGGGAGAAAGATTTGATTAGTAAATAAAAACAAAAAAGAAATTTAAACCTCTCGCAAGAGAGGTTTTTTAGTTACCAAAAATGTCAATCGAATATCTATCGGAAAGAAAAAGCAATGTTTCAAGAGTTGAATCTCTGGATGCTGCAAAAATACACCCTCAGCTTGGTTTGGCCAAAAATGAGCAGGAAATTCTATATGAGGCCAGGACTGGCTTTGTTTCAAAAGACATGGGTGAAAGCAGAATGTTGTTTGAGAGTTTTTATTCCTGGATGCGTAAACATTCAGACTCAGTAATGGCTCCAAGAACCGGGCACATTGGGGGGACGTGGGAAGCAATAATGTTGGGTGGTGGAGGCCCAGTGGCCTTTAACAGAGGAGTGCTAGAACTCGGACTTGGGTACCCGTTATTGTTCGATACAAACATGACCCCCGATATAAAAACGGGGCGTGGCGACAACTTATATTATCCTGGTACGGTTTTAGGCAATAATGGCCAACTCGTAGAACTTGAACAATTTACCCTTCAAAATGGCAAATTCCTACCCCCGACTCGTCCGGATATTTATTCTCCGTTTGTTGCAACCAAAATAAACGGGGTCCCCACTGCCATAAATTATATTCATCGTTCAAGGCTTAAAAACCTAACCGGTAGAACCTATGTTTCAGATGTTCTTTGGAGGAATTGGGGTCAAGTTGAAACTTATCTTCGCATTATCTTTAAGAGAGCTCTTCTTGGCGAAACGCCATATGAATCGACTGTGCATGTTCAAAAAGCTGTCGATAGATGGGTAGGTGCCGACGGCGTTGTTTCAGACGCCAGATTCTTTATTACCGAGAGAGGACTTGAAAGAAATAACAAATGCTACGATTGGGATGAATTTGTGGATCTAATCAAACTAAATGTTTACATTAGTTCCCATCCGGAGACAATGCCGGATTTAATTGAAAAGGTAAAAGATGGTATTCCATTAATGAGTAAGGAATTTTTGATTCTATGCCTTGCACTTCTTGACACAGATTTTGTTTCTGGAGCTAAAAGTCAGGGTAAAATAAATCCGCATTTCCACTGGGGTGGTTTTCAAATGGCAGGACTGGGAAAAGACAGAGGATATTTCCAAAATTCAGTTGCCACAATAAGAGCGCTTATGCAAGACATTCGTATTGGTTCAAACGAACCACCCTTACCAATTGCCTATACACTGATGCCAGCAGGAATATTTCTCTTGCTCCCGCATTTGAGCGCTATCACAGAGACAGATGCCATCAATAATTTGTTAAATGAGGTTACAAAGGAGCCGGAAGGAAAAGTTTCTAAAACCAAGACTATGGAATACATTAAAAAAATTGTCAATGAATGGCTAGCTAAGGGATCTGACAAGAAATTGTCCAAAGAGTTTATTTCCAGGTTTTCCAAGTATAACCATCCTATGAAAAACATCCCAACTGAAACCAAACTTTTCATTCCCGAACCTTTTTATGGTTTATCTATCCAACAATTAATTATCACCGCAGGCTATCTAAAAGAAGCGTTAAACGAACACTAATGAAAATTATCGACCTACATACAGATTTTATACTGGGACAAAAAAAATTAGACAGTCTGTTTGGAGTCGACACCAGACATCAAATAAATGAAAGGCTGGCGTTAACGGGAGGCATAAAGACTCTTTTGGCTGGTTTTTCTTACGACGATTGGCTCGGAAAAACCGATTTGATGCTTTCAACTACAGAAGATTATATTGCCAAGTCTGATGGAAAATTGAATATTTTGCCACACCTTGAGGGAGCAGAAATCCTTGCTCTCAATAAAAAGTTATTTTTCAATTTTATTGAACGCGGTTTGCGTTCAATCGGCCTGGCCCACACCGAAGACAATAGTTTGTGTGGAAGTTCATCATCTAAAAGCAACTTAGGCATATCACCCTTAGGTAAAAAACTGATAAAAGGATCGATTAAGGAACGATTACTTGTTGACTTGGCCCACATGAGCAAACAATCTCTTAGAGAAGCCTTGAATATTATCCCGCACCCACCTCTAATCTCGCACACCGCCTGTTTTTCCATAGAAAAAAATCCAAGAAATATCGATGACAATCAAATTAAGGAAATTTCCGAAAGGGGTGGAGTAATTGGAATATTTTTTTCAGGTAAATACATAAATTCTCAAAAAAAACCGACCGTTAGAGATGTCGTCAATCATTTTGAGCACATTGTAGAAGTAGGTGGAATTTACTCCGTCGCAATCGGAAGCGATTTCGGCGGCATCACCACGGGAACTCCAATAGGTTTGGAGTCAGCAGAAAAACTACCGAACTTGCTTAAGGAGCTCAAGAACAGGGGTTACAAAAACCGTGATTTAGAAAGGATCGCTTATAGAAACGCTGAAAGGGTGATGGATCAATATCTAAAATGAAAATGAATTATTTTGCAAATAAGCAGAAGTTGTTGCCTGGAATTTATGGTGGCATGGGTCCTTTGTCACATATAAAATTTGAGGAACATCTGCTGACTGCATGTCACCAGCTAAATATTCAAGGAGATCAAAACATTCCAACTTGGATACTTTTCAGCGGTTCTTCCACCCCAGACAGAACAAAAAGTATCCAACAAACAGGCCCTATATCGGTAAGTCATCTTGTTTATTTTACAAAACAACTTGAATCATTTGGTTGTGATTTCGTGGTGATCGCTTGCAACACAGCTCATCACTATTTTGAAACAATTAAAAAATCCTTGTATATTCCAATAGTTTCCATGATCGACGAAACTGTAAAGGAAATCACAACCAACTATAAGGGTGTACGAAAGGTGGGGCTCATGGCTACAAACGGAACAATTGAGTCAAATCTGTATCAAGAAGCATTCGCCAAAATTGGAGTTTCGGTGATTACACCGAAAATTCATGATCCTATTCAGAAAAATATTATGAGAGCGATTTACGATAAGGACTACGGAATAAAAGAGACCGGCACTCGTTTGGATACAAAAGCGTGTAAAATTTTGCTTGATGGCGCCTACCGACTCAGGCACCAGGGAGCAGAAGTAATAATTTCCGGATGTACAGAAATATCATTGGCTTTTGAAAGAACCAATTTTGATATCCCGATAATAGATCCTCTCAAAATTACTGCTTACAAAACTATTGCCGTTGCGATGGGCATCGAGAAGCTTCCTCGTACAAATTTAGGTGAGATTTCCAGTCCTAATGTTTTGACCCAATTTTCAAAAATATTCAGGTCTGACAACTCCAGCCACAATTTGATATAATTGGATGCAATATGGATTCTTAGCTCAGTTGGCTAGAGCGTCTCATTGACGTTGAGAAGGTCACAGGTTCGAGTCCTGTAGAATCCACTAGTCTTCTTCAGGAATACTTGAAGGCTTGTAGATAATTTGAGTTGCCACTACATAACCTTGTTTGTCACCTTTATATATAGGGTAGAGCGCAACGCTTGGGACCTCCTGTGGAAGTTTTGGCAGAATCTCCATCCAGGTATGTTTTAGTTCCTCAAATTTTGAAATCACCTCGGGCGGGGCGGGGCAAATATGCCCTTCCGCATCCCATACCGGAACGTCGAAAAAATATTCTTCAATAATTTCAGACCTTAGTCTCTCCATTTTATTATTTCAGAATTGTAGCAAAAGAAGGATTATTTTGCGAATATCCAAAAAAGTATTGCGAGAACTATTCTATAAATTCCAAATACCGTAAAGTCATGCTTTTTGATATATACGATTAAAAACTTAACTGCAAGAGTTGCAAAGAAAAATGCGAGAACAGATCCCATAAAAAGCGTTAGGAATCCACCTTGCGCAATCATTTGACGAGATCTATAAATATCCAAGGTGGTTGCCGCAAACATTGTGGGAATTGCGAGAAGAAATGAAAATTCAGTAGCCTTTTCCCGGTCAAGACCAGTCAAAAGCCCACCCACAATCGTCGCCGCAGCTCTGGAAACTCCCGGAATCACTGAGAGTGATTGAAAAGTTCCAATTACCAGAGCTTGTTTGTATGTTAATTCGTTAGATTTCGGATTTCGGATTTCGGATTTCGGATTTTTCAAAAATTTTTCGATAAAAATTATTGCTACACCACCCCAAAATAAAGCGTTTAAAGTTATTGAACTACTCCCAAGAAGTGCCCCTTTAATTAGTGGATAAAGAGTGAATCCAACAATAGCTGTTGGTATAAATGCTACCGCAAGTTTTTTGATAAGGGCCCCTCCTGTCAGTAATTTTTTGGAGTAAAGAACAACAACAGCTATAATTGCTCCAAGCTGAATTACTATTTGGAACGTTTTTAAAAAGTCACTAGATTCCAGATTCAAGATTCTGGATACAAGTATTAAATGTCCGGTAGAAGAAATTGGAAGAAATTCGGTTATTCCCTCGACTGCCGAGAGAATTAAAACATGGATTAAGTTCATATCTTGATGATATAATCATAGCCGACGAGGGCTCTTCGTTCAATGGTAAGCAAGCTTGCCATTTTACTGCGAGTCCTTGCGAGGGCTCTTCGTTCAATGGTAGGACATGTGGCTGGCAGTCATAGGATGCGGGTTCGATTCCCGCAGAGTCCACTCGCTATCTTAAGAAAATTAGAGTATAATCAAGGCTATAGGCTTCTACTCCGTCTCGGCGGAGTTTAATTTGCCCATAAACTATGGAAATCAGAAACGTCGCCATTATCGCTCACGTTGACCACGGAAAGACTACTCTCGTGGACGCACTTTTGCGCCAATCTCATACAGAGATGAAAAAAGAAGACGAGGGTCAAGAGGCCATTATGGATAGCAATGAACTTGAACGCGAGCGTGGAATCACAATTTTTAGCAAAAACGCTTCAGTAGAATATAAAGGCGTAAAAATTAATATCATAGATACCCCAGGGCATGCAGATTTCGGAGGAGAGGTTGAACGCGTTCTTTCCATGGCTGACGGCGCCCTTTTGCTCGTTGACGCAAAGGAAGGCCCCATGCCACAAACCAGATTTGTTCTTCGCGAGGCTTTAAAACTTGGTATAAAAATTATTGTTGTTGTAAACAAAATTGATAAAAAGGGTGCCAGACCGGATTGGGTTCACGGTAAAACATTTGACTTGTTTGTAGAGCTTGGAGCAAAAGAAGAAGAAGCTTTTTTTCCGGTAGTTTTTGCGTCTGGACGGGGAGGAATGGCGGGACTAGCACCGGACTTGGAGAAAATGACCGATATTTCACCAATTTTCGACATGATTCTTAAGGAAATCCCGCCTCCTGTAATACACAACGATCTTCCACTTCAAATGCTTGTAAGCAATATCGGGCGCGATAGTTACAAAGGAAGAATCGCCATTGGTAAGATTCACTCCGGCACAATCAAAAACGGACAAGACGTGGCCCACATCAACCGAGATGGACAGATAAACAAATACAAAATTACTTCCCTTACAACCTTTAAAGGACTTGGTAAAAAAGATGAAACAGAAGCCTTTGCGGGAGACATTGTTTCTGTAACCGGAATTTCGGACGTTAATATCGGGGAAACTATAGCCGACCCACTCTCTCCGGTTGCGCTTCCTCTTTTAGATATCGAGGAACCAACCGTCAAGATGGTTTTTATGGTCAATAATTCTCCTTTTGGAGGCAAAGAAGGTGAGTTTAAAACTTCAAGCCAGATCAGGGCCAGATTGTATAAAGAACTGGAAACCGATGTTGCCCTTAGGGTTTTTGATAATCCGGATGGAACCTGGACTGTAATGGGCCGGGGAGAGCTCCACTTGGCCATATTTATTGAACGCATTCGTAGAGAGGGATATGAGTTCCAGGTAAGTAGACCCCATGTAGTAAACAAAGTGATTGATGGTAAAAAATTGACGCCTTATGAAAAGGTATATGTGGAAGTACCCGAAGCCTATTCGGGAATTGTAATTCAAAAAATGGGCCAAAGACACTCCAAAATGGACAACATGGAAACAACCGACGCTGTTACCTATTTAGAATTCACGATTGCCACGAAGGAACTCATAGGTTTTCGAAGTGAATTTATTACAGATACCAAAGGTTCGGGAATAATGAATGCGGCTTTTTATGAATTCATGCCGGATGATGGTTATACTCGCGAAAGGGAACGCGGAAGCTTAGTTGCTTTCGAAACCGGAGAGACAAGACTTTACGGAATGACCCAAGTTCAAGATCAAGGAGAGTTTTTTGTGGGACCGGCAGAAAAAGTATATAAAGGCCAAGTAATCGGGCAATGTAGCAGGGCCGGAGACCTCCGCGTTAATGCTTGTAAAGAGAAAAAACTATCTAACATGAGAAGCAAAGGCGACGGATCAATGGAGCATTTTAATGTACCTCACAGAATGGGACTCGAAGAAGCCTTGGAATACATTGATGATTCAGAACTTGTAGAGATTACCCCTAAATCAATTCGTATAAGAAAAGCAATTCTGGACGAAACAGAAGCCCGCAAGGCAGCTAAACTCACTAAACATAATTAAAAAAACAATAAAAAAGTAAATTTTGAATTACGCAAGGACAGTCCTTGCTAGGCTCAAAGCGTACGGAATAAGTGCTGAGTTTTTAATACGTCTTGTGGAACCTCAACTTTGATGTCTCTTACATATTTCCCATTTACATCTTTTTCGTCATCGTTCATCCAAATTTTTTCAGGTACAACTTTATATATTTTTAAAATATCGTTACCTTTGAAAGTAATTGGTTTTTCCCTCGTAGGACACTCAACTAACACCTCTCTCTCTGCAAGCTCAAAGGCTTTACCTTTAAAATAAACTCCCTCACCCGTACCTTCAGCCATTGTTGAATCGTAAATAACACAAAAAACTTTATTATTGCTCCTTAAATTTTCAGAGTGAACGCTTTTTTGATCTGATACCCAATAAAAATTTAAATCTTTGTCATATACTGACCACAAAGGAGAGTTCCAAGGTTGTCCGTCATCTGAAACTGTGGCAAGAGTAATGTACGGAATTTTTTTAATAATTTCCGCCGCTTTTTTGTTATGAATATGTGACATTTTTATTCTTCAGAAGAGATCACTTTAAACTCAGGTTTATATTCAGTGTAGCGCCACCACGTGGGTTTAAAAACCAAAAATATTGTAGCGGGATCGTCTTTCCATTTCTTGGCATCGGGCAGTTTATAATAGTGAATTTGATGTATATCGTTTAAATTTTCAGGATTAACAATCTTGATATTACCATCCATCTGTAACGTCTTAAATTCTTCCTCACTAAATCCAATTACAATCGAAGCTTTTATATCTTTTCCGCTAAGAAGTGCCTGGCATTTTCTACTAGTGTTTTCAGTTTGAATATATATTTCTAACGGTTCATTGCTATGAGAAAAGTGCATCGCGCTTGCATGGGGAGAGCCATCCTCAAGAAGTGTTGTAAGGCAACAGACTCTTTGTTTATCTAAAAAATCCAAAACTTTAGTTTCCATTTCTAAATATTATACTGTTTTTAAACTTATACCGCCATCAACCAACACAATCTCCCCGGTCATGGCGTCACTTTTGATAACAGCTATGACCATTTCCGCAATTTCTTCCGGCATAATCATTCTTTCAATTAATTGTTCTTTTCCAGAATCCTCAAATTCTTTATCTGTCTTTTTTCCCCAAAGCGGAGTTTGAACATAACCAGGCGCCACTGCATTAACTAAAATTCCTGGAGCCAGGTTTTTAGCGAGCATTTGGGTGTAATGATTTAATGCAGCCTTAGCTGCGCCGTAAGGCGCAATGCCTTTAAAACAAGCCTTTCCTTCGCCATAAACGGAAGTAATATTTAATATCTTTCCTTTAGTGCCCATTAATTCAACCGCTTTACCTGTAATGTAAACGATAGAAAACAAATCTACTTGAAAAATTTCTTTCCAATCGTTGGGTTCAAACAACCCTCTGGGCCTGTTTATTCCTGCATTATTAACCAATATATCCAGCTTTCCATGTTTATCTTTAATAAAACCAAAAAGCGCTGCCATTTCTTCTTCTTTATGGAGATCTACTTTAAATTTCAAGCCATCCTTGCCAATTTCTTTTAATGTTTCGGCCGCACCTTTCTCGTTTGAATTGTATGTAAAGATAACCTTACAACCCTCTTTGGCCAAAGAGATAGAAATGGCCTGACCCATTCCACTGCTTCCGCCGGTAACAACCGCGACCTTGTCTTTCAAATCCATAACAGCATTATTATACACAATACACAACAATTGACAAAAAGACATTAGGTGGTTAAATAGATGTATGGCACTAACAATAAACGACAAGAAATTTATAGCTAATTTATTAGATCAAAAGCTTGACCACCAAGAACAGAAATTCGAAGCAAAGATTATTCAGATTAAAAGTGACTTCTTTGACAAAGTTGATCCAATTCTTAAAGAAGTTGTGGCGAGCCGGGAAGATAGAACTATCGGAGCTGAACAACATCGCAGAAACCAAGACAGAATCGAAAAACTAGAAAAAATTCACCCTCAAAACAAGCATTTGGCCACAATTTAATACTATCTTGATATTACGCTCAATTTCAGGTAAAATTCCTAGGTAACCAAGTTGGCAAAACAGAAACTTTATTGGCGCACAGATTTTTCAATAAGGGCTCCCTCCCTGAGAGTTATTGATTCTGAGGGAAAATTGGTGGGAGTTTTAACCAAAGATGAAGCTATTAAAAAGGCTCATGAAGCCGAGTTGACACTTATTGAAATAGCGCCAAATGCGGTTCCGCCCGTAGCTAAAATCGCCGATTACGGCAAGTTCAAGTACGCAGAGGAGAAGAAACTGGCCAAGCAAAGCAAGGGCGTCAAGGGCGGGGAAGTTAAGGAAATCAGGTTTAGCCCGTTCATAGGAGAAAATGACTTCCAGACCAGAATAAAGAGAATTAAAGAGTTTTTTGCCGACAAGAATAAAGTCCGTGTTGTAGTAGTTTTTAAGGGTCCGCAAATGAGGGTCAAAAATACGGGGTACTTGGTAATTAAAAGGGTTTTGGATGTATTAGGAGATTCGGTAATAACAGATATGCCACCTAAATTCCTAGGCAAGCATTTAATTACAGTAATATCGCAGACAACCAAAGTAAAGAAAGTAAAAGAGCAGGACGTTAGCGAAGTGAGTGAGCCAGACGAATCGAACCATGCCAAAAATCAAATCAAGAAAATCATTAACTAATAGAATAAAGGTTACAAAAAACGGAAAGCTTCTAAGACGCCAAAGTTTTAGACGGCATCTTAAGGCCAATAAATCTTCCAAGAGATTGGGTAATCTTTCCAAGGTGAAAGAAGTTGTTGGGTTCCATGCAAAAAAGTTCAGAAAGGCACTAGGCATTAGCCACTAGAAAACAATATGAGAGTAAAAAGCGTATCCGCTATAAGACACAGAAAAATATTAAAAAGAGCAAAAGGTTTTAGACAAGCCAGAAATCAAAGGATTCAGGTTGCTAAAGAAGCCGTGGTTCATGCCGGAGCATATGCCTATGCAGGACGTAAACTTAAAAAGAGAGATCTTCGGGGACTTTGGATTATAAGAATCAGTGCGGCGGTTAAAAAATTAGGAATTTCCTATTCCAGATTTATTGCAGGACTTAAAAAAGAAAAGATCGAAATTGACCGCAAAATCCTTTCTGACATTGCCATCCACGACATGGAAACTTTCAAGAAAATCGTCAAAGAAGCAGGATTTGAATTTACCAAGCCCGAGTAAGGGGTGGTATCTCGATCCAAAACCAAATCACCCCGCTAACGCGGGTTTTTTGTTGTAAAATTAAAACCATGCAAGAAGAAATAATGTCGGCAAAAAATCAGGCGATCGCGCAAATTTCCGGCGCTCACGATAATGAGGAGCTGGAACAGATCAGAATTGATTTGTTTGGCCGAAACGGAAAAATCACAAATATTCTCAGGGGGGTTAAAAATGTGCCGCAAGACCAAAGACAGCAAATTGGTATTTTGATAAATGAGACTAAGAAAACCCTTGAGAATATGCTCCTGGATCAGAAAAATAGTTTTAAAGAAAATGTCCGAGAATGGTTCGATCCCACCATTCCAGTTCCACTAGTCAAAATCGGGAACCTGCACCCAACGTCTGTCGTAATATCCGAGATGGTCGAAATATTTAAACATATGGGTTTTTCAATTACCGAAGGACCTGAAATCGAAACAGATCACTACAATTTTGAACTCTTGAACCTACCAAAAGACCACCCTGCCAGGAGTTTACAGGATGTTCTCTATATTGAAGAGCCAGAAACACTGCTTCGCAGCCACACAAGTTCAGTAGAAACGAGATCGATAGAAAATTTGAAACCTCCGTTCCGAGTAGTTGTAGCAGGTAAGTGTTACAGATTTGAAAACGTAAACGCGAGCAACAATGCAATGTTTTATCAATTCCAAGGTTTCGCGTTACAAAAAGGCCTTTCACTAAGCGATCTTAAGGGTACACTTTTTCATTTTGCAAAATCATATTTCGGGAAAGACAGAAAAATTAGATTCCGATGCAAATATTATCCGGAGGTTGAACCAGGTGTTGGATTAGACTTAAATTGTCAATTTTGTAACGGCAAAGGATGTGCTGTATGCAAAGGCCGTGGGTGGATCGAAATGTTGGGAGCCGGGATGATTCACCCCAACATTCTTAAAAACTTTGGCTACAAACCAAAAGAAATTACAGGTTTTGCTTTTGGAATGGGGTTGGACAGAATTGTTATGGACAGATTTAAAATAAAAGACATAAGAAGTTTGTATAACGGTGACATTAAATATTCCTAATATGAAAATTCCCTTAAATTGGTTAAATGAAATAATACCTCTACCCGCTGACAATGGGGTCCTAACGGACAAGTTGACAATGGTTGGGCATATGCTTGATAAACGCCTCGTGATTGACGGAGAAGAAGTAGTTGACCTTGAATTACGCGGAAATAGAGCTGATTGCTATTCTATATTAGGAATTGCCAGAGAAGTGTCTGCAATATTCGATACAAAAGTTAAATTATTACAAACGTTGGAACTGACAAAGGTTTCAAAGTTATTAAACTCGAACCTTTCAGTCGACACACCGTTAGTAAAAAGAGCGGCCATGACTGAAGCCTTTGATGTAAAAATTACAAAATCCCCGGCATGGTTAGTCAAAAAACTTACTGCATACGGAATGGAATCTGTAAACAATATCGTCGACTTAACTAACTATGTAATGATAGAAACAGGTGAACCAATGCATGCGTTTGATTCAGACAAAGTAAAAGGCGAACTCCAAATCAGACTTGCTAAAGAGGGTGAGAAGATGATCACCTTTCAAGGGGCGACATTAACACTCACTAAGAACGATCTCGTTTGGTCCCGGGGCACAGAAGTTTTATCGGTTGCAGGGGCAATCGGTGAAAAATACCATTCAATTTCTGAAACAACTAAGAACATTCTAGTTGAAGCCGCCAACTATGACCGGGCTAATATTAGACGATCGGTGTATCGTCACAATCTTTTAACTGAAGCGGGGATAAGGCATGAAAAGGAATTGGATCCAAACATGGTCGATAATGCTTTGGGTAGATTTTTATTTTTGCTTAAAAAACATGGTTGGGGTACACCAAATTGCAAAATTTATGATTATTACCCCAAAAAATTAAACCCATGGAAACTAAAGTTAAATTTTGATTATTTAAAAACTCTTGCCGGTGTAGAAATTGATACAAAAACAATCAAAAATATTTTATTAAATCTTAATTTCAAAATAATAATTCAAAATAGAAATTTTATCGAGGTCTTAGTTCCAACATATCGTACAGATGTAACACTTGAGGAAGACTTGATTGAAGAAGTTTTGAGAATTTACGGATATGACAATATTACACCACATGTTTTATCGTTAGAAATTCCAGACGATATAACCCCAGATTACATAAAACAGGAAAATGCTTTGCGCGAGTGTGCCACAGCGGTAGGTTTCAATGAAGCCATCACACTTTCATTTGTAAAGGAAAGTGTGTCGAAATTAAACATTGACCCTGAGAAGCCGTTGAACACAACCGCATATCTTATTAACCCACCGTCACCGGATTATAAATTCTTGAGAATGAATTTACTCTGTAATTTATATGAGCTTAGTAAAAAGACTATACACGAACGAGCAGAAGAAGTCAGACTTTTTGAAATCGGCAAAACCTATTTTAAGGAGAAAGACAAATATTTTGAAAGAAGAAAGATAGCATTAGTATATTATCTATCTAAAGATAATTCATTTAACAATTTCAAAAGCTTGATGGACTCATTTTTTATTAAAATGTGCTTGTCTCACGTCTCCTATTCAAACGAAACGTATTTGTTACCGTTACACAACTCTTTTAGTGTAAAGTTGGGCAATCGTATTGTTGGGTTCGCTGGTGTGTTTGATGACATTTATTATTTAGAGATTGATTTGGATCAAATACTCGGACAGACTAAGAAATATTCCGTATCACTTTGGCCAAAATACCCGCCACAAATAGAAGATTTGACTATGGTTTTTCCTGATAGAACATATATTGGGGACGTCATAACCAGTATTACTTCGATAAATCGAATCATCGAAAAAGTAGAATTAAGAGATATTTTTCAAAACAGCTATACCTTCAGAATTTGGTACCAAGATCCGAATAAAACTCTCACCGACACTGAAGTTGAAAAAATCCGTAAAGAAATTATTACTTCAGTCAAAAATAAATTTGGTGGTATTCTCAAGGAGTAGGAGATGGGGAAAGAGAAGGGGAAGCAGAAGGAGAAGGATTTACCGACACACCGACTCCCACAGTAATGCTTCTGTCTGATTTGTTATTTTGAGAATCGGTTGCTTCGGCTTTTAATGTATAAATACCGTTCGCCAAACTCACGGGGCAACTGTAATTGTTCGTGCCATTGTTAAAGTTGCACTTCTGAACCCCGTTTATCTGCAAACTTGCTTGTGTTATTTCACTATTTGAGTTTGCTGTAAAAGTAACTGTGAAAGTACCAGGCAAGTCAGAATCCTGATCGTGAGGATAAGTAATATCAACACTCAAAGGATTGCTTGTGCCGCAGTAGTCCATAGGCGGATGATACCTACTATCCGATTGTCCGTTTACCCAGTTAAGTATTCCCTCTTGCCACCGGTTGGCTTGCCCCGAGCTCGCGAGGGGGTCCTCTTCTTTAAATTGAAAGTACTCTTTAGAATCATAATTGTTGGATGAGACATCGCTCGGATTTGCAAGTTTGCCGTCACTTTTGCACACTTTTAACATGACGTGGATTAGGTCCGGAGGAGAAGGTTCTGTACCTTTTATAAAATATTCGCTTCGGGACGCAAATCCATCATGAGACGGGTAGCCCGAAATTATATCTACATCAATCTGAGATATATTGTCGGGTTTATCAAAAGTAACCGTTGGTTTTCCTTTTAGCGCTTGGGTAATAATTTGCCTCCAGATGGGAGAGGCACCACTTACCCCTGATGCAACATTAAGCATTTGTGAGTTATCATTATTGCCAACCCAGACACCCACCATCGCGTTATCGTTTCCACCTATTGTCCAATTATCCCTTTTATCATTTGTTGTCCCTGTTTTTACCATTACATCGGGAATGTTTAGAAGTGAGTTAGATCCAAAAGTGTCTTTTCTGGAATTATTGTCGGAAAGAATAGAGTTAATAAGATATGCCTGTTCTTCCGTCAGAACTTTTTTACCCTTTTGAAAATGATTATCTTCCAAAATTTTCCCGTTAACGTCTGCAACTTTTAAAATAGCGACAGTGTCGACACGGTAGCCTTTATTTACAAATGCAGAATAGGCGCCGGTCATGTCTATTAATCTTACTTCTCCTCCCCCAAGAGTTAAGGAAAGTCCTACGCGCTTTAATGTCTCGGCAGTGGGCGGAAGGGTGGTAAGGCCCATATCAGTCGCTGTTGCAAGCACGTCTTTTATTCCTACCATCGCAAGTGTTTTAACCGCCGGCATATTTCTTGAATTTCCCAAGGCGTAGCGTATCTGAATAGGGCCTACATATTTACCGTCATAATTCACAGGATTATAGTCGGGTTGTCCCACCCCACCCGGAAAAGTTGTAGGTACATCCATTATCATAGTCGAAGCCGTGTAACCTTTTTTAAATGCAGTTACATATGTAAAGGGTTTAAAAGAACTTCCGGGCTGGCGAAGTGAAGTTGTTACGTTGACTTGACCATCATAATCCGTTGCGCCGAAATTTTTACTTCCCACCATGCTCATTATTTCCCCTGTCTCAGGATTAATTACAATTGCGGCGCCGTTTGTAATATGCTGTTTTTCAACTTTTGCTATCTCGTCAGTTACTATTTGTTGAACTTTTTCCTGTAAATCGAGATCTAAAGTTGTTGTGACTTTAAGTCCGCCTTGTTCAACAATCGCTTGCCCGTACCGGCTCTCGAGAATCCTTTGTACATACTGAACAAAATGGGGAGCTTTAAATCCGGCTCCTCTTGGCTGAAAAGAAACTCCGGGCAAAGCCGCATCAATCGATTTTTCCTGGTCTGGTGTTAGGTATCCGTCTTCCCTCATTCTTCGCAATACCTCTCTGGTGCGTGCAATGTAAGCTTTTGGGGTAGAGGAGTAAGGCGAATAGGATGAGGGGGCTTGCGGCATTCCGGCCAAAATTGCGCTTTCGATTAAATCCAAATCCTTGACATCTTTGCCAAAATAAGTTTGGGCGGCAGCGCCAACCCCCCAAGCAGTTCCTCCGTATGGAACTTCATTCAAATACATCTGCAATATTTGATCTTTGGTATATTTCTTTTCTATTTGCACAGCTAGCACAAATTCTTTAATTTTTCTGACAATTGTGCGGTCGTTAGTTAAAAGGGAATTTTTTACGAGCTGTTGAGTCAGAGTTGAACCTCCTTGGGCCCGACCGGCTGTGAATATCCGCAAGAATCCCCTGGTAATTCCGATGGGGTCAAAGCCACTATGGGTATAAAAGTTTTTATCCTCAATAGAGATTGTTGCCTGTCGCAAATATAAAGGAATGTCAGCTAAAACTTCGGGCTGTCTATTTTGATTAGCAAAGACGTCGTAAAGAACTTGTCCGTTGCGATCGAGGATTTGAGTAGAAAAACCGGTTTGCCTAACTATTTTGTCGGGAGAGGGGAGGGAAAGAGAAAAGAGTGGAAGCGCGACAAAAAGAAAAACAAATAAAAGTACCACGCCCAAAAAAACAAATTTGGCAATTCTAACCAATTTTCTGCTCCTGGTTAGATTCTGTCTATACCTCATTCGGTCTCTCCACATTTTGATCAATTGTAACAAGTTTTGAGATAGTTGACCAATATTGGCAGATAAACTAATATAAAATTATGACTGTTAAAAATGCTAGCCCAGCTACCAAAGAAGATGTAGAAAAAATAGTAACCAAAGTTTCCATTGGTTTTTCTGAAGCCATCCTGGAAGGTGTTCAAAAGATGTTTGATGAACAAAATAAAGTAAATACACAGACATTTGCAACCAAAGAAGATCTAAAGAGAGAAATTTCTTGGCTTAAAGACGATATTAAAGGTTTAACCGCAGATCTTTCAGATACCGCATCTAAAAAAGAATTTAACAGTCTTAAATCAAAAGTAGACAAACACGTTTCTAGAGTGGTATCATAGACAAAAGCGATACAAGATAGCTTCCAACTATCGAGCTGATCAGGGTAACAAACTGATTCGGGTGGCCCGTAATAGCCATAAAATTGAGTACAGCTTCAGGTGGCACCTCAAAGGCCGGAGCACAAAACAAATTGTGCGTATGGCAAAAACATATTTAGTAAGACACGGAGAATCGGTTGCAAACACAAAAGGGATATATCAAGGCCAAACCTTTAATACCCCGTTATCAGATATGGGAAAATTGCAGGCAAAAGCTCTTGCCAAATATTTTGGCGGGGTTGAAATCAGAAAGATACTTGCAAGCCCGCTTCTTAGAACAAAGCAAACAGCCCAAGAGGTCGCAGATCTAAAAAATATAGAGGTTATAGACACCTTGGATGTTATCGAAACAAATCATAGCGAATGGGAAGGGGTAAATAAAAAGATCATTGAAGAAAAATGGCCGGATGTTTATAAGACTTGGATGGAGACGCCGGCTGATGCCAAATTTCCAAAAGGAGAAACTTTTTTGGAAACTCAGGAAAGAATTATTAACTGGTGGGAAGGTATGACAAAAAATGAAGAAAATACTCTGGTTGTAACTCACGACAATATCATTAGAATTCTGGTCGCCCACGCTCTCGGCCTACTATTAAACAACATCTGGAAATTTGAGCTAAACCCTGCCGCCGTTACCGTTATCGAAACCAATGGAAACAATCAGCGCTTAATTGCCCTCGATGAAAAGAAGCATTTGCAAAACCTGTTGGTAGACCTAAAAAAACACGCATTTTAAATACTGTATAATTAAAAAATATGTTAGATATAAATTTCATCCGGGACAACAAAGACAAAGTAATCAAAGCCACAAAGGACAAGGGCTTTGATGAGGGCGTTATCGAAAGACTCCTTACGGTGGATGCCGAAAGACGCAAAATTCTCCAGGAAGTGGAGAGCATACGCGCCGAGCGCAATAAATTGACAAAAGATGATATCGAAAAAGGACGTGAACTTAAAACAAAACTTAAAAACGCTGAGGAAAATCAAAAGCAAATTGAGTCAGATTTTAACGAACTTATGTACAAAGTTCCGAACCTTGCAGCGGACGATGTTAAAGTCGGAACGCCGGAGGAGAATGAAATTGTAAAAACAGTGGGAGAGATCCCCAAATTTGATTTTCCGGTACGTGATCATTTGAATATAGGAAAACTAACAGACAGCATTGACTTTGAAAGAGGAGCCAAAGTTGCTCAATCGGGTTTTTATTATTTTAAAAATGATTTGGCCCGTCTTGAACTCGCTTTAGCGCAATACGCTTTTGAAAAATTGGCAATAAAAGGTTTTACTCCGGTCATTACTCCCAATGTTGCCAGAGAAAGAAATATAGTTGGTTGCGGATTCCAGGCAAGAAGCGACAAGGAACGTCAAATTTATCATATTGAAGATGAAGACTTGGATTTAATTGCAACCGCAGAAATTACATTAGTAGGTATGCATACAGACGAGACTTTTGAGGAAAAGGATTTGCCTAAAAAATATGTTGGTTATTCAAGTTGTTATAGAAAAGAAATCGGAAGTTATGGAAAAGATGTCCGCGGAATCCTTAGGGTCCATGAATTTAAAAAGGTCGAGATGGTAGTTTTTTGCAAACCGGAGGATTCGGACAAAATTCATGAAGAACTTTTGGCGATTGAAGAAGGGGTTTATCAAGAACTGGGAATCCCGTATCAAGTAGTTAAAATGGTAACGGGTGACTTGGGCAATGCCGCAAGCAAAAAGTATGATTTGGAAGCCTGGATGCCATCTCAAGACAAGTATAGGGAGATCACCTCAACCAGCAATACCACAGATTTCCAAGCAAGAAGATTAAATATCAAGTTTAAAAGAGAAGGTAAAAATGAATTTGTTCATACATTAAATGGAACAATAACAACCACCAGCCGAACAATTATTGCAATTCTGGAAAACTTTCAACAAAAAGACGGAAGTGTGTTAGTCCCCAAAGTTCTTCAAAAATGGATGGGGAAGGAAAAGATCGAATTGAAAATTTAGCCTCTCTGATATGGTTTTAGGATATCAATGATTTATAATTAAGGAATGATATGAAAAACAGAAAATATGATTCGGTTGTTTTTGATGTTGACAGTACTCTGGTTACTTTCGAGGGCCTTGATTTCTTGGCCAAATTAAAGGGGAAAGAGAAAGAATTATCAAAAATAACAAAATCTGCAATGAATGGGGACATGAGCATGAGGGAATCTATGGAAAGAAAAATGAGAGCTATTTCACCTGACTTTGAGGATATTGTCAAAATGGGAAATGAATACATAAAAAACATAACCCCTGGCGCTTTGGAAACCATTAAAATTCTTAAAACAAATGGCATTCAAACCTGGATACTTACAGGAAACTTTCAACCTGCTGTCGGGATGCTGGCCAATTTTTTGGGAATAAAATCTACTAATGTCATTACAAACAATATTTTTTTTGATGAAAATAAAAAATATTTAAGTTTCGATCGGGAAAACCCTCTTTCTAATAATGGCGGCAAGGCAATAAAAATCAACGAATTTAAAAATAAAATGGGTAAAACCGTATTGATTGGCGACGGTAGCACCGACTTAGAAGCTAAAGAAAGCGTAAATTTATTCATAGGCTTTGGAGGTGTTATTTTTAGACCCAAAATTAAAGCAGCTTCCAAAATATATATTACTGAACCAAACCTGATGACTATAATCCCTTATATTCTTGACAACTATCAATCTGAAGATATATCATTGTATTAGTCGAATCTCCTACGTTTGTATGTGGTTACCAACCGCAAAGTAGGACGCAACTTAGGCGAAATTAAGAAGAATTAAGTCACCATGAAGTTGGATGGAACCTTCCTTTGAAAGCAAAGGGATCCAACAGAAATAGGTGATTTTTTGTTTTTACATATGAAAATAACGCGAAGCAAGAAAAATACAGAAATCGAGAAAGATAAGCTTTATTTGGAGCATTTGAGGCATTCGTGCTCTCATTTAATGGCGGCTGCCATTCTGGAATTTTGGCCCCAAGCTAAACGCGCGCTTGGCCCTGCAATTGAAGATGGCTTTTATTACGACATAGACTTTGGTAATGCTAAAATAACAGAAGAGCACTTTCCCAAAATCGAGCAAAAAATGCGCGAGCTTGCAAAGGATTGGAAAGGATTTAAAAAACAAATTGTTACTAAATCGCAAGCTGTAAAAACATTCAAAGAAAACGAATATAAAGTTGAGTTAATTAATGAGTTTTCCAAGAAGGGGCAGAGTCTTACTCTCTATAAATCTGGTGATTTTTCTGATCTTTGCCGAGGAGGGCATGTAGTCCACCCAAATCAAGAGATTGCACATTTCAAATTATTGTCCATCGCCGGCGCCTATTGGAGAGGCAATGAGAAGAATAAAATGCTTACGCGCATTTATGCCACGTGTTTTCCGACAAAAGAAAAGCTGGAAAAATATCTTTTTCAACAAGATGAAGCTAAAAAGAGAGATCACAGAAAATTAGGCAAGGAAATGGGTTTGTTTACAATTAATGATCAGGTTGGACAAGGTCTTACCATTTGGTTACCAAATGGTTCAACCATAAGACGCGAGATAGAAAACTTCATGGTCGCCGAACAAGAAAAGCTTGGTTACAAGCACGTTTATAGTCCCCACATTGGCCAAAAATCGCTTTGGGAAAAAAGCGGACACTGGGCCCTTTATAGAGAAAAAATGTATTCACCAATGGATGTTGATGGAACGGAGTATCTTGTTAAACCAATGACATGCCCAATGCACATTCAAACATATCAATTTAAATCAAGATCTTACAGGGAGCTACCGCTAAAAATTGCCGAAATAGCATCTGTTTACAGATACGAAAAATCAGGAGAACTGAATGGACTTCTGAGAGTTCGGGCATTTACTCAGGATGATGCGCATATTTTTTGCACACCTGAACAGGCAGTTGATGAATTCATTTCGGTCTTTAAATTAATTCAGAAAATATATATGACTTTTGGGTTTACTGATTACAAAGTTCGTCTTGGAGTTAGATCAAAGAAAGAAAAATACCTTGGAAACGATTCTCTATGGAAAGGGGCTGAAAAGAAGGCAGTTGAGGCATTAAAGAAAGTTGGATCTGACTACTTTGTATCTGAGGGCGATGCCGCCTTTTATGGTCCCAAGGCTGATTTTCTAATTAAGGATGCATTAGGACGTGAATGGCAATGTGGTACCGTTCAAGTTGATTTCATGTTACCCGAACGATTCGGCCTCAAATATATTGACCAAGATGGTAAAGAGAAAACACCTGTTATGGTTCATAGGGCACCACTGGGTTCAATCGAAAGATTCTTGGCGATTCTTATTGAAAATTATGCCGGTAATTTTCCAACTTGGCTAACACCAGTTCAGGTAAAAATTTTGCCAATTTCTGAAAAACATCTTGGTTATGCAAGGACAGTCCTTGCTAGGCTCAAAGAAAGCGGAATTCGCGTTGAACTTGACGACAGAAACGAGAGATTGCAGGCAAAAATCCGCGATTCCCAAATGGAGAAAGTTGCCTATATGTTAATTGTGGGAGACAAAGAAATGGAAAACGATTTAGTTGCACCAAGAAGTAGAACCGGTAAAAATTTTGGTACTCAGAAATTGGATAAATTTGTCAGAAATATTTTAGATGAGATTAAAAACAAAAAATCTGAAGTGTAACAACCCCCAAGGTTCTTCAAAAATGGATGGGAAAGGAAAAGATTGAAATTAAGTAAGTTTGACAGAAACTGAAGTCGGCCGTAAACTACATCATAATCAAAATATATGGCAACTTTTGGAGCGGAAATTGAGAAACCTATATCAGATATAGCTTCTGGTTTACCTCGTGGAATTTCTCAAAAATCATTTACAAGAATTTCAGCAAGTTATAAGAATGGAGAACTGGACTACAGCGACATCCAACCCGAAACGGCAATTGCAGTAAACGCACCAGAGATTGGGCACATAGGTCTAGATAATGGTTTTAATCTCCAAGAAACTTCTACACGTGTTACCAGGAACTTGGGAGAACTTGAGGCCATCTTAAAAACCGATTTAAAGACCTTACAAAATGTTTTAGCTGAAGAAGGAGCGACTGTTATAAATCTTTCGATTCATCCCTTGGGAAAAACTGATTCAGCTACTCATAAAGTTTTTGTTGCGCCAAAAGGTGTTTATAAATATATTGCTCTGAGAGGTTGGGATCACGCTGCAGGAATTGACGCTAAAGCACAGAATAGTCCATCAACTGGTGTCGAGCCACAAAACGCAGCAAAAGCTCTCACCGCAGTAATTGGCGCCTCCGCAGCAATGATAGGACTTTTTGCAAACAGCCCATTCGAGGAAGGTCAAGTAAGCCCATTTAAGGAGACTAGATTAAAAATGTGGGATAGGTTTATGAAAAATTCTACATCGGAAGGTGATAGGTTAACTGCTAAATTTCCCGAAAAACCATTCTTTACACTAAAAGATTATTTTACTTGGATGTTTGGTCCCGGAACTAATATGCATTTTGTAATAGCTTCGGGTGGAAACTACAAAACATTCGGGGATGCAGCAATTATAATTAACGACAATCCATCTGTTTTGAGTTATTTATCAATGGGAAAAGCAGAAGGGAAATTCTTAAATTCAGGCCAAAAAATTACTATTATACCAGACCTAAAACATATGGAGGCGCTTCAATTTGCACAATTTACCAGTGCAAGAATTAGATGGCATTTTGATTCATTAAAGGTGAATAAACAGGAATTCCTTAATGCATATAAGAATGATTCTCTTGAGGAATTGTTTACAAACGGCTCGGTTTCTGACATTTACATTGAAGGTAGAGACCCGGGAGCAAATTTTCCTGATACACATCTAAACTCACTTGGTAATGAATTATCCTGGTCAACTATTATGGCGCCAAGCGCAATTCAATCAGGAATAATTAACAATTTAGACGAGGCGCTTCAATATCTCAGAACTTTTAAGTGGCAACATCTTAATCTTTTGAGAGAAGCCGCAATTAAGGACGGGTTGCACGGTGAGGTGGGTGGTGTAAAGGTTTTTGAGTTCACAAAAAAAGTTCTTGAAATTTCAGCAAAGGGACTTCCTGTAGGGCAACAAAAATTACTAGCGTATCCTGTCCATGTCTTACAAACAAAACAAAACGGAGCGGATAGAGCGCTTGTAGATTATTCCAAAGGAAAATCAATTAAGGATATTGTAAAATCAAGAAATGTCTCCGTCTAGCAAACCTATCGTCATTAAAAAAATAGAAGTAAGACTTTTACGATTGCCTTTAATTACGACCTTCACAACGGGATTTGGAACAATCAATTACAAAGAAACAGTTGTGGTCAGGCTTGAAGATTCCGACGGAGTAGTTGGTTGGGGTGAAGGGGCTGCTTTATCTTTTCCGAATTACTCCCCCGAAACTGCCATTACAACATATTTAGGACTTAAAGAATATTTATTACCATCGATTGTCGGAAAGCGTATTTCTGGTCCTGAAGGTCTCGATAATTTATATTCACAAGTAAAAGGTTACCATTTTGCCAAAACAGCAATTGACTGTGCGATGTGGATGATTTGTTCAATCAAGTCCCAACAATCATTGAAACAGCTTCTTGGAGGAAAAAGTGAGAGTGTCGCTATTGGCGAAAGTATCGGAATTAAAAATTCCATCGATGAAACTTTGGAAGAAATTTCATTAAGACTGGACCAGGGATATCAAAGAATAAAAATTAAAATTAAACCTGGCTGGGATGTCGAGCTCGTTAGAAAAGTTAGAGCAAAATTTAGTGACATTCCCTTGATGGTGGATGCCAACTCTTCTTATTCATTAAATGATGTTCCCATATTTAAAAAACTTGATAAATTTAACTTAATGATGATTGAACAACCGTTAGGTGATACCGATATTGTTGACCACTCGTTTTTGCAAAAAGAAATTACAACCCCTATTTGCCTTGATGAAAGCATTCTGTCAGTGGAGGATGCCAGGAAGGCTATAAAAATAGGGGCATGTAAAATAATAAATATTAAGCCCGGACGTGTTGGCGGGATTTCAGAATCTAAAAAAATCCACGATTTTTGCCAAGATAATAATATCGGCGTATGGTGCGGTGGACTATTAGAAACTGGGATCGGTCGCGCCTTTAATATCGCACTTTCTTCCCTTCCGGGTTTTAAATATCCTGCAGACATGTCTCCGAGTTCGTTTTTTTATAAAGAAGACTTAATCGATCCAACATACGAAGTGGATAAAAACGGATATATTGCAATACCAACAGCTACAGGTCT
This sequence comes from Candidatus Woesebacteria bacterium GW2011_GWB1_39_10, assembly GCA_000993205.1. Taxonomy (GTDB): domain Bacteria; phylum Patescibacteriota; class Microgenomatia; order UBA8517; family UBA8517; genus GWB1-39-10. Next base: position 32,323 of record LBVU01000002.1, read on the forward strand.
TGGCTACAATCTTGAAATGAAACGTATTAATAAATATACAAAACAAAAATACAATACAAGGGCATATTGACATTAAAATTTATTTTTGTTAGTCTCCTCTAAACAATGAATGCTGAAAATAAAAAGAGTGAGGGTTATGTAGCCACTGGTTTGCCAGTTGAATATAGAGGAGAATATGGGCAAATTATAGACTTAGGTCTTGCAGCAAATCCCAGTGGCGCAGCATTCGATGCTAAGAAATTAGCCGATCTAACTTCTACAAAACAAATCGCAGAATATGATGAAGATGTCCACCATTCGGACATTAAAGACCTGTTAATCGAAGGAATTGGTCTTAAAAATATAGGAAACGAATCCGTCATTTTTCATCCAAACGGCAGTTACGGAGCGGGTGATGAGGTTATAAGGGCTTTATCAAACCATTCTCACCAACAAGGAAAAACGTTAACGGTTTATGTTCCAACTTATTCTTTTCCGAATGTTGAACAATATGCCGCGCGTAATAATGCCAGGTATGTACCGGTAATTTCCGATAAGTCGTTTTTGCAAAGCGATTCTCTTAATGCCGTTCTAGACATGAAAAGTAATCAGTTATCGGGAAATGTTGTTTATGTTGACTATCCAAATAACCCCTCAGGCGTTGCGAACAAAGATCTTTTACGAAAAGTTGTAAACCATGTAAGTTTCCACGGAGGAATACCTTTTGTTGATTTGGCGTTTGGTGAAGTTTTAGGCGATGAATTTAAAGACGGTATTCAATATACGATAGATCGTGGAGGTGTGTGCGTGGGTTCATTAACCAAAACACAGGGCCTGGCTGCTCTACGTGCAGGTTATATTCTTATGAACCCGGGATTGTCTAAAAACCTATATAGTAAAGGCGAAAAACTTGTATTTGGTCTTCCAGCCCATGTTAAAAATGCCTACACATTGTTGTTCACGGGTTCTGAAGGAAAAACTCTCGCTAGGGCACAAGCTCTTAAGGCGATTAATTATAATCACCAGACAAATAGCAAACTTTATGAAGCTTTAACAAATTTAGGTCTAAAAATAGCGCCTACTATTTACGAAACCCCCGTGCAAATCGTGGCAAATGCCAACGACGACCTCTTCACCAGGCTTGCATGTGTAGGAATTAAAAGCGAAAGTTTGAACGAGTATTCTAATACTTTGGGCAAAGAGGCCTCAAAAGGATATGGAAACCAAGCTGTTAGAATATTGACCCCAAGAGTGGGAATGCTTGAAGAAACAATTAAAAGATTTCGTGTTGCAATGCAATTAACAGACAACCATATTCAATCAAAGGCCAAGAAATAAACACCATGGAGAGAAAATATTTTAAAGAAAAATTAACTGAACTTGTAGCCATCCCGACTATCAGAGAAAAAGAGATGCTAAAAGAAAGTTCCGAAGCTTTAGATCTCATAGAAAGTTGGGCCGACTCCGCATTGTCAAAAAGGCGTATTAAAAATGGAAAAACTGAAATTTTACTTTTAGGAAACGGAAATTTACTAAACCCAGATATCGGTTATTTAGCACACGTGGATGTAGTCGATGCCGACAAAGAAATGTTTAAAATGACCGAGACTGATGGAAAATTTTATGGACGAGGAGTAAGCGATATGAAATTTTCGATACCTATTGGAATTGAAATACTAAACAAATTAGCCAAAGATAAAGGCGCTCCAGTTATGACTCTCGCCATAACAACAGACGAGGAAGTCGGAGGCGGGGATGGAGGAAATTATTTAGCAAATGAAATTAAATTTATTCCTGAAGTTCTTATAGTACCGGACGGAGGAGATGATTTTGTTTTTGTTAATAAATCTAAAGGTAAGGCAACTCACGCCTCAACTCCTTGGCTTGGAAAAAATGCATTAACGCCATTAATCAAAATAGCAAGTGGGCTGGGCGCGATATATGATCAGAATTCTGCATCACCCAATTGGGAAACCACGATGAATTTGGGAGTACTCCAAGGTGGCAAATCGACCAATCAGGTTTGTGACGAAGCTACTCTCAAATTGGATTTTAGATTTCCCGAGACCAGAAGTGCTAACGAAATATTGGAAGAGGTAAGAAAAGCTTCTGAAAAAATTGATCCCAATCTTTCCATTAAACTTGGTGCCCAAGGTGACCCAATATATACAGACATAAAAAATCTTGAAGTGACAAGATTTTTAAAAATAGCTAGAGATGTTCTCGGCAGAAATATAAAAATTGAAGGAGAAAACGGAGCATCTGACGCTAGATACTGGGCCAAGTATAATATTCCTATAATAATGAAGCCGAATGGAGGAGGTATACATAGTGACAAAGAGTGGATCGATGTTGAATCTTGTCTAACGTATTATGAAATATTATCAAAGTATGTAAACGAATTCACTAGTATAATTTGACAAGAGATAATCTAATGTTAGAATACCAATTAGTATGAATCCTAAAGATTTCGCATTCAAATTTTTCTTTATTGAAAAGGAGCTTAAATAAAGCGCCACAGGGCACTTTTTTTTATTTATAAAATGGAAAGATTTTTACCTGCAAACAAAGATAAAGAACAAGCTCGAGTTTTGCAATATTTTATTGACCCTCAAAATCCCAACATGCAGTATAAACAATTTGCGAGAAACTTGACGTCAATGTTTTTGGGAGCAAACCCTTCAGCTGAACAACAAAAAATCGCCAGACAACTCATGGGGATTTTTGATGAAGTAAAAGACGCAAGACAATTTAATGAAACATATATCGGACACATGCTGTCTGAGGCATCAATTCCTGGAATGTGGGGTTATATGCTTGCTACAAGACTTGGGAGCAATACCGTAGCCCGTGAAGTTTCTGAATTGGAATCAAGACTGGAACCGGAAGCTATTCGAGGATTGATGAAAATGGTTGGCTATGACCAAAACGAAGCAAGTGGAACTTTTACTTCGGGAGGCTCAATTGCAGTTTTTACTGCAATTGATGTTGCAGTCAAAAGAATAAAAAGACAATTCGACGAGGCGGAAAAACAAATAGACAAACCATTGGTAATTTTATACAACAAATTTGCCCATTATAGTTTTCATAAAGCTGTAGATGCCTTGGGCGGGCCAGCTAGAATGATCGAAAAAATGGAGGTAGAATCTCCCGGTTTCAGAATGAATCCTCGCGATCTTGAAAAAAAGATCGAACAGAGTTTGAAAGAAGGCAAGATCGTCGCAGCCGTGTTTGCTATTGCCGGGGAAACAGAAACCGGAATCGTCGATGATCTAACCCAAATATCAAAGATATCAAAAAAACATGGCATTTTTACTATTGCCGACGGAGCTTACGGAGCACCATACAGATTGTCTCGCAAAAGTTCACTTTTCAAATCCTTAAACGAATATGATGCAATCACTATCGATGGCCACAAGGCACTTTACACACCCTATTCAAATGGGGCAGTACTTTTTAAAGATAAACACAACCACGTTCTTCTAAATCTGGGGGTCAAAGCGCCATACGTTAAGTTTGAAGAAAAAGAAGAGGCAATTTTAAGAAATTTATCTTATAAAAATCTCGGGTTTAGTCTTGGAGAAAAAAGATTCGAAGGATCAGGTGGAGCTGGGTCAATCCTTTCAACTGTAGCAGTATTGAGAACTCTAGGGCTTGAAGGGCTGACCACCGTCTACGACATCACGCTAGATAGAATCGAATATTTGAATGACAGATTGAATCGTTCTAAAATACTAATGCCCATACATGAACCAGATGTAAATTTGCAGTGCTTTAGAATTAGACCAGATGTTGAACACTTGTTCGGTGTAAACGATAACAGTCGAAGATCAGATATTGTTGAAAAAAGTAGAATCGATGATGTAGATAAAGGGTTGAGAGGCAAAGGCGGGTTTTTCTTCTCTTCAACAGATTTTGATCTTCCCAATTATTATGGAAAAATTGAGCAAACTGCGGTTTGGAGAGCTTGTCTTATGAATCCAAGAACTTCTAACAAAATATTGGACCAGGCCGTAGCCGAACTTGAAAGTTCAGTTCTTAAAAGATTAGGGTCAAAATAGTTGACAACGTCTTTAAAAAAAACTAAGCTATACGTAATGACTTTGATTTCTAACAGATTTTTCTTTTTTACCTTCCTTTCAACGGGAGGTAATCTTATGTAGCTAAAAAACAAAGCAAATAAGGGACCTCCCCAAAAGGGAGGTTTTTTGTTGGTTAGAAAGGAGACAAAAACATGCGCGAAACAGAAATACAAAATACAACTGCATCTAAAGTTGTAACAACTGTAGATGCCGTCATCCACGATGCAATTAAAACCAGTCCTCCTATTGATAAAAAAAGAGGAGATCTTATTCGCGGAGAAACATATTATTTAACCGGAGGCGACCCAGATAAAAGAAATCAAATATAGTTTGCCGGAACGATAATTGGCAAAACTCTCACATCACTATTGCTAGTTTTTCCCGGTCTATAGGCCACCAATGGTAAACCATTAAAAGACCTACCTACATACAAATAATTTTCACCAGGACCAATTGTTGTGGTGGATGCGTTATCGTAGCTTCCGGCTCTTCTAAAAAAACTCATATTTGTTTTTGAGGTGTAACCACAATCAAGGTCTAAGTAATCCAACGCCGTCCCAATAATTGCTTTTACACCAGGAATGATCTGAGAAAGTGACTGGCTGTATTTCTTCGTCATTTCCTGTTGCCCCTGAAGCGTCAAACCACCCGAACCGGGAAGAAATAAATCATCAACATTAATAGCGACCTCTGACGCTTTACATCGCTCATTTTCAATTTCAAGTCCATTGTGCCAATTAGACCAAAAACCTACACCATTCATTTTCAATGATGCAACTGATTCGCCTCTGAGCTCGAAAATTTGAAAACCTCGCTTTTCTAATTCAATTCGTTGTTCGGAAGAAAACCTTGTAATTGCAAATACCTCCCGGCCTGATAAAATATCCTTCATGTTGATACTATAACATGGCATGTCAATCTGGGAAAACAATATAGTCATGGAACGTCACAGTGAGGGAAAAAGGATTATCACAAGATTAAACAGCAACCAAAATCTTATCGAGATTGGTGAACCTGGCAACTGTCGAATATGGACAACTTTGGCATTTAAAATAGTCCGATCAGCGTTTCCAAACACACAACTCGAAGCCAGAGAAGTGGATATTTCCGAATACCTACAACACACTTTTTTAAAAATCACACCTATCAATGAAGAGCCTCTTTTGTGTGATGGACTGGGGCAGAAAAACATCCTCCTTTTTTTTGATTACGAATCCGAAGCTCCAAAACATCTTCAAAATAGTCGCATGGATATACTTAACAGTTATTTAAAATTTGACAACTCCAAATTCCGTGATAATATACATTTGTTAACATCGTAAAAGCTGTGAAGCAGTGAAGTAGTTAAGTTGAGTGGTAAATAGAGACGAGGCGGTTGGTGCAAGACCTCGCAAGCTCAAATTAATGAATTACCCTGCAGAGCCGGTTCGACAAAATCGAGCCCGGGAGTGCCCGTAAACGCACTAGAGTCTGTTGGAAATCAAAGGACTTGAATAATGAGGGTTATCTCATAATTTCTAGTCCCGCGGAGCCTAAAGGCGAAGTGGGATTTTTTGTTGAGATAACTAAAGAAGGGTGGTAACGCCTTTAAAGGGCCCCTTCAGTTTCTGAGATTTTGTCTCGGGAATTGGAGGGGCTTTTTTGTTTTCCCAAAAGGGGGTGATAAACATGAATAAAGAAATATTACGCGAACAATTGATAAATCTTGAGACGCGAAATGCCGGAATGAAAATTCTTAACCCGGGAGACTTAACGTCCGAAAAAACTGCAGACAATGTCATTAAGTTATTAAAAGCGATGTATGTTGAACATGGTATTACCAAAGATAAGAAAAAACTAGTAAAGGATATTGAAGTCGGAAACGTTTTAAGTTGGTTTGCCCAAAAAGACGAAAATTTTGTCGCAACAGCTTCTCTTGTAAAACAAGACGATGGCGCTTGGGAGCTCGGTAGAGCAGTATCGCTTGATCGCGGCAATGGACTAGGCAAAAGGGTAATTCTTGAAGCCTTAAAATTTCATCTAAAAAATCATTCTAATGAGGCGTTAATTGCTGAAGTTCGCGCCGCAGACGAATTCAAGCAAGTTCCGTCCGGACTTGCAACTCAAAAGATATTTTTTGGTACTATCAACTCGATTTTGCCAATTACACCCTTTGCAATTGCTCCGTTATTTGCGCACGGGGATCCACTAAGAAATGAGCAATTTATTCTTTCGGCAAGTGATATAAAGCCGGGAAAAACTATCAGTGAAAAAATTTCTGACTCTATTAACAATAGGTCAACCAAGGGAACTATTCCAAGGTTACAGGTGATACAAACTGCTCCTTTTCGTCTGGCGATTCCTAATGATAACGGAAAAAAAGCTAGTCAAGTAGCATCAGAGTCCGTTGATTTTAAAGGTTGCTCACTATTTCCGGTAGAAGTTACAGACCGAAACATGCCGTTAATTGGTATGTTGTCTTCGAGATCTGACATGGTTTTGTGTGGAGTTGACCGTCTATTGGGTAATGAAGGGAAACCGGTAGTATTAATCGCCACATTAGGTTTCCACGGCAATATTTTGACTGGTCAGTCATCAGAGTTGGCGCCCACTGAAGTTTCTGAAGTGCTTCCGACTGAAATGCGGAAAGACACACAAGCAATTGCTGATAAATTTTCGCATATACGCGAAGCGCAACTAAACGAGTTTAGAGATGGACTGCACCCTTATTTCCGTACAGACATAATTAAGTTATCACTTTAAACTATCGGTTAAACTGTAGCCAGAAAGGAGGTGAAAAATTATGTCAGGTACTAAACGAAAATTTACCAGAGAATTTAAACTTCAGGTTGTCACTGAAATTGAATCAGGGACTAAGACCAGAGCTCAAATTACTCGTGAATATGAATTATCAGAGGGACTAGTTACTAAGTGGGTTGCGGTCTATCGAGCTAATCCTCAAACTGCCTTTACAGGTAGACTGGTAGCCAGTGAGGAGGAAAGACTAAAAATTAAAATTAAAGAGCTTGAGTGGGCATTGGGTAGAAAGACAATGGAGGTGGAAACCCTGAAATTTACACTGGAAGGATTAAATGTTAAAAAAGGGGGCTTTATGAAGTAGCAGAAACATTTTGTCAAAAAGGACAATCTATTACAGATTTGTGTAGAACCCTACATGTCTCAAGGAGCGGGTATTATGAATATCTGAAAAACAAAAATCTTAAAAATATGGATGAAGAATTAGTTAAAAACCAAATTGAACAAATTGCCCTGGAATATCCAAGATATGGATACAGAAGGATTACTGAGGAACTTAAAAGAAGAGATTTTATAGTTAATCACAAAAGGGTCCTAAAACTGATGCAAGAAGAAGATTTACTTTGCAAACACAAAAAGAAGTTTATGGTTACAACTGATTCTAACCATCCACTTCCAATTTACCCAAACTTAATTAAAGGAATGATTGTGACTAGGATTAACCAAATCTGGGTGGCAGACATTACTTATATCCCCCTGACCACTGGCAAATTTGTATTTTTAGCAGTAGTACTGGATCTTTATTCAAGAAAAGTAGTTGGTTGGCATTTAGGAAGTGACTTATCATCCATTTTAGTTTGTCATGCCCTGCAGATGGCAATACTCAGCCGAAAACCACCTGCAGGGCTAACTCATCATTCAGACCGTGGAGTTCAATATGCCAGTTATGAGTATACAAATATTTTAAAACTAAATAATATTCAAATTTCTATGAGTAGAAAGGGTAATCCATATGACAATGCAGTTTGTGAAAGTTTTAACAAAACATTCAAATGGGATGAGGTTAGGCTAAATAAATACAACAATTATTTTGAAGCTAAAGAAGCCATTGCAAACTATATTGAGCAGATTTACAATGCAAAAAGGTTACATTCAAGCCTAAACTACAGGCCACCGAATGAATTTGAAGAGAGTTTAATTAACAGTCAATTGTCTGTACGTTATTAGGGGTTCACTCCAAGAAAATGGCACAGAGGTTTTGGGAAATTGAGATGAATTGGTCAAAACAAGATGAGAGGTGGAAAGGCTAATACTTTGCATCTCTTATGGCACAAGGGATGCGTAGCCTGTCGGTAAGTGATAGAATCGGAATGGTAAAGATATATAAACTTATGAAAAAAGAAGAATTTATTAGTCAGATTGCAAAACTTGTTTCCTTTGAAACTGTTACCGGTAACGTAGCAGAAAACTCAGAGGCCTTGAGTTATGTGGAATCCTTAATAAGCAAGGACGCGGAAGTAAAAAGAATCAAGAATAAAGACGCCGAAATTTTAATTGCCGGTAATTCCAACATAATGACGCCGGATGTTGGATATATGGTGCACATGGACGTAGTTGCTGGCAAACCTGAACAATTTAAGGTCTCCATAAAAGCAGATAAAATATTCGGTCGGGGTACCAGCGACATGAAGTTTTCTATTCCAATCGGAATCTCTCTTTTGAATCAGCTTATTGCCACTAAATCAAAAATTACTTTTTCTTTAGCTATTACAACAGATGAAGAAATTGGAGGATTTGCAGGTGGAGCGTTTCTTGCAGAAAAACTTAAATTCAGACCGAAAGTTTTAATCGTTCCGGATGGCGGAGATAATTTAACATTTGTAAACAAAGCCAAAGGAGTTTGCCAATTGGTTATTACCGCTAAAGGCTCCCCAGCCCACGCCAGCAGGCCATGGGTGGGTAGAAACGCCCTGGACATGCTTTCTACACTTTCTGTGGAGCTTTTGAAAATTTACGGCAAAAACAATATCAAAGAAAATTGGAATACGACCATGAATACGGGCCAAATTCAGGGTGGAATTTCTATCAACCAGGTCTGCCCAGTTGCAGTAATGAAAGTTGATTTCAGATATCCCGAAACTGACAGCATAGAAAAGATTACGAAAACTGTTTCCGGTATTGCCGCCAAAATCAGCAATAACATAACCATAGAAAAGGCCTCAACCGGTTTGCCCACTTTTACAAATACCGATTTGTTTGTTGTCAAGGATTTCCTAAAGACAATGGAAAAAGCATACGGCAAAAAGATCGTAGTTACACACACATACGGAGCTTCCGATGCCCGCCATTTTGCCAAATTTAATGTTCCTGTTTTAATGATGAAACCTATGGGTGGCGAGATCCACTCAGAAACAGAATGGGTAAGTATTTCTTCTTCATTGAAATTTTACGATGGACTGTTAGAATTCATATATGGACAAAATTGAGGAAGTATTAACACGTGGTGTTGCAGAAATATTGCCGACCAAAGAAGGTTTGGCAAAACTGATGTCAGAAAAGAAAATAACGCTATATCAAGGATTCGATCCGACAGGCGCTCAACTTCACATTGGCCACGCAGTCGGCTTTAGGAAACTCGCGCAATTTCAGGCGCTTGGACACAAGGTAATCTTCCTCATTGGAGATTTTACCGGAATGATAGGGGACCCTTCCGGAAAATCGACTGAAAGAAAAGTTTTAACTAGGGAAGAGGTTTTGGAAAATGCTAAAACTTATAAAGAGCAGGCAGGTAGAATATTAAAATTCGATGGGGAAAATCCTGTCGAAATTAAATATAACAGTGAATGGCTGGGGAAAATGAGTGCAATTGAATTCTTACAACTTTCTCACAATTTGACATACACCCAAGTTGTTGAACGGGATATGTTCCAGGAACGTCTTAAAAAGAGACAGGATGTTTACATGAATGAATTTCTTTATCCTTTTATGCAAGCTTATGATTCGGTTGCGATGAATGTGGATTTGGAAATCGGTGGACAAGACCAGAAGTTTAACATGTTGATGGGCAGAAAATTAATGCGAAATATCTTACATAAAGAAAAATATGTAATGACACTTCCACTTCTGACAGACTCAAAAGGAAATAAAATTGGTAAGACTGAGGGTAATGTAATTGGTTTAACAGATTCTGCAAAAGAATTTTATGCAAAAATAATGTCGCTTTCGGACAACTCGATTGTAAACTGTTTTACAATCTTAACCGACAAATCTATTGGGGAAATAAAACAAATAGAGAAAGATATTGCGAAAGGCAAGAATCCTTTTGAATTTAAAAAACAATTAGCTTTTGATTTAACCAAGTGGTTAAATTCTGAAAAAGACGCTAAAGAAGCTCAGGCAAATTTTGAAAAGACTTTTCAGGAGAGGGCGCCAGAATTTAACATTAAAGTTAATGCGGGAGAGTCTCTAATCAAAACCATCATTCCTTTTACCAACAGACAAAGCGTAAGCGCCGCTAAGGAGTTGATTAAACAGGGAGCGGTGGACATTAACGGACAAAAAGTTACTGATGGATCAACTACGCTTAAAACCGGTGATGAAATAAAGGTCGGAGGCCGGACCTTTCTCAAGGTAAAGTAAGGTATGAGTAAAAGTTGGCCAAAGAACGTTTTTATTGCGCAAGCGTCTCATATGATAGAATAGTAGGAATATCATATATCGATATATGATATTAAATAATAAATGATATCTAAAAAGGGCAAAAAAATATTTGTAGTAATAGTTATAATTTCTTCCTTGGCACTTCTGGCCGGAGCAGTGTTACCTTATATTCTATACGCAAGATAGATTCCAGATACATCAGAATAATTCGGAAGAATTCGGATATATCTGATATATCAGACCTGTCTGACTTCTCCGATGATATAATCTGAGTAATGAATCTTGATTCACCGATTTCCAACCTTCCCAAAGTCGGACCGATATTCGAAAAGAAATTTGAAAGATTGGGTATTAATACCATTGAGGATCTTTTTTACCATGTTCCTTCGCGCTATCTGGACTATTCATTAATAACAACTATTAACAAACTTCGCGCGGATGAAACCGTTACCATTCACGCCAAAATTGCTTCCATCGCTAATATTTTTTCTAAAAGAGGAGTGAGAATGCAGATTGGGTCGGTTGAGGATGAAACGGGAAAATTAATGGTCGTTTGGTTTAACCAACCATTCTTATTAAAAATGCTTTACCCGGGACGCCTTGTTTCCTTGTCGGGAAAGGTTGGATTTTTCAATAGAAAATTGTGTTTAAGTTCACCCGATTACGAAATATTGGATGAAGAAGGAGACCAAACTTTCCACACAGGCCGTTTTGTTCCTGTTTATCCCGAAACTTCTGGTCTTTCTTCCAAATGGCTTCGAACCAAAATCCGCGATGCGTTTGCCACCACAGAAATCGAAGAATATTTGCCGAAGGATGTGTTGACAGGGGGGGCCCTTGTCAGTCTGAAGGATGCGATACAAAAAGTGCATTTCCCTAAAAATCTAGAGGAAGCTGAGGAGGGGAGAAAAAGATTGGCCTTTAACGAAGTCCTAAATCTCCAACTAAAAAGCTTAATCAGAAAATCAAACTGGAAAGAAAATCGCGTCATCAATAGATTAGAAATTAACAGTTCAGTAGTTCAACAGTTTATCAGTTCATTACCTTTCAAATTAACCGAATCCCAATCTAAAGCCATGGATGAAATTCTTAAAGATTTGGGTGGAGAAATTCCCATGAATCGTTTGTTGGAAGGGGATGTGGGAAGCGGAAAAACAGTTGTCGCGGCAGTCGGGGCATTTGTGGCATTTTTAAACGGTTACCAAACATTAATAATGGCTCCCACTCAAATTTTAGCATCCCAGCATTACGAGACCCTTAATCGTCTATTTTCCAAATTCAAGCTTCGTCTCTCACTTCTAACTTCCGCAGTCAAACTTCACGATCTTGGACGAACGGATGTCTTTGTCGGTACTCATTCGTTAATTCATAGTAAAGTTGACTTTAGTAAAGTAGCTTTTGTAGTGATTGACGAACAACACAGATTCGGCGTCGAGCAAAGAAGACATCTGGTTAAAAAAACCGGAACTCCGCATGTTTTAACAATGACCGCAACCCCCATTCCAAGAACCGTAGCCCTTACCACTTACGGTGACTTGGATTTGTCAGTCTTGACCGAAATGCCGGAAGGACGCCAAAAAGTTACAACCTGGGTTGTTCCAGAAATCAAAAGAGATGGAGCATACGAGTGGATGAAAAAACAAATAATAAATAACAAATCTCAAATCTTTATTGTTTGCCCTTTGATTGAAGACTCAGACACCGAAACTCTTGCAGACGTAAAATCAGTCACCTCCGAATTCTTAAATCTTAAATCTGTATTCATAAATCAAAAACTCGGCCTATTGCATGGCCGCCTCAAGTCCAAGGAAAAAGATGAGATTTTGGACAAATTCAGATCGGGTACGATCGATATTTTGGTCGCGACCCCTGTTGTTGAAGTTGGAATAGATATCCCCAACGCCACTATAATGGTAATTGAGGCTGCCGAGCGTTTTGGCCTTGCCGGGCTTCATCAGCTTCGCGGCCGAGTTGGGAGGGGATCGAAACGATCATATTGTCTAATCTTTTCAAATTACCACTCCGGGGCAGCCTACACACGATTGCGCGCGATGGAAAAGAGTTATTCCGGCTTTGAGTTGGCTGAACTGGATTTAAAGCTAAGAGGCCCCGGAGAAATCTTCGGAACTGCCCAATCAGGTTTCCCGGAGCTTAAGATCGCCTCTTGGAACAACTTTGAGTTAATTAAGGCAACCAAAGAAGTTGCGGAGGACATCATCAAAAACCCCAAAAAATACACATTGGTTAAAACCAAATTCGAATATACTAAAAAATACGGCTGGCGTCTTTCCTACTTGAATGACGTCACTCATGTTTAATTGAAAATTATAAATTGATAATTGTAAATTTCGTAATTTTAACATAAGCAGAGCTTGCCATGAGCAGAGCCTCATGGTAAAATTACGGTTATATGGTACCTTTACCAAAACGAAAACACACAAGAAGTAGAACCGGAATTAGACGCGGAGGACAGCCCAAAATGGTTCTTTCAAATCTGACAAAGTGTACCAGTTGTGGAAAATTGAAGGAAAATCACAGAACTTGTCCGTATTGTGGCTTCTGGCGATAATTCGATGAAAACATCAACTGACCCCAGGCACATTAGAAGAAGGGAAGCCGTCAAGTCCCTTTTTGCCGAAACTTTTGCCAAACAACCGGGGAACGGCGAGTTGGTAATCAAGATTCTTAGCCAAAAAAAGAAAATCGATAAACTAATTGAGGACGCGGCCCCGCAATGGCCCATCGATAAACTTAACAAGATTGATTTGGCAATTTTGAGGCTTGCCGTCTACGAACTTGAGAATGACGATACTCCGCCTAAAGTCGTAATCGACGAAGCGGTGGAACTTGCCAAAGAGTACGGCGCCGAATCTTCCTCTTCATTTATCAACGGTGTATTGGGTACAATATACAAGGACGAGACTGATGCCGCAGCTACGAAAAAATAACAATGGATACAGATCTAAATAATATCTCAGTAAAAATTAAAAGAGAGTTGTCTGATTTTCTGGGAATTGACATGGAAGACGTTGACGATGAAACATCTTTAAAAGAGGACCTTCACATGGACCCGGCAAGCATAACAGACTACATAGAAATATTGTCAAAGGCCGGTTTTGACACGGACAGGCTTGATTTAACAGAAATCGAAACCTTCGGAGATCTTCTTGAGGCATTATCCTCTCACACCTAAGTATGGATAAAATAAAATCCTTAAAAGCAAAATTCAAAAACCAGAATCTCTTCGACTCGGCTCTCACCCACAGGTCCTGGGTTAATGAACATAAAGGAGTACGTACAAATAACGAAAGACTTGAGTTTCTGGGAGATGCTGTTTTGGAATTTATTGTTTCCAAAGAACTTTTTGCTAAATTCCCCGATAAAGAAGAAGGATATCTTACTGCGCTACGGGCGAATATAGTCAACACCATTTCGCTCTCAGAAGTAGCAAAAAAGCTTGATTTAGGACCACTGATTTTTTTAAGTAAAGGCGAGGAGGATGGCGGCGGAAGGCAAAACACATCCCTTCTGGCAGATACGGTTGAAGCAATAATCGGAGCCATGTTTATTGACCGCGGGATCGAGGCTTCCGAAAAGTTTATTGAAGAAAATCTACTGAAAGATGTTGAGGTCCGCGCCAAGGAACCTCTTAAAGACAGCAAGTCCCAGCTTCAGGAACACGTTCAGTCGCTTGGTTTTTCCGCGCCAAAATATCAGGTAGTAGAAGAGTCCGGTCCGGATCACAATAAAAAATTTATTATCGAGGTTGTTGTAAACGGAAAACCCTGGGGCAGGGGAGAAGGAAAAAGTAAAAGTACCGCCGAACAGGATGCGGCTAGACAGGCTCTGGCAAAAAAGGTACAATAGCTTCATGATAAGCAAAGCTTGTCACAAAATTATTTTATGATTGCAATAAGATTATCAAGATTCGGCCGCAAAAAAGCTCCCTTTTATAGGGTTGTGGCTGTTGATTCAAGAAAAAAGGCAACCGGGATGGTTTTAAAAACCCTAGGAACATGGAACCCTGCAAAAAAAGAATTTAAAATTAATAAAGATGAATTAAAAGTCTGGGTAGAAAAAGGTGCGCAAGTTAGCGCTACCGTCAAAAAATTAATTAGTACCAAATAAATATGCGTGATTTACTGGATTTTATACTTAAAGGAGTGCTCGGGGAAGAAAAATTTGATGTCGACGAAGCAGAGATCGAAGGCCGAATTGCTTATTCCATTAAAACCGATCCCAAAAACATCGGCCTTATTATCGGAAAAGGCGGGCATATGATTAAGTCTCTTAGAAACATCCTCAAAGTCCGCGCCACGCTCGAAAAGAAAGCGGTCTCTTTGGATATTTCTGAGTAAATTAAGGACTAAAAGGATCAGTTCTGCCTGTTCCAGTAGACGGAGGAACAATAACAAAAACAGGCTTCCTAAGACTTCCCATATCGGTAATCAACTGTTTTTCGGCTTCGGTAAGGTTTGTAATCTCTGTAGTTAACAAAGGCAATTTGGTGGGAAGAGGGGACCAAAAAGACTTCACGGAAATAGCGGCTCTTTCTACTCCTCCGTTTTCGCTAAGTTTTATTTTATCAACAACAATAACCGGAGCAATATTCCCCGTAGCTTTTATGAATGCTATCATTTGGTCCCGCGGCGCAATAATATCAAAACTGATATCGGTTCTAAGAAGCCCTGTTTTATCAGCAATTTCGGGACCGCTTTTTATTCCTGAGACCAAAACTGAATTTTCCAAAGCCAGTAATTTAATTTGCGAGACTACTGCCAGCGACGGGTTGGATTCGGGAAGCACAACAAGTGCGGCGTTGGCCGATTCTCCCACAGAAGCCGAAACGGTTCTCAGAATGTCTGTTTTTTGAGTTAAAATCGTCCGGTCTTTTTGCGCCTTGGCAAGACCAGCTCTTACTTCCGATATTTTTGATAATCCGAATTTACCAACAATAATAAAAAGTATTATAACGGCAAGAAGAGGAAATACCGCTACTGTTATCTGTTTTGTTCCCGTCGATAAATTCTTAAACATTATTACAATATATGAAAGGTGGCAAGATATCCACTTGCCGGATTGTATCCAAAGGTCGTAAGCGTAACAAATTTAAAAACTTCGGAATCTGAAATATTTTTAAGAAAAGCGGACAAATCGCTGTTGCTTCTAAAAACTACGGATAAATCAAGTTTTTGCGGATCGATGCTAAGTTCGCTTAAATTTGAATTCGGACCGATGTTTATCAAAAACGGCTCGATCCTGGAGAATATTTTAATCGAACTTACAACACCCCGGGCCATTCCGATCTTTGCAAGACGGTCTTTAAGAAGAACCACTGCCTGTTCTGTCTTTTCCTGAGAAACAATTAGGGATTTAATTTCGTCCACTTCAGAAGAAATACTCTGTAATTGAATCGAACTAAAAGCAAAAAAGGCTGCCAGTCCAAGAGCAAAAATTATAAATCCGGAAAGCAAAATTACATTCAACATCCGCACCAACTTAAGTGTTTTTCCCAAAGTACTGCTTATTGTATGCTCCGGAGGCAATAAATTAAGTGTGACAGTCATATTTGTTAACTATTCCCCGCGCATAGCCAAACCAACCGCCACCGAATAAAGTGATGCGTAGGGTGCCAGGCGTTTGGCAGTATCCGGGTCAACAGCGGTTTTGATAAAAGGATTGCCGACCAACACTTCCAGTCCCAAAAGAGAGCTTAGGGCAGAAACGATCTCGCGCATACCGCTTGTTCCACCCGAAATAATTATAGCTTTCGGAGAATCTCCCTTTTCCTCCGTCTGATAATAATTAATGGCTTTTTTGATCTCGTCTACAACCATTCTTAATACAGGGTCAAGGGCACCTTTAATTTTCCCTTCCAACTCTTTTGAAGAAAGTCCGTAAGTTTTTTTGTACTCTTCAGCCTGCGGGGCAGATATGCCAAGGCCCTGGGAAACAGCCCTCGTAAAAGCTTCTCCGGCAATTGGAATAGACCTGGAAAAACTAAGAAGACCATTTTTGACGATTGCGATATCGGTACTGGTTGCCCCAAAATCGGTAATTAAAACCGTCTTGTCAACCGGCGCAAGCGCTCGGGTTAAAGCAATCAGTTCCGTTTCAACTGCAACCGGAGTCAACCCCGCAGCCTCCACTACTTTGGTATACCTTTCAACTACAACCTTTGGCGCCGCCACCAGTAAAACCAAAACTTCCGGGGGACTGGTTTTTTCGTTCCGCTCAAGAATAGAGTGCTGAATAACTGCTTCAGCAACAGGAATCGGAATATATTGCTCAGATTCCCATTTAATAGCAGAGGCAATTTCGGAATCGGTTAACATAGGAAACCTGATTGTTCTTGTAAATACTTGGGATTCGGGAACGGAGATAACCACATCTTTTGATGATACGCCGGCCTCATTATGAAGATGTTTAACAACAGAGCCTAAGTCGGCATATTCTTTATCATCAACCAATTTATCCACACTATTGCCAGAATAACCGACAATTCCGGAAGCGGAAAGAGCAAATCCATTCCCCTCTTTTTGAAGTTCTACTATTTTAATTGTTTTACTTCCAATATCAAGTCCGGTCATGTGAGCAGTTATATAATTATACTAGATACTTTTTTATTTTGTAATCCCGGTTGAGCTATAAATTGCAAAGTCAAAAATAGGCGGCGGTTCCGGCCAACCCTGAAAAACGCTCAAACGTCTGTTTGATTGCCCCGCAGTACCGGTTGAATCAATCTGAGATCCTTGAGAGGGAAGTACGGTATTTCCGGGAAAATTTACGTCAAAACCAATTTTGTGGGCAACATCGGTGTTATAAAAAATTCTAAGACGCGCAAACTGTAAACCGTTTTGCTCATTGTAAGATCCGGCAGGAATACCCAATGTCGATAAATCAATTTCTCTTCCAAATTCATAAATCTCGCCTCCGATTGCGCAGGTTCCCGCATCGGGGAGGGAAAAATTATTGGCGGGATTGCGCGCGGCAAAAGGGTCAAAAGCGGCTCTTGCAATTTTTATCGTGGCTAAATCCCCCGGGGTTGTTTCGTAAAAAACTGACAATTCAATAGCCGGTGTTGTGGCGTCGGATGCAGCTGTGCCCGGGTTTCCCCAACAAACCTTAATGGTCTGGCCGGTAAAACAAGGGCTGCCTATGCTACAAATTAAAGCGTCGTTATTTGCAGAATCATGCGCTACAAACCAGATAGTTGCGCTCCCCCCGGACGTGAGAGATAGGGGATAAACAAAATTATTTGATCCCTGGGCAACATCTGAAACGTCTGATGAATAAGTGGCAGAGCCTATGGAAACATTCGTTCCTCCCGCACCGATTACCAACGCCTTCTCAATTCCCGCCTCAGCGGCAGAAAAAGCGCGGATCGCCTCTTCGCTTCCCGATGAAACGGCAATGCCGGTTATACTTCGGGAAAGAATAAAAAGCACCAGGGTAAGTACCACCGCAAGGAAAAGGAGTACCAATACCAATGCCTGTCCGCTATCTGCTTTGTACTTTATACTTTGGACTTTCATCTAATTTAGTTTAACAGCGTTTGAATGGTGGGTCAACGAAAACATGATATAATTTTATTGATGAAGCTGTTCAAGATCATAACAATCGGGGCAATCATACTTCTTATAACTATTCTGGCCGGCTTGTCTTTCCAATATTACAAACAGAGTAAACTTCTTCAGGAATCCTCAAATAACCTTAATGGGCCCAAAAAAATAGAGTTAAACCTTAAGGGGATAGTAAAAAAAGGCAAAGATATCGATCCTCAAAAATCGTATTGCCCGAACGGCATTTATATTGTTACTACTGACAAAACCTATCAACTAAGAACCCCGGATGATTTAAATGAAAAGGCCTCAACTGCATACGCAATGTACCGCGACGCAGAAGTTGCCCTGACTGCCAAATTTCAGGATATATCGCCAAACTGCGGCAGTGTTAAAAACTGCGGCTGTGACGAATTTGTGCTGGTTGAAAAAATTGAGAAAACAAAGGATACTCCGAGCAGCTTTAACTCATATAACGGAAGGATTGTCTGTCTACCGTTGGTAGAAGGAAATGTAAATTCTGCCAACTGCGCGCTTGGCCTGGCCACAGATGACGGCAAGTATTACATTTTGGAGGACGTGCCGGACAGCCTTATCGTCGAGGGAAACGATGTCAAAATCACCGGAGAGCTTGTCAAGGAAAAAACCGCTACAAAATATCGGATCGATGGTGTAATAAACGTAGTGGAAGTTAAATAAAGTTCAAACTTGACAGATCTGAATTAATATACTATTATAGGACTATGGCTACAGAAGATGACGCAAAAATAACAAGGCGAGATTTTTTGAAGTTTGCTAGTTTAGCTTTTGGTGGGCTTGCTTTTGCTCCTCTTTTACGTACAAAGGAGAGTGTTTCCAACTCAAACTTTGAACCGTACACTTCGATGCTCGGTACAAACGGTCTGACGATGGTTCTTGATAAAAATACGAAAACTCTGAGCTTGTTCGAAGGCCAACCGGACAAAATGGAGATCAACGGCATTCAACTTATCCAAGTTACAGGTCAGCCTAAAGCGCTCGTGGAAAATTTTCCACTTATTCTTTCACCTGAACAACCTACAAAAAGAGCGGGTGTCAGGAAATTTTCGTATCAAATCGAAGATGTTCTCATCTATTCATCTCTTCTCGCAAATGGGACACTTGGCACTAAAAAGTACGAAGAAGAAAAAGCTAAAAAACAAATATTGATTGATGCCAATCCCAATAAATTTACGTCTCTTGACACAAATGGAAACATAGTTAGCGGTCTGTATGGAAAAGTGACAATTGAAATAGGAAGAAATTGGGACGATTCCCCCAGATACGGAAGTGTTAAAGTTGTATCGAATGATAATACAATATCACGGTTTTTTAGAATGTACCCCGCTTCCCCCCAAATAACTCAACCTGATGAAAAATTTGCCGAATCAACTGGCAAGGGAACCTATCTTATTAGAGCAATTCCTACGGCGCGCACCACCCCCGAAGCCCCGGAACCTTCCGTCCCCGATTTGGGCGACCCAAGATATGGACAAGCAATTAAAGCGCTTGGGCCAGACCGCGTTCAAATTACAGAAGACCAAGTCCTTGTGGACTGGGAAGGCACCGGCAATTTTGTACCGGCTTTCTGGAAAGATAAAAATGGAAATTGGAAAAAGCGTTTTCTTTTAAGAGCCGATGGCGCCGAGAACATCACAGCCCAAGGCCTTCGCTATTCAAAGCTGGACAACAAACAAAATTCAACCCACGTAGGAATTGTTTTCTCACACCAGAATATAGGCTTTGTAGATGCCATTCTAAACGGGAACTTATGGGAAATAGACAATCCAAACGGCAAAGAAGGCAAAGTTATAGTCTCGGAGGCTCTTACGCAAAGGGGTGGTGTTGAAGAGCTCATCGCCGTAACAATCGCCTATGATATAGGAGACGGTATTGACGTTTCCGTGCCGGGTGGTAAAAAAATAGGCAACGTTTTTGACTATTCACTAAAATTCAAGCAGGGGAACCAACGTTATTTTCAGTTTCGGATAAAAGAAGATTCCTCTTACGAAAAATATCCTGTATACATATACAATAAACCTGATATTCCGGCCAACAAAGAATTCGTGGAGGGTGGCCGGGCTCCAGACATACTTTTCACAACAGGTACAGGAAAATTATAACCAAATTGCCATAAAAGACTGGCGAACTTCTCATCAAAGTAGTAGTATTTAAGTGTGAATAAATTCGCCTTAACGACACTACTCATTCTTTCCTTTGCCTTCCTTTTTTCTAAAGTAGCAATAGCAGAAAGCGGTTGCGGGGGAACCGAATTTTGCCAAGACACAAAAATCGTCAACGAAATCGAATGTAACTATCAAGTAGAATCCCAGAGCTGCAAAAGAGATCTTACCGGGCAGTCAACGACAATCAACTGCACGGCGACACAGGATGATTGCTATTCGTATGAAACAGGAACGGCCTGCCGATATTCTCAGAATCTTGAGGAGTGCGAACCCACCGGTAGAAAAAAAGTCAGTTGTTGCTCGGGGGCGGGCGGGGGGAATTATGAATGCAATGGGGAAACAGAATTGATCAGAGATTGTCTTCCCAGAAGCTCGTGCAATGATGACAGAAGAGGGGCAAGGTGTGGCGAGGGAAATCAATTTTGGTGCTTTTCGCTTCAATGCATGGATTGCGCTGCAACGGATCCAAGTGTCCCGGAGGTTTCATTTAACGAAACAGGGAATTCGGCCACTATTTCGTGGAATGCCGGCACGGGCGGGGTAAGCCAAAGCCTCTATGTTGGAAGCGACCAAACCATGGTCAACAACAATTGCACCGGCGCAGGCACTCCTTGTGTTTACTCAAGCGCAAATGCAACTTCGCCTACGGAAGTTCCGGGACTAACTCCGGGGACTTTCTATTATGCAAAAGTGGTAAATTATAAAGACGCCGCCTGCAGCGCGGAATCGTCTCAAAAGTTTATCTCCTGCAATAACATTACCCCTCTTTCAATGACCCTCAAACCCAATGAAGCAAAAGTTCTGACGGCTACCCTAACTGGTTCGTCCGAAACTCCCACGGTTAATTTTTCTGTTAATAACGGAGTTGTTTCGGTTTCACCGCTCTCCGATAACGATGGGACTGACGGATATAAAACCACTGTTACGGCGGGACCCGGGTCGGGACAATCGGTAGTCACATCGGGTGTGGCAATCGGGGCCATAACTTACTGCTCCGCAGACACGGCGGTTGACATTATTCCACCCGGCGCGTGGTGGCAGGTGGGGGATGGGGATGTGTCTGCCGGCGGGGATTTAACAAGCGATGTGCCAAATGGAAACTATTTTGATCTTAGTGGTAGCGGAGGATACCCTGGAATTCCAATATACTCAGGCGTCACGAACTTAACCGCTTCTAATGTATCCCCACCCGGGTTTGGATGGCTGGCTCAAAGCGGGGGAACCGACGGTAAAATTTACGATTATCAATTTTTCGCAAACCAGATTCCGGCTGATACCGTAATTACAACTGTCCCCAATGGCAATGTCGACGGCAGTTTTTTTGAAAGCGGGGGAACACTTTCCTACGGCTACTATTGGTACAAATATACAGGGAACGGAACAAATCTTTCAGTTGATACGCCCATAGATCTTACTGGTACAGACCGGAAGATTATTCTTTTAGTTGAAGGGGCGGGACTAACAATAAAAGGAGACATTGTTTTGACCGACGGACGGGAATTTTTTGGCGCATTTGTAAACGGGGCAATTGATGTTGACCCACTTGTTACATCACTTGAAGGAATTTATCTGGCCGATTCCACTTTTGGAACAGGAATAGGCATCGACCAACTGCATGTCCGCGGATCGATAGCTTCATACGGAGGGGTTGCTCTACAAAGAGATTTGAATAACGATACCAATCCTTCAGAATTTTTTGAATACGCCCCGGACCAAATTCTTATGTTCCCCACAAAGCTCGGCGCAAGAAAAATTAGTTGGAAAGAAGTCGCGCCTTAGCCGGAATCTAACCTTCGCTAAAAGTTTAGTCAACAAAGAAAGCGTTCCTATATCCCTTATTTTTGACTTAATTTACAAACTAGGATACTATACATCCTCAGATGGTTAACTCAAGAACTGGCACATATGATTCTCTAGAAGAACTTGCTAGACAAGTTATATCTTTAACTGGTGAAGATCCAAACAGAGAAGGATTGAAAGAAACACCAAAAAGGGTAGCAAAGACTTATAAAGAGCTATTGAGTGGGTATGAAATGGACCCAAGCCATGAAATTACAATGTTTGACAGTAATGGTTTCAATGAATTGGTTAGTGTAACCGAGATTGACTTCTACAGCTTATGCGAACACCACATGCTTCCATTTTTTGGTAAAGTACATATAGGTTATGTACCAGACAAGAAGATTTTGGGTTTATCCAAATTTTCTAGAATTGTAGATATATATTCAAGAAGGCTTCAGACTCAAGAGAATCTAACAAAACAAATATTTGATTTGTTAGAAAATAAACTTTCTCCAAAGGGATTGATCGTTTCTATTGAAGCAAGACATTTATGTGTACGGATGAGGGGTGTAAAAGAAAAGGGAAGTTCAACAAAAACTACAATTAAAAACGGTATATTATTAAAAAGACGTGATTTTGCCGATCAATTCTTCATAGATTCTCATTTAAAAGTTATTTCTTGATATTATCAATTGTAGTTAAATTGTTCTTTTAATATAAGTGCCCCCATCAAAAGGTATAATTTTGCCTGTTGAATAAAAATTATTTTCGGAAAGAATAAAATCTATCAAATTAATCAACCCCTCACATGGGTTTTTTACAGAGACCAAACTCCTTGAATAATACCCTGTTTTATTGGTAGCACTTTCTCTAGTTTTGGTTGGTCCCAATCCAATGCCTATTACAGATGTTGTTTGAGCTAGTTCAACAGCAAGCAATCTAATGTAGACTTCTAAAAGTGCTTTTGAGAAGGAATAATAAAAATGATTCTTTTTTGGTTGAACTAATCCTTCATCTGTGAGGCAAATAATTTTAGAATTAGCTCTAAATTTTAGATTAAAAATCAAATCTAAATAACTTATAAAGTTTATATTGACAGTGGAAATGAATTTCATTTTATTCCATTTTGATTCGACGCTATAAACACTGGCAAAGAATAATAATCCGTCATATTTATTACCTCTTGTTTTATTAATAAAATTCTCAATCGACGCCTCATCGGCTAAATTTAATTGATAATATTTAATTTTAGACAAATGAGGATTGATTTTTATGTTTTTGTGTATTGTAATATCCATCTGATATTTTAGATAGTATTTTTTAACAAAAGTCTGAGCGATTTTTGACTTACCTCCAATTAGTAAAATTCTCTTTTTCATTTATCTAATAAACTTTTTGCTTTTCGCACAATACCCAGTTCATCAATTTGATAATATCTTTCAAGATCGACAATACTCCCAGTTGTTCCAAAATCAAATCCGTGACCTGCGATAACACTGGGTCTTATTGATGTAAATTCCATAACAGCCATACTCACAACCGATTGCAAAACTTTGTGAAAACCGTTATAGACAGTCAATACTGGCGTATCATTTTCTAATAAATTTAAAAAATCTTTTCCAAGTTCACCTGGGCTGATAACATTAACTACTCTAGTTGGTATATTATATTTGGATTCTAAAATTTCGGCTGCTTTAACAGAATTATGTGTTGTAAAACCACTACTAACAATTACCAACCCAGGTTTTTTGCCGGGATCGTGCGTAATATAATGTCGAATATTTTTTAAGTCATCGATCTGGCGGTATAAAGGAGAAATATTTTTTCTGTGGAGTCTCGCATAAACAACTCCTGGATTATTTGTAAACGCCCAATTTAAAACATTAAACAAATCTTGCACATCGGCTGGTTCTTTTATGTTTAGTCCTGGCATATTTATCAGTGCTCCCGGTTGCCCACTTGTTTGGTGTGTCTTACCGTTCCTTTCTTGTGTTAAACCACTGTGTTCACCAACAATTATCATTTTACTTCCACCCTGGGCAACAGCGTTTAATTGATCCATTGCTCTGTATATAAAAGCATCTCCAAAATTAATGAAAATACGAGCAAGTGGATCAGAAATTGAAATCCCATGTGCCATCGCAACGGCATGCTGTTCCCTGATGCCTGTATCAATAAATTTAGTAAATCGCTCAAAATTAGCCATTTCTACTAAATCTTTTCTAATAAAGTCTGGAGTAATTACGTACATTTTTATCCGGTTGTCGGCCTCGATGATACTTCTCAATTCTTTAAAGTAAAATCCTTGGGAGTTATCAAGATTGGTTTCATCATCGGGATTGACTGCAATATTAACATTTGGAAATTCGACTTTTGATTCTAACGATTGATCTAGCTTTTCAGGTCTAGTGACTAATCCATTAGCTAACAATTTTGCTTGCTGAACCTCGTCATTACGACTTTTTATTTCTTTTGCAGATAATTCTAATGCCTGACGCGCTAAATCTTTAGGAGTAACACTTAGGGTGTGATATCCACAAAAGTTTTCTTCTGCACCAGAAATGCCCCGACCTTTAATTGTATGTGCAATTACAAATGTTGGTTTTTGAATGTCTTCAAATTTTGAATACACCTCCATTATCTCTTCAACATTATGCCCGTCTGAAATTTCTAAAACATTCCAGCCATATCCCTCCCATATCCGTCTAACATCAGATCCGCTGTCAGATTCATTAGTCGGGCGAGATAATTGTTTGTCATTTTTATCAAGAATACAAATTAGGTTATCTAAACCCAAATTTGCGGCGTGTCTGGCAGCCTCACTTATATTGCCTTCTTGTTCCTCACCGTCTCCTAAAAAAACGAATGTCTTGTGATTTGACCCTTTCTCTTTTGCGACAATTGCATCTCCAACTCCGTAGGATAAAATCATACCAAGTGAACCCGACGGGGTTATGTCAACACCTGGGGTCGTATGCATATCTTCGTGACCTTGCAGCCTCGAGCCGAATTGCCTGTAAGTTTTTAGTTCATCTTCAGAAAACAAACCCATTAAACTAAATATTTTATATCTAACAGGTCCTTTATGACCAAGTATTAGAACCCTGTCTCTATTTTTATCTTGCGGATTAGCTGGATCAAATTTTAATACTCCTCCAAAATACAAACAGGTTAGTAACTCAATACATGAGGAATTTCCACCTAAATGTCCACTATTTGCATTGATAATCGTTTCGAATACTGATTTTCTAATTTCTAGTGCGAGATTATTCAAAATATCTTTATCGTATTGCTTCACTGGTGGTGATAGTCTTTCCATAAAATATAAATCTAATTAATGTCCCTCCAAAATTGTCTTATAGAAAAATCTCTTAAAATTCCTTTCGGATTTTCTGTGTCAATTCTTCTAGCATAGACTATCGGTATAGAAAAATTTAGATCTTTGATTGTAGTCTTTTCATAATAACCTTTTTTGTAGGCCGTATACTGATAACTTTCGTGATCTCGATCAATACCTATTCCTACAATGCCTTTTTCTGCTGATTCATAACCCCAAAAATAATAAAAAGCAGTTTCATACAACGCTTTGCCAAACTGGGTCATTTGTTGTGAATCAACAAACCATTTGAAGATATCACCAATTGCAAATTCACCATCTTTGTCTTTTACTCCTTGTAGATTTGTATCCAAATATTTTTGAAGTTCTTTTTTTTCTCTTCCCGAATTTTCATAAAATGGCATTAATCTTCCTATTTCTGGCATTGCTATTTGACTGACAATCTTTGATAATTGATCATTTTCATTAGGTATACTTCGTAACAGGCCCCAACGTGGCCCATATCTATTTTCAAGAAACTCTTCTACCTGAGAAGTAAAACTATCTAATGACAGTAGATTTATGTCAACAGCTTCTGTTGAGGTATTTTTCATTAAAATTTTCATTTCTGCTTCATGCAAATCAAGCGTTTTTACCAATTCTGCGAGTCTTCCAGTTTTTAAATAATGTATAAAAATTTCAGGAAACATATTCGAAGAGGCTCTTTTGGTTGCAGTTTGCTGATACCAATCGATCGTTAATTTATCTACACCAGCATTTACTAATAATCCTACTTCCAAATTCAAAGCCCTTACTATTTTTATTTTGTGAATATGATCTCTGAGAGAGAGTTCTCTAATTTTATGTGATTCGCGATGTGCGCATAAAAATGACTGTATACGAATGGAGGGTTCTTTATAAATCTTTGTAATAAAAGAGACCCCATCATCGATAAAATTAGAATCAGCCACAAAATTTTTATTCAAATGAAAATTAAACCCACTCAAAAGATAAGGTAAGAATCCCAATACAAACTGCTTGTCTATATTTTTTTTAATAATTTTGGGCAACCTCTCAATAATTTGTCTACCTTTTTTGACCTCTTCTCTATTGGGAATTTGATCAGAAATGACATATATCATAGTTGCCACAGCCCGTTCCCAACGCGAAGGTTTTTTGATACCTAATGGATCGAAATCGAGAGAGCCAATATTCTGCAGTAAACCATTCGATTCAAACAAAGCTGGTTCTTCTGATTTTTTAAGTTTTGAGAGATCGTCAACCTCAACTTCATCACCTGACAATGAGGAAAGTTTTTGATTTGCTGAGATATCGTAGTAATTAACTCTTTCCATACTTTTAACGTCGAATATACCGCATTACTGCGATTAGAGGATTATATCACTAAATGCAAATTTAAGCCCAAATTGATTATTGAGTAACAAAGTTACTCGGCTGAAGCGATCCTAGTAGAAATTTATTTAGCGGTGTTTATTACAAAAGTTTTTATTCTGTCAAGCTCCTTATAAAAATGATCGTTACCTGGCCATTCAACTAAATTGTAATTAATCACACCCTCAGCTTTAAGAAAAATTTTTAATTCTTTGGCTGACGTAATTGGATCATTTGTATGTTGGATTATTGTCAATGGTACTTTAAGATTTTTAAACCATTTATTAATATCAAAATTATGTTTGTAAGCCCAATGTACTGGAACACCTACAAAAAAACATTTTATAGGTAATATTTTTTCATCAAATATCGCCTTCGTGGCTACCAAACTGCCGACAGATTTAGCAAATATTATATATTTGGCTTTTAAATTTATATTCTTAATCAATTTATCGACTTCCTTGTTGAGGTTAATTAATTCCGTACCAGATTTCCAATGATCGTAATACTGGATTTGAGTTGATTTAAAGTATGGCTTAAGGATCAATTCAATTTCTTCTATCCAATCTTTATTGTCTACACCATTTCCACCCAAAAGTATTAAATTCATATGATTGCTTATAATTTAGCTTTCCAGCATATTCTCTCACACTTGAAAATCCTTTTTATAGTTATATCCCGCTAAAGGTTTTCCATTCTTGATTACAACCAATCTCAACCTGACATTTAATTTATGCTCATTCATGTGGGAACCTCATTATAACACCAAACCTGGCAAGGGTTTACATTGAAGTGTATAATCCCTATTTAATATGGAGATCCTCCATCCTTCATTTTCTCCCGAATTGGCGGCGCCCACCCGTCTGGAAGATTTAGTAGCCAAGGAACCATTTCTTCAAAAAGCCTGGGATGTCGCCGAAACTGCTCATGCAGGCCAAACCAGGAAAGACGGGAAAACTCCGTATTTCACTCATTGTATAGGTGTAGCCAGAATCATGTACGAAGAGTGGGGGATTACCGATCCGGAAAAACTTTCCGTTGGCCTTCTTCACGATACGATTGAGGATACCGATTTAACTCTCGATAACATCCGAACAGTTTTCGGTGAAGAAGTGGCCTTCGGTGTTGAAAGTGTTACCCAATTCAGCCCCGAAAATGAAGCAAAATTAATTAAAGCTGAGGCTGATTTTGAAAGCGCCAAAAAAGTTTTTGCAAAAACTTTGATTGACCCGATCGTTGCGATCTACAAACTTGCCGACAGACTTTACAACATGAGAGATATGGCTGCAATAACACCACAAAAACGCACGGAGAACGGAATTACGTCCCTGAACTATTTTGCCCCTCTTGCAGAATCTCTTGGAATGTGGGTTGTTAAAAGGGAGTTGGAAAATTTATCACTCCAATATACAGATTCAAAAAAATTTGAAATTTATTCAGGTTTGATGGAAAAGGACCCACGCACAAACGAGCATTTTATCGCCTACATGACATCATTTTTAACCGAAAAATTAAAAGATGAAGGTACCGAATGTAAAGTATCCTATCGAAAAAACAGTCTTGTAAAAATAATGGACAAGGCAAAAAACAATTTATTTAAAGATATTGACGATGTTATCAGTTTCCGTGTAACTGTTAGTTCAAAGGATGAAAGGAGCATTAGAAACGAATGCATGAAAGCGCTTGGTGTTATTTGGGAAGAGTTTGGGGGTACTGAGGATCAAAAAAGATTTGACAATTTTTATTTTGTACCCAGAGACAATGGCTATAGCGCTTTTCAGGTAACTTTAAATCTGCCCGAAGGGGCAATAAAAATCGCTATAACGTCAAAGGAAAAGGAAGATTACAACAATTGGGGTGTTCTAAGTTCACTTAAGAAGGGTAAAACGGACCTAAAAAAGTATGCTCTTAAGCTGGTCTTTACGCCAATGGGGGAGGTTAAATTCTTTCCTCCAAGCGCCAATGGATTCGATTATGCCTATCACATTGACGAAAAACTAGGCGCGCAAGCGATGGAAATGTTAGTCAACGGGCAACGGCAAGATCTTGCAACAATTATTCCAAACGGAGCGGTTGTAAAAATCCTGGGAGGAGAGGAAAGAATTGCGCCGGACGCCGGAGTGGTCCACCATGTATTACCCAAAACAAAACAAAAAATCGATCGGCAGTTTTTGGAGCTTGAAATGACTGAACAACAAAAAAGTGGGCGCGAAATTGTTACAAAAATAATTTCCCAAAGAGGACTCTTAAATTTGTACGATATCTTGAGATTAAAGGAATACTCCAGAATAATTATGGATATTCTGGACCAGCTCGGAAGTAAGGGTTCTTTAACCAGACTTTATCAATCGATTGGCTCAGGAGTGGTCAGTGAGAAAGATTTAATCTCAGAACTGGATAGAAACGGAATAACTAAAGAGGCTATGGGTTTTACTTCAGTTCTTATTGAAGGGCCGGATGGACCCGGGCGGCTGAACTTCTTCACCTCAACGGTCGAAAAACTCGGGGGGAACATTCGCAGGAACTATGGTGAAAGCGCTAAACAAATTTTTACTCAACACTTCGTTATTGAAAATTTAAATGAGGGGGCCGAGAAAAAGTTGGGGGAATTGCTTAAAAAAGATCCAAGAATAGCCAAGGTAATCGTTGTTTAAATTAAAAATTAATAACTTCTCAGAAGAATTTGTGAATTCGATGATAATGTTGTGTCTTGAATACCGCCTCCAATAACACTCCGCATTTCAAGAAAAACATTGACTGATGGTGGATTCGCCGAAGCGCCTTTTTGACAGATAAAACTGCATGATGTGACTATTACATCATCTGACGTAAGCCTACCCGAACCCGAAGCCACATGAGCGTCGGCGCCGCCAATATTCACGCATGAAAAAGAAGTAGCATCTCCTTGTTGGTCGGTATAATTTAAAATGTGAGAATCCGGATTAGTGACACAGTCGGGAATCGAATTCGCATTTCTAATCTGGCGTTCTATAACGCTCATCGCATAATTAAGATTTTCACCCACTTTGACTTGACTCTCGCTTTTCCTACCTCCCCGCAAAGATAGGGCAATTGATCCGGTAACAATAATTCCCAAAAAAGCAAAAATCGCCACAACAATCAATATTTCTAAAAGACTCATCCCGCGAATCAGTTCCTGTTTGGACTTAGTTGTAAATTGTAAATTGTAAATTGTAAATTTTTTCATCACCTCTGTCTCCAATCGGAAAAGTTTGTTGTACTTCTAACTTCATGTATTCCCTGAGAATCTTGCCATGTGACGACAATGTCTGCTTCAATTAGGGTTTTTGTGTTAACAGTCGTTATATTAAAATTGACCTGCCTTTTGAATAAAGTGTCGGAAATTTCATCACCACCGATACAGGCCCTCTGTAAATTCCACGAAAGTTCGACAAGACACCAAACTCCTGATTGAGCTTTAATGATAAACCCATCCATATCGCTGTCTCTCTGACCTCTAAGCCATTCTGTCGCTTGTTGAGCATAAATGGCCGCCTGATTGCTATTTTTAGAATAAGTCGAATTTCTTATAGAACTTGCAACCAGCGAAACAATTCCGGTAATAATAAGGGCGGAAATGGCCAGCGCAATAACTATCTCAAACATTGATTGCCCTAAATTTTTTTCTTTACTGATCATTTTACTTGATTTCGCCCGATGAACTAACGATTACGTCCAATGTATTATTTATTCCAACTTGGCTAATGGTAACTACTGCTGTCGCTCCGCTCACGAGATTTGTACCATGACCCAATACTTTGAACTCAATCGGGTTCGGAGAAGGCGTTGAAAGTATAATTCCGTCCGGCATGTTGACAGTTTTAACCGTAACCGGCCCTCCGCTACAATTGGCGGCGACAAGATACTGCGATGAACTACTTACAGTGAATGTGAAGCCGCTCAAATTATTTGGCGGGTCGCATTTTGCGTCTATTGGTTTTTGTCCGGACAGAGCCTGCTCCTGCGCCAGTCTCAAGTCTCCCACAACAAGTTTCCCAACCCCGCCAACTGCCTGACGCCTCGAAAAATCTCTAAAACTGGTAAATCCAAAGCCAAAAAGCATTCCAATAATCGTTAAGCCCACCAGAATTTCAATCAGGGTATATGCCGAAGTATTTTGTATATTGTATTTAGTATATTGGGCAGACATTTGATTGGGCTATATACAATATACTACATACTACATACCCGAGCCTAGGGGTTTGTTACTTTATAGTTGCAGGTAGACGTCCCACACGAGGAGCTTTCTTCACAAGTAACTGTGGTTCCTCCTTGCTCCAGAGCGGCGCATAATTCGTAAGCTGTTCCGTCTGCCGAATAATATTTATAATCGTTGTTAGGAGAGATTGGATCAACGGGGACACTGGAAAGATAAATATTTGAATCTAAACAAGAAGTAGTAGAAGTTCCATCGCCTTTGAGTACAGAACCCAAAGACAACGGATATTTATTGCAATCAGCTTTATATATTTCAACGGCGCTTCTTATCTGTTCCAAATCCGCCTTTCTTCTTGAATCGCGGGCAGATTGCCTGGCGCCCTGAAGACCAAAAACAGAAAGTCCGATCAGGATTCCGATTATGGAAATCGTTACCAATAGCTCAATCAGCGTGAAGCCCGAATTTGTAATTTGAAATTTGCTTGCACTCGCTTGACGTGTGTAATTTGAAATTTTCATTATAGTGGGCATACTCCTCCCACGGGCAAACTCCAACTTGCTACCGTAATCGTTCCAACTTTTCCACCTGAACAAATAATCCAGTAATTATCCGAGCTCTCCAACTTGTCCCATAAAACATATTGAATTCCCAAAGCTGTCCCGTCTGATACGGTACCATCCGATTGATATTTGTATACATAGAAACCGCTCGTATCGGTTTTGCTTGGATCCGAAGGACAACCGGTCATGGATAAATCTGAACACAGTGTGGTTGCGGCGCCTATCCCTGATGCGTCGGGGCGGGAAGGGTAGAAAGTATTATTTTTATTTGCATAACTTTCGAGCGAACTTTGAAATTGTTTTAAATCCGATTTTCTTTGAGTATCGCGGCCTTGGCGTTGGGCGGTAGTAAAAGAAGCTAAAGATAAGGCAGCTAAAATCCCGATTATTGAAATCACCACTAGAAGCTCAATCAGTGTGAAGCCCAAATTCTTCGTTCTTCGTTCTTCGTTCATCGTTTTTATAGTCATTGTTCTATTTGAAACATCCATTTTGTTGTTGGACACCAAGCATCGTACGGCGCGGCTGCGGCCGAAACCCCTTGAGTATCACTGGCATTCTCCAAACACGCAGAAAGAATATAACTATTACCATCTGTGCCAACTTCATATTTATGTGTTTGACTTGTAAGCGGGTCTCCCGGTAATTTGCTCATATAAGTAACCCCGCTGTCCGTCCATGAAGATCCCCAAAGACTGTCAAAATAGCCATCCACAGGATAGGTGTTTTTATCATTGTAATAAAGTCTTAAGGCGGTTGCGATGCTTCTAATATCGGATTTTCTTGCAGCATCCCGCGCCCTGCTTCTTGCCGAATTAAGATTTGCGCTAACCAAGGTAGCCAATATACCGATAATAGAAATAACCACAAGAAGTTCAATTAAGGTAAAGCCCCGGGCAAGTTTGTACATAATTAAGTATATAATTTATTCGGACGGTTTAGTATTACTACTGGTTATGGCAAAATTGCAATACTTAGTGCCTCCTCCACATAGATAACCCGTCGGAGGAATAATCAAATCCGGATCCTGAGTGTTTTCAAGGTATGCAAAAAGCTGAAACTTTTGACCGTTCGGCGCGTCTGCTATACGATAATAATAATTTTGACCTGATACGGGATCTTTGGGCATTACCTTGAAATAAATTGTTTTTCCGTCCCCAAATTCCCCGGTTCCCCAAGCGCACGTAGTAGAAGTATTATACGGACAAGCCAAGATCGCCCCTCCTGAATCATCAGGATATTTCCCGTAATCAGAATAAAAAAGCTCAAGGGCGCTTGATATCTGTTTTAAATCACTCTTCCTTTGGGCATCTCTTCCTCTCGCTTGAGAATTTCTAAAAGAAACTAGAGCAATTGTAA
Organism: Candidatus Woesebacteria bacterium GW2011_GWB1_39_10; assembly: GCA_000993205.1. Taxonomy (GTDB): domain Bacteria; phylum Patescibacteriota; class Microgenomatia; order UBA8517; family UBA8517; genus GWB1-39-10. The sequence continues at coordinate 65,135 of LBVU01000002.1, forward strand.
CTAAAACACCTAAAATCGCCATTACCACAAGAAGCTCAACCAGAGTAAATCCAATTTCATAAATCTTGAATCTTGATGGAATATAATTACTTTTCATTATTATTTCTTAAGAAAACGTTCCTGTTCGCACTGCTCTAAACTTTTGTTCGTTGTACAACCAAAACCCCGACCCATATTGCAAATTTTGACTCCGCACATAATGTTTCTTGATAAAATTTTGGGGTCGTATTCCGGTTCTGTCTCCACCTCAAAAGAAGCAAAAACCTGATAAGTGCTACCATCAGAAAAATAGGTATATGTTACCCCTTTATCTAAATCGGGGTCTCGCGGCATTATTTTTAGATATACTTTTGAGCTTCCCGGAGTCAAATCCACCAAAGAATCTTTTCCCCACCGACAAGGTATAAGATTAACCGTTAATTTACCATCTTTGCCTATCTGGACATTGTCTCCCTCTTTTTTACATCCAAGAATCATTCCGTCTTGCGATGGCGGAAAGGCACCAAAATCATCCCGATACGAAGCCAAAACATTAGAAAGCGCTCCCATATCATCTCTACGTACCTGATCCCTGGATCTTTTGATACTCGAAACAAAATTGGGAACTGATATGGCTATCAAAACCACAAAGATAATAATGACTGATAAAGTTTCTTCTTTAGTAAAAAGTTTCATTATTTCCAACTCATACACTCGCTAACCGGTAATCCGCATTGTCCATAACAACTCGAGTTCTGATAATTGGGATCGCATTCGGGTCCAGGGCGGGCCGGGTCCCAAAGAATAGACACACAAACATCATTTCTACATCCATAAAAACTTGAGGGAACTCCGCCTCCTCCCGGTGGAGGAGTTTCCCCCGTTGGTAGAGGAGTGCTCTCCGGCGACGGACCTATACCCACCGTAGCTGTTGGAGCGTTTGCAGAAGAAGAGTAATAATCGAAGGCAAAATTTGGACCCACCCAGCCGACTACCGAAGAATCCAAATGATTTTCAAACTTAGCATAAATTCTATACCAGTTCGGGCAAACACTATCAGTGTATTCATAAAAGTATGAAGCGTTGGTTAGTGGATCGCATGGAATCCTGTCAAGATAGGGTACAAGCCCTGTTCCGGGGTTACAGGTAACCAGTTGAGAAAGAGGATAGCAATTATGGTCTTTTTCGTACTCCTCAAGAGCAACTTGGATTCTTTGAATATCGGCCTTTCTTTTTGCGTCCTTACCTTTAAAAATTTGTCCACGAAAATAAGCAAGCGCAACTAGGGCCAAAGCCGCAATAATAAAAACAACAATGACAAGTTCTATCAAAGTCATACCCCGCAAATTTCTTTTCATTTTAAAATCCTAAAAAGGATAAAAGTTTACTACCAAGTACAAAAGTTAATAAAAGTCCCGTTATTAAAAACGGTCCGAATGCTACCCGATCCTTAAGTGCGGCACGCCCAAGCAAAATCAGTATGATTCCGGCTACTCCTCCTGTCAAGAAAGACAGAAAAAGCCATATCGGGGAAAATTTGAGTCCAATAATAATTCCGCCCATAACTGCAAACTTAACATCCCCAAGTCCCATTCCGCGGCCTTTTGTAAATAAGTTAATTAAAAGCAAAAAAGACGCGCTGGCAAATCCGGCGAGAAGGTCGGAGTATAGTGAATGAGTAGTAGATAGTAGAGAAAAAAATAATAAATAAAAAACCATTCCGGAAAAAGTTAAGTAATCTGGAATGATCTGATGCTCCAAATCAATTATAAAAATAAGAATTAAAATAGAAAATACAACAAGATATGTAAAAAGGGGGATATATTCAAAGGAGAATTTTTGCCAGATTAGTAAAAAACCTAAGGCAGTTGTAATTTCAATCAGGGGATAACGCCAGGAAATATGTTTTGTACAATTTCTACATCTACCTCTCAAAAACAAAAAGGACAAAACCGGCACATTGTCATACCAGGCAATTTTGTGTTTACACTTGGGACAATAACTTCTGCCTGATACTATCGATATTCCTTTCGGAAAACGAAACGAAAAAGCGGTAAAAAAAGAACCAAAAACTAAACCTAATGCAATAAAAAGAATTTCTAAAAACATCGGGAGTTAATCCGGAATACAGACGTAGCAGAGATCTGTTACCCAATTTGTATCACTTCCCGTTGTGCAGGCGCCATTGACGGCCACCGTTCCGTTCGCTTGAAATGAAAGACTGTGTACTTTGCTAGGAGTTGAGGTTGCCGCCTTGTCGCGCTCTGACTTGGAAATGGGGATAAAACAGGCATAAACACTGGCGGATGAGGTCCCGGCCTTTCCTATCATGATTTGCTTGTCAGCTGTAGCGCCGCTGACCCAATCACGGCTCAAAAATTCAGTTTTAAGTTCGTCATTGGTAATCAAAATACCAGATGTGGAACAGTCGCTTCCGCAGAGCCCAACAGCTTCACTCGAAGCCGAGAGAAACGCAAATTCTACATCCGAAGATGTTGTACAGCCAGCCGCAGCACATCCTTCCCAAGGAAACTTACTGTGAGATGCATAATATCTTTCAACCGCTGAAATAAGTTGCCCGCCGTCTGCCTTAAACCTTGCGTCCCTTGCACGATTGCTTTGTTCAATGGGATTAATAGCAGCAATGACAATAAGAGCGATAGCGCCAAGAAGCCCTATAACTATGAGGAGCTCAACTAACGTAAAACCTTTGGACAGATACTTTTTCATCTACAAATAAGTATTCTATGTTTGAATATGCTTGTCAAGTGGCTTCTTTAAAACAACTTCAATTTTAACCCTGCCAACCTAATTTTTCTGATTATTTCGTGTTTAAACCACTTTTCCTGAAACTCAACCTGTTTTTCAATCTCGCTATCTGACAGGGTGCGACCCTGTCCAACGACAACCAATTTATCATCGTCGTCATCAGTACGCTGAATAACGGCACCACAGACTCCTTTGAATTTTTCTAAGGGCTTATTCTCGCCAAGTATAAACGCATCTAACTCATCACCGTCACCTGAGGCTGTATTTGGAATATATCCGTAATTGACCGGATAGATGTAATTATATTCCGGGTGTTTACTACCCAAGGGCCGATCAACCACAACTTTCATCTCTTTTCCCAAAAAATCTTTCGCGTTTGTCAGTTGATCGATTTTACCATTTGTAGTCCAAATGGCCAAGCCCTGCTTATCGTGTCAGATGGTATAATTCTTATTATGTATACCGAATTTGAGGCGACATTTACAAACATTGATAAAGACGACATAAGGAATCGTCTTAAAAATGCGGGGGCAAAACTGATCCGTCCTGAATTTATGCAAAAACGTGTGGTTTTTAATCTGCCACAAGGACACGAAATCCCCGGCGGATGGTTAAGAGTCCGCGATGAAGGGGATAAAATCACAATGAGCTTAAAAATAGTAAACGGAGACAAAATTGAAGATCAAAAAGAAACACAGTTAACGGTTAACAGTTTTGACGAAGCAGCAACAATTTTGGAAACAATAGGTTGCGACAAAAAAGCGTACCAGGAAAGCAAGCGCGAACTTTGGGAATTGGACGGAGCAGAAATCACCATCGATGAGTGGCCATTTCTAGAACCATTTGTGGAAATTGAAGGAAAGTCCGAAGAAGAAGTTAAAAATGTTTCGGAAAAGCTTAATTTTGATTATAGCAAGGCAAAGTTTTGCGCGGTGGACGTTTTATATAGTGAAAAATATGGAATAAGCCAAGACAAAATAAACAATCACACCCCCGAAATCTTATTTAACGGTCAAAATCCGTTTATAAATTAGAAGCTACTAGTCAAATTATAAATTGGTAAGATAACAGCAATAACTAGAAATCCCACTCCAAGTCCCAACATTACCATTACCAACGGTTCAATTGCGGCTGTTAACCCTTTTACCTTTTCGTCGCTTTCCAGTTCAAAAATATGACTGATTTTGGTTAAAACCTCATCCATTTTTCCGGTCTCCTCACCAACCGCAATCATCTGGGAAAGCAAAAAGGGGAAGGCCTCGGGGTGTCTGGCAAAAGAAAATGCAATCGGAAACCCTTTCTCTACTTGTCTGGAAGCGTCTTTTAAAGCATCTGATATCACGCTGTTTCCCACAACCTCGCTCGTTATGTTTAAAGCTTCCAAAATTGGAACTCCCGCCCCAACCATTAAGGATAGTGTTCTTGTAAGCTCGGTCAAAATTATTTGTTTTTGAAGGTATCCAAAAACAGGGATTTTAAAAATAAGTTCATCAACTTTTCTTTTTCCAGTTTTTGTGCTTTTATAAAGTTTGAATAAATAGAAACCAAGGCCCGCTATTGCCAAAACGATAAACCAATAACTAACAAAGAAATTCGAAATTCCGATTAAAATTCTTGTAGGCAAGGGAAGTGTGGCATTGAACTCAGAATAAAGCGAGGTCAATCGTGGAATAACGAATATCATCATTATAAAAGCAACTATCACCATGCCGGTTCCAATAATTGCGGGGTAAATTAAGGCGCCTTTAACCTTGCCGTTAAATTCCTGCTGCTTTTCCAAAGTATCAGCCAACCGAAGAAGTACCGCGTCCATTACCCCTCCAACTTCGCCCGATTTAACCAGAGCCAAATAAGTTCTTGAAAAAATTTTTGGATGTTTATTCATTGCGCCGGAAAGAGATTCTCCTGCTTCAACGTCCGCCAAAATTTGCGCAACAACTTTTTGCATAGCGCCATTACTTTGAGATCTAAGTATTAGAAGAGCTTCTGTTATAGGAAGCCCTGCACTTATCATTGTTGAAAGCTGACGGGTAAAAGTTGAAACGTCACCTGTGGTAATTCGCTCCTTAATTCTTTTTATAATGGAAAAGGGCGAATCCATTTTTGCGGAAATTGAAATAACATAAAGCCCTTTGCCGCGAACTAGTTTTGCGGCATGACTCATGTCTGCCCCTTCAACTTCGCCGGCTACCAGCCTGCCTTGTTTGTCTTTTGCTTTATAATTAAACCTCTTCATATATATATAAATAGCTTAATTACAAGCTTAGTCCACACAGAGTCTTCGAGGTGTCTTCTTGGCTTATAATTAAATCTCTTCATGCAGAAGTTTTTCTAGACACTACGCACTAAACGCGACAATTCTTCGGGCCTAAGGGACCAGCTTTGGGCAACTTCCATAGATACTATTCCACGCCTTACCAAATCCGCCAGAGAGCGTTCAAGCGTGCTCATTCCGGCCTCCTGCGAAGTTTCCAAAATACTCTCAATCTGATGGGTCTTGCCTTCACGAATAGAAGTCTTTATGGCGGTGGTTCCCAGCATTATTTCGTAAGTTACAACGCGTCCTTTGGTTGTTGAGGGGATCAGCCTTTGGGAAAATACCGCCTCAATAACATTCGATAGCTGAAGTTTAACCTGTCCCTGCTGTTCCTCCGGAAATACATCTACTATTCTGTCAATTGTTTGAGCGGCGCTATTTGTATGAAGTGTTGCAAAAACCAAATGCCCCGTCTCGGCAACAGTTAATGCCGCCGCGATTGTTTCATAATCGCGCATTTCCCCAACGAGTACTACATCGGGATCCTCTCTTAATGCCGATCTGAGAGCTGTCTCCCAGGAATGAGTATCACTCTGCATTTCGCGCTGAGAGATGATCGATTTGATAGGTTTAAAAATAAACTCAATTGGATCCTCAATTGTTACAATATGAGAAGCGCGGGTTTCGTTAATTTCATCTATCATTGCTGCAAGAGTAGTTGATTTTCCGTGACCTGTTGGCCCGGTGACAAGAACCAGTCCTTGCCTTAAGGTTGTAAATGAATGAAGAATTTTGGGTAACCCCAGAGCGTCTATCTTTGGAATCGTTAAAGGTATTTGTCTAAAAGAAACAGCCGTCGTGTTTTTCTGGGTGTACGCATTAGCTCTAAATCTGGCTTTATCAGAAAACGGCAACGAAAAATCAATTTCTTTGTTTACAGTTAATCTCTCTATCTGCTCACTCGTAAGAACTTGTTTAAGAAGTCCGCCAATCGAATCCGGCGTAGAAATATCTGTACCCGGCGCAGCCAAAAGCTCGCCATCTATCCTTAAAGTAGGAGGAACTCCTGAAACCAAATGCAAATCGCTGGCTTTTAGATCAACTACTTGTTGTAATAATTGTTTAATATCCATAACTTTTAACTAAAAACTAATAATTAATATGTAATAACTTCATTCATCAGTTTTAAATTATTAATTCTAAATTATTAATTCGTGGCGCTATTCCTGAGCGACACGCAGTATCTCTTCTACTGTAGTGATTCCTTCGGCAACCTTCAAGTACCCATCCTGTTTAAGCGATATCATGCCACCCTCCCTGGCTGCGCGATCAATATCTCCGGCAGAAGCTCTTTCCAAAATAAGTTTACCGATTTTTTCAGTTATAGTAATCGTCTCAAAAATTCCCATCCTTCCCAAATAGCCCGAGTTTCCGCAATCCGGATCCCCTTTACCTCTATAAAGTTTAACCTCACCCTGAGACTGCCAAAGACTGCCTAATTCTTTTTTCATTTCACCAACAATTTTAGGGTCTGGGGTATAGCTCTCTTTACAATCGTCATGAATTTTTCTAACAACTCTTTGGGCAACAAGGCAAGTAATGGAGGAGGCCAATAAATACGGTTCCGCACCCATGTCCAGTAGTCTTGGCAAAGCGCCCGAAGCGTCGTTTGTGTGAAGTGTAGAAAATACCAAATGCCCCGTCAAAGATGCCTGAATAGCAAGATCTGCGGTTTCACTGTCGCGGATTTCTCCCACAAGAATGATATTGGGATCTTGTCTAAGGAAAGATTTTAAACCATCTGCGAATGTTAGTCCCACGGCAGAATTAATTTGCACTTGATTTACCCCCGGTATTTTATATTCGATTGGATCTTCCAATGTCACAATATTTACTTTTGGGGTATTAAGTCGCGATAGCACAGAATATAAGGTCGTGGTCTTTCCGGAACCTGTCGGACCGCAGATTAGTATTATTCCGTGCGGACGCAGAATTGCGTCCTGAAGATCTTTAAGGCTTTTTCCCCGAAGTCCCAATTCCTGAAGAGTTGGAACTCCTCCGGACTTTTTTAATAACCTCATAACTATTTTCTCCCCCCAGGTTGTGGGCAAACTGGAAATACGAAGATCTACTTCTTCCTCACTGCCTTTAAAATTAAACCTGCCGTCCTGAGGAATTCTTTTTTCATCAATCTTCATTCCGCCTAAAATCTTTATCCTACTTATTAATGAGTCGTGCAGTTCCTGAGGAATAGTAAGCTTCTCCTGCAAAATTCCGTCAATTCTATAACGCACGCGGGTTGACTTCTCTTCAGGCTCAATGTGAACATCGCTAGCTCTTGATTTAATGGCAAAATCGAGTATTTGGGAAACAATCTCGGCTATTTTTTCTTCCCTTATAAAACCGCCCCGTGATGATTCAATTGCTTTTACACCTTCTTTTTCTTCCGGAGTAACCTCCTTCATTGCAGCCGTAACCTGTTTCGTGAGAGAGGTTGTGTAGCGGGTTTGAATAAAATCATCCACCTTCATGGGCTCCGCCGCATATGTTTTAACGTGTAACCCCGTCTTTTGTTCAATAAATTCTATGGCCGCCAAGTCCAGCGGGTCAGCCATGGCCAAACCCAAAATTTTATCTTTCTTATCGTAATTAACAGGGAAAACCCTAAATCTTTCCGCAACCTCCGAGGGAAGAACCGCTAAAGCGTTGGGGTCGATTGGGGCGATGTTTAAATCAACGTACGGAATATTATAAAGTTGAGCCTTGGCCTGAACAAGCTTATCTTCAGGAACCATCGAAGCTTCTTTGATAATATCTTCCTGGGTTTTTCCGCTTTGAATTTCGGTAAACTTTACCTGTTCGGCCCGCCGGGCGTCAAGTGCCCCAAGTGTCACTAAAATATCGGCAAGAGTTCCGGTGGAGTTTAAACTATTGGTACCGTTTACAGGTTGAGCAGTGGGCATATTTATAGCTAAAAACTTAGAGCTAAAATCTAAGAGCTCTAAATACATTATTACCTAAAGCGCCGTTAGTATCAAGATCCCACTTGATTAGTTGTTAGTTATTAGATATTAGTTAGTAATATGCATGCATACCTTCTGATAAATCAAGACTTAAATGTCAAAAGTCAAATCGAGGATTTGGCGAAAAAATTGAATGCAAAGATGTTGAGCTTTCCGATTGTTAAAGTAGAGGACACCAGAAATTTGAATGATCTGATCAGATTAAGTTTTAATGAACCAACTTTGATAATTTGCGAACGGATCAACGAAGCGGGAGATGAAGCTTTAAATGCATTTCTTAAAAATTTGGAAGAACCGCAAGAGAATATTTATTTTGCCCTGACTGCGCCGTCTGTAAGAAAGGTTTTGCCAACCATCGTCTCACGATGTGAGATTGTAAAAATTCGAAGCACGAATATCGAAATCCGAAACAATGATGAAATTGAAAAATTCCTAAATGGGAACGTTGGGGAAAAACTTAATTACATCGATAAAATCAAGGATAGAAATAAAGCCATAGAATTAGTCGAGAATTCGGTCATTTTCCTTCATGGAACACTACATGAAAATGCTGTAAAATGTAAAGTTCAGGCAAATAACATTGAGGTTGCCATAAAAACTCTTACTGGACTAAAAGCAAACGGCAATGTAAATTTACAACTGACTAACATGCTAATTAATATCTCGAATCTAAAAACTAATAGCCATAACTAAAAACTAATTAACTTTTCAGAAGATTTTTAGTTCAAAAATATAGATTTTAGATATTAATTTTTAGTTATTAACTATGACAGACGACTATACAGCAGAACAAATTCAAGTACTTGAAGGACTTGAACCGGTACGAAAGCGCCCCGGAATGTATATTGGCTCGACCGATACGCGTGGGCTTCATGAGTGTTTGAGAGAAATTGTGGACAACTCAGTTGACGAAAGTTTTGCCGGAGTTGCAAATACAGTTTGGGTAAGTTTGAATAAGGATGGAAGCGCGACTGTCAGGGATAACGGGCGCGGAATTCCTGTTGAAAAACAAAAAAAGACCGGGGTTTCAGCACTTGAGTTAACTATGACCAAACTTCACGCGGGTGGTAAGTTTGGCGGCGGGGCATACAAAGTTTCCGGAGGGCTTCATGGAGTAGGGGCATCCGTTGTTAACGCTCTTTCCAGTTACTTTAGGGTGGTAGTTTTAAGAGACAGTAAAGCATACTACCAAGAATATAAACGTGGTATTGCGCTTAAACCGGTTGGCGAAGCTTCACGAAAACAATTGGATGAGTGGGGAATTAAGCTCGACGGAGCAGGAACAATTACAAACTTTATTCCTGATAAAGAAATTTTCGGAGACGTCGTTCTTGAAAATACTAAAGTCAAAAATCTTCTAAGGGACAGGGCATATCTAATCGCAGGACTAACGTTCCATTTTGAGGATTTGAACGATGGAGACGAGGCAACATTTTATTTTGAGGGCGGAATTAAATCTTTAGTAGCTCACACCAATCGGGGGCGAGACGTTCTAAATGACGTAATCTATTTCAGCAAAAACGACGGAGCAATGACCGCTGAAGTCGCTCTTCAATATTCCGATTCATTTAACGAAAATGTTAAAGGTTTTGTAAATGGAATTTATACAACAGACGGCGGTACCCATGTAACCGGATTTCGAATTGCCCTGACACGCGCCATTTCCGATTATTACAAAAAAATTCAAAATGGAGGTAAAGACGAAGCGGCGCTAACCGGAGATGATATGAAGGAAGGCTTGACCGCCATAGTTTATATAAAAATGCCTTCAGAGTCGTTGCAATTTGAAAGTCAAACTAAAGCCAAGCTTAATAATCCCGAAGTCCAGGGGTTTGTTTCAACGGCAGTCAAGGAAGGCTTGGATCAGTATTTTGAGGAACACCCGGCTGAAGCCAGAAAAGTTGTAGAAAAAATAACGCTTGCAGCCCGCGCCAGGCTTGCAGCCCGCGCAGCAAAAGATGCTGTTTTGCGAAAGGGCGCGCTGGAAGGGGCAACTCTTCCGGGAAAGCTTGCCGATTGTCAATCTTCCGACGCCTCCGTATCCGAACTATATATAGTAGAAGGCGACTCCGCTGGGGGAAGCGCCAAGCAAGGGCGAGACAGGCGTCATCAGGCGATTCTCCCTTTAGGTGGCAAGATCCTAAACACCGAGCGCGCTCATTTGGATAAAATCGTTAAGTTTGAAGAAATAAAGGATTTGATTATTGCTCTTGGTGGCGGAATCGGAGAAACCCTAAATTACGACAAAATGCGCTACCACCGCGTAATTATTATGACGGATGCCGACGTCGACGGCGCGCATATTTCAACCTTGCTTTTGACTTTCTTCTACAGGCACATGCCGGAAATAATTACCAGGGGATACCTTTATATGGCTCTTCCTCCATTATTCAGAGTTCAAATCGGCAAAGATGTAAATTACGCCTACACAGAAGAAGAAAGGGACATGATAACCGCAAAAAGCCCGGGGATAAAGGCAATCATTCAACGGTACAAAGGACTTGGAGAAATGAATCCTACTCAGCTTTGGGAAACAACAATGAATCCTGAAACCAGAACCTTGAAACAAGTCACCGTGGAGTCGATGGAAGCGGCTGGAAACATGTTTGAAATGCTGATGGGCGAAGAAGTTCCACCAAGAAAGAAATATATCCAAACTCATGCCAAGTTGGCGACCCTCGATGTTTAGTCGCTAACGGAGTCCGTCGGCCAATTTTGGCATGAGGCGTGAACGGATAGTTCTGAAAAGCCGTATGCGAAAATCAGACGGGCCAAGTTGGCAACATTGGATGTCTAAATTTTAATTTTTGGTATACTTCAATTATGAAAACTGCGGTTGTAATTGGTGCAAATGGAGGAATTGGCAAGGAACTATCCAACACACTTAAAAATGATGGGTATAATATTATTTCTGTGGCACGATCTTCTGATATCTCGTGCGATTTAACTGATTACAATCAGATTGAACAGGCAATTGGTGAAATAAAAAAACTAACAAATAAAGTCGATCTTCTGGTTAATGCAGCGGGTGTCGCAACTTATAAAAATTTAAGCGATGTCACCAATGAAAACATCCAAGAAGCTTTTATGGTTAATGTAATAGCGCCTTCAATTTTTATCAGAGAACTTAGCACTCTCATGACCCACAAAGATGCGTTGATTTTAACTATTGGTTCAGGTATGGGAACAATTCCATCAAAAGGGCGAAGTATTTATTGTTCCACCAAATTTGCTATTCGAGGACTATCTCTAAGTCTTAGTGAAGAATATCAAGATAAATATCCCAAGTTTTGTTTGATTACATTAGGAAGCACTTTAACCAGTTTCGGCCCAATGACAGTTGAGGAAAAGAAAAAAGAGTTTAAAAAGGGGAAAGCATACTTCCCTGTTGAATGGGTTGTTAACAAATTAATGGAAATCATAAAAGGCAAAAGCAGGAGTGACGAGATAACTCTTTTCCCTGGTGAATTTGGCTTCGGCACTTGGGTAAAACCATAGAATTTAAGATTACGAACAATTTGTCTTTCACTATCATAATATATATTATGTAAGTATGACACTCATTTCCAAACATCCATTAAGAGGTGATACGCTACAACGAACTTTTGAACTTTTTACACAAACAATTCTAAACATCAAAGACAAAGAAACTACTAAAAACTTCATCGACGGATTCTTCACCCCCACAGAAAAAATCATATTTGCTAAACGAATTGCCATTTACGTAATGCTTGCTAAAGGCAATAATTATATAGATATTATAAGTCTACTTAAAGTTAGTCCGCCCACAATCGCGCGTGCAAGTAGCCACCTAAAATATTCACACGAATTAGATAGCGTCATTAAAAAAATTCTAATTAAAGACTCTGCAAAAGAGGCTATTGAAGAACTCGCGAGTGTCTTTGATATTCCAGGAAAAGGTAGGAGTTTGTCATCAGTAGGAAAAAGCAGATTTGAGAGATCGAAAAGAATTGCCAAACTTAAAAGCGAATTCTAGTTCTACTTACATAATATATATTATGTAAGTATTTACAACTAAATTAAATTGACAAAGTAATTAGGTTCCGTTGGGTTGTTTTATCACGGCGAAACGAAGGAAGGATTGGATCATCAAAGGTACATTTTGAGTCAATCGTTATATCTTCATTTTTAACTCCAAGCGAAACCAATTGCTGTCTTGCAACTTCACTCAAATCCAAGAATGTACGACCACTGTTCAAGGTGACACCTTTGACGTATGACGAGAATTTGGAAGCAACGTCTTCTTTAACTTCGTAGTGTTCCGGACAGATGTGTGGTCCGATAATGATTTTCAATTTTCCAGTTTCCATTTTCCATTGATTTTCCATTTTCTGAATTGTTTTGACGATGATTTCGTTCTCAAGTCCCCTCCACCCGGCATGAATAAGACCGATTCCTCGACCTTTTTCGTCAACTACAAAAATCGGTAAACAATCAGCAACACGAACGCCAAGAGTGACGCCGGGATCACTTGTTATCATCGCATCGCAGTTGGGGATAGTTGTCCCAATATCTTTTTTACCAACCATAACGACATTATTTCCATGAATCTGTTGCATCAAAATAACATCTTTCATTTTCATATCATCCTATTGTAAATCGTAAATCGTAAATTGTATAATTGTCAGAATATGGATTTTAAAGCATTCATCGAAATTCCACTCAACTCAAATATTAAATATGAGGTGGATGAAGAAACGGGAGAGCTTACAGTAGACAGATTCCTGCACACCGCAATGAGCTACCCCTTCAACTACGGTTATGTTAAGGGCACCAAAGGAAAAGACGACGATCCACTTGATGTTTGTATCTTTTCCTCCCTTCCCGTTACCCCCGGAGTAGTTATGAAATGCCATGCTATCGGACTTTTGGAGATGGAAGACGAAGGCGGAATAGATACCAAAATTTTTGCCGTTCCCGATAAAAAAATAGATCCAATATTCGGAGTTTGGACAAATATTAAAGATGTGCCGGAAATAATTTTATTAAGAACCAAACACTTCTTTGACCATATGAAAGAGCTTGAACCGGGTAAATGGGTTAAAACAGGAGAATTCAAAGATGCTCCTGAAGCTGAAAAAGAAATCGATGCTTCCAAAAATAAATAGCAGTTCTATGAAGAAAATTTTATTGACTTTGTCAGTTTTTGTTTTGCTTCTCGTCGTTTTTTCCTCTCCCGTTTCTGCAAATCATTCGTGGGGTGGATATCATTGGGCAAGAACTGCAAACCCTTTTACCTTGAAACTGGGAGACAATCTTTCTCCAAATTGGAAGCCATTTTTGGCAACGGCGTCTGCTGATTGGTCTACATCTACCATACTTGATACAACAATTGTCACAGGGCAAGGCGGCAAAAACTGTAAGGCGACTAACGGGAGGGTTGAGGTTTGCAACAGAAAATACGGAAACAACGGTTGGCTGGGAATTGCCCAAATATGGATTACCGGCGGAGTACATATAACTCAAGGGGTAACCAAAATGAATGATACCTATTTCGGTAAGCCTGCGTACAATACACCAGCCTGGAAACAAATGGTTATGTGTCAAGAAGTGGGACACACATTGGGCCTTGATCATCAGGATGAGATTTTTGACAACTCCAATCTTGGAACCTGTATGGATTACACAAGCGATCCAAGCACAAACCAGCATCCCAATCAGCATGATTATGATGAGTTGGATACTATATATAGTCACCTGGACAGTTTCACCACGATTGGCCAGGCTTCCGGACAGGTTACCAGACAGCTTGGACAACTCGCAGCAAACCAAGATCTTAACAATCCCGGAGAGTGGGGTAGATCAATACGGGATAATGGCAAGGTTGCCATATTTGAACGCGATCTTGGCTTGGGAAATAAAGTCTTCACATTTGTCATTTGGGCCAAATAATTTATTTCGCTCCTTCATTTTGCGATGATATACTAAATAAATGCTTAAAATCATCTCCTGGTTATTAATTATTTTAGGGCTCGCTCTACTGATTTTTATTTTTGGTCCCGTTATTAAAGAAGAAACCAAATATAAACTTGGGCAAATTGCTAATGTTAAATATGTAATTGGTACTGAACAGTTGGATACTTTTGAAAAACCGCTCACTCCTCCAAACACAGATTTCTCTGTAATTATCCCCAAAATTGGCGCCGTAGCCCCTGTTGTCGATAATGTGGACGCTACAGACCCAAAACAATACCTTTCAGCTCTCAAAAAAGGTGTTGCCCATGCGACAGGAACTGGAATCCCAGATGAAATCGGAAATGTATACCTTTTTGCCCACTCAACGGATGCTTTCTGGAATGTTAGTTCATATAATGCCGTATTTTATCTAATAGGGAAACTTAAACCGGGAGATGAGATAGTTATTTATTACCAAAACAGGTTAATAACATACCAAGTTTATGACAAGAAAGTAGTTAGTGCCGACTCGTCCCAATATTTGGGCACACTAACACCCGACGAAAAGACATTAACACTCCAAACATGTTATCCGCCTGGAACAACTTTTGAAAGACTTATAGTACTGGCAAAGCAGACGAGCCCTTGACATTGTGGTAACTGATAGTATAATCACGACATAAAGATAAATATTGATGTGAAAAAAACCTTATTTCAAAAAACAGCCTCATTCATTGCCACCATTGCGGTTTTAATTAATTCGTTTGGAGCCCCCCTGACAGTTATAGCTCAGGAAATTACCCCAAGTCCCACACCTGCTGAAACGAGTTCACCGACACCTGAGGCTACTGCTTCGACTGAGCTCACCGCTTCGCCTACTGCTCAGTCCGATGCAACACCCGCCGAAACTGCAAGTCCGACACCTGAAATTACCCCAACCCCGACTGATACAGTTACACCAGCCCCAACTGATACTCCCATTGCAACACAAGCACCGGAAAGTAACCCTACGGTTCAAGGTCCTCCGGCTTCCGATCAACCAACTTCAAGCCCAACAGCAACCCCGATAGTGACACCTGCTCAGCCTGAAGTAGAGGGAAGTTTAACAACAGAGATAGTAGAAACAAATTTGTTCTCAGAAACACTTCAGGAAAATAGCTGGTTTAACCTTGTCACAGATAAACTTGATTATGCGCCCACTGAGGCCGCAGTAATTACCGGAACCGGTTTCGCGGCAGGGAAAACTTACAATCTAACGGTAAGTTCGGTAGACGAACCGGCAACCACAACCACGGTTGAAGTAATCGCGGATCTAAACGGTTCATTTGCTTACGTTTACCAACTCGACGGCAACTACCGACCAAATTATTCGGTTGAAGTTAAAAGTGATGGAGTGATTGTTGCCTCAACGACCTTTACCGACTCGCCGGTTTCCGGCACCCTTCTAGACTCTGACGGAGCAAACGATGAACCGGGACAAAAAGATTTAACCAAACTTTTTTTTGATTATACGAATATCCCCACCTCAATAAATATCGGGTGGGACTGGGACGACTCTGGTTTCTCTGGAGCAAACACGGGTGATGCCTGTGCATTATTTGACACAGACACTGATGGTTATGCCAATTATGCTCTTTGTGTTACTGTTGACAATGACCCGGCAACTTTTCAGACAACCAGTCTTTACTCCTGTAACGATACCCGTTCTGACAGATGTCCAAGCGAGGCGCCAATTTCCCTGTTCACTTCTACTTGCGGTGCCAATGTTCAGGCAACTGACCCCTTCCCCGGACCTCCAGCAGCTCAACAGGGCGATGATTATCCAAACGACTCTGTAGCCAGCTGCACCGCTCAATTATCCGAAGTGGGAGGAGCTTCGTCAAAACTACTTGATGTTTGTTCTTTTCCATCGTCAATTTCCCATTCTGACCCTTCGGACTGTATAGTTGCCTCGACAGCTTCTCAAACAGGATTTTTGGAGGTTAAAAAAGTATTAGACCCCACAAGCGATACCGGGAAATTTGATTTGCAAATTGACGGAACTACTTACGCTTTTGACGCAACTCATAACGGTACAACCGGAGAAAAAATTGTGGATGCTGACAGCCACACTGTCAGTGAAACCGCCGGAACAGGTACGACATTAAGCAATTACACTTCGTCAGTTGTTTGTAGAGATACCAATGGCACCGGGAGCGTAGTCTCAACTACGGGAAGTGCCCCTTCTTGGACAGTTGGCGTTGGAAACGGAGACGATATTGTCTGCACTATCACAAACACTCTCCGGCAAGCACATCTTATCGTTGTAAAACATGTAATTAACGATAATGGAGGCACTGCGGTCGCCGGCAATTTTACTTTAGATTCAGGAGGAACCAACGACACCCCGGATAATTTTGCCGGAGTTGAATCACCCGGAACCGACGTCACACTTGATGCAGGTTCATATAACGTGACCGAGTCCGGCCCAGGTGGATACTCTGCAAACTATTCAGCAGATTGTTCCGGATCGATTTCGGCCGGACAAACAAAAACCTGTACAGTAACAAACGATGACCAAGCTGCAACCTTACATGTTATTAAAGTAGTAACAAACGATAACGGTGGAACAAAAACATTTACTGATTTTTCATTCCAAGTAAATGGGGGTGGAGCAACCGCCTTTGAAGCAGATGGACAAAACGATCTTACCGTAAACGCAGGAACATATAGTGTGACAGAACCTGGAGTTGCAGGTTATTCTACAACTTACGATAACTGTTCAAACCTCGTTATTTCAAATGGGGGAAGTGCCACCTGTACTATTACCAACGATGATATTCAACCCAAACTCACACTTACAAAAATTGTAACAAACGACAATGGGGGGAATGCGGTAGTTAACGATTTTCCGCTATTTGTAGGAGCAACCGGAGTTACAAGTGGTGTTCAAAACGGATTTGATGTCGGTAGTTATACCGCTTCTGAAACAAATCTTACAGGTTACACTGCAGGTTCATGGGGAGGGGACTGTGCAACTGATGGTTCAATTACGCTCGCTGCAGGAGATGTAAAGGCTTGCAGCATTACCAACAACGACCAAGCTGCACACATTGTCTTGATTAAAAATGTCACAAATGACAATGGAGGTTCAGCAGGCGCAAACGATTTTGGGTTGACTGTTGGTAGTTCTTCTGTCACTTCGAGTAGTACAACTGATGTAAATTCTAACGTATCAACTACGTTAAACGAGACAGGTCTGGCCGGATATGATTTTGTTTCAATTACAGGAGACGCAAAATGTCCGGCTGTCTTGGGTGGAACGGTAACACTTAATGAAGGGGAAACCGTAACGTGTACCATAACGAATGATGATATTGCCCCAACACTTAAGCTTACAAAAAGCGTCACCAACGACAATGGTGGAACAGCAGTAGCCGGGAGTTGGACACTTGGAGCGGATGGTGATAGCGGATTCCAAGATTTGGGTGATTCAACAACTTTCCATACAGTAAAAGCGGGTGTGAGTTACGCGCTTTCCGAGTCCGGATTAGCAGGGTATGCTCAAGACGGAAATTGGTCGTGTGATGGTGGTGATCAGAACGGGAGCAACATAGCTCTCGGGTTAGCGCAAGACATAATTTGTACGGTTACAAACAATGACATCGCCCCATCGCTTACATTAATCAAAGCTTTGGTGACCAACAATGGTGGAAACGACACGGAGTCAGACTGGACTTTGACTGCTTCCGGTCCAACCGGCTTCAGCGGAGTTGGGTCATCTATCAGTAATGGTGCGTCTTTTTATACCGGAACTTACGACCTTTCCGAGTCGGGTCCCGGAGGATACATAGCCAGTAACTGGGTTTGTACAGGCGGAACACAAAACGACGGCAATACCATAACTTTAAGTTTGGGGCAGTCCGCTACTTGTACCATTACCAACGATGATGTTCCTGCCAGTATTACACTCACTAAAGTGGTCCAAAACAATTTTGGTGGAACAGCCGGAGTAGACGATTTCGGTCTATCGATAGGCGGAACGTCAGTCTCTTCCGGTCAAACATTAAGTGTCAATTCCAATAGTTCTTATACCCTTAATGAAGCGGGATTGTCTGGGTATTCATTCGTTTCCCTAACAGGCGACGATCTTTGTCCGGACGTACTTGGCGGAACGGTTACTCTTGATGAAGGGGGAACTATCTCTTGTATAATCACAAACAGTGACGTTCAACCACAGCTGACAGTCATAAAACATGTAATAAATGATAATGGCGGAAGTTCTTTAGCCGGAGCCTTTACAATAAATGTAACAGGCACAAGTGTTTCAACCACCTCCTTCGGCGGATCAGAATCCGGAACGACAGTAACTTTAAATGCCGGTTCATATACTGTCGACGAAGATCTGTTTGCGGGGTACTCAAAAACCCTTGGCGCAGACTGTTTTGGAACAATTGCGGTCGGCGAACACAAAACCTGTACTATTACCAACAACGATATTGCTCCAACACTTACATACGTTAAATCAGTAACTAATAATTATGGTGGAACTCTTGGTGCAACTGATTTTCCATTATTCATAAATGGAAGTCAGGTCATAACTGGCACTCCAAATACTTTATTAGCCAATTACTTATACACTCTTACAGAAACTCAGCAAACTGGATATACCGGCGGTTATTTTACAGGTGATTGCTCAGCCGATGGATCAATTGTTCTTTCAGTTGGGGACAATAAAACGTGTTATATAAGTAATACCGACGTTCAACCAAAACTCACAATTACCAAGGTTGTAATTAATGATGATGGTGGTACAAAAGAGATTACCGATTTTCCTCTTTTTGTAAACTCAACTAGTGTAAAAAGCGGTGTACAAAATGGATTCAACGCTGATAGCTACACTGTTAGTGAGACAGGTATCTCAGGATATACATCCACAATCTCAGGGGACTGTACAGCAAACGGGTCAGTAACATTGGCTGTCGGGGATGTGAAATCTTGCGTCATTACCAACGACGATATTGCTCCTAGATTAACATTGGTAAAAACAGTGGTAAACGACAATGGCGGTGACAAGGTTGTTTCAGATTTTATACTTAAAATAAACGACACATCTGTTATAAGCGGTGAAGAAAACATACTTTCTGCTGGAACTTATACAGCAAGTGAGATTGAACTGCCCGGGTATGCTGCAACTGTTTGGGGCGGGGACTGCAACAGAGACGGAAGCATTACTTTAAACCCCGGAGACAATAAGTCCTGCACAATCACAAACGATGATCAACCGGCAACACTACGTGTAGTAAAAGTTATTGATCCTGGAAATACAGGAGCAACTGAAAGTTTCGGTGATTTCTGGTTCGAGGTAAACGGGGGTGGAACATCCGCCTTTGAAGCAGACGGACAAAACGACCTGACCGTTGATGCGGGAACTTACAATGTTACAGAGAAGGGAGTTACCGGTTATTCAACTTCTTACGACAACTGTTCAGACGTTGCTATTCCGAACGGAGGAGAGGCAACTTGTACTGTTACAAATACGGCGATTGCGCCAACACTGACTGTTATCAAAATCGTCGAGAACGGAAATACAGGAGCGACTTTCAGCTCTTCCGATTTTCAAATGAAAGTTGACGACGCAAACGTTCCTCAAAACTCTGCACAAGATGAAACCATCGGCTCTCATACAGTAAGCGAATTGGGCCCTTCCGGATACACTTCGGTGTTTAGTGGAGATTGCAACACTGACGGAAATGTGACACTTGCCCTCGCCGATGACAAAACTTGCACTATTACCAACACTGCTATTGACCCAACGCTAACTTTGATCAAAACGGTTGTAAACGATAACGGTGGACAAAAAGAAGTATCAGATTTTCCTCTTTTCATAGATGACAACGGTGTAACGAGTGGTGAATCCCGTGTTCAAACAGTCGGTACGCACACAGCAACTGAGACCTCTGACGCAGGGTACACGGCTTCAGTTTGGGGTGGGGACTGTGCAGAGAACGGAACCATTACTCTTTCACTGGGCGACGATAAAATCTGTACAATTACCAACGATGATAATCCGGGAACCCTTATAGTCAAAAAAGTAATCGACGGTGGAGAAGCCAGTTTTCAAGATTTCTCATTCCAAATCAACGGGGGCGAACCAGTCGGTTTTGACTCGGAGGACGGTCAGAATGAGGAAACCGTAGACGCAGGGACTTATTCCGTTACAGAACCAAAGGTTGAAAATTATGTCACTTCCTACGACAACTGTACCAGAATTCAGATTGCAAACGGGGAGAGTGCAACTTGTACCATAACCAATATTTGGCAAAATCCTCAAATTTCAATCATTAAAGAGAACAACGCCGGCGGTGGGGTTGGCGCAGGGTCAACCGTAATCTACACCATAAAGGTATCAAACAACGGTAATGTAAATTTTGATAACGTACTTGTAACCGACTTCTTACCCGGAGGATTTACGTATGTAGTCGGATCAACGACAGGGGCAACATTTATCAACGTCCTTGGTTCAAAATTGACTTGGAATATTGACAACCTGGCACCGGAAGAAACTGCCACCATCACATATCAGGTTACGACAAATTCCGCTCTAACCGACGGTGATTATAAAAACTTTGCAACCTGCCAAGCTACTTACAATGAAGAAGAAACAATAAGCTGCGACCAGGTAAATTCAACTGTAAAAATCGGCCACGGAATTAGTTACGGCGGAAATTTGCAGGGTCAGGTCTTGGGAGCATCCACAGAACTTCCCGCAACAGGGAGCCCGACATTACTTTTGATCCTATCTTTAGGGTTACTCGGAACCGGATTATACTTAAAAGGTTACGACAAAAAACGAAATGTTAAAAATTAAATCAATCACCGGCTTATTTATTTGCTCATTCGCTTATTTACTTATTTGCTTATTCGGTGTGAGGCCGGCCTACGCCTCAGTTCTTTCAATCCAAACTCTGCCTTCCTATATAAACACCAACAACTTCAAACTTTCCTGTACTAGTGATGGGGGAACGTTCCAATTTGAGGTTAGTGTGCACGGCGGAGCATTTACGACTTTTGGACCGGTAATCAACACAAGTACGGAGCCTTGCATAGTTCAAGTCGATTCATCTATTGTAAACAGCCAGACCGACTATACATTCAGGATTGGTGGATTCACAACCTCAACTATTTATGACACAAACGGTCCCGCCGCACCATCAGGATACTACAAAGAGGGTTTGAGTAATGGCTTCAAAATTCACTGGACCAACCCAAGCGACAGTGATTTTTCTAAAGTAAAAATCTACCGCGGTGAAACTGCTGACTTTTCTGCCGACAGTTCACATGAGATTACAACCCAACCCGGTGGAGCGGGGAGCCTAATGACTTACGACGATATATTCGCAGTGGATTCTTCCAAAACTTATTTTTACGATCTAAGAGCAATTGACTATGCGGGAAATTCCTCTGATCTTGTGGGTGATGGATCTTCCACAAGCTCAACAACAGTTACTACAGCCAGTCCTAAGGCCGGAACAGACAAAGTGACACAATTGCCCAAGGGAAACGGCGGTAGTGTCTTAGGAACCGAGACAAATGGCACTCCAACTCCTTCCGCCAGTCCCACTGAGATAGGAGGGCCAGTTAGCACCAATCCCGGAATCATGAAATGGATTCTGACACACAAAAAGATATCTTTAGGGGTTGCTTTCGGACTTATAATAATAAGCTACCTGCTCTTCAGAAGGAAAAAATCTTAACCTATAATTTTGCCTCTTGACAAGCAGAGAAAGTACCGCTATTATCCCATCATAGTTTTATATTATGACTAAGTTTAACTCAGGCAAAGCATCTATTTTAGCTCTCACTTCCGCTTTTGCGGTCGCGGCTTTTTTTCTCGGAAAATCTTTTACTTTGATTCTAGCCTCTCCTGCCGGTGACGTTCCAAAAGCCTACTGTCATGCAGCTGGACTGACAGGAACCACCCACTTCAATTATCACTACAATAAAGCTTGGACGGCCCACTTTTATGACAACGGAAGTCCTAAAGCAGGACACGAAGACGACTTTTACACATTAATCGGCGATAGAGATTGTGACGGTCAAGTTGACTCAACACCAACCCCTACCCCAACAGATTGTGACGGAGATTGCCCAACTGCAACCCCCGAACCAACCGATGACGTCTGTCCAAATATCGAGGGTGTTCAAGACTCTGTCCCTGAAGGATATTTTGTAAATAATGATGATAACTGTGTCGAAGGGGAAGAACCAACTCCCGAGCCTACACCAACACCAAATCCTGACGTTTGTGCAAATATCGACGGTGTTCAAACCGGTGTACCTAGCGGGTTACACATGGATGCCGGAAACGTCAACTGTGTTTCGTTCTCTGATTCAAATCCTCCCGAAGTTCCATATACACCTCAGGGTCAAGTCCTTGGAGCCTCTACAATGGCAGGGACAGGGTCATTTGCTGAAAACTTATATATGGGTATAATGGGTGTAGGTGCAATTCTCACTCTTAAAGGCGCAAAGAACTTCAAAAAAGCTTTCAAAAAAGCTTAAGATCTTCCGTGGTCCGCTTTTTTTAACCTTTCTAGGATTGTCCATATTTACCTTTGGAATTTACAACTATTATAAAGTCCGAATACTTTCGTTTGACTCTGTTCCTCCGGAAGCTAATAAATCTATTGAAAATGTTGACTCTCCTGTAGAAATAATTATTCCCTCAATCAAGATTGACCTCAAAGTCGAGCCGGGACAGATTAAAGACGGTGTCTGGCAAATCTCAGGGTCTTCAGCTACCTTTCTTACAACCTCAGCCGCCCCGAGGACGGAAGGCAATATGGTGATCTATGGTCACAACAAAAAAGTTATTTTTGGCAATCTGCCTTATTTAAGCCTGGGACAAAGAATTGTCATCAAGACAAAAAGTGGAAAAATCTATAATTATGTGGTCGATCAAAAATACTTTGTTGGCCCCGATAGGGTAGACTTGGTTTCTCCGTCCGATAAAGAGGAGCTTACTATATATACCTGCTACGGACTTTTTGATGGTCAGCGCGCAGTAATCAAAGCCAGGCCACTCAAGGACAGTCCTTGAAAACTTCATTTTGTGCCTACTCAAGGACAGTCCTTGCAATTACTCTAAGATAAGGTCTCCCAGAAATATTGCACTATCCTTCTTGTAATCTTCAACAAAACTTTTATACGAATTCACTTTTTTAAATTCCGGTAAAACTTTATTGTTAAAGAACGAGAGAACTGTTTCCGGCTTAATCCAAGGTGTTTGTCTCTTTCCTAAATATTCAGGGTAAGAGGAATAAGCGCTTAGCAAATCGTCTGTATACTCTCTTGGATTTAGATGGATGTATCTACTTAAATGTAGTAGGTATTCTTCGCTTGCAACCAATACTGCCTTATATCGACCTTGAAATAGCGATCCAACACGATCATATTTTTTATTGAAATACATTGAGTATCTAGTCATAAGAGATCTCATTAGTCCTTGAATCGAGTCGAAATCCTTTTGTTTAATCAAAAGGTGAAAATGGTTGGGCATTAGACAATAAGCAATTAGGTCAATTTTTTCAAAATAACTTTTTACAGGCCTTCTTATGCTCTGCAAGGACAGTCCTTGCATAATATATTTCGTTCTCAGATCTTGTTCCTCAAGCGGGGAAAAAGCCTCTTTTATATAACGTAAAAAAACTTTGTAATCCTGACTATCTTCAAAAATTATCCTTTTTTCAACCCCGCGGTTATAAATATGATAAAAGCCTTTTTCGACATAAATTTTCAAGGAATTTCTGGAAGGCATAATTTAAATGTAATACTCAAGGACAGTCCTTGCAAGTATCTCCCCATTGCTTCACGAATAACCTTGAGGTAAAATAATTTAAAGCTAAATAGCCTCGATTTTTTGTTTGGAACAAAAAATAAATTCGAGTTAATAAATCCGAAATACGAAACAATATTTAAATTCTAAATTTCAAATAGAAAAGTTTCGAATTTCGTGCTTCGGATTTCGTATTTAAATGTATGGATATCGGTAAAATTCAACAAACAGAGATAACTACAGAGCTTTCCAAGTCATATTTGGATTACGCAATGAGCGTTATAGTGGCCCGAGCCTTACCCGACGTACGGGACGGACTTAAACCAGTTCACAGGAGAATTTTATACGCAATGCATTTGATGGGGCTTCATTTTGTAGGCAGCTCCACAACAAAATCCGCCAAAGTCGTCGGAGAAGTTTTGGGTAAATATCATCCGCACGGAGACATGGCTGTTTACGATGCCATGGTCCGCTTGGCTCAAATCTTTTCAATGCGCTATCCGTTGGTCCATGGACAGGGAAACTTTGGGTCTGTTGACGGCGACCCGCCCGCGGCCATGAGGTATACCGAAGTTAAACTTGCAAAAATCGCAGACATGATGCTTGCAGATATGGAGAAAGAAACAGTAGACTTCACGGACAATTTTGACGCAACGCTTAAAGAACCGGTTTTTCTTCCCGCAGTTTTACCAAATTTACTTCTTATGGGTAGCGAAGGTATTGCAGTCGGAATGGCTACAAAAATTCCTCCACATAATTTAACTGAATTGGTTGATGGCATAACCGCTATGATCAAAAAAGGCAAAGTTATAACTGAACAAAAGGCGCAGGAAGAGCAAACCGATTTTGTTATTAAAAAGATCAATCTGGTAGCTTCAGGTGAGTCTAAAGCCTTAACTGAGGCCGAAGTTAACCCAACAGCAGTTTCTTTTGAAAGCGAAATAGATATTGATGAACTAACGGATATTATTCCCGGCCCGGACTTTCCTACAGGGGGAGCAATTTATGACGCCAACGGACTTAAAGAACTTTACGCGACAGGCCGTGGCAAAATAGTTGTCCGTGGTATTGCTGAAATTGTAGAGGGTGCAAAAGGCAAACAACAAATTATAATCAGCGAACTTCCGTACCAGGTAAATAAGAGTGAACTTGTAGCCAAAATCGCCGAACTTGTAAAAGATAAAAAAGTGGTAGGAATTAGCGACCTTCGGGACGAAAGTGACAAAGACGGAATGAGAGTCGCGATTGATCTTAAACGCGACGCAAAACCCAAGTCGGTTTTGAATAATATTTTCAAACACACCAGGCTTCAAAGCAGCTTCCCGGCAAATTTTGTTGCCCTGGTAGATGGCACCCCACACACATTAAATCTTAAAACAATTCTTGTTGAGTACGTTAAGCATAGACAAAGAGTTGTTATAAGACGCACAATCTTTGAGTTAACAGAAGCCAAAAAACGAGCTCATATTTTAGAAGGGCTTAAAATCGCGCTCGATAATTTGGATGCCGTAATCAAAACCATCAGAGAGAGTAAAACTCAGGAGGATGCCAAGAAAAACTTAATTGAAAGATTTAAGTTGTCCGAAATTCAAGCAACTGCAATTCTTGATATGCAGCTTAGAAGATTGGCAGCACTTGAACGAGAAAAAATTGAAAAAGAATACGCAGAAATCAAGAAATTGATTGATCAGCTTATTGCGATTTTGAAAGATCCTAAACAGGTTTTGAATATCATTGTTAAGGAATTAGGGGAGTTAAAAGAAAAATACGGTGACAAAAGAAGAACTAAAATTTATAAAAACCCGCTCGGGGAAATCAGCGAAGAAGATTTGGTGGCCAAGGAGGAAACATTAATCACCGTTACAAAAACAGGATACGTTAAACGCCTTTCTGCAACAAGTTACCGCGCACAACGCAGGGGAGGAAAGGGTGTAATCGGGATGGCAACTAAAGAAGAGGACGAGATTGAACACATCTTATCCGCTACAACTCATGATACAATTCTTTTCTTTACCAATAAAGGCCGTGTTTTCGGGCTAAAAGCATGGGAAATTCCGGAAAGCAGCAGGCAGGCAAAGGGCCAGGCCCTTGTCAATTTGTTGAATCTTGAACAAGGCGAAGAAATAAAATCCATTCTTCCGCTTTCGAAAGAACTCGGCATTAAGAATTTGGTAATGGCTACTAAAAACGGACTTATTAAAAAGACAGGTATCGACGAATTTGAAAATTTGAGATCATCGGGTCTTATTGCAATCAAGCTTAGAGACAATGACATGCTTATTTCTGTTCACCCGACAACTGGCGACGATCACATTATTCTTCTTACCCGAAATGCCAAGTCAATTAGATTTCCTGAGACAAATGCACGTCCAATGGGGCGCGCCACAACGGGAGTCACCGGCATAAAAATGGACACAGGGGATGAACTGATTGGAATGGAAGTATTTCCTGCAAAAGAAAATATCCCAACCGACAAAAGGAAAAAGTTCTACCGCGATATTTTAACCATTGCCGAACACGGACTTGGAAAACGCACCCCAATTCATCTTTTCCCGGTACAAAAAAGGTCGGGTAAGGGAGTTAAAGCAGCTGTAGTTTCAGCAAAAATCGGGAATTTGAAAACCGCCGCGATGGTTACCGAAAAATATGATCAGGTGATTATTACCAGCAAAATGGGTCAGGTCATTAAACTACCTTTGAAAAATATTCCTCAACTTGGCAGGGCCACTCAAGGAGTCATCTTGATGAGATTTGCTGACAAAGGAGATAGTGTCGCCGCCGCGGCCGTTTTGGAAAAAGGGGTAGACGAAGAAGATGAAGAAAATATCGAAAAGTAGTATATTTATATGATGGAAGAAAAGAAAAACATTCCGCAACAAAACAACTCTTTGGTTTCAGTAATTATCTTTTTCGTTCTCCTTTTTGTATTTGCCAAATGGGGACCGGCAGTTAATTTTAGCTCGACTGTTCAATCTAAAGGCGATCCGTTCATCGTCAGCGGGGAAGGGAAAGTCTTTGTAACTCCTGACGTTGCCAAAATTACTTTTGGTATTCAGGAAAACGGAAGCTCACTTAAACAGGTTCAAAATAGCGTAAATACAAAATCCAAATCTCTAACCGATACAATCAAAAAGCTTGGCATTGCTCAAGATGACATCAAAACCATTTCATATAACGTTTATCCGCAATATGACTACACAAATTCAAGCCAAAGGATAACTGGATACCAAGTCTCTACCAACTACCAGGTGACCGTAAAAGACTTTGACAAAGTAAATGACCTGATAGTTCTGGCAACTGAGGCCGGTGCCAACATTGTCGGAGAAGTTAGTTTTGAGTTAAACGACTCTACTAAATTAGAAAAAACAAACGAGGCCCGCGCAAAAGCCGTAGCAGACGCTAAAACCAAGGCAGAGGGATTGGCCCGTGCCGCAGGAATTTCTTTGGTAAAAATTATAAATATCTCCGAAAATCAAAATCAGAATATCAGACCATTTGCATTTGCCGAAAAGGCTGTAAGTCTGGACGCAGGAACACCTGCCACTCCACCCGATATTCAACCGGGGCAAACCGAGATCCAAGTAAATATCTCCCTGTCCTACGAAATCAGGTAACCTCCCAATATAACGCTCTTTAACTTGAAAGGAGAGTAAAGTGAAAAAGCTTGTTTTTGTGTTTTTGCTGTTTTTGATCGGTTGCAGACAAATTGACGTCAAAGCTGTTCCAACTGTAACGCCGACCTCGTTCACGTCACCGACAAAAACTTCTGTACCCACACTAACGCCAACATCGATCCCAACATCAGTTCCTCCTTCGACACCATCACTAACCCCGGCAGTTGTTACCTATGTAGTTCAACCGGGAGACACTCTGTGGGAAATTGCGTATCGTTTTGGAGTAACGGTTGAATCTCTCGCGCTCACAAATAATATTTCTGATCCAAACCTTATATATCCAGGCCAAGTCCTGATTATAAAAGGTGACAAAGCCGGAGTAGAACCAACCGCGCCCATACCCGACCTATTAAAAGGAAAGGAAATTATAGTTGTAATTCATACACAACGAACCTATGCTTTTGAAGATGGAATACTACATAAAACATTTATTGTATCAACCGGTGTTGCCGAACATCCGACCGTAATCGGTAAATTCAGAATTCAAGTTAAATTGGATTTTGATGATATGACAGACAACAAAACTTACTATCTGCCAAATGTCCCGTGGGTTATGTATTTCGGCAATGACGATGTTTCCTGGCATGAAGGATATTCGCTCCACGGAACTTACTGGCACCATAATTTTGGAGTACCGATGAGTCATGGATGCGTTAATTTGAGTATCCCCGATGCGGAATGGCTATATAACTGGTCGGGCCCATTGCCAACAGGAGGTGAAACCGACTCGACAAAAGCCAATCCCGGAACTATTGTCCTGATAATTCCGTAAGGAAGTGAAAAGGGAATCTTAATGATTTGAAAAGAATCAGAAGATTCCCTTGTTTTTATATAAAAATAGTACTTGATTTTTATATCCCTTTGAGTAAAATTGTTCCTATATCAAGAGGCGGCCAGGGACTAGCCCGATGACCCGCCAACAACCCCGAATCGATCCTCGCAAACGGCTATAGCCCTGAGCGAGCGAAACGAGTCGAAGGGTGCTAAAGCTAGACCGATATGAAAAATATTTTCTTAGATACTTTCAAAAACTATACAGTTGAATCCGTAACCAGCGGACACCCCGATAAGATCTGTGATCAAGTTTCCGATGCAATTTTAGATGAATGCCTTCGTCAAGATCCCAAAAGTAGAGTAGCTATAGAAAGTTTTGGCGCACACGGACTGTTTGTAATAGGGGGTGAGGTCACGACCAATGCCAAGTTTGACGCTACAAAAATAGCCGCCAGAGTTTATAAAGAAATAGGACACCTCGATAAACTTAAATTTGTTACAAATATAATTAAACAATCACCTGATATCGCCATGGGGGTTGATACCGGCGGAGCGGGGGATCAGGGCATTATGTACGGCTTTGCAACGGACGAAACTCCGGAATACCTTCCGCGAGCGGTTGCATTAGTTCACAAACTTACAAAGGGATTGGAAGATCTACGGAGATCTAAAAAAATCAAATGGCTTCTTCCAGACGGCAAGGCCCAAGTAACAATAGAAAACGGAAAGGTAAAAACCGTTTTGGTTTCAGCCCAACATAAAAAGGGCGTTAAACTTGAACAGGTGCGTAAAGAAATTTCCGAAAAATTAATTAAAAAATTGGTCCCCGGTATCAAGAATGAAAATATTTTGGTAAACCCAACCGGAAGATTTGAAGTCGGAGGGTTTATTGCCGACACAGGGCTAACCGGCAGAAAAATTATGGTCGATTCGTACGGCGGACTTATCCCACATGGTGGCGGGGCTTTTTCCGGAAAAGATCCGACTAAGGTAGACAGAAGCGGTGCATACATGTGTAGATTCGTTGCTAAAAATTTAGTTGCTAAAGGAAAGGGTAAAAGTGTACTGGTATCAGTCGCCTACGCAATTGGTAAAGCGGAACCATTGATGATCGACGCTAAAAACGAAAAAGGTAAAGATCTTACTGGTTACGTCAAAAAACATTTTGATTTTAGGCCGTTGGCAATTATTGAAAAATTAAAACTCAGAAACCCCATTTATTCCCAAACCGCCGCCTATGGCCACTTCGGCAAAAAAGGTCTCCCTTGGGAAGAGATAGAAAAGTGACAAAAGCCACGGACTTGCTTTAGCAAAGATTGGAAGAACACCTTAAAACTTGGCGGCAAACTTCAGAGGAATTCAAATCAAAAATGTCTACAGAAAAATTTGACAACACGCCCGAAATAGGAATAAAGTGAACGTATGACCAAAGGGTTTGTACAAAATTTAGAAGAGTTAACGGTTCAAAATACCAACTTCAGAAGAGTAATTTATACCGCAAAACATTCCCAACTGGTTTTGATGTGCCTTAAACCTGGCGAGGAAATCGGAATGGAAACTCACTCGGATAATGACCAATTTTTGAGGATCGAAAGTGGCGAAGGAAAGGCCATAATTGGCGGGAATGAACAAGTTTTTTCCAGTGGATTTTGCGTTGTCGTTCCCGCCGGCTCTCAACATAATATAATTAACACCTCAACCACTAATGAGCTTAAACTTTACACCGTTTATTCTCCGGCCCATCACAAAGACGGAACGGTCCATGAAACAAAGGATATTGCGATGTCTTCAAAAGAAGAGTTTGACGGAGTCACTTCAGAGTAGAAGGTAAAAAATTAATTTCCAAACTCTTTATTCAATGGGGCAAGACACTTTGTTCCTGTTTATTTCTTATCTTGACCCATAAAGCCTCAAGGGCCTCACCTGTAAGTGCCTGCCCTTCTACAGATCCGCCACATTTAGGACATGTGATCGAATCATCAACCACCTTACCTTGGTAGCCACAACTCAAACACTCAATGTCATGCGTAGCCCTGCTCATACCCACGATATTATAACAAAAACTATAAGTTGTCAAAAACATCATTTTCAATTTGCTGCAACTTAAGTTAGAATAAACTAATAATATTATGGGGATCGATCCTGAGGCGCTTGGAGACTGGTCTGAACCAACAAGACCTTTTGTTAGCATGCACAAGGAATTCGTCAAGAAAAAACACAAAAACGAACAACCGCGACATCCAGAAAACAGGCAAGAGCGAGCGGAAAGAGTCGTGACAGAATTCATGAACTCGATGTTAAAAAAGGTCGACCCCCAAAACGAGGAGAATATAAACGCCCAACAAAAACTATATATTGACTTCGTTATAAACGGCATAAGAGAACGACAAACTGAAGAAGATCCAGTTTTTTTTACTAACGACAATTTGTTAATTTCAGGCAACGACCCCGAAGATCGGCAAGCTACTGTAAAACACCTTCCAACATTAACCCGATTCTCCTGTAGTTCCATGCCAGATGGGCACGGCAACGTCGTTGAAGCTAAAAATATGTTACACGACTATTTGGCCCGACACATAAAGGATTGGAGTGGGACATCAGAAAGCTTCCGGGGAAAATTTGGTATCCCTACTCACTTTAATGATCTAGATCATTAAAGTATCTGCAGCAAAATTAGCTTTAAATTTCATTCTTGAGGCGATTGATTGTTTTATTTCTCTCCAAAACTTTTTTGTGATATTCGCTTAATGGCAAACCTTTGATTGGAACATCAAACATGCTTTGGATTTCTTCCCAAATTATTCTGGCAGAATCCCGCTTTAAAACATTTTCAACCACTTCATTCATTCCCTTTTCCCCATATTTAATATGCAAATTCATTTTAGCGATAGTTGCGGTTGTAACGCGCAAAATCCGCTTTATTTCCTCATAACTGTTTCCTTTTGCCAAAAGAACTGCTACCGCAAAACGTTTTGCCAGCATTATTTTTTCAGTGGGGGATAGAAAGTCGCTTAAAAAGATATCGAGTTTATTTTTATTTTTGATACTTACCAAAGATTCACTAAAAAGGTCAAAAATTCTACTCCAAATCTCCGGCCTTAACTTAAATCTAGAAACCATCGTCACGTAAATAGTATATTGATCTAGATCATTAAAGTAAATGAGCTTAAAAAATCGTGATTATTTATTAGGACATCAGCGGATGGTATCCGACAAAACTTCTGATGAAGAATTTGTTTGATGAAGTTAGTTCTCCCCCTCAATACCCATTTTATTTTCCTCCTCTCCCGTGGAATTGTTCGTGAATATCTCTTAATTGTTTATTGGTTACATGTGTATAAATTTGAGTAGTGGAGATATTTTTATGCCCCAACATCTCTTGTACCGAACGGATGTCCGCTCCGGCATTTAGTAAATCCGTAGCGAAGGAATGTCTCATAACATGAGGTGTAACTTCCATTGGCATTTTCATTTTATGCGAATACTTTTTTATCATCCGCTGGACCGATCGGGGAGTGAGTCTCATTTTTTCGTCCGGCGTGGTTGGGTCAGATTTACCTTTATGGTGAATAAAGAGCGGCTTAAAGTGATCGCGCCTTTCGTTTAAATATTTTATTAACCAGTCAACTGCGCGGCTTGAAAGAAATACAACTCGGGCTTTTCCCCCTTTTCCGACTATTCCAAATTCCTTTGTATCCAAATTAACTTTATCACGGTCCAGTTTAGTCAACTCCGACACACGAAGCCCTGTAGAAAATAAAACCTCAAGTATCGCTTTATCTCGCTTGCCCTGAATAGAATCCTGGGAAGGCGCATTTAGCATCCTGTCAACCTGTTCGCCGCTTAAAAATTTTACCTGCCGTTCTTCCACCCTGGGTAAATCAATTTTGTCCGGAGCCATGGCCTGAAAATCATTTCTAATAAGCCATTTTAGGAAACTCCTAAGCGCAATCACATGATAGCTCTGAGTGCGTCGCCCCATAAGATGTCCATTTTCCCCGGGCAAAGTAGTTAAAAAAACTCTAAAACTTCTTACGATATCCTGATTAATATCAATTATGTTTTCCCGGATTCCTTGGGATTCCATCCATAAAATAAGTCTGGATAAATAATGTCTGTAATTCCGAAGGGTTAGGGGAGAGGCACCGCGCTCAACTTGAAGATATTCAAGAAAGTCATATACCTTTGCAGCTATTTCACTCTGATTGATTGGGTCAGGACCGGGCATGTCTAATTTAGTCTACACTGAGCGCAGTCGAAGTGCAATAACATTGTGCGACACAGTGTCATTGCGAGTTGTAGCATTGTCATTGCGAGCGAAGCGTGGCAATCCTATCGGTTAGAGATTACTTCAGATGCCTCGCAATGACAACTACAGCAAAGTCGCATATAAATCCTGGTAACTAGGATTGCTTAAAACTATTAGTTCAATTTTCTTTTGTCTCGATCCAGCTTTTATTTGTTTTTCCCGTTTGATGGCTTCGTTGGCATCTTCAAAAATTTCATAATAAACAAGTTTGTTTACGTTGTATTTATATGTAAATCCTTGATGTAATTTATTTTTATGTTCGTAAACTCTCCTTACTAAATTATTAGTAACTCCCGTATAAATTACAGAATTACTTCTATTTACCATCAAGTAGACATAGAAAAATTTTGTGAACATTTTAATTAATCATAAGATTGCTTCGTCAAACTCGCAATGACAGACCTCACCAAACCTGCCCGTAATGCTTCCGCCCACAGCTACGCAGTTGCTGGCGGATGCAGGCGGGTCGATTTTGAAACTTGCTGGAATTCATGACCTCGTGTAATCAATTCTAACGCGTTATTTTTCAAAAGACGACTATATGATCATCCCGAAATATCGGGATAATTAACAATTTACAATTAATAATTAATAATTGAGATTTTATATTAATAAAGGGGGGAGAGGTAATGGAGGGAGAACTCAAACCATTCGGTCTTTATTCGGAAGAAGTATTTTATAGAAAAAATAAAAAGAGAGTATTTATTAATATCAAAAGTTAAAAGGAAAAAGATAAAAGGTAAAAGTTTATAAGAAAACATAAGAAGTACTACACTACATCACCAAAATTATTTTACGTCGCAAAAGTATTATTGTGCGACATTATATAATCCATATATACACAGACTTACACGAGATGAGGTTTAGCAGTGGGCTCAAATACAAAACATATAAAGGGCACATATTCCCTCATAAAGAAGTCGCCAATCTTTCGATCTACTATTTAGTTATCCACATCACTGAGGAAAGATAACAGGTTGGTATAATGCTGAGCGTAATTAATATATCAATCTATATCATCCCTCACTGAAGACACGTTGTATTTTCTTCGGGTTCAAAGATTCGTCGCATTTCGTGAAAATAACCTATAATTTTCGTGAAAACAATCCACTGCCTGAAGTAGTTATACCCTATAATTATAGGGTGCTCAATTCCCCTCCTCCCCTCTCTCGTCCTCGTCCCTAATTTTTAATTCTAATTTCTTAATTATTAATTAATTTGTTATCCTCCCCAATGGGTGGCAATAAACATCGCAATTAAGACCAGTGTACCCACCACCAGGTGTTCCCTAACAATTGTCGAAAAAAGTCGGTCCTCAAGTTGTGCCTGACCCAGTCCCAGAAGCATGTAGAAACTGACTGTTAAAAAAAGTGATCCGACCATGACGGTTACTGGCCAGAAATATAAAGCGCCTCCTATTTCCGCTGTAACCAGTGAACCAATTAAAGAAAGAGTTAAAATATCTTTCGAGAATTTTTTTTCTAAAACCACTGACCAAAAACCCTGAAAGTAAAGGGGAAGAGAAATAAGAAATATTAGCGGAATCAAATAATAAATTTCCGCTTTGAGTGAAAGTACTGCGTCAAAAACAAAAAAGGAAGTAACTAAGGTAAGAACAAATCCCACTCCCCTCGCCGCTCTCAAAAGAGCGATTGTCCGGATCGCCGCCACCGAATAAATATTCATTGTAAGGCTTAAAACATACATCCCAACTGCATAAAATATAACTATCGGGATCCTTGTAAATATACTGGCCGGAAGAAGAAACCAGAATATTCCAACACCCAACGTAAAAACCGTGGGGAGAACTAGAGTCAAAAGGGTCATATCCAACCCAATGCTTCCCCACAAAGACCAACCAAAAAGAATGGTTGTAGTCAGTCCCAAAACACCAATAGCCCAAAATCTGTTTACATCCGTCAAGAATTGGATACCGACAAAACCAAGCGATAATAAAAGTGAAGCGATTACAAAACGGCGGCGTTTAGACATGGTTCATTGCTTCATCCGGGATTTCTACATTTGAAAAAACTTTTTGGACATCTTCAAGTTCATCCAAAGCATCCAAGAATTTAATGACTTTGGAGGCGTCGGCTGGGTCGGTAATAACTTGTAAATTCTTCGGTTTCATTTGAAGCTCGACTTGAATAATTTCAAAACCCTTTGCCGCCAAATCCTTGTGAACTTCTCCAAGTTTTTCGGGAGCGGTATAAACCTCAATCCCGTCTTCTGTTTCAGCCACATCCTCTACCCCGCCCTCAATCAGAGAAAGCATTTCGCCTTCAGGGTCATCGGTTTTTTTAACAAGCAAAAAACCCTTGTTTTCAAAGTTAAATGATACCGCTCCGGGTCCGGCCAGGTTTCCTCCGTTCTTGTCAAAAATATTTTTCATCTCTTGGGCTGTTCTATTTTTATTATCACTGGCAACGTTGACCATTACAGAAATTCCGGCAGGTCCAAAACCTTCATACATAATTTCTTCCAAACTGGCAGCGTCTGTGGTGGCCTTCGCAATCGCGCGGTCAATGTTTTCCCTCGGCATACTTACCGCTCTAGCCTTATCTATTTCAAATCTTAACTTGAAGTTCATATCGGGGTCTGCTCCGTTTTTGGCGGCTATCATAATTGCGCGGGCCATTTTACTAAAAACGTTCCCCTTAGCCGCATCGTTTATAGCCTTCTGTCTTTTAATGGTGGCGAAATGACTATGACCGCTCATATCAATCGATATTATACCAAATATTAAATCAAAGTACTTGACAGAACGATAGCTCTCTTTATACTCAATTACAACAGTGGAAAATACTCCCGCCCAGAAAGCAATCGACTTGGCCTTAAACGGACAATGGGACCAAGCGGTCAAGATTAATCTCCAAATACTCAAGGAGTATCCCCAGGATGTTGACGCCTTAAACAGACTTGCCAGGGCTTATTCGGAACTCGGTAAACTTCGAGAAGCCAGAAGCGCCGCACTTAAAGTCGTCACCATCGACCCTTTAAATCCAATCGCAGTTAAATGTCTGGAGAAGTGGAAATTTGTAAAAAGTCTCGAAAAAAATCATTTTCAAATAATCAGTGTTGATTCTTTTTTGGAAGAACCCGGAAAAACAAAACTTGTAACTTTGGTAAACACAGGGGACGAAAAAACTTTTGCAACATCCGACCCCGGGGAAGAAGTAAAACTTTCTGTCAATGGTCACAGGGTCGCTATATTAAACCGAGATGGTAAATACTTGGGTCGTCTGCCCGATGATATTTCTGCACGGCTTAAAAATTTAATTAAAGATGGTTACAAATATCAGGTCCTTATAAAGTCGGTAGAACCCAAAGAAGTAACGGTGTTTATGAGGGAAACAGAAAAAGGAAACAAGAAGAATGGATTGGTTTCATTTCCAACCGAAAAAATCGAATATGTAAGTTTTACTCCACCGGAACTGGTACACAAATCCGAGCCTCTTGAAATGGGTGAAGATTTAGAAGAAACGGAAGGAATTTAAGCGCTCCATAAAATTTAAAGTATGAACAATAATCTGTTGTATCCAGTTTGGCTGAGTTGGAACAACCTCGGTTGGGGCAGTTTGAACTATTTGACTTGGACTTGGACTTGGTGTTGGTAAACCTGATATGTTTTCCCCCAGGACTTTCCATCCAATGAATGAGCCAGTTTTAAGTTTTTGTAAGTTCCTGTGTAGCTCAAACTGACAATTGATGGTTTTGTTTGTAAATCTGAAGTTATTTTAACAGGATTATAACCTGCTGGAGCATATGCTTTGTACCAGATTTCCTGTACAGTTCCTAAAGGTCTTACCATGTCTAGATCCTGAAGCTGCATTCGTTTGGTATGCACCAACCAACAAATCGGGCCTATACTCAAGAAATGCGAGTTTGCATTAGCAAACGAGAATTTCGAGTATATAATCTCTTGCGAGAAGTAACAAGTTCGAGTAAGAGGAGTATACCATCGTTGGTAACATCATACAAAAACGTAGTTCTCCAAAAATTATCATTTGATGCCTGACCATTCAAAATAATATCCGCCGCAGTAATTGAATAGGAACTGTCAAAAGCGCTTTTTCCAAAAAAACAATATACTCGACCCTGGTTTGTGGCTACAGTGTCATTACTATGTGCCCCGGCACAAAAATCATCTTTACCGTCACTATTAATATCTGCACGAGAAAAAGAAACCGATCTTCCAAGAGCATCCGCGGTAGTTTCCGGATTAAAAACAGTAGTTTGTACAAATGTGCCAGTTCCTATACCCTCAAATAAAAATAGTTTTCCAGACGTCGAGGTATACATACTTGATGAAATAAAATCAACATTGCCGTCACCATTAAAATCACCAGAATAGATAGCCCAATAAGGAAAACTGCCGCTAGTACTTGTTTCAGTTGTGGTAAGCACATAATTTGGATTAGCAAAATCAAAAGTGTTACTAGTATTTAAAAAGGTGTATCTCTTGGAGCTGGTTGCATAAGCGTTTGTCGCAGCGGCAACAATAATATCTTTCTTTCCATCATTGTTGACATCAAATACTTTTATGGACATTCCAAATAATTTTCTGTCTGTAGAGTTTCCTAAAGCCGAAAGGTCGGCTTGGGAAGTTGTTTTGGTTCCTGAAAGTGAAGCACTCCCGTAATACACGTAGATTTTACCGGTGCTGGCTGCTGCTTCAGAATTCTTTCCATCACCGATTACAATGTCATCAAAGCCATCTTCGTTTAAATCCCCAACTGAAAGGGCGTTCCCAAAATCGCCACCTGCAAAAAGAGCGGAAGATGTTGTGTTTCCTGTGATAGTAAGGTCGGGAGCAGAGCTAAAACCGAAGCCATTTCCAAAATATACAAATATCTCGCCTTTACCGGAACAGCACTGAGGATTGCCGATTACCATATCCTGTTTTCCATCTCCGTTAATATCGCCGGACTGAGGGTTGAAACCAAACCACGTCCCATTTGTTAACGTTCCCTCTGTCGTCATACCAGGCGCGACAAAAGCCTGAGCTACTTTAGTTGAGGAAAACAAACAGACGAAGAAAATAAAAAGGGAAGGAAGAACTACTCGAGGAAAACTTTTTGCATACATATCACAATCTAATATATCATTATCTGAAGCTCCCAATAATCATGCGTTTAGTGTAAAGACATATAGACATATTCACTCAAGGACAGTCCTTGAGTGTTAAATGTCGGTTTAGAAGGTTTTAGAAAACTCAGAACCCAATCTTATTTCTAAATCAAAATCTGTATTTTCACTTACAATCTTGCATCCGAATAAGTTCACTACTTTTTTAACCAATCCTTTATCTTTTCCTGCTATCTCACAACCAAAATCACGCACCCCTTGGCTTTTATCAATCGATACAACTTTACCCCCCATTACTTCAAATATCCTCCCCACTTCCTGAGAAACATTGGGCCGCCCCGTTGAATCAACAATATAAACTTTAATATTTTTTCCGACCAGGGCAGGTTTGATGAAATCATTGTCGGTAAAGTAAACTGTAATTCGACCGGAAGTCTCCCCAGGGATTATATAACCCGTCTTTCCGTCGGTTAAGACCCGTTTGACAACAAACTGGCTTTTGGCCAAATCAATTTCTGTCTTATCCATATTTTTAACTTTAAACGAAAAAAGGGCGATCGACACCCTGTCCCCAAAGGGGATGTTCGTCATTCCGGGCAAAAATACGAATTTGAAGAGATTGGGTAAATTTTTATCCGTCCAGAGAAAAACCGGAAGAGAAAAATTTTTGGCAATGGTTTTAACCAAAATTTGCCCGCCTAATTTTTCATTAATACCAAGTTGCCAGACATTTTTAATTCTCATTGTGCCATAATTCATGGCAACAGTAACCTCTGTATC
Organism: Candidatus Woesebacteria bacterium GW2011_GWB1_39_10; assembly: GCA_000993205.1. GTDB lineage: Bacteria > Patescibacteriota > Microgenomatia > UBA8517 > UBA8517 > GWB1-39-10. The sequence goes on from LBVU01000002.1 coordinate 103,521, forward strand.
CCCCGGGATCACCAACGTAGTCATTTCATCCACCGTCGGGTCAAGTACAGTGACGCCAACATTACCGTTGTCATCGGGAAAGACGAAAGCAAATTTATTGTCACCATCCCAATAACGAGCATTTAGTTTGATAAATAAAAATGCCAAAGAAAGGCCGGCAATTATCAGTCCGGGCAGAATTATCTTTTTTATCCACGAATAAGGCTTAGTTGTTCTGTTCTTCCTTTTTAAATATGCGATTTTTCGGGCAGACTTCATGATTATTTTGAATGGGACACTCTTAAACTTTTTACTGCTTCGGAGATTTCATCTTTGTTTTTACCTTTGCTTACAAGCACGCTTCTGACTATTTCAACTGCAGCCTCAAACTCCGGTTGAACAATTTTGTCTACTCTAAGAGTTCGCAGCTTCTCCCAATCCCTATCTTCGTGAGCTCTGGAAATGATCTTTACATTCGGGGCAACAGTCTGTACATAAGTAATTAGTGTCTCCTGAGCAATTCTATCAGGGATTGCTAAAATAACCGCCCTAGCTTGTCTGATTCCCACTGCTTCCAAAACCTCTGGCTCAGTTGGGTCCCCATACAAAACGGATATTCCGCCTTCGGTCAGTTCATTAACAACATTCTGATTATATTCAACCACCACAAACGGTATGTCAAAAGTTGAAAGTGCTTTTCCTACCCACTTTCCTACCCGACCATAACCGCAAATTATTATATGATCTGAAAATCCGTTTTTTAAATCCTCTTCCCGCTTTTCACTCGAAGAAAAAAGTTTTCCCAGCGGGGGCCATTTAAGCGTAACTCCCCTGGTCCATCTCCAAAATGGTACTACTTTATCGAAAATGAGCGGCGCTATTATAAGTGTAAACAAAGTTACAGAGATTCCTAATGAAGTATCGCTTGCACTTATTAATCTAAGTCCCAAAGCAGTTGAAAAAATTACAAAAGCAAATTCTCCCACCTGGGCTAGTCCAAAACTATTGGCAATTCCCGTCCTACCTTTATAGCCAAATAAAACGCTTATCAAAAATACCACCGCTACTTTAACAATAACGACCATTAACGCCACCGCAATTATCAAAGGAAGTTTTGCTATTACCACTGAGGGTGTCACCAAAAATCCCATCGTAACAAAAAATAATGCAACAAACAAATCTCTTAGGGGTCGTGTTTCTGCGAAAATGGCATGATGTTCCTGAGATTCGGATATAACAATTCCTGCAAGGAATGCTCCAAGAGCAGGAGAAATTCCAAAAAAAGAGGTGCCGGCAGCTGTCCCGAAAGCAATGCCAACCGATGTCAAAAGTAGCAATTCTCTGGAATTGGCCTCAGCTACAAAATGTATTATGTATGGCACAACAAGTTTTCCCAATACAATCGCGGCAGATATTACAAGAGTTGCCTTTACCAAAGATAAAATAACCAAACCCGCCACTCCCTCTCCGGCATGACCCAAAATCGGTAAAATTACCATAATAGGAATTACAGCCAAATCCTGAACCAGAAGCCAGGCAACCGTCACCCCGCCGTGAATGGTTCCAGTTTCCCCGCGATCGCTTAATATCTTGACGCAAACCGCAGTTGAAGAAAGTGAAAAACCGACAGACAAGATTAACGACATTGTAGGGTTCATGCCAAAACCGACAAGAAATAGATAACTAATAACAGTTACTAAAACAATTTGAATCAACGCCCCAAAAACCGCTACCTTAAAAAATTTTGACAATCTATCAAAAGAAAGCTCAACACCTACTGAAAACAAAAGAAGAATAATTCCGATTTCTGCTAAAGATGACGCTGATTTTAGGTTTTCCGGTAAGACAGATCCCACCACAATTCCCATAACAATATAGCCGACAAGAGATGGGAGTTTTAAAAATTTTGCCAGGACACCTCCGGCAACAGCGGCGAGAACAATTAAGAAGAGTCCCAGAACTATTTCCATATATATCCAGTGTACCTTGATACTAAATCACTTGTAAACAGGTTTGTGAAATTAATGCTCTAAAGTTTTTAGCGCAGTTTTGAGATCCGAAGGAATTTCTGATTTAAATTCTACCTCTTTTCCGGTTTCCGCGTGAACAAACTTAATACCCGACGCGTGTAAAAATAGTCTTGGGCACCATCGCCGATCGTTTCTGGCGGTCTTTCTGCCGGCGTAAAATTCGTCGGCGACTATTGCGTGACCAATATGCTTTGCATGAATACGAATTTGGTGAGTCCGTCCCGTTTTGGGATGAAATTCAACTAAACTATACCCACCCCGATCCCCCGGATAAAATTTAATCAATTTATATTCACTCACAGATTCTCTTCCACCAGGCATAACACCAAATCTGTCCCGCCTCCAAGGCAATCTCCCAACCGTAGCTTCAATTCGACCTTTTTTATCAACGGGGCCATGAAGTAGTGCAGTATAGGTTTTCTGTACCTCCCTGCTTTTAAATTCCGCCTGAAGTTTCTCAAATACATCTTTTGTTTTTGCAACAATCAGAAGTCCACTCGTCTCCTTGTCAAGTCTGTGTACAATTCCGTTCCTAAATTGTAAATTGTTAATTGAAAATTGAAAATTGCGACGCAACCAGCTTTGAAGTGTTAATTGGTCCTTCGTGGTTGTTGCGTCGTTTGTTATCCAACCCGAAGGTTTTTCCACAACAAACAACGAATCGTCCTGAAAAATAATTTTTGGTTCTTCCATATAAGTATTTTACCACTAAAAAACCGCCTTTCGGCGGGGCCCGATATACTATATACAATATACTAAATACTATTTCTCCCTCTTCCTCGCATCCTTAGCGCAAAGTGTAGCTTCGGGGAAAGCAATAAGACGTGCGGTATCTATCATTTGACCACATTCTTCACAGATTCCATATTTACCTATCCTAACTCTGGTAAGCGCTTTTCTTATTTGCACCATTCCGCGGTTTAACTCGGTCTTAATTGCAGAAGTTCTGGCATGACCGAATTGTTCATCCGCTTCAATATCAGGAGCTGCATTATCGTTAATTCTGGATAAATTTTTAAACGGATCTTCCTTACTTATTTCTTTCTTGGTTTTTTCCATCGTTTTTAACCTTCCTTGTAAAAACTGAGCAATAGGAGTTAGTACACTAGCCGGAAACTTTGGCACTGAATTTTTCTTTTTCATTGTTATTGTCTGCCTAAATTATATAATACCAAAAAACAAATGAATGCGATGCTGCCCGAAATTATGGCTTCATAGCTTTGGCTCACAAAGGATAGCACAGAGATTCCCATTATAGCAACAAGCGATCTTAGTAAAAATATTAGAGCTATTGTAGTTATACCGGAAAACCCAATCTTACCCGATGTATACCAACCAAAATTTTTGTAATGAACGTCCAAATAATAGAAAACGAATATTAGAATCAGTACAGCTAAAAATCCAAAGAAAGAACTTAAAGACGATGCGCTGACCGAATCTGCCAAAAAGAATAAAGATAACCAAGGCATGAGCCCTACGACAGCAGCCTCCAGAGTTTCAAAAAATCTAACCTTTAACCGCATTGTTGCAATCAAAACACCAATAAGAATACTTGTGGTTTCAATAAAAAATAACCAACCACTCAAGAATTTACTCCCCAACATAGAAAAGAGCGTAAGAACAGCAAGAATCAAAAAGGCTGCCTTAAAAATTATTTCACTTGAATAGTCTTCTTTTAGACGTTTCCAGAAAATAAAAAGGAAAGTGATAACACCGATAAATATAATGACCAGGTTGACTAGCACGGGTTAATTATATAACATATTTTCACAATGCTCGAAACGCCGCATGTAGCAGTCGGAATTGCCATAGCCACCAAATTTCCAAACCCGTGGATTGCCATTCCCCTTGCTTTTGCCAGTCACTTTTTACTTGATAAAGTACCCCACTGGAATCCTCATCTTTACACCGAAACCCAAAAAAATGGTCGGCCATCAAAAAATAGCACCACGATTGCGATTGTTGATATTGCCACTGCTCTAGCCATCGGATCCATATTTGCTTACAAGTCTCTTCCCGATATCCAAATGGCTGTTTTGATTCTTGCCTGTTCACTTGCCTCAGTTTTATCCGATGTTATTAAATATCCATATTACTATTTTCATTTGAGGCAAGAGTGGCTAGTAAAATGGGTAAACTTTGAAAGATCTATTCAGGTAGATACAAAAAGCGTATTTTGGGGAATTGTTACCCAAGGACTAGTTATCGCGGCTTCAATGTGGTGGATACTTTAAATTAAATCAGATTTGTACAACCTTGAAGACTTTCTTTTCCAATTTTTCAATCCTATCTGTGTGATTTTTTGAATGAGCGGATAAAATCGTTTGCTCCTCATCAAATTTCTTAAACCCTTTAGCTAGGCCGTCTATGTGATTCATAACTTTGTCATATCTCTTTTCATTTCTTTTGTCGATTTCCTCAGCCTGTTTTTCTATTCTCTTAACATCCATTTTCACAAAGTCTAAGGAAACCTCCAGCTTATCGAATCTGGAGTCCACACCTTTCAGTTTAGAGTCGATTTTGTCAAATCTGGAATCAAATTTTTTAGATAAATCTTTAATTAGCTTGATTGCTGTATCATCTGCCATGGTTCAATTTAGCCCGTGATAAATGGCCTGTCAAATGGTAAAATAACGCTTAGGCCGGGGTGGCGGAATGGTATAGCGTCCCGTTAGATAAATGGCCGGGTGGCGGAATGGTAGACGCGCAGGTCTCAAAAACCTGTAGAGCCTTAAACTCTGTGAGGGTTCGAGTCCCTCCCTGGCCACAAAACATCTAACGGGATTGGGCTTTAAACCCCGTGAGAGTTCGACTCTCTCCTTGGCCGCCATCTTCTAGTGAACACTACTTCACTAGACACGACCTAAAATATAATTAAAATGAAACCATGAAAGCTAAATTTGAAATACACCCTATTCAGGCACACATTCTCCGTTTTTTGACATTCCATCCTGAAGCGCATTTTGCCGAAATGAATGAACTAAAGATTTCTACAGACCAATATACATTTCATGTAAATTCACTCCTTGATGCAAACCTAATTGAAAAAATCAAAAAGGGCCTTTATACACTTACTTTTAAGGGGAAAGAGTTTGCAAACCGTTTTGACACAGAAAAAGTCGTCATTGAAAAACAAGCCAAAATATCAGTAATTATTGGTGGTGTTAAGAATGAAAAAGGTAAAAAACTTTTTCTAATTCAGGAAAGACTGAAACAGCCTTATTTTGGCTACCACGGATTTGTGTCAGGAAAGATCCCGGAAGGTTCAACACCAATTGAAACTGCGATACGTGAACTAGACGAGGAAACAAGACTTACCGCAAAGAGATTTAAACTTGTAGGACTAAGGCATAAAATGGATTACTCAAAAGAGGGAATCCTTTTGGAAGACAAGTACTTTTTTATCATTAAAGCCACCCAACTGTCAGGTAAATTTAAAAACAAATTTGAAGGTGGAAGTAATAAATGGATGACCAGGGAGGAGATATCTAGACTAGAAAAACTTTTTGATGGTGTTGGCGAAACCATTGATTATTTAACAGGAAAGGCTTTTGGCTACACAGAGCGCAAATTTATTGTTTCCGGCTTCTAAATACTGTGCTCAATCTGTGTCAATACCATCAATATCAATTTTTCCATCCTTAAAATCCATCAATAACTGAGCTGCAGTTTCCGCCTGATATAAATTGGGGAGTTCGATTAAAATCGTCCCTTTTCCTTTTATTCTGCGAGATACTTTTATCGATGTACAACCTTCAAGAACATCCTTAAATCTCCGGCTGCTTAGAATATTAAATTCCTCAGACGAGCGAGACTCGAGACCTTCCTCTGTAATTTTATAGCTACGATAGCTATCATGTTCTTTTTCATCTAAAGACATAATTCCTCACCTACTTTCTATTGAAGGATTATATGTAAGATAGCCATCGTTTCAAGTGAAGCCGACTTCAGCAACATTAGAACCGAGTTGTAGACGCGCAGGTCTCAAAAACCTGTAGAGCCTTAAACTCTGTGAGGGTCCGACTCCCTCCCTCGGCACAAGTGCCTAGGTCTTCGTGTGCTTCGTCTCCCGTCCGAAAAACTTAATCCTATCTCCCCTGAAGTGAAGCGGGATACTCCTTAAGGGACCGTTTCTGTGCTTTGCAATATCAAGCATTATATTTTCCGTATTATCGTCATCCTCACGCCAAAGGAACATGACAACGTCCGCGTCCTGTTCGATCGATCCCGATTCCCGAAGATCCGAAAGTTGGGGTTTTTTACCACCTCTTGTTTCAACGGCGCGGGAAAGCTGAGATAGTACCAAAACAGGAATTTTGAGTTCCCTTGCCAGATTTTTCATTCCCTGGGAGATCTCCGAAACTTCCTGAACCCTGTTTTCCAGGTTGCGGGAGCGGGCCAACTGCAAATAGTCGACTACAAGAAAATCAAGCCCATTCTCCACCTGAAGTCTTCTTGCCTTTGTTCTCATTTCCAAAACCGATAGTGCCGGAGTGTCATCAATAAATAGTGGTGCCTCAGCAAGCTCCCCCATAGCGTTACTTAATTTTGTAAAATCATCCTCCGACAACTTCCCAGTTTTAAGTCTCCAGGCATCAATATCCGCTTGTCCCACAAGCAAACGGTCCACAAGCTCCTCCTTGCTCATTTCAAGCGAGAAAAATCCAACCGGACGCTTTAGATTAACCGCGATATATTGGGCCACATTCATCGCAAGCGATGTCTTTCCAACTCCGGGGCGGGCCGCCAAAATAAGAAGGTTGCTTTTTTGCATTCCTGCCAGAGCGTCATCCAGGTCTTTGAATCCCGTTGGCACCCCTCTCATCCCCTCACCTTGCTTATGAAGTTCGTCGAGTCTATCAAAACTCTCAGCCAAAGTTTCTCTGACCGAGGTGAACCTTTTGCTCAACGATTTTTGGCTCAGCGAAAAAATTTCGCTTTCGGCAGCGTCGAGTACTTCGGAGGCGCCCCGTCCCTCATCCATTGAAATATCAACTAAACGGCTTGCCGCGGACATCAAAGCCCTTTTAGTAGCAGTATCTTTCACTATTCTGCCATAATGTTCCACATGCGCGGCGGTCGGAACTTTATTTGCTAAATCCGCCAAAAAAGATGAACTTTCGCTTGTTTTAAAAGTTTTTCTTTTTTTAAGTCTATCTGTTACAGTTAAAACATCTATTGGGGTCCGATCTTCGTAAAGATCAAGGCAGGCCTTGTAAACTTCCTGCAATCTCTCATCATAAAAATCTTCGGGATGCAAAAATTCGGCAACAGCAATAACGGCATCGCGATCTATAAGCATTGCGCCCAAAACACTTTCTTCTGCTTCTTGTGAATGAGGAGGAACCCTGAGAGTTGATTTTATATCTGTCATATATAAGTACTATGTACAATTACTATGGCAGAATGTAAAGAAGCTCTGTAAATTTCTAATTATTCTAATCTCTAATTTACCTAAACAATTGGAACTTGGAAATTATTTAGAAATTAGTGCAATTAGTATAATTAGATCAATTTATTACTGTTTTTTCTCCAAAACAATAATTTTGGTATTCTGATCATCCAAAATATCTTCCTTTTTAATTGTAAACTTTGGAGAATTCTCTGTGGGAAGTCCTGACTCCTTCAAGAAATCTTCTACTGACAAAGGTTTAGCAAAAGAGGATGGATTCAAACCGCCGGTCTGATAATGCATAGGTATCACAAAAAAGGGTTCAATTTTGTTGACAATTTCACTCGCTTCCTTTGGACCTATCGTAAATTCTCCTCCTACCGGAATCATGAGTACATCAACGTCCCCCATTTCGTTTATTAGATCTTCACTAAGCGCGTGTCCCAAATCTCCCAAATGAACCAACCGAAGCCTCTCTGCTTCGTAAATATAAACTGTATTCTTTCCCCTGTCCTCTCCGTTTTTTGCGTCATGGAAACTCGGGTATCCAACGATTGATACGCCTTGTATTTCATACTCTCCCGGTCCTGCAACAACTTTCTTTGCCCCGGTGACTAAATTGGCCGCATTGTGATCCCCATGATCGTGTGAAATTGTAACTATATCACCCTCAGTTCCCAGGTATTTAAGTCCAACCATTTTGGGATCAAACGGATCTGTTATTACAGTTGCTGTTTTTGTTTTGATTCGAAAAGATGAATGGCCCAAATAAGTAATGTCCATATACGCACTCTAACAAATTGACAAAATTTTGGCAATACCGTATATTGACGGCTGTGCGACGCGAATTAATTTGGGCGGCAGGAATAGGAATTACATTTGGGCTAATCATCGCCTTCGGTGTTTGGCGTATAAATTCTTCAATTAAACCAAAAGAGTTAAACGAAATTCAAACTCCCCAGCCTAAAACTAATTCCGAATTTAAAATTACCCTGAATAAACCTGAACAAAACGATGTTGTTACCGAAGACCTTGTTACTGTATCGGGAATTACAAAACCGCTCACATGGATTACGTTTTCCGGCGAAAATGATGACTATATAATTGAGTCCGGTACCGACGGCGTTCTTGTTCAAGATGTTAAATTAGTCCCCGGGGTTAACCAAATAAAAATAACCGCATTCGATCCCGAAGGAAATCAAAGCATTGAAAAAGTCGTAATTGTCTATTCCTCCTCTTTTCAAGTTAATTCAGCTTCCCCTACCTCTGCCCAAGATTCTTCAGACTCGTCAGATATTAGACTTCGAGTACAAGAAAAAGTTCGAGAGGCTCTAAATAAACCAAAGGCGTATTTGGGCACGGTAACCGATATTGCCGATTCCACAATTCAAATAAAGACCTCTGAAAGTCAGATAAAACAGATTTCAACAGACACTATCGCTACCACGGTTGTTAAAACCGGTACGATTAATAAAACTGTAAAACTAGAAGATATTGCAATCGGGGACTTTATTGTGGCGATGGGTTATATAAACAGCAATTCGGTATTATCTGCACAAAGAATTCTGATTGCCTCTCCTGTTACAGAACCAAAGATTGAAGCCAAATTGGCTAAAGTTATAGATTTATCCAAGAAGACAATAACTGCCCAAACCCTTAATGAGGGTCAAAACGTGACAATTACTCCAGGCGCAAAAACTGATATGCAAACATTCATCCTAGGCAAACTTGCAAGTGTAAAAATTACGGGCATTGTTCAGGGTGATTTAATAATCTACATAACCGATTCAAGCACGGATACACCTGTTATCCGCTCTGTTTTTGTGATTCAACAACCTCAAAACTAGTTGACAGGGTGCGACCCTGTCAATCTTATCTTATAATACTTGACAATGGGTATAAAGTGTGATATTATTCCCCAGTTGGATTTAATCTGACACTTGCACTTTAATCAGAAAAACGATTCGCAAAGCACTTGCGGGCCGTAACTTGCCAACCATTTATTGGTTGGCAGCTTTCGGTCCGTGAGACGTCGAGCGTGGCTTCAATGAAGCTCGTGGTATATGTACCACGTTAAATAAAATCCGGCTTGAAATGCCCCATCTGACAGTCTTCGGCTTACCCCGAAGATCTCTCAAGTTACCTCAAGAACGAGGTAGGCAATTTTCAATCCCGGACATGCATGTCAATGTCATCCATCTTTGTTGGCAAAGATTGTGCATCCGACGCATTAGCGGACCGAATTTGTAATAATTTCCAGGGGAAAGGACTGGATTCCTTTTTCAGGTACGTAGTGGTCATTGCGATCACAACTTCTTGAATAACGAATCCTATTTGTACCCCTTTTTTAGAACCCGGTTCTGGATACAGGACAACAAATTTTATTTTCATTTGTTGTTTTCCAGACCGGGTTCTTTCACTTTTAAAGCCTTAACTATTCTGACTAACAAGTAATTATGTTAAACTCAAATAGTATGAATAAATTACAAACTCTCAAAGGATTCAGGGACTTTTTACCAAAAGATGCCCTGAAACGAACGTGGGTTAAAAACAAAATGATTTCTGTTGCCGAGAGGTGGGGTTACGAACCGATAGAAACTCCGACACTTGAACCCTATTCCCTATTCAAAGGTAAAATTGGCGAGGATGAAAAGTTATTTTATAAATTTACCGACAACGGCGACCGCGAAGTCATGCTTAGGTACGACCAAACAGTCCCCACCTGTAGGTTTGTGGCCGCGAATCAAAACTCTTTGACATTCCCCTTCCGTCGGTGTCAATGTCAATCAGTTTTTAGGGCAGAAAATACTCAAAAAGGCAGATACCGTGAGTTTACACAATTTGATTTGGACATCTTCGGAGTTGCCACGACATCGGCCGACGCCGAGGTTATAGCTGAAAATTTGGATACATATTTGGCAATCGGGTTTAAAAAACCTGTCGTCATCTTTAACAACCGTGACCTCATGAAAGATATCCCCTACAGTGCGATCGTGGCAATAGATAAGCTTAAAAAAATCGGAGAACAAGGTGTAATAAACAACATGGTCCAAAAAGGTATAAATAAATCGCAAGCCAGTGATTATCTGAAATTTGTCATGGATATGAAACCGGACGCAACTGTAAAAACAATAATTTCCTATCTTGAAAAATCGGGGTTCGGGCGGGAGTATTACCGTTTTGAACCAACACTTGCCAGGTCATTCTCCTACTCTCAAGGGCCTATTTGGGAAATAATAATAGAAGATTATGAGACCGGTTCGGTTGGAGGCGGCGAACGTTATGACGGAATGATGAAACGCTTAACCGGTTTGGACATTCCGGCAACAGGCATTGCCTTTGGTTTTGACAGAACAGTGGAAGCGGCAGACCAATTAAATTTAATTCCTGAAGAACTTACAAAAACCAAAGCTCTGGTTACCATTTTTGCACCGGATTTACTCGAAAATTCAATAAAAGTAGCCTGCGATTTAAGGGAAAATAAAATCAATACGGAACTCTACCCAAATGAAAATGCAAAACTTGATAAACAACTTAAATATGCAGATAAAAAAGGAATTCCTTATGTGCTTATAATCGGGCCAGAAGAAGTTAAAGAAAGCAAAGTTGTCCTTAAAAATCTTAAAACCAAGGAGCAAACAAAAACAACTATCGAAAATGTAATTTCCTTAGTTAAATGATAAAACTTCAATACTATATAGTATTGAAGTTTTTGAGCTTGAGATAATGGAAAAACACAGACTTAAGGCTTATATTTTACTATTAATCACAGCAGTTATTTGGGGAATTGCGGGTTTGGTGATAAAGGCAACATTGGATAAAATTCCTGCCGACCTTTTTATTCTTTACCGGTTTGCAGTTTCGACAATTGTTTCCGTAATCTTTTTCGCCATTCAAGGAATAAAACTTCCCAAAGACAAAATTTCTTTATTCCAATTATTTCTATATTGTCTACTTAACTCGTCTGTTTCGTTGGGGCTTCTTTTCTGGGGAACCTCGAAGACATCCCTCCTCGACATGAGCCTAATCTCACTATTTGGACCATTGCTTTTAACAGCAGCGGGATACATTTTTTTGAAAGATAAAATCACCAAACAAGAGAAAATCGGAACTACGATTGCTTTCATTGGGGCTCTATTAATTGGTATAAGTCCTCTTATCGGTTCATCCGGCACCGAGGGTGAGCTTTTTGGGAACATTCTTATCTTTCTGTCGCTTGTCTCAGGCGCGATTTGCGGAATACTAGCCAAGAAATTAATGAGGAACGGCGTTTCTCCCAACCTCCTGGCCAACCTGTCTTTTGTGGTCGGATTCATTACGATCCTGCCGTTTGTAATAATCAAAAGCGGGGCGGCCTACAGCTTATCGCTTCTGGGTAATTCCGACATAAACATTTGGTCTGGAATTGTATTCATGGCGGTAGTTTCCGGGAATTTAGCTTACATTTTAAATAACATGGGGCAAAAAACAATTGAACTCTCAGAGGCCGCCCCTTTCGCCTATCTTTACCCTATTTTTTCGGCAATTTTAGCAACAATCTTTCTTGGAGATAGATTCACCTTACCTATTATCCTGGGAGCGGTTGTTACATTTGCCGGAGTCATTCTTGCCGAAACAAAGAAAAGACGATATAATTAGGCCTCATGAAAGCAAAAATTCATCCTACTTGGTTTAATGACGCCAAAATAACTTGCGCTTGCGGAAACGTGTTCACAACGGGGGCAACTTTCCCTGAGCTTCGCGTTGACGTTTGTTATAATTGTCATCCCTTCTACACAGGTACAATGAAATTACTTGATACTGCAGGTCGGGTTGATGCTTTTAAGGCTAAAATGGCCGGTGCCAAAAGTAAACTAATATCTAAGAGCGAAAAACGAAGAGCCAAGAAAGACAGAAAACTTCAGGAAGAAAGCGCACGGCCTACCTCTCTCAGTGAACTTCGAAAATAGGCCTGAATTTAAATATATGAACGATCAAAATGCCTATCTTGAAATCCGTGGTGCCACGGGCGGAGATGAAGCCAAACTCTGGGGAGCCGATCTTCTTCGCATGTATATCCGTTTTGCCCAAAAAAAAGGTTGGAAAGTGCAACAAATCGCTGAACTAACCATAAAAATCAGCGGTCCCGGCGTCTTTGACAGCCTCAAAAACGAGTCCGGTGTACACAGGGTTCAGCGTGTGCCAGTTACCGAAAAAAGGGGCAGAATTCATACTTCAACCGCTACAGTCGTAGTCCTACCCGAAATAAAGGAAACCGACGTCCAGATTAATCCAAACGATCTGGAATGGTCCTTCACAACCGGCGGTGGACACGGTGGCCAGAACGTAAATAAGGTTGCCACCGCCGTCAGACTTGTCCACAAACCCACAGGTACCGTCGTAGAAGCCCGTGAGGAAAGATTCCAAGAGCAAAACCGGCAAATAGCGCTTTCACTCCTTCGGTCTAGGCTTTGGGAACGTCAGGAAGCCGAAAAAATGCGTACTGTTTCAGGCTATCGAAGCGTAATCGGACGCGGGATGAGGTCAGAAAAAATCCGCACTTACAATTTCCCTCAGGATAGGCTTACGGACCATAGAATAGGCAAAAACTGGGGAAAACTTGAAAATATAGTTGACGGAGACCTGGACAAGATTGTTGAGTTAACAAAAGACGTTCAGTAAAAATTATTGAATTACTTCCGCTTGACTTTTTGCCTCTTTTCTGGTAAACTATAGGCTTGGAATAAATCTTTTCATCATCTAATCTCGAGAGGAGAAAAAATGAATAAGAATTCGTTCGCGTTGCTCTTTGCAATATCAATTTTAGTCGTTGGCATTTTCAATATTTATAGGGCCGGTCCATCGTCATGCTCGGAATGGGCCTCTAAACTCCTCAGTGGAGTTAAGCATTGCGAGACCACTGTTTTGAATATTACGCCAGATGACGTAGTTGGGCTTTATGAATGGAGGGTTGGGTCGATCCGGTTGAGCGATTCCCATATCGACAATGTGTTCGGTATAACTTTCTACGATCAAAATGGGTCATCTATATCACCCGACGACATGCAACAGAATGTTACGTATTATTTTAATAAAACGTTACCTTCTTCGTCGTTCCATCTATGGCCGAACGATGACTATGACCCGTCGTCCTCAGGGACCACCTTGGTAATTCTTGCCAAACCCTGAACGACTAACCGCTTGCGGAACAATGATGTTTCTACATCACTCCGCAAGCGTTTTTTTTGACAAAATGGGGCGTATGATGATATAAACCACTTATGGCCGAAAGAATTGTCGTGAGTCCCAGAGAGATAAAATTTGGCGGTGAGGGAAAGGCGGAGAACATCAATCGCGGTTTTGCGATTGCCACACTCAGGAATCCCAGACCCGAATATAACTTTTCAAGAGGTGAAAGGATACTGGCCAACTGTTTTGACGACAACCAAAAGGTTCCGGTTGTGGTGGTGGCGAATGAAATAAAACAACTTAAAGACTTTTCTGTCCCCCAGCTTGCCCTGGATGGATTTTTCTCCGTTCCCCACGTTGTAAACGGAATGAAAATGTATCCCGGTTATGAAAAAATAAATAAAAAATCGATAGTTCAAGCCATTACTTTCGTTAAAGAAGACGCCTTTAATAAATTACATAAAGATCTGCAAAAAGATATTTTGGCGCATTATGATGTTTTTGACGGATTGGTAAAAATGCCGGAACTCAGGCTCCTGTTCTTCCCAACCATGTGTTTCTGGCTTACCGAAAATGGCGCAAATATAGAAGACTGGGTAGATTTTCTGGAAGTAAATCATCTTATTTCAGGTGAAGAAAAAAAGAAAATGGAAAGTTATACGCGTATGGGAAGCAATATGTTTAAACTTCTAAAGGGCCGGTCCCGCATGTTGCAAGAGGTTTCCACAAAACCCGAGGATGGGTTATTCAGACCTTTAATTTTGGGTGCTTTTGATTAATTAATCAAAAAGATCTATAGCTCCCTGAAGAATTACATCTTCTTTGTCGGTATCTTTTGGCGTAATTACAATATCCGGTGTAAGTCCGATTCCATGCACCCAATTCCCCGAAGGGGTCAACCATTTGGCGGTGGTTACATGTAATCCGCTCCCGTTTGCCGCATCAATAGGTTCCTGAACGGTACCCTTCCCAAAACTCTTCTCCCCTACTAGTTTGAAATGGCGGACATCACGAAGCGCGCCGGAAAATATTTCACTGGCAGAGGCGCTTCCCCCATTAATCAAAACTGCAGCCTCATAATTTTGAAGTCTTTCAAGTCTGTCGGATCGATATTCAATCTTTCTTCCGTCTCCTCTTTCCTCAATAACGACCGTTGTCCCTACGGGAACAAAATCACTGGCCACGTCAACCGCAGATTGCAAATAACCACCAGGGTTATTTCTAAGATCTATAATTATTCCTTTTATTTTTCCGTTTTGCAGGATCTGATCAACAATTTTATCCCACTCATCGGTCGTTTGGGAATCAAATTTACTAAGTTTAACATGAGCGATACTTTTATCCTCTCCTACAAGATTAAGGGTAACAGACGGAACATTAAGCTTTGCTCGAGTAAGTTCGATTACAATAGGAGTCTTGTCCCCATCACGAATTAGAGTTAATGTAACTTTTGTCCCTGCCGGTCCTCTTATATCCTGAACGGCCTCGGGAAGAGTTATTGCGCTGGTTGAAACATCGATTTTTTTAGATACGTCGGTAATACGTACTATAAAATCTCCCGCCTTGACCCCGGCGCGTTCGGCCGGAGAATCTGGCAAGGGGCTTACTACCGCCAATCTATTTTCTTTATAACCGATCTCAATACCAACACCTTCAAAAGAACCGCTCAAGTCCTCGTTGACTACTTTGTTTTCTTTTGGAGGCAAAAACATTGTATAAGGGTCTCCAACCGCCGCAACCATTCCGCTAATTGCGCCATAAACCATTTCTGAAGGCCTAAGTTTGCTTTTATCATAATATTTCGCGCTCAACGTATCCCAAACCTGCCAAAAAAGGGAAAAGTCTACATTCTTATCAGGAGGGGTTTGTCTGTCTATTTTTACCTGAAGTGATTTTGAAACTTCGGCCGTAAATCCCCTTACCCCGAGTTGATAGCCAAAGGTAAAGACAATAAGAAGTACGAAAATCCCGAGAACCGATTTTCTAACTTTTGAAAAACTAAGTTTGAAAGCCATATGGAGATGATATCGGCTTTGAGCCGTTAACTCAAGAACTAAATTCTGGGAGTGTATGGCAGAAGTGCCAAATGTCTGGCGCGTTTAATGGAAAGGGCAACACGCCTTTGATGTTTTGCACAAAGCCCGGTTCTATCTTTTCCCAAAAGTTTAGCACGGTCGCTTATATATTTGGTCAAGATTCCAATATCTTTATAGTCGGGCTCTGTTTTATTTTTGTCAAAGGGACAATTACGTGCAACAGGCGCTTCTTTCAATATCCTTCTTTTTTTATTGTCTTTTTTCTTTGCCATAAAAATAGTTATTAGATTTTAGTTATTAGTTCTTAGTTAAAATGGTATATCCTCCTCACCGACTTCCTCCTTGTCCGCCGTAGCCTCGACGGAGGCGGATGCCTTTTTGTCTTTTTTAGCCGGCTTCTCTACTGACTCGACAGGTGCTTCTTGTGATTCAATCTTTGGCTCAGGAACTTCAATTTCCCCTCCACCAACTTCATCGGATTTCTTATCCAAAATCAGCATATCGCTTATAACTACTTCTGTTCTTTGTTTTTGGGTTCCGTCAGTACCTTGCCAGCTACGTGTGGCAAGACGTCCCTCTACGTAAACTTTTCGGCCCTTTTTCAAAAGATTCGCGCAGATTTCGGCCAACTTGTTCCAAGCGACTACGTTGTGGAATTCAACATCCTCCTTTTTTTCACCACTGTCGGTATTCCAGCTTCTATTGGTTGCAACCCCAAAAGTACAAACCGCAGTTCCTTGCGGCGTATAACGCATTTCGGGATCGCGAGTCATATTCCCGATCAACATTACTCTATTTAGTGATTTTGCCACTTCGTCTCGCCGTAGCTCCTTAAGCGGAGGCGGATCCTTCCTTTCTAATTAAAAGATAGCGTATCACATCAACGTCCGTTCTTAGTTTATCATCAAGCGCTTTGGCCCCGGTTGGGTCAAGCTCTATCTCAAAAAATAGGTATAAACCGGTTTCGCTTTTGCCGATTTTGTAGGCCAATTCTTTAACTCCCCACTCTTTGGACTCTTTGATAGCGCCTTTAAAAATCTGAAGGGTTTTTTCAAAAGCCTCGACAACCTTCTTTTTCTTGGCCGCCCCGGCCTTGCCGTCCAAAACTACAGTCAGTTCATATTTGTTCATACAATTGGAATTATATCAGCTTCCGATTTTGAACTCAACCACATCTCCGTCGTGCATTATATAGTCCCGGCCCTCGCTCCTGACTTTGCCTTCCTCACGACAAACCTTCCACCCGCCTACGCCCGGCTTCGGCGAGGCAGGCCCTCCAATAAAGTCACTAAAATCACAAACATCAGCTTTAATAAATTTTTTAATAAAATCCGTATGAATTACACCGGCGGCTTCTTGGGCACTGATCCCAACCGGAATGGTCCAAGCCCTAACTTCCTTCTCCCCTGCCGTTAAAAATGTAATTAGGCCGAGGGTTTTAAAAGCTTTCTGGATTAACCTCTCCAATCCCGATTTTTTAATTCCAAGATCCTCCATGTATATTTTTTGGTCATCGTTAGAAAGTTCCGCAAGCTCGCTTTCGGTTTTGGCGCAAATTGCCACAACTTGATCGGGATTTAACTTGAGCTTTTCGGCAAAAGAAATTTCCAGATCATGCGCGTTTGCTAAATCTTTCTCATCCACATTCATAACGACAAGGACGGGCTTGATTGTCAAAAGTCCTAGTTCTTTGGCTATTTTCCTCTCCTCCTCTGATACATCGTTATATAACGATGTATCACTGGATAAAATTGTTTTTAATCTCTGAACTGCTTGCCAGCGATCTTTTAATTCTTTATCCGGGGTATTGCCTGGGTCTTTTTGTTTTTCTAAAGTTTGAAGATCGGCCAGCGCAAGTTCAGTATTTAAGACCTCAAAGTCGCTTACGGGATCTTTTACTCCCTGTTTTACAATATCAGGGTCGGTAAATGCGCGAAGAACAAAACAAATCGCATTGGTTTCCCTAATATGGCTTAAAAATTTGTTTCCTAATCCCTCACCTTTGCTAGCCCCGGCGATGAGACCAGCTATATCTACGAATTCGACAGTTGCTGGAACAATGGGGATACTCGATACTCGATACTCGATACTGGGTGGTTTTTTGTCCCCGCTTAGTATCTTAGTATCTCTATATCCTAGTATCTCCGACTCGACAACTTTTCTAAGTTGTTCGAGGCGGCCGTCCGGAACCGGTACAATCCCTATGTTTGGTTCAATCGTTGCGAACGGAAAGTTCGCCACGTACGCCTGCTGCTTTTTAAGCAAAGCGTTAAAAAGTGTGGACTTCCCAACGTTTGATAACCCTACAATTGCCACACTAAGACTCATTTTTTAGCCTCCCTTTCTTGACTTCTTGGGTAAATAGACATATAATATCCTCAAATTGGCGTTAGCCACGACCTTCTCGCTTCGGCGGGAAGGGCAAAACAAAGAATTTCGAAACTTCCTCTAAGACTCTGAAAAAGTCACCCTCATCCATTTCTGATAATTTATTCCAAATTCGTTTTGAACTAAACACACGGATTTGTGAAATCATAACAGAAACAGTTTTACCTTGCACTGATACCGGAACATAATATTTATTATCCTTAAGCTTTGTGCTCATGGGGATTCCCAAAAACAATTCACGATTGAATTTTTTGATAATTAGAACGGGTCTAACAAAGTTTTCATTTTTACCATCCTCTTCAAAACCAACATTTACACCAACAGAAACCCACCAAATATCACGTTCTTTAAAAAGAGGTGGTGTTTTGATTTTGTAATGAGACTGCTTTTTCTTTTCAATCCATCCATCAAAATCTTTTGGGAAATTTACATCCATATAAAGCAATTATAATACTTTGAAGGAAAATATTTACCTTGAAGTAGAAATTTATCCCTCAAAGTTTCAGCGAAGTGGGATCAAACTGTCCTTCGGCATGCTCAGGATAAATTGGGACAGTGAAAAGACTGTCCCAATAGAAAGCGACGTGGCTAGATTTTAACATACTCTTTCCCCGATTTTTACTCGTCAGAAAAGAAGTGTATAATTCCCGCCATGAAACAAGAAATACTATTTGCGGAAGCCAAAAACCTGAAAGCTGAATTCACCTTTTCAAAACTGGATGCAGAGGAAAAAGAAATAGTTGACTCACTTGTCACATGGTCCAATCCGGAAAGGTTTTCGGGTCAAATCAAACAACTTCACGGCAGAAGCGTTGTTATCAAAAGTCCGACAAGACACGTTTCTGATCCCATCGACTTTTTCATGGAAAAATATGACGGAATCCAAATTTTCGGATTTGGAGGCGCAAGGACAATGATCCGTGAAGGTGTCGCAGAAGTACCAAGCAAAATTGAAATTACACAACTTAACGAATCCGACCATTCAAAAGAGCTTGCACAGATTCAGGAAAATTTTTAAGAACTCTTCACCAGACATTCGATTTAGCTTATATGGATGGACATTTGGGAAATATGAGTCTTCTTAGAACTGAGAAAAAAGCCGGAATTTATGCAACCGATTTGGGAAGCGTCAAAGATATAAAAAGCCACCCGTTTGCAGAAAAATTCAGAGGAATTGATATATACACTTATATAGCAACATCACGTCGGCTTATGGCAAGCTATGCTAGTTATTTGGAAGCAAGGCATGGACAAGATAATGCAATAAAAGATTTCCAGAATTTACTTACATTTATAAGTATTTCCGGCCTTGCTTCCGGATATTTTGAAACAGAAATAACAGATGGTGAAAGTATGTCTCCAACAGAAGTTGTTAAGAAAGGGAAAAAATTTGGAAACGATCTGGTAAAAATTTTCTCTCCGAATATCAGTCCTCAGGTCTCACTGGACATGTTCGAGATATACCTTAAGGAAATTATTTAGAAGTAATTATACCGCAATTGTCTTTTGTTCCAGTTTGGAGACTCTTTTTTCCAATTTATCGAATTCTTCAACCGTCGGCGCATCATCCTCCAAATTTGCAACCTGTAAACCGATTTTATCTATTCGCTTGGTTAACCTTTTTTCAACACCATCAATTTTTTGTCTAACTCTCCAAACTTACCTTCAAGTCCATCGATTCTACCTGACAATTTTTTGTCTAAACCATCAATTTTTTGCAATAATTCACTTTTCATGACACTTTGGCCATTAATTATTATTCGTAGCATTTTCTTTGTATCGTCCATTGGAATTAATATACTATCAAAAAACAGCCGATTTCAATATCCTTTATATACAATCTTTATTCTTCCCCCATTAAATGTTGCGTCGGCACCGTTTAACGACTTAATTTGCACCCGATAAATGTTTTGGCCTCTCCAAAAATAAAGTCTCCCGGATGCAACCCTAACACCGATTGTATCATTGCTTTCGAGTTCGCTTCCGTTAACGGCAATTTTATTTGTCGCATCATAAAGTCGAACAAACACTTTGCTTCCGGAACTGGATGTGTTAATTGACGCATCCCAATCAACATAGGCATCTTTACCGTATTCAGTCTCTAAATTAATCGGGGTATCGGTCCCACCAATGTCTGCCCAATCAGTATTTTTTGTAGTAAACGTACCGTTTAAATTCAGATAAGCTGTCCTTTTTGTAAAAGGAGTAGTTGAAACAACCCTAACCGGTATCGGCGTTGATGTCTGTGTAGAAGCCGGAGTCTGCGATTTTAAAACTGACTCAATAACTTGAGTGACATAGTCTTTTATGTCATTTAAATTTACCTGCTGTACAGCTGTTTTTGCACCGTCTTGAGTAACAATTTTACTGTCTTTGACTTTTTTGACTTCACCAAAGAGAAAGAGAAAACCAACTGCCAACGCTACTATGCAAATTGAGAAAAATATATGAATGAGCGTGTCCGAAGATGTTTTTTTGTAATTCACCAGACCCATACTAAAATCTTAACCTTTTTTATTCAGACTTTGCAAATACTAGCATCTTGATGCTAGGACGAAGCAATCAGTGAATATACCTACCCGAAGGAATATCTTACGGTTCAACGCATAGAAACCTACTCACAAATTCAATTTCGCTGGTTAGTGTTGCCGAAAGGTTATGCTAGTGTAATTTCAAAAATACTTTTAATCTTTGGGCTTGCGACCTTGTAAAAAATATTTTTACCCTGGCGTCTTGAATTAACTAGCCCAGTGAGTCTTAATATTTTTAGATGTTGGGAGGTGTTTGACTTTCTGACCTTCAGAATTTTTGATAGCTCATTTACCGTAACCTCGGAATTCATAGTCATACTTAAAATTTCGAGTCTTTTGGAGTTTGCGATAGCTTTGAATAGTTCAGCCATCTGTTCGTAAGCTTTTGGAGTGAATGAAAGTTTGTTTAATACCATATCTAATATGCTAATATGTTGCATATTTGTAACATGTAATTTCAGGGTTGTCAAGTTCCAACTGCTGGCACTTGACAATGTTTGGTATCTGCGATGTAATGAAACTAAGTTACTGATTTGTAACTATATATAAATGAAGAAAATACTTATAGTTGAGGACGAACCGTCGTTTCTTAACCTACTCCACAAAGAGTTGACATCAAAAGGATATACGGTAGTTGACGCCAAGGATGGGAAAGAAGGATACGATACAGCAATGCTGGTTAAACCCGACCTTATTCTTCTGGACATTCTTATGCCCGGAGTCGACGGCCTAACTATGCTCGAGCTTCTTCGAAAAAACAGAGACGGAAGGGATAAGGTCATTATCCTTACCAACCTAGAATTGGATAATAACGTTATGAAACGGGCGCTGGATGCCAAACCGTTATATTATTTTGTTAAAAGCGACATCTCTCTTTCCGCCTTGATTCAAAAAATTGACGAGGAGCTTATGGAACAAGAAGTAAAAGAACTGGTTGAAGAAGACAATGAACACAGGGGGATAATTTAATACACCACATGAATGTTATTATCTGGATTACAATCGGAATTGTGGGCGGGTGGCTAATCGCCACGTTTGTAAAACACTCTACAAGCAATCTAATTGACCTAATCTTTGGACTTGTTGGTAGTCTGGTTGGCGCTTTTATTGCCAATTTGTTTATTGGGACTCCGTCAACAAGTGTTTACACTTTTATATCAGCCGCAATCGGAGCAGTTGTTTTTATTTTCTTGGGAAGACTGCACGGGATTTTTAAGTAAGTTTGCACAGACTTAATATTCTTTAATGAAGTTTATGTCCATAATTAAGAGCTTTTACTCCATCTTTTGCTTCATTAATTTCTCTAAATGAAAGGAATAGAAAAATGCCGAGAAGTAAAAATGTGTTAACAGGCGCCAACCAAAAAGGATATTCGTTGCCAAAAGCCTCAAGAACCATTATTCCCCCAAGAAAACCTATTGAATACATCGCCCCGTTTTTGAGATATGCAAACTTGGTAATTAAATCAATTCCACGAACCGTAAACTCCCGAACAACGTATGCGCCCAAACCATTTCCTAAAATAATTAAAGGGACTGAAAGTGTAAACGCAAATGCACCGATTACTCCATCAATCGAAAAACTTGCATCCAATATCTCTAAGAAAAGAATTTTGCTCAAAGCGCCCATATGAGAAGTCATTAGCTTCTCTTCTTCTTTTGCGGCATTCTTTTTAAATCCGTCTGTAATAAAAAATGCTGTCGCCCCGATTGATGCGGAAAGAGCCAAAATCGGATGAAGATTTACAGAGAAATAAATAATCGCAGTTACGAAAACTGACGAGAGTGCATAAAACCAGATCGATGCTTTATGAATAAACCCCTCAACCAAAAACGCGTATTTTTTTTCTTCGGTAAAAAGCCATGACAAAAAAACCAGAAAAAGATAAACTCCCCCACCAAGAAGTAAAATCGGTTTTGAAGCTTCCATTGATTTTTCCACTACTCCATCTTGCGCAAAAGAAGAACCAACGACCTGAATTAAAGTAAATTCAGGATTTGCAATCCAAACAATTAAAAATGGCAGTATCCCGCGTATTATAACTACCGCGAATATCAGTCCCCAAAACAAGAAGAATTTTTTATATTTTTCCGGGACCGTGGAGAGAACGTGTGCATTAACTATTGCATTATCAATGGAAGAAACAGTCTCAAAAAGAGCAAGTCCGAAAATTACGATTATTGTATGCAAAACCATAAAACTATTATACAATGAAATACATGAAGTTCGTCTTCGTGTCTGGTGGAGTTTTATCGGGCCTTGGAAAAGGGATTACTGCTTCAGCCCTTGCTCTTCTTCTCAAATCGCGCGGAATAAAAGTAACGCTAATGAAATGTGATATGTATTTAAATATCGACGCAGGCACCATGAACCCCATGGAACACGGTGAAGTTTTTGTAACACACGACGGCCTGGAAACCGATCAAGACTTGGGACATTACGAACGTTTTACGGGACTTACCCTTAACAAATCAAATTATCTAACCAACGGACAAATTTACAAAGTTGTTTTAGACAAGGAGCGGGCTCTGGGATATGGAGGAATTTGTGTACAACCATATCACCACATTCCTCCCGAAATTATAAAAAGATGGAAAGAGGCTGGTGAAAAAAATAAAGCAGATGTTGTAATCGTTGAATTCGGCGGAACTGTTGGAGAATATGAAGGCCTCCTTTTTTATGAAGCATACCGGAGACTAAAGATGGAAAATCCGTCAGGTGTTTGTTTAATTCATGTTGGTTACTTACCCGCACCGAATCACATTGGTGAACTTAAAAGCAAGCCCATGCAACAATCTATTATCAACCTTAATTCTCTTGGCGTTCAACCAGACTTTATTGTTGGTCGAGCGGAAAATAACATTGACCTTAAAAGAAAAGAGAAAATTGCCTTTATCGCGGGACTTCCAATAGAAAACATTATTAGCAACCCCAACTTATCATCTGTTTATCTACTTCCGGACAAACTTGAAAAAGAAAAATTGGCAGAAAAAGTAATTAAAAAACTACGTCTTGGAACCGGTAAATTAAATTTGAGCAAATGGCATGCCTTGATCAAAAAGATAGAAAAGGCCAATAAGGAAACCAATATCGCCATCGTTGGTAAGTATCAAAAAACCGGCGATTATATTCTGGAAGATACATATGTCAGCGTTATCGAAGCCCTAAAACACGCAGGATTTGAACTAGGAATTAAGCCAAAAATCACATGGATAGATTCCGAAGATTTTGATTATAAGGAATTAAAAAATTTTGATGGGATTATTGTTCCTCAGGGTTGGGGCAAGCGCGGTGTTGAAGGGAAAATTAAAGCGGTTAAATTCGCCCGAGTTAATAAAATTCCGTATTTGGGGCTTTGTTTTGGAATGCAAATGGCAGTTATAGAATTTGCAAGGACAGTCCTTGCAATGAAGGACGCAAATACAACTGAGGCAGATCCAAAAACAAATTGCCCGGTGATTCATGTAATGAACAATCAAAAAGAGTATCTGCTAAATAAACAATACGGTGGAACAATACGTCTTGGGGCCTGGCCGTGCAAATTAACCGGAGGGACAATTTTAGAAAAAGCCTACAAAAAATACGGAATGGACAAAGACGCCCCTTGGTTTGTGTCAAATACAAAGCACGAAGCACGAAGCACGAAGACGGACATCGTTGTCTACGAAAGACATCGTCATAGATATGAGTTTAATAATAAATTCAAAGAAGAGTTTGAAAAAAATGGTTTTATAATATCGGGGACTTCACCGGATGGAACATTGGTAGAAGCGATTGAGTTAGAAAACCATCCATTCTTTGTCGGTACGCAGTTTCATCCTGAATATATTAGTCGTCCGCTCTCCCCCCACCCAATATTTTTAGCGTTTGTTAAAGCATGTAAAAAATAAATTGTGGATACTAAAAGAATATTCCGAACCACAAGAAATGCCTGAAAAATCGCCAATCCTTTGACCAAGAGTTTGGTCACGAACTGCTAAGTCCGCGAAGAAATAACTGTTTCTAAAGCCGGAGCAATATCAATGATTTCGAATTTCTTGGGCAAATGGGACGGTGGCTTTACCGAGTTAGAAGTTATTACTTTTTTAATCAATTTACTTTTCTCCAACTTTTTCCAACCACCTCCGCTGTAGTCCATGTGTACTGAAGCGACATAAATATTTTTTGCTCCGTTTTCTTTAAGAGTCGCTGTCGCCGTGATAGTTGTACCTCCGGATTGAACCATATCGTCCACCAACACGACATTTTTATCCTTGACATCGCCCAGAACTTCCAAAATTTTAACACTTGTGGGAGATATTCGATTTTTTCTAATCCTCACGATTTTTTTCTGTCCTAGATATTTGGCAAATTCCATCGCTCTATTTACTCCCCCCTCGTCGGGGGAAACGATTGAAAGATTTTTTAAATATTTGAATCTTTCTGCCAACTCTTTTATTAAACTTATATGCCGTAGTGGTACTTTGA
The DNA here is from genome assembly GCA_000993205.1 of Candidatus Woesebacteria bacterium GW2011_GWB1_39_10. Taxonomy (GTDB): domain Bacteria; phylum Patescibacteriota; class Microgenomatia; order UBA8517; family UBA8517; genus GWB1-39-10. The sequence continues at coordinate 128,512 of LBVU01000002.1, forward strand.
AAAATTTTACGATTCTTTTACTATGAAGGTCTACGGCAATTATTTTGAGTTTCATTCCCCCTATAGATTCAATCAAATTCACCAAAACTCTGGAACTCACGGATTGTCCCGGTACTTTCTCCATATCGCTTTTACTATAGCCAAGATATGGAATCACAACAGTAATACTTTTTGCTCCGTGATGAAAAACGGTATCGATTGATAGCAAGAGCTCAACTAAATTCTCCGCCGGTGGCTCAGTGGAACCGATAACAACTACGTTCTTATTTTTAACATCTTCATTTAACACAACTGATACTTCTCTGTCCGGAAACCTCCCTATAATCAGGTCTCCGTTATCAAGTCCTAAATGTTTAGCGTTACTCGTTGCCAAAATTATATTTTTCACGACTAAAATTATATATCAAATTATGAAGCTGTGTTTTTCGGCATTGATTTAATATAAATTTTTAGCGAAAATTGGACATGACAAAATACAAGGAATACTTTAACCGAATGGTTGAAGAAAATAAGGAGGCCTTTGATAAATTTACGCAAAAACACTTTGAATATTCTACGGATGAGGATAAATTTCAGACAGAATTCAATAAAGCAGGGGAAGAAATATTAAAGATTATTCACGAATGGGAAGACAGACTTTGTAAAACTTCAGAGAAAGCCGGTTTTAGCACCTACACAGGTAATCTTGCAGAAAAGTTTCAGGAAGAAGTGCGCGGCCATTTTCCCCTGATTGATCACGTAGGAATCATCGTTAAGCCCGCATTTTCCCTTAAAAAAATAGTACCCAGATGAATCCGGAGCTATAAAGCTAGTAGTATTGAAGCAATTATCACCAATATCCCCACTCCGCCCGCAACAACTGTCGGCCAATCCGTACCCGTAACAGGAATTGGCCTGGGTGTTGAACTGGTTCCCGCTGAGGAGCCACTTGCAGTCCCTGTCGCGGTTGGTGTCGCAGTGGCAGTGGCGGTTGCTGTGGGAGTAGCCGTTGCTGTGGGAGTAGCTGTCGCGGTTGGTGTCGCAGTGGCAGTGGCGGTTGCTGTGGGAGTAGCCGTTGCTGTGGGAGTAGAAAGACATGTAATCGAAAAATTATCAAATTTTGCAGTAGTTGCTGGAAGTGGGTTGCCAGTTACCGGCATAGCAGCAAGACTGATAATCAAATCATCAGTTAGCGTGGTTGTAAAAACAATTAATTCTGTGAAAGTTGACGAGTTGGATAGTTTGTATGAAGTTGTAATTTTACCAGACTTTCTTTCGACCTTAAAGCTGACACTGTCAGTTCCATTAATTACCACAGATTTGTTTTGGTTGCCTGGAACAAAATTAACAGCCACATTATGCGCTTCTTGTTTAATATTTCTTCCAACTGTAACTATTTTTGAACCATCTGGACTCACCAAAATAAGTGTTCCAGTAACCGCTCCTGTCCCCGTCTTAGTAAGAGCAGGCGCATCAAAAGTAATCACAAAATCTCCTGTTAAATATTTGGTACTGGTTATTTTAGATCCAGTTTGTTGCCCAGAAGTTACATCGAGAACCAACTGACCAGAAGACACTTTTGCATCCCCGACCTTACTCCATTTAGCAGAATCAATTGTGCTATCAAAACTATCAGAAAAGTTGTCTGAACAAGTCATACTTCCAGTTGGCCCCGGAGTTGGGGTCGCGGCAGCGCACTCAGTCATATCTTTGGTCCAAGCTCCGTTAAGTGACGGGCAGCAATATTGACTCCCTCCACATGATCCTATCCTACCGACTCGGTTACAAAGCTGTTCGTCCGGAGATCCATCGGCCTGGGCAGGGGTACAATTTCTTAAATGCGAAGGCGCCCCCGTGACAGGACACTGCTCGGCAGTAGGACAAGTTGTAGTCTGGGCCTTCTCTTGAATATTCTGTCTTTGACGCACAAGAAGTACTCCAGCAACAACACTAAGGATTAAAAAAACAACAATTAAAAAAGTCACTATGATCCCCTTTTTTCCAAAACTCTTCTTCTTTGTTGAGGTTACTATTTCAAACGGAGAGGTTGTTTGCTTGTTAAGATTTTGGTCAGGCATATCTACAAATCATAATACAATGTATACCAATAGCTAGTCAATCGCGTTTTTACTATTCGATCGGAGAATCGTTGACACCAAATCCCGCGTCTTCAATCTGCTTTCTGATTTCGTCAGCCTCCTCAAACTTTTTCTCTTTTCTTAGTCTCTCCCTTTCAGTCATTAGAATTTTGATATTGTTTGGAATTTCGGATTTAGAATTTCGGATTTGGCCTAAATTTAGGCCTAATACTTCATCAAAACTAATTGCAAGATCGTATTTATCCTCCGATGGAATGTTACTTTTTAGCACCTCCCACAAAACAGCCAATGCCTGAGAAACATTGATGTCATCCGAAAGAGCCATTACAAAATCGTTTCTAAAAGATTCAATTTTTGTTTCCTTGTCCTGAGAAAGAACCGTACGATTTGTTTGGGATTTAAGATTAGATATCTGAGACCTGAGATTATCAAGCGCATTCTGTGCCGATTTCAGAGATTTCCAAGAAAAGTTAATGCCTTTTTTGTAATGAGATGTCAATATAAGATATCTCATGGCCAGTGAATCAAACTCTTTCGCTACAAGTTCCTGAGCAGTAACAAAATTTCCAAGACTTTTACTCATTTTTTCTCCACCCTTACCCATCAACCAACCATTATGGAGCCAATAATTTGCTGTTTGTTTGCCGAATGCCGCAAACCCCTGAGCAATCTCGTTAGTATGGTGAACCGCGATGTGTTCAATTCCACCGGTATGGATATCAAAATTATTACCTAAATATTTTGTGGACATTGCAGTACACTCTATATGCCAACCGGGATAACCTTCGCCCCAAGGACTCGGCCATTTCATAATGTGTTTTGGATTAATTACCCAAAGAAAAAAGTCCCAGGGAAGTTTTTTATCGGGGTCGACCTCTACGTCATTTCTGGTTTTAGTTTTTTCTAAATTTAGATTCCCAAATTTTGCATAATCAGGAAATTTAGACGTGTCGTAAATTAAACCTTTTTTAGTAGTATAGGAGAATCCATTTTTTTCTATTGCCTGGTTTAGTTTTATTTGTTCCGAAATATTTTCAGTGGCCCGGCATAAAACATCCGGTGGACTTATTCCCAAAAGTTTCATACTGTCTTTAAATTGATTTATATATTTATCGGCAATTTCCCAAACAGTTAATCCTTCTCGTTTTGCGCCTTTTTCCATTTTATCTTCACCAAAATCTTCGTCCGATGTCATATGTCCCACATCTGTAACGTTCATTACCCATTTAACATCATTTCCAGCAAAACGAAGGAATCGGACCAATATGTCCCATTGAACGTATGCATACATATGTCCTATATGCTGGTTCCAATATACAGTTGGACCACAGGAATAAATGCCTACCACACCGGGAACATTGGGTATAAACTTTTCTTTTTTGCGGGTTAGAGAATTTGTAAGGAAAATATCAGCCACGAGCTAATTGTAAATTGTAAATTGTAAATTGTAAATTAGCCAGAAGGAGGAACTGGTTTTTCTACTCTTGTTTGCTGTTTTTCTGCCTCCTGTTTTTGTCCCCCCTGTTTTCTTCCCTTTTTGGCAGTACCAAACAACGAGCCACCACCTTGCGACTCAGCAAACTCATGTTGTTTCTTTTGGAATGCCACCGCTTCCATTTGGGCTTTGAGTACTTGTTTTTGTTCCATTGAAAGCTCCGAATAATCCTCCAGTGGAATTATTTCTCCATCAGTAATTCTGGCTTGAAGATCTTTAAAAATATCCTGTTTGTGAATATCCCCAAGCTCACGTTCCAAGGCTTCTATTAACCTGCTGCTTTTCATTTTATCTTGAATTTCCTGCTGGTGATGAATAAGTTTTGTTTGTTCTTCTTGGGTTTGGGGTTGTGATTGAAATTCTCCGGAAGATCGTTTTTCCTCTCCGGTTACCTGAGAACTTGCGGTTTTTAGAACCTCCAGTGGCTCCCGAGCCATTTGCTTGGCAATCTGTTGGGCCAGATTTTTTGCAGATTTAGTTGTGTCTTGGGCAAGTCCTGTTTTCATATATCTCTAGTTTTTAAGGGCAAATTCCGCCTTTAATCCCAGTCTACTATATAGTTTTGTTAACTCCACCACATCGTTAGGGTTTAGAGTCATTAAGTAATCAAAAAATCCTACACCAAATTTACCGTCTATCACCTTTTTCGCCTCATCTTCAGCTTTCTGGTCGCCAATCCTAGCTAACATCAAGTTGTCATATAGGCCATGTTTTTTTGTGCCCGTTTTCTCAATTAGCATTCTTAAAGGTAAACCGGCGGCATTGAGATATGACATAGGTGAATCTGCTTGACCGATAAATCGCTCCTTATACAGAAAATTATAATACGTAATTGACGAAAGCGCTTCTTCCAGAAATCTGCCCCTAACTTTTACATCAGGATTATCATAATCAAAACTATTTTGGAAAGCACGAACAAATCTCTTTTCTCCATTAAATTCAATAAAATGCCTGCCAGTACTATGGAATAACTCCTCAAACAACCTGTCTAAGTCATCTAATACGAATTTCTGGTCATTTTTCAAGATTGCAAAAGCAATATTTGTATTAGCCCTGTATAACCCTTTCGGTTCGTATTCTGGGTCCAACTCACCAATCCGAACACCCGCTCTAAAAAATCTATCCGCATCTGCTTCAGATACTATATAAAGTTCACAGCCTTTATAATCTACGCCTAACGGCACATTTTGCTCAAGAAAATCTTGAGCTTGTTTTTTAATTATTTCCACTCCTGGCATGGCTTCGTCGAAGGCCTCATAAAACGCTTTTGTCCTGTCAATCAAAAAAACTTCGTGCTCATCTTTTTTCACCGGATCTTCAACAAAATCAGGATAGCTCTCGGGCCTGGGAAGTAAAACTTGAATGGCATCTAAGTCTTCTGGCTTTAGTTTTTTTTCAAATGATTTTACTGAATCGTAGCCAACAAATTTACTAACTTTCCCCATAATTTGCTTTACCAATCTTCCGGCCAGCCAATCAAGCGTTTCTTTCTCGCCAAGGTCCCCGCCATCCATGTCAAACTCACTCCCCCCAGGTGCCATACTTTTTACTTTTTCTACAAACTCAAGTGGATTATCCTTATCATGCATCGCAGCGTAATAAGGTGAATCTACCTGGTCAGCCAGTTCAAGCATTCTTTTTAGAAGATTATCCTTCTTTTCGATGTTTTCAATCTTTAAAAGTTTTCTTGCCAAAACAAGCCAGTAAATTCCCACATCCATTTTTAAGGACCCCCTGGGAATTACAAGGGTGTCAACTTTCCCAGAAATTAAGGACATATACATCCTAGAAAGCGCCCTCGGCGTGGGAAACCTAGTTTCACGCACGTAGAAAAAATCCACAGGCCCTGCACCCTCAAGTAAATAATTTGCCCCAATATTTATTACATGTGTTCCGAAAATGTTTCTTACAGGGTCCGCTGAAACTTGGGACGATTCCTGAAGGTAGCTGGCAAGCGCGTTTAAAGAAATTACTAAACCGTCTTTGGTAAAAAGAACTTCGTTCAAGGTTTGGTCTCTATCCCCCAGATAAAGTGTATAACCTGTCGGGCCTGTTGAGTTAATTCTTTCGACGTCTTTCGGATCAACTCCGTATTTATCTTTTAAAACATTCAGCTCAAATTCATGGTCTATTTTGCCAAAAGTTACAAGATCTAAGTCAGATAGGGGGAGTTCGGCATCTGCTGACAGATTAAAAAGTATCTTTGCGACAACCCTTGCAAGTCCGCCCTTAATTGCCACTTCGCCATTTACATTTCTTTCTGGCAATGGGTATTCAAAAGTTCCCATTTTGGAATGTATAGTTAATTTTTTGTCACTTAAAAAGATTGTGGTAGAACCTGATTGAGCTCCCTGGAACTCTGTTATTGGAATTAATATACCTTCATGGTTTGCTTCTTTTTGAGGCCCAACTAAAATATCTGATTGAAAATGCATAATATTCAAAACAAAGTCATAGTTAATCAAACTTTCGACTGCTAATTCCGACCTGTCAGCCGTAGCCAAACGATATTCTAGATATTCTATAAGCGGACTTATATACTTCTGGCAAAAAATCTTCTTAGGATCATTTGCTTCGTCTCCTTCGATAGCGTAGACACCGTTTCGAACTGCAACCAATCCTTTCAACATGGTTTTTGGATAATCTGCTACAGATTCGACTCCATGTAGACCAGCCAGAAACTTCTCTGTTAAAGCAGTTTCGTAATAGGTTTTAATTTTTTCTCGCTCACTTTCGCTTAACCCTTTAAAAACTGTTTCATCTAACTGATTCGGAACCTTTGGCTTTTTATCTAGTTCTGACAATGCATAACTTAAATCAGTCTTTTCAGCAATGGATGCAATTCCCCGAACGGCATCTACTTTGTTTTCAAAAGTTAGATAACGATCACCGCCTTCTTCATTTTTTTCAAATCCGTAAACGGCATATGGGCCAAAAAATCTAGCAATCTCAAGCTTTACACCTTTTCGTTCCATCGAGGCTACAACATCTTCAGACAACGGGCCGTCGCTTATTAAACAAGGCTCGTAAACCAAATGGGAAAGTTTTTGTAAAACCTGTGGAGTTAATTCTAAAGGTGGCAATAGCTCCTCCCCAGTATCAATATTTAATGACTCGCTATCTACTAAGCTAAAAAGTCTTGGATCTGGTTCTTGCACTAAAACAAGTAACGGCTTCGTTAATCCATGAAGTTCTTCTTGAGATATTTGTTGTTCAGTAAATTGTTCCCCCATATTTGTGGATACGTGACAGGGTCCGACCCTGTCAATGCTATAGTTCGCGGCGGCCTTCTAAGGCTTGGGTCAGAGTTGTCTCATCAGCATATTCTAAATCTGCTCCCGTTGGAATCCCCATCCCCAGGCGCGTAATTTTTAATTTTAAATTATTAATTTTTAATTGCTTGCCGAGGTACATGGCGGTAGCATTCCCTTCCATTGTGGGGTTTGTAGCAATAATTAGTTCAGATACTGGATACTCGATACTAGATACTCGCTTCAGTAAATCGTCAATATATAGTTCATCCGGGCCTATATTTTCCAATGGATTAATCGCCCCATGAAGAACATGATAAACACCTTTAAAATGAGTTCTTTCGAACGCAAGAATATCTAGGGGTTGCTCTACTACCATCACTAACGATTTGTCCCGCATCGGGTCTGTGCAAATCGGACAAGGGTCGTCCTCACTAATATTTTTGCAAATTGAACAAAGTTTTGTGTTTTTCTTCAAATTTAGGATTGAATCGGCAAACTCATCGAGTTGGACTTGAGGAACATGCAAAAGATAATAAGTAAGGCGCTGAGCGCTTTTTGGCCCGATACCAGGAAGCTTGCTAAAAGATTCAATTAGAGCGGTAATGGGACGAGCTATTTTCATAACATCATCGTGTCGTTCTAGACCTTGTCATTCTGGAGTCCCGCCCTGCGGGACGATAGAATCTTATTAGTATAGAATCTAACTATGATATCAAAAAGTTACTATATATACATCCTCACTAATAAATATAACAAAGTCTTATATATTGGTGTCACAAACGACCTGATTAGAAGAGTTTATGAGCACAAAAAACATTTTATTGAAGGCTTCACTCAAAAATATCATGTCGACAAATTGGTTTATTACGAGATGTTTGACGATCCTCTAACAGCAATTAAAAGAGAAAAAACTCTAAAAAATTTGTTAAGGAGAAAAAAGGAAGAACTAATAAACAAAATGAATCCTATGTGGAAAGACTTATATGAAGAAATCTTGAGTTGATAAGATCCTATCGGCCTTCGGGCCTCCAGGATGACAATTGGCCTCCAGGATGACATCCTCAGGATGACTATTTTCCCAATCCCCCCAGAAGCCCTCCCAAACCCCCGCCCATTTCCATCATTTTCTTAGCAGATTCTTTTTGCACCCTCTTCATTGCTTCGTTTATCAAATCAACCAACTCCTGCAAATCTTCACCATCTTTTTTGATATAGCGGATTTTCTGATCCCCTGTAACGGAAACGGTCCAGCCCTTTTTTTCCAAAGTTTCAATTATTTTTTCAAGTTCCTTCTGAAGTTCTGCGGCCTTTTTCCGCATTTCGTTGAGTTGTCCCAGTTGTTTAAATTTGTCAAACATATTAATTCCCAAATATCTCTTCTGCAACCTTGATTATATCCTTATCCTTTCCTTCAGTCAAAATTGGTTCAATTTTTGTCTCTTCAATTATTTTTTTAGCCGGAGGCTCAACCAATGTACAAACGACTCTCGTGGGCGACTGTAAAACTCTGGCAACTATATTCTCTAAAACCTGTCTGTGCTGTGTATCTTCCAAGCGTTCTTTATGAAATTTGTAATAAACTCCCAAGGTCAGAGTTTTACCATCATAAGCCACTGGGCGAGCAGCCCGAAGTAACGCTTCGATTGAGGCATTTATTGGTTTTATTGAAGACAAAATAGTATTCCAAATCTCTCCTTCAACCTCCATATTTTCGACAGCCGCCTCAACTGTTTCTACAACTTCCTCGACAGAAGTCTTGTCTCCCATGTCCCCACTCTTAGTTATCAGTTCTTCGTTCTTAGTTTCACCTCCACACCATTTTATTACGGCGATCTCGAGTGGTAATTCTTCGATAGGCGAGTCGGGTACTTGTCGGTTGGCCTCAATCAGGAGTTCTGCCAAAACTATCAGTTCGCGATTTTCTGAAATATCCAAGATAATATTTTTGTGTATTTCAATTAGAGCCTGCTTAAGTATTCCTTCGGCACCCGCACCTGCCTCAACTGCGTTCTTAATGTAATTAAGGGCATTATGCAGATTTTTCTTGTATAGAAAACCGACAAACTCATCTACCCCCTGCGCTTTGCCTTTTTCCAAAAAATTATTACCTTCAACACTAACCTGCTCTAAAAGCTTTACCGCGTCCCTAAACGATCCGTTGGCGGCGCCGGCGATATCTTCCAAAGTTTTTGGATCAAAATCGAGTTTTTCCCCTTTAATCACACGTGTTAAAGATTGCCGGATTTCTTCAGAGCTTGCTTTCCTGAACCTGATAAATGTTGTCCTCGACCGGATTGTATCAATAAGTTTTTCCGGATTTGTTGTTGCTAAAATAAAAACTACGTGTTCCGGGGGTTCCTCAATGGTTTTGAGAAGTGCATTACTGGCCTCAGTTGTTAACATGTGAGCCTCATCAATAATATATACTTTTTTATTCGCTTTTACCGGGGAGAGTTTGACGACGTCTCTTAGTGTTCTTACATCATCAATTCCACGGTGAGAAGCGGCATCCATTTCAATTACATCCAAATTATTACCTTTTGTTACGGAAACACATTGTTCACACTTATCACAAGGTTCATAGCTTTTCACTTTTAGCTTTTCACTTTTAGCTATCTCCTCACAGTTTATTATCTTTGCCATTATTCTCGCCGCGGAAGTTTTGCCTGTCCCTTTTGGCCCGGCGAATAAGAAAGCATGAGGAATTTTGCCCGAACTTACGATCTTTTTTAATGACTCACGAACCTCAGGCAAGTCAAGTTCATCTAAATTATTTGAACGGTATTTTAGATAGAGAGTCATAAAACTAATTAAAAACTAATAACTTAGATCTAAAAATCATAACTTAAATCTTAAAACTTTTGTTTTTTGTCTTTAGATAGGGTTATTAGTTATTAACTTTTAGATATTAATTAATCATCTTCGTGGTGTATACCAAGAAGATGATTTGCTCCGTGTTCAGCCAGTTCGTAAACCCTTTCGTCGATTAAAATATTTTCTTCTTTTGCTTCCTTAAGCGCTTCGGGATAACAAATAATTACCTCCCCAAGATGTATAGTTGCATCCGGGGGGTATACGAACCCTTTTACTTCAGTTGGAGTAAAGGAAAGAACATTGTGAAGTTTCCGATCTTTAAGATATTTTTTGCCAATCTCCGACATTTTGGCCTCTCCCACAATGGCTACCGAAATTTCAGCGTCAGAAACTATACCATTTTTAGCCAAAAAATCGGCTAGTTTTTTCTTAATAACCGTTGCCTTAACGGGATAATTTGACTGTTTCGTAACGAAGACTCGAATCATGATAATTTGTTTTTGACCAGTTCTGCAATTTTTCCTCCTTCAACACTTGGGGCCTTGGCCTTGACCGCCCCGATTACTTTTCCAAGGTCAGAAATTGTTTTAGCCCCCAACTGACTTATTGAATCACTGATTAGCTGATTTAGCTCCTCCTCCCCCATCTCCGGAGGTAGAAATTCCTGAAGTATGGTTAGTTCCAATTTTTCCGATTCAACCAAATCGGACCTCCCCGCCTTTTCATATGCGTCGATGGAATCTTTTCTTTGTTTGGCCTGTTTACGAATTACGTTTAATTCTTCATTATCCGTTAAATCATGTTGTTTCGCGATTTTTTCATAGTTAAAAGAGCTAGAAAGCAGTTTAAGAGTCGAAAGCCGCACCGTATCGTGCGCCTTCATCGCGTCTGCTATTAATTTAGTAATATTTTCAGTCAGCATTTTGTTATTTTGTAGCGGATTTTATTTTATCTGCAATTTCCGACATTTCCTCAGGTTTAAAACTTTTACGTCTCGAGGTGTTGATAAACGCCTCTTTTTCATAAATAGGAACTACCCAAATGTGAGCATGACGGACATCCATTCCGTGAGTCAAAAATTCCACCATCGGAGCCCCCAACGCCTTCATCGCACCCATCGCCACATTCCTGGCAACCTCCCAATACCCCCCAAAATTGGGAACATCCCATGTCCATCGAAAATGCTCCTTCGGAATCACTTGGATGTGTCCTTTATTAAGGGGTGAAATATCTAAAAAGGCCACAAAATCGGCATCTTCGTACACTTTGTACGAAGGAATCTCCCCATTAACAATTTTACAAAAAACACAGTCAGAATTCATAGCCGAACCAGTATATCCATTTTCACGGAGTACAACAAGAGATCAAACTATCCCGATTACTTCAATACTATATAGTATTGAAGTATTTGAGCACAAATCTGAATTAGTTATTCTTGAAGCCTTCGGGCCACTTCCTCAAAACTTAAAAGTTCAGATTTATCAGATGTTCTTTCCTTGTGTTCAATTTTATCACCAGTCTTGTCCGAAACCACAAGTCTAACCGGAATTCCAATTAAATCGATATCTCCAAATTTTTCCCCAGCAGAGACATCTCTATCATCCCACAACACATCAAATCCCATCTGTTTTAATTTATCATAAATTTTTTCAGCTTTTCCTTCTCCGCTATCGCTTTTTAACTCAACCAGATGAACATCGTATGGCGCAATTTGTTTACTCCAAATAATCCCTTTATCATCATGCGAAACTTCCACCCATGTTCCCATTACACGAGTCGGGCCAATTCCGTAGCTTCCAAACCAGATTGGCTTCTTGCCACCGTCACGGTCTGTAAAGTACGCCCTCATTCTTTCCGAATAAAAAGTTCCAAGAGGAAAAATATTTCCGACTTCAATAGACTTTGCGCTTTTGTATTCCGCTTTATCCCCCTCCATCACTTCTTCATTAACGGCCTCTTCGTCCCCTTCTTTCCAATAAATTGTATCCTCACCAACGTCACTTAGAACCTGAAATTCGTGGGTAAATTTATCTGTAAATACCCCACCCGACGCTTTGGCAATTTTAAAATTGAAGCCCAAGCGGGTAAAAATCTTAGAATAAGCTACTTTAACTTTTTCGTAATATTCCATTAAATCCACTTCATTTGCATGAGCGGAGTACAAATCTTTCATCATGAATTCCCTACCCCTTAAAATTCCGCTTTTGGCGCGTAGCTCGTTTCTAAACTTAGTTGAGAAGTGGTAAATAGAAACAGGAAGATCTTTATAGCTACTTATGGTTTTCCTCAAAAGATCCATAACTATTTCTTCGTGAGTAAAAGAGAGGGCGTATTCTTTGTCTCTTGAATCTTTAAGCTTATACATTATTTCGTCTGCCTTATCCCACCTTCCTGTTTCGTTCCAAATAGTTTTTGGGTGAAGTAGCGGCATGAGCATCTCCTGCCCCCCGACAGCATTAATTTCTTCCCTGATTATTTGGTTAATTTTTTGCACAACCTTAAAACCCATCGGAAGAAGTGTCCAACTACCCGCCATAAGTTGATCCATAAACCCTGCACGAACCAGGAGTTTATGATTAATGCTTTCCGCGTCCTTTGGCGCTTCTTTTTTAGTTTTTGGGAAAAGTTGAGATTGCCTCACAGGAGTTATTTTACTATATATTACTTAACAATGCTTTTCAGGAATCCGTCTATACTTCCTGCTATCACCAGCCTCCGAATATCTCCTACCGTGATTAAAAGAATAAGTGCTAAAAGAATTATCATTCCGATTGTATGAACTATTGCCTCCACCTTAGGGATAATTTTTTTACCGATGATCGTTTCTATCACGATAAACAGCAGACGCCCGCCATCCAACGCCGGAAAAGGAAGAATGTTTAAAATGGCCAAATTTACGGACAAAACTCCGACAAAATTAATTAACGTTATGATTCCATTTTTTGCAGCCTCGGTTGTCACTGCAAATATCCCTACCGGCCCGCTAACGTCCGTCGGGACGTCTCCTTGCCATAAGCCATAAGCCATATGCCATAAACCAGACAGTATTGTTCGTCCCCAGAAAAACGCGTCTTTAAATCCGTAATAAATTCCGTAAAAAGGTCTCTGCCAAACAGGTGGAAAATAAATTTCAGTTGAGGTGATGGTTACACCTAAAGGCCCCTCTCCGGCAGGCGGACTAACCCTTGGGGTTACGGTAATCTTACCTTTTTCGGTCTCAATAATAACTTTTTGCCCTTTTTTGGCATCAACATTTTTTATAAAGCTATTAACATCGGTTACATCTTTTCCGTCAACTTTATTGATAACATCCCCCACAACCAGACCGGACGAAATCGCCGGAGAATTTGCGGAAATATCTACTACTTTTATTTGATGGGTGTCTTTTGGAATTCCGGTAAATGAGTAAACTATAGCAAAAGCAACAACGGCCAAAGCGAAATTCATGATGACTCCGGCAACAACAACGGAAGTTCTCACACTTTTGCTTTTATTAAGAAAGGCGCGTTTGGGATCGGTAATTCCACCTTCCTCTTGTTCGCCATGAAGGCGGACAAATCCACCGAAAGGAAGAGCGTTTACAGAATAAATTGTTTCCCCTATTTTTTTGCCAAATAAACGGGGGGGGAGTCCAAAACCAAATTCCTCGACCCAAATTCCGGCACGCCTGGCCATTACAAAATGGCCAAGTTCATGAACTAAGATTAGGACTGAGAGGACAAGGAGAAAAATTAATATCGAAACAAGCATGAATAAAAGTATATCGTATATTGAATATCGTATGAAGGGTTAAAAACGTTGGATCGCGCTTCGACCTGCCTGAAGTGGATTTTGTGTAAACTAAGGATAAAAATCAGATTTTTTAGCACCTCTAGGGTAAGAGGATGTGTCAAATCTGACCTTGTTGACTACAAAATCCCTATTTAAAACCTTACCATTGAATGTCAATTTGCCCAATATACTTTTTGCTATAGCATCTGTGGTTCCAGCGTAAATATATGCCCCACCCTCGCCACCAAAACGAATACCGTTAGGTTTATCCGAGTTTTTTGTCTGGAAAAGTTCAGCACCATCAAATATTCTGCAAAAATCTTCAAGAGTGAGGGAAGCACTTTTTACTTCGTTAGGTGTTCCGCTACTTTCAGATATTCCCACTGAGTCAACTAATCCTCGTTGGATGCCAAATGCCCATTCAAAAACCTTTCCCGATTTGGCAATCCGCACAAACCTGACGGCCTCTCTAACCACAGCCGGAGAACTTTTTTCCAACTCGTCCTCGTTAATTTTTAGTCCACAACCCTCACTCTTTTTCTCTTTTTTCTCCTGCTTGGGTCTTTGCCTGTGTTCAACTGCAAAACTTTGACCCCTAAAGACCTCTGTTCCAATTTTTAGATGCTTAAGAACATCCATAACTGCCTCACGATCATCGGCAGATTTAGGTCGAGCTATTTGTAAATTAATTCCTGCTTTTCGTAAAACATAATTAAAATCGTCAACATTCACAGAAAGCTGTGTTGGTCTTTTTGCTTGCTCCTTCCTTCTACCCAATTGATAAGAATACTTTTGAGTAAAATCTTCTGACATTGCTTTTAACGGCCTTGGGGGTTCTGCAATTTTATCACTAACAAAAACTATTCTGTCATCTTCGGGTCTACTGGCAATGATATAACCCACTCCGGCGTTGGGGTCATCCCAAACACGCCTCAGTTCCAAATAATGGTCACTAATTGGATTGCCCTCATCAACAAATGGTTGCCTATCGGTGCGCGAGGCTGGTTGACGGGAAAGCATAGAGGGGGTTCTTACTTCGGCTGTTTTTTTATTTGCCCACCAACGTCCACCACTTACATTACTTAATTTTGAAAAATCTAATGTATAATTCCCATCACTGTCGGGTCCTACTCCATCGACCTCAGCATTCCCATTTTTTTCTTCTAAATCTTGCCCATCCAACCATTTTGAAAACTCCGCTTTAAGCTCTTCTTCGTCTACATCTTCATACGGAATTAAACCCACAGGTTTTCCTCTTTCATCTAAAGGGAGTGAATAACCATTTGCGGGAACAAACTCGTTAACATAACGAGCGCGAAGCTCCGGGTCTACTTCACCTGGCCGGTCAAAAAGCATGTCTACTGCATCGGTCTTGCCCATGTCACCAATATATTTCTTCTTATCGGGGTTTCCGTGCGGCCAAGCATTACTACCCTTCTCGTACATTTCTTCCAATTCTTCTGGTTCTTTTACCGTATCTATACTACCTTTCACACCACTTTCCAGCAACACATCGTAAGCACTACCTGAAGGATACGGATGAAACGGTCTGTCTGCCATAACTTAAATATAGTCTACTTGGAAACTATTAATCAAGAGGTTAATTTATATTTGGAGCAACTCAGCTTTTTTCTTTTCCCCCATCTCCTCTATTTTTGCAATAAAGGAATCTGTTATTTCCTGAAGTTTCTTTTCACTGCCAAACTTTTCATCCTCTGTAATTTCCTTTTCCTCAAATTTCTTTTTAATTTCGTGCATTTCGTCGGCGCGGACTTGCCTGATCATTACCTTGCCGTTTTCTAATTTAACGGAAAGGAGTTTTACATATTTTTCCCGGTCTTCAGTTGTTAAGGGCTGTATGACTATTCGAAGAATTTCCCCGTCGATAGAAGGATTCATACCTATGTTTGCCTCTAATATTCCCTTACGGATATCCCCGATTATGGACTTATCCCAAGGGTTAATTACAATAGAAGTTGGGTCGGGTGAGGTAATACTGGCCACCTCCATTACTCTAAGGCGTTGTGTTCCACCGTATGCAGGAACAATAATATTTTCTACAAGGGATGGTGTTGCGCGGCCAGTACGGACACCGGCAATATCCGAGGCAATAGAGTCCACCGATCCTTGCATCTTGTCTCTTATTGAAGATTCATCCATTTAATAAATTCCCAATTATTCTAATTGATCTAATTATTTTAATCAAATCCCAATTAGAAATTAGGTTAATTAGAGCAATTTATCGGCCAAGCTCTATCCGATAGACACGGCCGATTTTGATATTTTCTCCGGTCTTGGCAATAACTTCTTTAACAAGATCCGAAATTTTCTTTGACGGGTCTTTTATAAAATCCTGTTTTTCTAAATCGGCTTCCCCCATTGAAGCGGCCTGCATGGCGATTTCGCGGCCCAGGTTTTCAAAAAGCTCGTTTTTGGCAACAAAATCAGTCTCACAAAGAAGTTCGACTACTCCGACGACTTTTCCTGTGTGGTGGGTGTAAACAAAAATCTTTCCTTGTGAAGTGGCTCTTCCTTCTCTTTTTTCTGCTTTGGCCAATCCTTCTTTCTTGAGAATTACCAAAGCTTCCTTCTCATTACCTTTTACATCCTCCAAAACTTCGCGGATACGAATAAAAGCAACCCCTGTTTCTTCACGAAGTTTTTTGATAAGTTCTATGTTGATTTTAGACATCTTGGTAATTAATAACTGAGAATTAATATCTAATAACTCGAATTAAAAACTTAAAGCAATCTCGGTTTTTAGATTTAAGATATGGTTATTAGTTATTGGTTATTAGTTTTTAATTTGGACTTACCCTCTAAAATTGCCTCCTTCACCAAACCAAGTACATATTCCAGCGCTTTGCTTGCATCATCATTCATAGGAATTGGGTAATCAATTGCATCCGGATCGGAGTTGCTATCGACTATACCAACGACGGTCACATGCCCCGCGTTTGCTTCCCTTACCGCCGATGCTTCTCTTTTTGTGTCAATAACAAAGAGCACGTCCGGAACTTTTTCCAGAGTTTCGACTCCCCCAAAAAATCTTTCAAGTCTGGTTATTTCGCGGTCAATTAAAAGCCTCTCTTTTTTTGTAAATTTAGCGTAACCACCCGAGGCCATATTTTCCCTCATCTCTTCCATTTTTTTAAGTGACTTTTTGATTTGACCAAAATTCGAAACTGTTCCACCCAACCATCTTTCGTTAACATATGGCACCCCGATTTCTTCCGCAACTTCCTTTACCTTTTCCTTGATTTGTTTTTTTGTTCCCAAAAGAAGTATTGTTTTGCCTTCTTTGGCAGATTTTGTTAGAAATTCCAAAGCTTCTTCGATAAGGGGTTTGGTTTTGGTTAAATCGAAAATATGAACTCCGTTTTCCGAGCCATAGATATACTCCTCCATTTTGGGGTTCCAACGTTTGGTTTGATGCCCAAAATGGGCACCTGCATCCAATAAATCTTCGAGTGAAACTTTAAGTTTATTCATAATGTCATTCTGGAGCGCTTTGCGCGATATGCTAAGCATTCGCTGCGCGATAGAATCCCAGACATTCCGTTTCCTTTGTCCGCCGCAGATCGGAAGTAATCCAGGAAACCTGACCTGCGTGTGAGACTGTAGTATAAGACAACTAACCGAGCTTGACAAGAGCAAGCTTGTTTATCTTGATATTCTCCAACGCGCTTTTGGCTGCGGCGCGGGCAAGATGAATTGCGACTCTCCCGTCGCTTACGGCATTTTTATTGCCCACCTTGGAAACTCTATAACCAAGCTCTTCAAGTTCATGGGAAAGCTTCCTAACTTCCATCGGAACCTCGATTGCATATTTTAGCGTCTTTTTTATGTTTTCTTTTCTACTTGTACCTGTAATACTTGTATCACTTTTTGCTTTATAAGCTTCCATAACCTTTTGGTATGCTTTTGCGTCGTCTTCTGCAAGAACCGATAGGCGTTTTTTGATTTCTCCCGTGTCCTTGGCAATCTTTAAAAGGATTTTTTCTTTATCTTCATAACCCTTCTTGCCGATAGTGAGATTTACCACCATTTCGATTAAGGATGCCGCAAAGCTTGCCGCAAGTGCCGCAACAACTCCGCCACCGGGAGTCGGATTCTTGCTACTCAATTCTCTTTGAAATTCTTCGATTGTTTGTTTGTTTAACATATTTAGCTTCGAATACTACAATACTATATAGTATTGTAGTGCTATTCATATAACTTTTTTTCAAGAATTTGATCTGATTTAAAGTTATCGGCTTGAAATGTTGATTTAATCGCCGCAACAAGCGATTCCAGCGGAATCATACCATAAATTTCCGAGCTTTTAATTTTAATTCCCAATTTATTTGCTTCCGTTTCAATTGCACGATATACCTTATCAAAATTCGTAACCTCAAAATCCACCAAATTCATTGAAACCTGAGCAAATCCGTCTACCTCAAAACCCAAAGCTTTTACAGCTTTAAAACCGCCATCTTTTTCTCTAATTTTTTTGGCAATGTCTTTTGCGATTTGAGCATCGGGTGTATCGAGATTCACATTATATGCCACCAAATACTTTCTGGCCCCAATCACCATGGCGCCAGCTGTAGGATGGACTTTATCAGGACCGTAGTCCGGAGTTTTCATTTTTACTCTTAGACTCTCCAGCTCCCCCGCTCTAACATCAGCCAAATTTTTATTTTCCGGTTTTGTTGCAGCTTCCTCGTACAAAAAGACCGGGATCCCAAGTTCTTCACCAACTTTTTTGCCCAATTTATTGGACAATTCCACACATTCTTCCATGGATACTCCCGAAACAGGGACAAAAGGAACAACATCTGTTGCCCCAATTCTGGGGTGCTCACCAACGTGTTTATTCATGTCAATTAGTTTTGTAGCGGTTTTAATTGATTCAAAAACAGAATTCATTACTGCTTCCGGCTCTCCGACTATTGTAAATAGCATGCGATTGTGTGAGGCATTAAATTCAAGTTCAAAAACTTTAACTGATTTGATAGATTTGGCTGATTCGAAAATGGCATCAATAATTTTTTTGTCTTTCCCCTCGCTGAAGTTTGGAACGCATTCTACAATTTTTTGCATTTCAAGGATATTATAACATTAACGTCTCTCGTGCCCCCCGCGATTCCCTTCGGGAGATTTGAATGCTTTTTCCCTGACCTCATTCCATACAAGGTTGTGAATTTCTTCGGGAGTCTTAAGTTTGCCCTCTTTTGTACAATCTATTCCAACTATATTAGGAAAAAAATTTGGAATATCTTGATATATTCCGGCAACTTCTAACTGGTATGCAACATCGGCCTCATGAATATCTTTTTTACCACCATCTAGGTATGCCCTAGCCTTTTTCAGTTCTATAAGTTGGGCACTTATTTCTGCGGGTATGTGCAAAACGATATTTAGGTCTTCTTTTGGAATTCCGTAAACTACATATTCCAACTCCTGTAAAAATTGTATAAATTTTGGACGCTCCTCAACTGGGAGTTTTGCTGACTGGTGAGCCACATTTGATAAAAAATATCTGTTCGACACCACATTCACTCCACCCAATAACATTTCATTAATTTTTGAACTGGCCTGCCATCTGTCACCGGCATAAGTTAATGAAGCGAGGTATGGATTTACTTCCTTAAGACCCCCAAATTCACCTTTTAAAAACCGGCCAACCAAATTTCCAAAAAAACTTGTCTCATATTGGGGGAGGTCAAAAAACTCAACAGGAATTCTCTGTTCTTGAAAACGCGACATTAACAGCTTGGCCTGTGTCTCTTTTCCTGTTCCATCAGGACCCTCAATGACAACAAAGCTTCCTTTCTTCATGATTTATTTTTACCCGGTCGCCCTGGAACTTCGTGATGCTGACGACACCTGGCTTCATAGTCACTTTCTGCCCCAACTAGAATTAACGGATCGTCATAATTTGCAGGAATTCTTTTTCCGTCTATTATCTTGATTCTTTGCGTAAATGAAGCCTCCCTATGACAAACGTTGCAAAAAGCATGCATCGAATGCACGTCCTCCGCCTCCTGTTTAAGAACTGCCATTGGTCCAAAAGGTTCACCTCTAAAATCTTTATCAAGTCCTGCAACAATCACTCTTTTTCCACGCAGAACAAGTTCACGACAGATGTCGGTAAGCCCCATATCAAAAAAATTTCCTTCGTCGATACCTACAATGTCATGTTCAGGTGAAACCAGGTCCAGGATTTCAGATGAATTGTGTACTGTCACAGCAGGATATTGCGCCCCATCATCGGAATTAATTGTATTTTTTTCCCGCCTGTCATCGACCGCCGGAGTAAAAGCTATCACCTTTAAACCCGCATGAGGGGCTCGCCTTAGTTCCGTAATTAATTGGCTGCTCTTTCCGCTAAACATCGGTCCGCAAAATATTTCGAGTCCGGGATGCAAATGTTCTTTTTCTGTGATTCTTTCTTTCATATTATTTTTTAACTATTCCAAGTTTTGTAAGTTTTTCCATTAACTCTTCTCTTTC
Organism: Candidatus Woesebacteria bacterium GW2011_GWB1_39_10; assembly: GCA_000993205.1. Taxonomy (GTDB): domain Bacteria; phylum Patescibacteriota; class Microgenomatia; order UBA8517; family UBA8517; genus GWB1-39-10. Next base: position 148,422 of record LBVU01000002.1, read on the forward strand.
TCTTTTATTAGTAAGGCCGACAGCCTTTGAGGCCTGATTTACCTGATCTTCAGTAAAAACCAGTCCCGGTATAACTTCCCCAAGCCATTTTTCAGCACCGGGATTAACGGTTCGTTTTGTTGGTTCGGGTTCCCGATTTTGAAATTCAGCGCTCATGTTATCTTTATCTGAAAGCTTTTTATCAGTTGACGAAGAGGGGTGTCAATACACAAATTGTGTCTCTTTATTTTTGCGCAATTTCTTGATATTAATATTGTATGAAAGAGCTTCTGTGTATAACAGGACTTACTGGTTCCGGTAAAAGTGTCGCTTCAGACTTTTTTGTAGACAAAGGTTACCAATATGTTAGGTTTGGTCAAATAGTTTTGGATGAAATCAAAAGAAGAAACTTGGAGCCAATTGAAGCAAATGAGCGGCCCATCCGTGAAGAGTTCAGACAAAAATACGGAATGGCCGCAATGGCAATATTGAATCTTCCAAGGTTTAAAAAACTATTAGAAATTGGGGATGTTTTGGGTGATGGGCTTTATAGTTTTGAAGAATACAAAGTCTTAAAAAAAGAATTCGGAAAACAATTTATTACTGTCGCAGTTTATGCCCCGCCTGAGTTGAGATACGAAAGGCTGACGAAACGGAAATTAGTAAGCTCAGATACGGCGCTTAGAGATCGTCCCGCAACCAAAGAAGCCGCCGAGTCCAGAGATTACGCAGAACTTGAAAATTTAAACAAAGGCGCGACTATCGCCATGGCCGACTACACCATTTTGAATACAAAAGATTTAGATTTTTTTAAAAAACAATTGGAAGAAATTTTTAACGAAATTCAATCCTAAATATGGTGATGTTCTACTGTTCTAGAACAATAGAACAGACAAGCCAAGTGAAACACAAAATTTCTAAAGACATGAGTGATACATCTATATATAACGATATATCATAGAGTTGCCTCCATATCTTTATATTTCTTCCTTTTTCGGACTCCTCCAAGAGGCATATTTACAATCCGGATAGCGGGAACAGCCAAAAAACCTTCTACCCTTTCCCGTCTTTTTTACAATCACTTCACCCTTTTTACACTCCGGGCAAATTACTCCCACTTTTTCCAAATATTTTTCGGTGTGTTTACATTCAGGGAAAAGCGAACAGGAAATGAACTTTCCAAATCTTCCGGTCCTTACTACCAACTCACCTGTTCTGGTTTTGTCGCCATCTGTCCTAGCTTGATCGCAGTCGGGGCAAGGTCGGCCCAGTTTTTCCGTTTCAATTTTTACCCTTTCGCTATTTTTCTCAACATCTTTTAACTTCTTTGCAAATGGTTCGTAAAATTCTTTAATTGGGGACTCCCACTTTATTTTGCCATTTGCTACATCGTCCAAATCATTCTCCATTTTCGCAGTAAATTGATAGTCAAAAGTTTCCGGAAAATTTCCGATCAAAAAATCGTTAACAGCGATACCTATGGATGTGGGGGTAAATTGCTTGCTTTGGTTTTTTTCAATATAGTTTCTAACCTGAACGGTTGAAATTGTGGGGGCATACGTTGAAGGTCTTCCAATCCCCAACTTTTCCAAGGTTTTGATTAATGACGCCTCGTTATACCTTGCCGGAGGTTGCGTAAATTTCTGATCTCCCCAAGTTTTAATTAGATCAAGTTTTTCATCCTTTTCAACATCGGGTAAAACATTCACCTCGGGAGAGTCAAAGACCACTCCCGAGGTGTCTTTCATTTGTTTAACCGGAATCACTTTACGCCAACCGTCGAAATTCATTATTTGACCGCTGGATCTAAGCGTATAGATGTTAGCATTTAGCGTACAGGTAGCTAAAATTTCAAGAACAGTCTCGTCAAAAATTGAGGCACTCATCTGACATGCAACAAATCTCGCCCAGATTAATTCATATAGTTTTTGTTCTTCTTCGAAGAATTTGTCATTTGTTATTTGCTTGTCCCCAGAGGGGGATAATTTGTTATTTACAGACGTCGGCCTGATGGCTTCATGCGCTTCTTGAGCTACTTTAGAGGTGGTCTTAAAAAATCTGGGAGAGGCCGGCAAATATTTATCGCCATATTCTTTTTGAATAAATATCCTGGCAGAATCCACCGCGGTTTTGGCTAAGTTCAACGAATCGGTTCTGTGGTATGTAATATAACCCTCTTCATATAACTTCTGAGCGACTGACATTGTTTTTTTGGATGACCATCCAAAAACTCTCGACCCCGCTTGAGATAACGTTGATGTTGTAAAAGGAGGGTAAGGACTTTTTGTAACCTGACGTTTTTTTACGTCCGCAACCTTGTATTCCGATTTTTCCAGTTCAGCAGTGATCAGTTCAGCAGTTTTCATATCTTTAGCCTCATTTTTTACCAACTGAACAGTGAACGCTGGCGAACTGTTAAACTGTTTAACTGTTGCAAATATTTCCCAATACTCCTCTGCTTTAAACTTTCCAATCTCCCGTTCTTTTTCGACAACCAAACGAACCACAACCGATTGGACCCGACCGGCAGACAAACCAACTCTCACCTTTTTCCAAAGAAGTGGAGAAAGCTTATAACCCACAAGCCGATCGAGAACACGTCGAGCTGTTTGAGCATCAACAAGATTGGTATCAATATCGTGTGGATTTTTAAGAGCTTCATCAACAGCACCTTTAGTAATTTCATGAAAAGAAACTCGCTTTATGCTATATGCTTTATGGGGTACGGTCAGGATTTCACTCACATGGGATGCGATTGCTTCACCTTCGCGGTCAGGATCGGATGCAATAAAGATTTGCTTTGCGCTTTTGGCTTTATGTTGTATGGCTTTGATTGTATCTTTTCTTTTTTCTACGTCCACAAATTCAGGTGCAAAATCATGTTCAATGTCTACCCCAAGTGTGCTTTTGGGCAAGTCCTTAATGTGACCCATGGTCGCCTCCACGTCATATTCGCCCCCGAGAAATTTGGAGAGTGTACGAGCTTTTGTCGGACTTTCTACGATAATTAATTGCATATGCTTTTGCTTGCCCCGTTAGAAGCGATAGCTTTCTAATGGGGTTGGTGACTCGACAATAATTAAATCCATATCGTTAAAATTTAGGCCTTTTTAAAAACCCCCTGGCCTAAATTTCTAACCATTCCTTTCATTTCCATAATGGTAAGTCTAGCAGACACTTCACTTGTAGCGCCACCTGATATTCTAACAAGCTCGTCAAGATGCAGGGGCTCTGTCATCAATATTTTTAAAATTTTCTCTTCATACACATCTCCCGGCATAACTTTTTTGACTGCTTCTTTATCTACCTTAAATTGCAAATGAAGTTCGTCCAAAATGTCCTTTGTGGAAGTTGCCAACTTACTACCGTTCTGAATTAAATAGTTTGGAGCCTCTGAAGTCGGTGAAGTTATTGGGCCCGGCACCGCAAAAACAGTGCGCCCCTGATCTGCCGCAGCCTTAACGGTATAAAACGTCCCACTTTTCATTCTTCCCTCAACAACGATAACCGCTTTAGATAAACCAGAAATTAGTCTATCTCTCACCGGAAAATCGTAAGGATGAGGCTCATAACCCAAAGGGTTTTCGGAAACGACAGCGCCTCCGTCCTTTGAAATAAACTCAAGAGCAAGTTTTTTATTTGTATAGGGAGAGATGATGTCCAACCCCGACGCAAGTGCTGATATGGTCCGTCCGCCAACAGAAAGCGCCGCTCTTTGAGCTTCCGCGTCCACCCCAAGCGCCAAACCGGAAACGATGGTAACACCAAAACTTGCGAGTTCCCCAGCAAACTTTTTGGCTACCTCGCGACCGTAAGAAGTCATCATGCGCGATCCCACTATGGCAACTGCGTTTGAATCTGTATTTTTAAAATTACCCCGAATATACAAAACGAATGGCGCGTCAGACAAACCTTTAAGATTTTCCGGATAATCGTCGTCAAAAATCGTTACAACTTTTATTGAAAGTTTTTCTAGTTTTGAAAGATAATCTTGAATATTGAAAGAATCCCTATGCTTGATAAATTTTTCAGCAGTTTCTTGTTTGACACCAACTTCTGTTAATTCTGACAATTTGAGATCCCAAATCTTTTTGGCAGATTTGAAGTAAGAAAGAAGAAGTTTTGTCCTCGCCGGACCAAACATTGTAAAGGTGTTTAGAGCAGTTAAATATTCTTTTTCGGTCATTGGGTAGTTGAAACTCCGGCAAAATAATAATCAAAAATTTTTCTTGCAACGGGACCTGCAACTTGCGACCCTTGTCCGCCTTTTTCAAATAATATCGTCGCGACAATCTGAGGTTTGTCGATAGGAGAAAATACCGTAAACCATGCATGAGGGTTCCCGTCTGCAGAAACTTCAGCTGTTCCTGTTTTACAAGCAACTGTTTGACCAGAATGTTTGGCAGAAAAATCAAAAAAAGTATATGCAGTTCCACCCTCGCTACACACTCCTTTCATTCCCTCTTTAACCAAATTTATATTTTGTTGATTAATCCTGTAGTTTTTACACCTAGCGGGTGTGGAAGCTATAAGATGTGGGACGCAAGATAATCCATCATTCGCAATTCCAGTTATAAAGGTATTAATTTCTATTGGGGTTAAGGCAACATATCCCTGACCTATACTCATGTGATACGTGTCTCCCAAATACCACTGTTCTTTTATTGTGTCTTTTTTCCAATCTGTTGAAGGAATCAGACCACTGGTTTCACCCGGTAGATCGATCCCTGTAATTTTATCAAGTCCAAAGGTTTTTGCCCATTTTGTAATATTGTTTGGACCAACCATTTCCCCAACCTTGTAAAAAAATGTGTCAGTTGAACGCGCAATTGCGCGCGTCAGGTCTATTTCTCCTTCTGTACGGCCATATTCCACCAGATACCAATTTCTGTAAGTAAATCCATTGACAGTAATTGAACCAGTATCGTTATAACGAAAATTTTTATCGATAACATTTTCCTGTAAGGCTGCGATTGCTGTGACGGGTTTAAAAACACTTCCCGGATGGAATGTCCCGCTTACCACTCTATTAAAAAGAGGGAGATTTTGATCATTCAACGAAGCAGCAATATTATCCGGATCAAAAGACGGCGAAGAATAAAAAGCTAATATTGCGCCTTCTACGTCGGTTACAATAGCGGCCCCTTTTTGGTTATCCATGTCGTTTGCTACTTCGGTCTGTAAACCAAAATCAATTGTTGTTTTAATATCTTGCCCGGGGATCGGATTACGTTTCCCAAGTGATCTAATTTTAACTCCTTGGGTATTTACTTCGATAAGTTCTTCGCCGGGCATGCCCAATAACAGACATTGATATTCTTCTTCCAACCCCGTTCTCCCAACTAACGTACCCGAAAGTGTTTGGCCTTTTTCAGAACATTTTGGATCAATTCTACCAACTTCAGTGTCTCCTGCCTGGGTTAAATAGCCGATCGCATGTGCTCCTTTGCCACCGAGTGAATAATATCTTTTATAATCAGTGATTATTTCATCGGGAGACGCATCTGTTAGATCGTCCGTAATTTCAAAGCTTCCATTTTTGTTAAATTTAACCCTTTTTTTTGTCTCGAAATTCCCCGCCAAAATCTCACCACCACGCGCGATTATTTTCCCGCGAGGGGCAGGAATCGGAATATGGCGGACTCTATTTTCCTCGGAAAGTTTTCGGTAGTAATCACCTTTGATTATCTGAACCTCAATAAGTTTTGCAAAAAGAACTAAAAAAACGACAATTAAAAGTCCTCTCAAAAACCACGAAAGCCAAGACTGTTGATTGTTTGAAGAGAAAGAATTCATCGAATTATTCTAACATTAAAAAGAAGTATGTCTAACTCACTATATTGATATGTACCAATATAGTGTCGGCAACAAATCTGACTTAGAATTGTACCATTGTTACATAACAATGGTACAAAACGTCAATTTATTATTAAAGACCTTTTGTTATCCTTATCTTCTTCAAAAGCCCGTTGTCTTCAAGGCACGCGCCACAACCCCGTACTACGCAAGTTAATGGGTCTTCAGCTATCCAAACAGGCATTTTAGTTGCCTCAGAAATTACTTTATCAATTCCCCCAATGAGTGAACCACCACCTGCAAGTGTTATTCCTTTTTCCATAATATCGCTGGTAAGTTCCGGCGGAGTCTCCTCCAGAGTGTCGACTATATTCGCAACAATTTCCTGGATAATGGTTGAAAGAGCTTCCTGAATTTCACCGCTCGTTAATTTGATTGATTTTGGCAACCCTGTTTCCAAATCCCTCCCCCGAACAACTGTAAATTTACCAGCAGGTTGATCCTTTGAAGTAAAGCCTGCAATTTCTATTTTTACTTTTTCGGCTGTGGGTTGTCCCAAAAGAAGTGAGTATTTAAGTCTGACATAATTTATTATAGCCTCATCCATTTCATCTCCGGCAACACGGACACTTCTCCCGAGAACTATTCCGCCCAATGAAATTATCGCAATTTCGCTTGTTCCTCCTCCTATATCAACTATAAAATTGCCCTCGGGGCCTTCTATTGGCAACTTTGCTCCAATTGCCGCAGCTATCGGCTCTTCGATTAAATACGCTTCACGGGCGCCGGCATCGAGTGCCGCGTCCGCCACGGCACGCCTTTCCACATCCGTTACGCCCGAAGGAATTCCGATAACAACTCTTGGACGCGGAATTTTTGGCATTATGGTTCCTGATTCGTGAACTTTCTGAATGTAGTGCTTAAGCATCGCCGCCGTTGCATCAAAATCGGCAATTACCCCGTCCCGAAGCGGCCTGATTGTTTCAATTGTTGCGGGCGCTCTTCCATACATCCTTTTTGCGCTTGTTCCGATTGCCAAAATTTCTTTGGTTTTTTTGTGACGCGCAACAGCCGAAGGTTCTCGTATTACAATACCTTTACCGCGGACGTAAACTAGAGTATTGGCCGTCCCCAAATCGATACCAATGTCATGCGAGAAAAGTCCCAAAAAGCAGTCTATCGGATTTACAAATCTAACAAAATTTCGCATCGCAACGCAGTATAACCAGTCATGCAAAATAATCAAATATCCAAATCTCAAATTACAAATAAATGATAAAATGCATAAATGATTAAATTACAAAAAATTATTTTCATTCTTTTTGCAATTCTTTTTTTCTTCGTTCCTTTAGTTTTGTGGCCGTATACATCTGAAGTTTTTGAATTTAACAAAATAGTCTTGGTATACATATTTACGGTTTTGATAGTTGCCGCATGGTTTGCAAGGACTGTCCTTGCACAAAAGATAATATTTCGTCGCACAATATTAGATATACCACTTTTGGCATTTTTAGCTTCGCAATTTAGCTCAACCATTCTTTCGATAGACCCATCAACTTCTTGGTTGGGATATTATTCCAGGTTTAACGGCGGACTGCTTTCTACTATTTCCTATTCCCTACTTTATTGGGCCTTCGTTTCCAACTTAGACCGAAAACACGCCCTATATACTATATATTATATACTTGCCTCCGCCTCGCTTGCTTCTGTTTACGGCGTATTAGAGCACTTCGGCATCGATAAAGCCCTCTGGGTTCAGGATGTTGCTTCCCGTGTATTTTCTACTCTTGGACAGCCGAATTGGCTGGCGGCGTTCCTCGTCGCGCTCCTGCCTATTACATGGGCTTTGGCGCTCACAAGATTCCAGATTCCACAACGAAGTTGGTTACGTAATTCCAGATTCTTGATACATTTCTTGCTTTCGATCCTATTTTTTTGGACATTAATATTTACCAAATCAAGATCGGGGCTTTTAGGATTTGGTGTAGCATTTCCGATTTTTTGGATGGGATATTTTTGGCTAAACCGAAAAAGTTTCTTGAAATGTCTTTCCCCTTTTGCCATTATTAGTTCTTCACTATTAATTATTAGTTTAATTTCCGGTACTCAATATACTCCCAACCTATATAACTTCTTAATTAAAACCAATAAAGGCTTGCCGGCCGAAACCCTGGTGAAGGCTGGGCCGGCTCTTGAAGTCGGTGGAACCGAGTCCGGTACTATCCGGAAAATCGTATGGCGCGGGGCTATCGAAATATGGAAACAGTACCCGATTTTTGGAACAGGCGTCGAAACTTTTGCTTTTTCTTACTACCAATTTAGGCCCGTCGAACACAATTTAGTCTCCGAATGGGATTTTATTTACAACAAAGCACACAATGAGTACCTTAATCTCGCAGCCAATACAGGTAGTTTTGGATTAATTGCCTATTTAGTTCTTGTTAGTTTCTCGATATATCAAATGATTAAGAATTTACAATTTACAATTTACAATTTACAAACAAATTCTAAGTTTGAAAATTTCAAAAATGAAAATTTATTGAAAATTGGTAATTGGAAATTGGTAATTCTCGGCCTCTTGGCCGGTTATACAAGTCTTCTCGTAACCAATTTTTTTGGTTTTTCGGTCGTTCCAACCCAACTCCAGTTATTTTTATTTCCGGCGATAGCGATTATTTTAGCTAAAAGTGAAGAGGTAAAAGTGAAAAGTGAAACGATAAATACCAATCAAAAAGTTCTAATTCTTATAACGCTCTTAGTTCTTAGTTATTCGCTTTTCGTTATCGGCAAATATTGGTATTCCGATACTCTTTATGCCAAAGGTAAGGGATATAACAGCATTCAACGACCGGATGCCGCCATCAACTATTTAGTCCGGGCTACTAATATGAAACCCAACCAACCACTATTTCACAGTGAGTTGGCAAACTCATACGCGGCCATGGCGCTTGCTCTTTATAACCAGAAAGACATAAATGGATCTAAAAAGTATGTCGATTTGGCAATTAGCGAATCAGACAAATCTGTTACCCTTTCTGCCTCTATGCTGAATTTAAAAAGATCGCGTTTTGGAGTATTCGTAGTGCTTTCAACTATAAATCCGAACCATCTTCTTATTGCCCAAGAAACTTTAATTGATGCTATAACATTTGCTCCAACCGATGCAAAACTTTATTACAATTTAGGTCTGACCTACGCAAGAACCGGCCAACCGGACCGCGCAATTGAAATTCTAATTAAAACAATCGGTTTAAAAGCCAATTACAGAGACGCAAGGCTTGCATATGCATATCTCTTAATTGACAAGAACAAGAACACTGAGGCAAAAGAACAACTCGGATATATTCTTAAATCTATCGACCCCAACGATTCACTTGCCAAACAGGCGCTTGAGAGCATCAAATAACTTGAAATATCAGATTAATCCGATTCTCTGGTATAATTCGTAAATGATCAGAAAGATAATTCAATCGGGTAACCCGATTTTAAGACGAAAATCCAAAAACATTGCCAAGGTGGACAAAAAGGTTCAGGAGATAATCAGGGATCTGAAGGATACATTAAAGACCCAAAAAGAACCGGAAGGTGTGGGCCTGGCAGCTCCCCAAATCGGCAAGAATCTGAATATCTTCATTGCTAGCTACAAAAATTTTCAACGAGTGGTAATAAACCCTGAAATTTTGAAAATTTCAGGAGCTAAAAGTGAAAAGCTAAAAGTGAAAAGTAAGAAGGAAATACTCGAAGGCTGCTTGTCACTTCCTTATTACTACGGACCTCTAAAACGAGCGGATAAAATCACCGTTAAATATCTAAACGAAAAAGGAGAAGAAATTACGGAAGATTTAGAAGGTTTTGATGCTCAAATAATTCTTCACGAAATTGATCACCTTGAGGGAAAATTGTTCATCGACAGACTTTTTGAAGAAAAGAAACCCTTGTATAAAGTTGATGGAGATGAATGGGAAGAGGTGGAGCTTTCGTAGGAAAGCGACATCCTGAGGCGGCAGCCGAAGGATCCTGTCAATATTAAATAAGATTCTATCGTCCCGCGTTGCGGGACTCCAGAATGACAAGATAACATTATGAAAATAGTATTTTTTGGCACACCGGATTATGTTCTTCCTGTTCTTACCACCCTTCACAAGAAGTTTGTATCTGGACCGGGAAAGTCCCCAATTGTTGCTGTGGTTACCCAAAGTCCCAAACCAACCGGCAGAAAACAATATCTAACGTATTCTCCGGTAGACAAATGGGCTCATGAACGCAAAGTTTTTACACATTATTCGGCCGAGGAACTAATTGATGCCAATCTTGATACGGAGGTCGGGATTCTGGCCTCCTACGGACAGATTATTTCTAAAGAGGTAATAGATTTATTTCCCAAAGGAATACTTGTAATCCATCCGTCTCTTTTGCCAGCATATAGAGGCGCTTCCCCCATTCAGGCGGCAATTACAAACGGTGACACTCAAACTGGTGTCACGATATTTAAGATGGATGAAAAGATTGACCACGGCCCAATCGTCTCTCAGTTTAAGGAAAATATTCACCTGAATGATACATTTGAGACTCTCCGGATACGACTTTTTGAAAGGTCTGCAGAAGTTTTAGCAGAACTTATCGAACCTTATTTAAAGGGTAAAATTAGTTTAAAAACACAAGATGAAGGCGGTGCCACCTACACCAAAATCGTCAAGAGAGAAGATGGATTTGTTGATCTTAAAAAAGACAGTCCCGAGAAAATCGAACGATTGTCCCGTGCAATGTATCCCTGGCCCGGCATTTGGACCTATTTGCCTAACGAAAAGCGCCTCAAAATCCTTAAATGCCACCTCGAAGATGGTAAGTTGATTCTTGATGAAGTCCAGTTGGAAGGCAAAAATCCTGTGAGTTGGAAGCAGTTCACAGAGGCATACCCAGAGCCGTAGTGTGTTTTGGGGCCAATTTGCCGACATTTTTAAATTTACTAATACAGTCGGTACATAACTTCATTTGTGTCTTTTTACCATTGACCATAACAGCAATCTTTTGAAGATTGGGCGCAAAGGTGCGGAGTGTGACCTGGGCTCGTTTCTTCCAACGTTTACCTGCAACACCTCGGTGATGAGTGCTGGTTCTGCCTGAAACTGTTCCTTTTCTGCAATTGTCGCAAATGTAAGCCATTGAGAAATAGATTATACTATACATTGAGGCTTAAATTCAATGGAGTTACTATTAATTATTTTAGGAATAGCCGGACTTGCCTATACCATAATCATTCATGAGGTCGCCCACGGCTGGGTGGCCAATCGTCTGGGCGACCCTACCGCAAGATTAACGGGCAGGCTAACCCTTAACCCTATTCCGCATATTGATCCTTTGGGAACTATAATTGTCCCACTCCTTATGTATTTTTCCCCTGCGCATTTCGTTTTTGGTTGGGCAAAACCGGTCCCCATTGACCCATATAACCTCAAGAATCCAAAAAAAGATACTCTCCTAATTGCCTTGGCTGGGCCACTCTCCAATATAATTCTAGCTGTAATTTTAGCCATCATTTTTTGGCTCATACCAATGCCACAAATCTTCGCGGATTTGGTCAAAACCATGGTCGGACTTAACGTAGGCTTGGCTGTTTTTAATTTGATCCCGGTCTCCCCACTCGATGGAGAAAAGATACTCGTCGGACTTTTACCTGACAAAGAAGCCAGAGAATTTGAATATTTTATGAACAAATTTGGATTCATTCTTCTTGCATTCTTAATATTCCCGATTTTTGGAGGCGTATCTCTAATATCCCCAATTCTATACCCAATAATTAACTTTATATTGAATCTTCTAATACCGGGTTTCCCACGGTATTAACTTTTTCACATTGACTTACATGGTACAATTATATTGACCCTGTTAAAGAAGGATGCGGTCGGAATTTCCTGATCAAGTATATTCTAAAATGGGAGGACGGAGTCCGTTAAGTAATGCGCAAGCTAGCTTGATGGCAGTTCACCCACCTGGTTTTTCCAGGAATATCGCCGTACTTTTGATAGCAGGGTCACTTTTTTGCCTGAGAACAAAAACAGGGGTCAATCTTTTTCAAAACAAGGCACTTCGGCATTGTACAAGAGCGAAGTGCCAAAGAGGATATTATGCCTGTGTAAGTTTATTTAGGCTTTGGTTGCAGGAATCTCTGTCGGTGTACTGGGGAGGGAAGTTAGCTGTACTTGTTTTAATTGTACCTGCCTTTGCCTAGCTAATTCGGCGGTCCTGTAATCTAGAACTTTTTCCATATCTTGTTTGTTTTGACCTTTCGGTTTTTTAATGGCCGTCTTGGACAGATCCGAAAGGGTTTGAGTACACCGAGGCGGCCATTTAAGATCTAAAAAGAAAATTTTTGTGTTTTTGGGTACAAAGGAATTCTCGCCGACACTTTGCGGAGGCGCAGGCTTTAGGCCGAGCCGGCCTGCCCTGCCGATCTGACTTCCATTTCAGTGCCAAGAGCAGGATTCGAACCTACGTAGCCCTTCCGGGCGCCTGATTTACAGTCAAGTGCGTTTGACCACTCCGCCATCTTGGCATCTAATTCAAAAGGTCAGTAGCAATTATATCAATATCTAAAAGGATTTGCCTTAACAATCTGGTATCGTAATATCTTACATGGACAAGTCCGTACGGCATTTTCCCCACTTTTTCGGTTTTAAAATCTCTACGTACATATGGCTTAGAAAATTGTTTTTGAGGAATATTCAATTTCTCCGACCAGTATTCAATTAATTTGCCACTATTCTGATTGGAAAAACAGTAAATATATACTCTCAATCGCTTTTCATTCACAAAGTAAATTTTTCTAAGCATTCTAGTAAATATTAAGAGCATTTTCTCGTTACTGTTAGCAAAATCGACAGCCGCTTTGTTTGCTTTTGACCCTTCGGCCCAGTATAGCGACAGCCCACTAATAAATAATTTTTGTAAGTTTATATCTAACTTATCTATTCTCTTAAAAGACAGAGGGCTTCTCTCAAATTGAATTTTAATAGTTTCTGACGGTTTTCTTCTTTTGATTTTATTTCGCCTCATAAAACTAATAACTCTCCAAACAGAAATATTATATTTCTGGGCAATTTCATTGGCACTCAAGCCGAACTTATTGTAAAGCTTCAATACATCAATCTTGTCAAGCATACCAGATCTATGGTATTCTCCACTTGCCATACTGTCAACTATTCAAATTTGATATAATTCACACTACATGCAGGGATAAACAAGTTTCGTCTAACGACGTAAACAAAGTTTGTCCCAGCATTGCATGCCGGGATAGCTCAACGGTGGAGCAACGCTTTTGTAAAGCGAAGGTTGAAGGTTCAAATCCTTTTCCCGGCTCTTGGCAAACTTTCATTCCACCCACTCCGGCTGGGCAAAGTTTTGCATATAAACCGACTTCCATAACCACGTACACATTTTTTGGTATAATTGAGTCCGCGCCTGGGTAGCTCAGTGGTAGAGCACCAACTTGGTAAGTTGGGGGTCGTGAGTTCAATCCTCACCTCAGGCTCAAAATGAAGTCTCAAAAACTTACTTTTCCTCAATGGATCTCAAAACAACATATTTGAGATCTCCTTCGTCGTCGTTCACCCTAACATAATCAACTCCGTGTATAACCGATTTCGCTCCCCATTCGTCCTTACCCCTCGGAGTTAGATTACCATTTTGAAAAGTATGTTCAATTTGCATCAAAAGCTCTTTTGATTCTCCCGGTTTCCAAAGTGCTATATCAGCGTCAATTTCACCCTTCAAAAAAACCTGCTTCAAACTCTCGGCTATATTTTCAACCCTAGAACTATCTTTAACCGAGCCAACACCGCCGCTGGGCAATGTCACAGCTAAGGCCTCCGGGACTCTTAACCCCTCCTCCACAAAGACTTCATCTTTAACGGACACTTTTTTAAGCCATTCCGGGGTTGCCGTGTCAGACATATATTTATTGTATAACATGAACATTGCGGTATTGCAAATTTAAGTATAAAATAGGCACATGGCAAAAAAGGGGGCGCGAGAACTTGTGAGCATGATTTGTTCCGTCTGTAAAAATCAAAATTACATTACAAACAGGAATAAGGTAAATATGGATGTTAAAGGCAAAGGCAAGCTCCAAATCAAGAAATATTGTAAATTTTGCCGCAAATCTCAACTTCACAAAGAAAGCTCCAAACTAAAGTAAGATTTTTTCTCCCAACTTCCGAGCCTCATTTTCAAAAAACCTAATCATCTTCTGCCTATCAAGTTTGATTTTCATTCTGGGAAAATCTTCCAATTCATTCACCTTGAGTAAGTTCTTGACCAACTCAACCTCAGAAATCTTAATATCAAACTTTATTCTGTGAAGATCCAACGCGCGTTTGAGCCTCCATTTTTTACGCTTCGCGATTTCATACAAATCAATAAAATCGCGCGCTTTTTTACGAAGTAAAATTGTTTCAACCTTATTTGCATAAATATCTTTTATTGAATCTATTTTGACTCCTCTGAAATAACTTGGTTTCCCGAGCTGTGGAAATGAATAATAGACAAAATCGATTATCAGCTCTTCTCCGTTATTCCACTTAAGCTTAAACCCGTTCACATTAGTTTTTAATCTTTCGATTGTTGTATAACCCAATTCCTTTTTGGAGCTAAAGATGAAGTTTGCAACATCGACAAAGGTGAATTCTTCCGTGGAAAAAAAATCCAAATCTTCGGAATATCGGTGATTTAAATAATAACCAGCAAGAGCGGTTCCACCGGTTAAATAGAAATTGCTAAATTTTTTGTTTTGACCAACCAATCCAAGTAGTTGCTTCTGTCTGGTTGTAAACCAGGTTCTTTTTTCCATTTTCTTCCCCATACCAGGAATTCTATCGCCTTTTTGGTATCAATATCCAGGTCTTCCGAAATCTTACCCCAATTTTTGATAATCTCTGCCCTTTTTACCCTTTCCCCACCGTAAGTTAAAGCCTGCTTTATCCTCCAAAGTTTGTATTCTTTAGGATTGTTTTTCCTAAATAATTTTTCGTCCGTGTTCCAATTTACGATCATATGCCATGATATAATATCACCTAGAAGATAGATAGGCTCGTGATGAAATGGTATCATAGCGGTCTCCAAAACCGCTCTTTCAGGTTCGAATCCTGACGGGCCTGCCAACAAAGTTCGACTGTGTCCTTCTGAAGCTTTAGCGGAAGAGGATTCTATCCACCCCTGCAAGATAGCCTGCTTACTCTTTAATCCCCAATAACTCATTAACCTGAATATTTACTCCCCGGTGGTCTTTTATACTTACCCTGTAGCCATATTGAGTTTTGGTTCTCTCGAATAATTCGGGTCGAGTGAGATAAATTGGGACAATCATGTCTTGGATACACATTTTCCCGTCTCGTTTTTCTGACTCAGGTAAGACTCCGGGCAGATTTCTTCCAACACTGCGGGATATTGCAGAAAGTCTTTGAAGTTGTCTGTTCCGTGTTTCTAGCCCCTCAGAGACAAACTTGGCAAGTGGGTCAGTCGATTTCTCCAAAACCTGGACCATTTCCCTTGTAACTCCATGCTCCAACACCCCACCCCAATCATAAAGTAAGGTTTGCCCTGAATCTCGTAGATAATCTAAGGCAGCTCGGTCTTGTTTTGTATTAAAACTCATTCCTTGCCCTTCTACATCCTCCGCCGGAGCGGTGATTACTATTTCGGATATTTTCTCAGCTAACCCTTTTTCTTTTGCCAACCTGACAACTTCAGCAAAGTCTGTAAAAGCACCCAATCCAACAAGTGTGATTGGTTCGGGAGAATTAGAAAGCAATTCGACAACTCTCTGTACGGCCTCCAGGTTTGGTTTTCTCGCCTCAACCGCACCTTGAGCTATCGGTGGAATACCCTCGCCCCAAGCATCCCTTACCCTTGATAGCGAGTTATAACTCGTCCGACCATCCCCGTTATTTGTAAAAATTGACATTATAAATAATGGGTTTAGTTTTTGGTCTTTCGTGGCTGTTCGGATCATAAACAAGGCTAACCCATCATCTCTTTCCTGCGGAGCTTCTTTAATTCCACCAAAATATGCACCCGAAGTTATATCTGTGGAGATAATTAACCTTTTTCTTATTTCACGCTTAACTTCCGGGGTAATCTGTGATTCCTCAATCGGAATTTCACCAACCTCACCCATAACTACATTCTAACACCAACCCCGGAAATCCAAACTTGAAGAAGTTCCCTACATCGTTCATTAGCCCCTGCATAATAGGTACTGAATAGTACTTGACAAGACCTTTTTTAGGTACTAATATAGTACCATGTCTAACACACAAGCAACACAGGTTAAGATAACTCTCCCAGACGAATTATATCTGCATCTTAGAAGTAGGGCTGAAAGGTTTGGTCTAAATTTGGCAGCTTACATTAGGAACCTTATTATTAACGATGTTAAGGGTGTTGATATTCCTGTTTTTAAAATGAGCGAAGAGAGAGAAAAAATAGCTTTAAAAGCGTTGAAAGATTATAAGAGCGGAAAAACCAAGGTGGTAGACAATCTAGATAACTATCTTGCCAACCTGTAAGGAAATGAATATCAGGACTACAACCTATTTTGACAAAAATCTCTCAAAGAAAATAAGAAAAAACCCTCAACTTAAAGCAAAAGTTAAAAAACAAATTGAACTATTAAGGGAAAATTTTCGTCATCCTTCCCTCAGACTTCACAAACTAACCGGAAAAAGAGCGCAGGAATATTCCTTCTGGATAGAAGGAAACTTAAGAATTACTTTTGTGATTATTGGTAATGCAATTCTGTTTACAGATATTATTACCCACGACGAATATTGATTTATTAGGCTTTTGTCATCCCCAACTTTTTGGGCCAGGAGTCGCCCTTCGGAGTAATTACAAACATCATTCTTTTGTCAGTCACGGTACGGGGTTTGGAAGTTCCCCCAACTTTAATCTCGTTTGAATCCCACCAGCGCCTTTGAAAATCCTTGATTCTAAATCTTCTATCCACCCCTGCGAACTTATGGAACGGGTCTGCAATCCGAATATAGCCCCGTTCTTTATCTACCCGAGTAATAACGCCGTAATGCCCATCGTCTTCGTCGGCGTCTTCATAAAATACCCCTTGCCACTCCACACCCACAGGAAACCTGTATTTATTTACAATTGCGTCCAAATCGCTGATTTTAGAATTTGCCTTTTTCCAGAAAGAAAAACCCCCTTTGCCGGCTATTTTGGCGCCGCGCGCCAAATCTTTTATGCTCATTCCCCATTTCCTGATTTTCTTCTGCGCGCGGAGTGAGACTACAATCCTCTTCTGAAAAGTTTTAACACCCAAGAAAGAAAACAACATAGTGATCACCGCCGGCCCACAGCTATAAATATCAACCTGACGTAATCTTGACATGCCGGGAAACGCAACCCCGCGGATTCTGTCTTCTAAGGCTAAAAGACGTCTAATGACCTCCCGAATTGTCTTATTTGTATTGATTTCCATTTGGCCCAATTGTACGGCCATTAAACAAATTTGTCTACTGAAGATTCTTGGCGTATTTGGAAAGAAGACTCCCCAAAGTTTCCGAAAATTCCACGCCATTCATAGCCATTACTTCCGTCATTGGAAGACCCATATCTGGTCCGAATGCTGTATTGGGGTTACTATCAGTAAAATATGGAATGTGAGTGTTCTCGTCTACTCTAATATCAAACTTTGCATAATCTTTGTGTTGAAGACCTCCAAAGGCCCGTACAGCAAGTTTTTTAATTTCATACTTAAGACTTTCTTCTACAGGAACGTATTTATACGCTCTGGCATCTGAATACGATTCAAAACTTGTAAAAAAATGTTTGCCGTCAGGTCTTTTCCTGAATATTTTTTGCGCCATATAAACGTGACGTTTGATATTGTCTTCAAAAACCACCACTGTTATTTCCGGACCGTCAATAAACTTTTCTACAATGACAGGAACTTTATATAGTGTAATCATGTTGTTAACCCTGAGTTTGGCGGCTCTGTCTGTTTCCTTTACTGCCGTGTCATTTATACCAACACTGCCACCACCCTCGTTCAATTTAACTATCAGAGGCAAACCCAAATCTTCATCTATGTTTGTTCCGACACGCCTTATAAATTGAAACGGAGGTGTTGGAACATCGTAGGCCATGAGAAGTCTTTTTGTTAGATTGCGGTTGTTGCCAATAATAAGGCCTTCCATTCCCGCCCCGGTATATGGAATATTGGCAAGCTCAAGAGCCGCTGGGACCGACGGCTGAAGCTGATCCCGACCTTTTAAGGTGTCAACAAGATTAATGACCAAGTCCGGTCTATCTACCAACAAATTCGTATAAAAATATTGATCTCCGGGAAGGGTGCGTGTGGGAATTCCAAGCTTACGTACCTCCTCCGATACCTCTATCGCCCTCGCCTCCACTTCAATTTCCGCTTCGTAAGCGTCTTTTGTGGCAAAATTTTCCCGTTCAACAGAAGAATATGCAACCACAACCAGCCGAAATTTTTTGAGAGCTTCTTTGTCTATAGACAAACGGATATTTTCCCTGGACGGAGATTTTTTTATTTCAACTTCTTCCTCAACTTTGGCAGTGGGCATATACATATAGTAAAAGGTAAAAAGTAAAAGGTAAAGATGTATAATTTTAGTATGAAGAAAAAGGTCTTGGTCGGCGGGTGTTTTGATATCCTCCACTATGGACATATTCATTTCCTTAAAAACGCCAGGGCGCTTGGCGATTACCTGGTAATTGCGCTGGAATCAGATAAAAATATAAAAAGGATAAAGGGATCTTTCCGCCCTATTCATGATCAGGATAAAAGGCGCGAAATTCTTGAATCTTTAAATTTTGTAGATGAAGTAATAATTTTAAAAGACGAAATGCAGGATAGCGACTATTTTGAGTTGGTTGACAGGGTGCGACCCTGTACAATCGCCGTAACTTCGGGAGATTCCATGATTGAAAAGAAAAAAGCTCATGCGGCAAAGGTCGGGGCCAAAGTCATTGAAATCCCCAAAATTGAGTCTGCCTCAACTTCCAAGATTACCAAACTGCTGGAACTGGAAACGTCATAGGGGAAAAGACTAATTGAAAAACTAATAGTCTTTTCCCCTTTTTGTCACAAACCCACTATTGAGACGCAGAAATTGTTACTTTCGAAGATTTTTCCTGGCTCGAAATCTGTTTTTTCATATACTGTGCGCCCGTCAGGGTCCATTTTCCCGATTGGAAAATGTATGTATTGCCTTTTTGGTCGTAGCAAAAGTCTCCCACTTTATGCAGGGGAACACTGTTTGCAAATATTGTAGGCAAAACATATACCCCTGGCGTGCTCTCAACAAGAATCTTTATGCCGAGAGATGCAAACCCAAACTCCAATACTTCAACCTCATCTTCCTCCCAAAAAAATCTGTCGCTGTATGGGCTATTTCCGCCGGACATTTCGGCCCACCCTTTAGACGAGCGTACGTAATAATTTCCATCCTTGTCGATAACTGTATCAGAATCAACTCCCGTTACCTCCAAAATTCTTCCATCATGAAAAATTTGTTTTCTTGTTGGTTTTGAAAAAAATGGAGTGCCCGGAACCCATCTTTCTCTCTTTTTTCTTTTTCTGCCCATTTGGGCTCCTTTCTGGTAATGTACGATTTGTGACTTGGGTATTTTAGCACAAAATACCTCCAGCTATTGACAAAATTCCTGTTGACCCTATAATAAAGCCGAATACACACGAATGTTGTGTAAATCTTGTACATTAATTAAGGAGTAACATGGGTGAATCCACTCAAACAGCACCAACGACAGTGACTGTAAAAGGCTCAAAAAAGTCCAGGCAAAGGCCATTGTTGACCCCGGATGAATTGGAAGCAATCAGGCTGAACGACATCGAATGTAACAGTCGTCGAAAAGGCCATGCCGGGAAAACATGCCCAAATTGCGAAGCATTCAATTTGGCTGACCAGTATAAATGTCATACCTGTGGCTATGTTTTCGCCTGCCAGTGAATAAGTTCTTTTTTAAAGGAGAGCAGAAAACAACCAAATCACAAAAATTTGATTGCATACTCTACTCTCCGCACCACCCCTATCCCCAATTTTTGGAAATAAACAGACAAAATAGTCCTCTTTTATGCAAAATTTTGAAAATTGGAATTTTGTGTATATAATAATGGCCTGTATCTGGCACGTTCGAAAATAAAAAAATTTTTCGGAGGTTCACCTTGAAAGAGATTAAATGCATCTGCAAACCGGAAGGCTCGGGATTAAACAAGAAATGCAAACACTGCCATCCAACGAGCAGATTACTCGCCAAACGTGAAGAGAAATGGTCCGCCAGAAAAGCCGGACATGACAAACATCGGTTGGCCGAAGATGTGCGGCGCGCAGCCAAAGGATATAAATTGGGAGAAATTCTCGCTGGTCACGGACCTGTCCAAGTCCCAGATCAAGAGGAAGAGGATTATGTCCCCCTCGCGTAATATGTACAAGCAAGCCAAACCAATCTACCCAAAAGGTCCTTCTAAACCCAAAAAGTCGGCCAATAAACATAAAAGCCAAGGGGCAAGAAAGATCACAAGGGACGGGAAAAAGTAGTTTTAGTTGAACAAAAATACCGAAAGGTGGAATGAAAATTTTTCAGCCCACCTTTCGGTACGTCTTTTAAGTTCTTCTTATTCGCTATTCGCTATTTTAGCCTAGCTATATGCGCATCAACCATCATTCGCACTAATTCTTTAAAAGTTGTCGTCGGCGTCCAACCTAAAATCTTCTTGGCCTTTGCCGGGTTGGCCACCAAAGGACCTGTCTCGGTCGGGCGTACAAACCGCTTGTCAATCTCAACATATTCTTCCCAATTCAACCCAACGTACTCAAATGCCACTTCGCATAGCTCCCGAATCGAATGAGTTTCCCCCGTCCCGATTACAAAATCGTCCGGCGTAGATTGTTGCATAATCAACCACATTGCTTCAACAAAATCCCCTGTAAAACCCCAATCCCGTTTTGCTTCCAAATTCCCCAAGGCAACTTTTCCGTCTTTGACGATCGACTCCCCTTCTTCGTTCAAGTGGTCCGAGTTTTTGATTCCCAGCTTCGCCGCTGCGGCTGCGTAAGTTACTTTTTGTGTCACAAAATTCAAGTGCCTCCTGGGAGATTCATGATTAAATAGTATTCCACAGGTGGCAAACATGTCGTAACTTTTCCTGTAAATTTTAGTCATCGCATGGGCATAGAGTTTGGCCGCTGCATAGGGGTTTGCGGGATTAAAGGGAGTTTCTTCGCTTTGGGGGATTTCCTTTACCCAACCATACATTTCGGAAGAGCTTGCTTGGTAAAACTTGGCTTTGGGAACCACGTCCCAGACTGCGTCAAGCACTCTGTGAGCCCCAATTGCCGTAATTTCAGCAGTGTGTATTGGTTGTTTAAAACTTTCGGCAGGATGGCTTTGGGCCGCTAAATTATAGACTTCATCCGGCTGGACCTTTTGTATAGCTTCACGGAGTGATACCGGGTCAAGTAAATCTGCCTGAATCAGGCGTAATTGGTCCTGAATATGGCCGATATTGTCATAAGCCATATTGCTGGTCTTCCTTACGATTCCTGCAACTTCGTACCCCTTGCCAAGAAGAAGTTCAGCTAAATATGAACCATCCTGACCGGTAATTCCTGTGATGAATGCTTTCTTCTTTGCCATTCTTCATATATTAATGATAATTATCAATAAAATCCAGTGGACAATACTCAAAGGTTGAAACATTGAGTAGATTAGAAAAGACAAAAACGCGATTTTCTTGTTTATCTCAAGCCTAATGAACGCCTGATATAAAAATCCCAAAAATAAAATGAGACCAAGAATCCCCGTCCACATGGCAACATCCAAAAATAAATTATGAGCGCGATCGACCGTTAAATCCGATAAAGGAAAGCCACTCTTAATAAAGGCATTGTCAAAAACAACTTCTCCACTCTCTGCCCCATAACCCAAAAGTGGCCTTTGTAATATTTGGCCAATTCCAAGTTTCCAAATAATCTGTCTGTTCTCAAAAGGAGAAATTCCTTTTCCTACTGTAAAAATATACAAAGACAAAACCGCAACCGGAATTAAAATTATCAAGAAAGATTTTTTGATTCTCGCTAAAAGTGGAACTACCGCGAGAATTCCCGATCTTGATTGAGCGAAAAAAATCGCAAGAACGGGGATCAACAATAATAATTTGGGAAAGGACTCAAAGACAAAATATGAACCAATTGCTAAATATCCCGCCACTGCATTTGCCTCACCAATTGTTCCCAGAGGATGACCCAGATATAATTTATTTCCCAAAAACTGAAAGAGTACAATCGCGCTTTCGATTAGAATTACCGCACTAACACTTTTGACCAAAAGTTTTTTGCGGTTACTACCCAAGATTCCAACAGTTTTACCGATAAGCCAAAGGGCAAGAAAAAAAATTACCCCTTGGTGTCTGTAACTTCCTCCCAAAAACGATTCCGCCGGATGGGCCCCGAAAAAACTGGAAATCGCTAAAATCAAAAGCCACACAAGAAAAAGGTAATCGGTTCTGGAAAAAACAAAATATTTTTTGTATCTCAATGCGCGCAATACCCAAAAAAGAATGAGCGGTATGCTTCCTATTAAAAAGTAGAAAATTTTAGGACCTTCGTATCCGCCTTTCCAAACGACCAGAGGGAGAAGTGATACCCACAAAACAAAGAGGTATAAAATCATTAAATTTAATTATACCCAAAATAGCTATTGATATTAAATAATTACATGACTAATATTAATTGATGGATTTTAAAACCAGATTTGATTCTCTGCCGGTACCCACCAAAAGGCTCCTTGGAATAGGTGTTGTTTTGGCCCTCGCAGTTGCTCTTCCCCTTTTTGTTTGGTCCATTATTACTCAAAGATTTCTAATCAATAAACGCGCCGCGTCCGGAGAGCCGGGTGTTTGTATCGCGCAAAATAAAATCATTATAGTTACCCCATCCTCAAACTCCAACGGAACCTGTCATGATATCCAAATGGCGATTAATGCGGTAACGGGAGAAGGATACACTGTTCAAATTGAGCCGGGAATTTATAACATTGCTTCTACTATTAATGTAAGTGGAAAAACAACTATAAACATCACGGGTAATCCGCAGGCAGGTTCCGGCGCAACCGTCATAAACTCAACTCCGGGTGGCGGTTGGGGTATTTTAGTAGAAAACTCGTCGGGAACGATTCAGTACCTGACAATGCAAGGAGGAAGTTCAAACGGAATGCTGAGTATTAAAAATAGCAACAATTTTTCGGTGGGATATGCAAACCTTAATTCTCAGACCTCTCATACCATGGACATTCAGGGTTCAAACACAATTAGTGTTTTTAATACAGAAATAACAAGCTCGGCCGGCGCGCTCGAAATCGGTGGATCAGCAAATATAAATATTTCGAATAATAAAATTCACAATTCCAATAATGCCATTGCAATCAACAATTCATCCGGTGTTAGACTACTCGGTAATCTTATATACGGGAATCGTGAATCAGGCCTTGTTATTAACACCTATACGAATAATGTTAGGGATTTTAAGGCCATGCATAATACTTTCGTAAACAACGCTTTGGGCGGCAACACTATTCCAACCATATCTTTATTGGGAACATCCGGCCGCAATCTTGAATTCAGCAATAATATAGTTTTGGGAGGCTTGGGGGCAGGGATTGGCTCCAAAAATCGTTTGCTTTTTAACACTTTTACTCTCAACGATATTTTTGGAAATACTCCAAATTACGAGAGATATCCAAATCAAACCGGCAGGAGCGGGAACATTTCAAAAGACCCGCTTTTGAATAGCAACAACTTTATTTACTGCCCCTCACCCGCATCTCCCGTAGTTTATGGAAATATCGCAAACGGCAAATACATGGGCTATATCGGGCCCTGCGGAACATCAACCCCGCCACCGACTCCGACTCCATCTCCTACCCCAACCGGATATCCGAGTCCGACACCGACTACGACGCCGACTGCTGTGCCGTCAGGAACGCCGGGAACAACTCCTCCCCCAACCGTAAGGCCTTTTCAAATTCTATTTAAGTTTGATGGTGTAACAGACGGCTCGGCGGCAACCTCGGGTGCCACCGTCCGGTTTAGAGGAGGTCCAAATGGTTCCATTGACTTGATAACACCCACAATTCCAACGACTTATATTGGCAGCGGAATCTATCAACTATATTTTGCAACGAATTTGCCTGACGATACCAACTACTCGGTTTCATTAAAAGGAGAAAAACACCTTGCAATTAGATTTTGCTACCCAAGCGAACAAACTACTTATTGTTCAGATAGTCAAGGACACATTGGTGTTTACAACGCTTCCGGTCCTGAGAATTTGGACTTTACAGGAATTCCTCTTCCTGCAGGCGACACATACCCGCAAGACGGAGTTGTCAATTCTACCGACTACGACAGAGTAAGAAGTTTATTTAGCAAACCGGATTCCGAATTAACAACTACTGACAAACTTGTAGGCGATCTTAATTACGATGGGTTCATCGATATCCGAGACTCATTCCTGATTAGGAAAACATTAGGAACCAGATACGATGAAAGCTAAATTTTTTCTAAAGACTTTATTTGCTACCTGCCTTTTTTTTGTGGTAAGCGGATTTATGGGATCTGTGTCAGCAGCCCCCAGAATCTATTTCGAACCAGCCACTTACACCTCCTCTAAAAATACTGACTTCCAAATAAATTTAAAAATTGATGTCGAAAGTAAATCTACAACCGGCGCAAAAGTCACTCTTAATTTTCCATCCGATATCATAACTCTTAAGGATCCTGTCAGCGGAGGATATTTTAGCGATTTTTTGTTTTCACGAAGTGAGGGAAAAATTGTTATCAACGCTCAACCGGCTTTGGGCGACAGCAAAACTGGAAGTGGAATCTTAGCGGTTTTGACTTTGAGCTCCAACAAGGACACAGGAACCGGCGCAGTTATCATGGCTTGTTCGGGTAACGGAAATGATAGCTTTATACTTGACGCAACTGGCGCAAACATTTTGGACTGCGGGTCTATTAATCAATTAAATCTTACGTACTCTTCAAGTGGCTCAAACGAGGGATCTGGCCCAACGAACGCGTGCGGAGGAACTTGTGGTAGTGTCTATAATTGCAACTCGGGACTATTCTGTTATCAAGGTTATTGTAGAAATCCGGACTGTAAAACCGATCTTACTTGTGGTTGTAAGGCCAGTCCGACACCGTCACCTACTGCGAAACCCAAAACTCCTGCCCCCACATTAAAGGCTTCGTCTACTCCCACTGTCGTCACATTGACAGAGTTTACTCCACTGCCCTCATCATCCGCTTCTGCTATACCGGCTTCGGTAAACTCAAAGCCCGGAGTCAATTTACAAAGCCTGGCGCTTTGGGCCGGGTTGGGAATTTTGGGGTTTGCTGTAATGTTTGCTGTAATCGGAATGATCAAAAGCAGAAACAAACCGCCAAAAATCACCCCTCCAACAGGATCAACAACTGAATCGCCTGTCCCTTCGGCGTATAATGTTCCGTCCGAGCCACCGCCCACACCTCCGGTTGAGTCTCCTCCCGCCACTTTCTAAAATTTCGGTTTTTGTGTTAAAATGGTAACTTAGAAAGATAGGTGATTTTATCAGACTATAAAAATGTTCATACTAAAAAAGAATAAAGGCGAAAGCGACGACAAATTAATTGCCCGCTTTCGCAAAAAAACTATTGTAGAAGGTGTAATGCAGGAATATCGCGATCGCGAACACTATAAAAAACCTTCTGAAAAAAGAAAAGAGGCCAAATACAGAATTGCCCACTCTATTGAACTGGAAAAGAAACGCCACTTCTAAAATAACTAAGAGCTAAAAAGTAAGAACTAATAGCTTTTCACTTTTCGCTCTTCACTTTTAGTTTGTTGAGCCAAGTGGCGACGAAGGCTTTCCTGTGCAATTTAGTCGCTCCATATTTTTTGATGGCATTTTGGTGTTCTTTTGTCCCATACCCTTTGTTTTTACCCCATTTGTAAACTCTAAATTTTGGATTTTTGGAGATTTTTACCATTAGTTTATCCCGATAGACTTTGGCGACAATTGAGGCTGCTGCGATTGAAATCGATTTCGTATCCCCTTTAATAATGGCCTTTTGGTTTTTTCTTCTTAGACTCCTTACGTAAGGTATGAAGAAGGCGTCAATGAGTAGATACTCGATACTGGATACTTTGATACTCACACTTTTGATCGCTTTACGGAAAGCTATTTCTGAGGCTTTTTTTATCCCAAACCGATTTATTTGTGCCACACTTGCCTGTCCGATTCCAATCGCAAGTGCATTTTGCCGTATCCATTTATCTGCAACTTTCCTCTGTCTTGGAGTAAGTTGTTTTGAGTCGTTGATAATTATTTTGCGATTACCTTTCAAGACCGTGTCTTTAAAGGTGGTTATAGTATTTCTGTCAAAGACAACACATCCTGCCACAATTGCGCCGGCAAAACAGCCTCTACCTACCTCATCCATACCGGCAACAACCTTAAAACCTTTATTCCACAGCTTCTTTTCAAAGGAGAAATCCGGAAGTGTCATTTATTTATCTTTTGCTTATATTTTTCGGGGTATGCGTCAAAAAGCCTATCGGACAAGACGCCAATCATTCTATTCTTCTCTACGGGAAGAATGGTTCCTAAAGCAACAGCCGTCCTCACATTAGGAAAACTATTCACAATCATAGTTGCCAAGGTTTTATGTCCTCGACCTGCAAGATAATACTGAAAAACTGAATCCTTCAAACTCATTGTTTGTTTTTCCTCTATTGGCTGCCAAAAATCACCATCGGCCACACCAAAAACATCTTCGGGAAGAAATTCTTTTATCCCAACCAAAACAGATTCCCATGACCCCTCTTTAGGCCGATAGCCCTTTGCCTTCTCTCTTTGGAATCTTGTATTCCTTGTCCTTTCTTTGTCCATCGCCTTGATTATACCACCTGTAATCTGCTACAATTTAGCTTCGATGAAACAAATTTTCAGCTTCTTTTCTGAGGTCAAAATCGAGCTTTCCAAGGTAACCTGGCCCAGACGCGACGAGGTTATAAAGCTCACCTTGATAGTATTCGCCGTCTCGGCTATAATTGGAGCCTACGTCGGAGGTTTAGACTATTTGTTCACAAAACTTCTAGCGTTAATTGTCACAAAATAATATATGCCTAACGATCAAAAGCCAGAGGATATAACTCAGATTGCCGAACGTGGAACCGGAAAAAAGAAAATTCCGGGACATATGATTATTGCGGTAACTGAAGATCCCAAGGCCAAATGGTATGTGGTTCACACGTCCTCGGGACATGAGGTACGCGTTATGGAAACCTTGCGCCAAAGGGTTGAGACTATGAATTTGGTGGGTAGAATCTTTGAAATGCTTGTCCCCACCCAAGACAGAGTCATCATTCGCGGAGGTAAAAAGGCCACCATAAAGGAAAAGATTTTCCCGGGATACCTTCTGGTTAAGATGATTTTGGACGACCCAACTTGGTTAGCCGTTCGCACTACAGCAGGAATCACGGGATTTGTGGGCGCAGGCAATAATCCCACACCTCTATCAGAAATCGAAGTTGCCAACATTCAAAAGTTCGTAAGCTCCCCAGCCCCCAGATTCAAAACAAAGTTTACAGTTGGAGAGGCAGTTAAAATTACCGACGGGCCTTTCAGCGACTTTCTTGGGACAATTCACGAAATGGATGACGAAAAAGGAAAAGTTAAAGTATTGGTAAGCATTTTCGGACGAGAAACCCCGGTTGAGCTGGACTTTCTACAGATCCAGAAGGTATAATATAAATACCACGGTTTTTCTGTGGGAGACGTAGGTCGAAACTTCTTTATAGTTTCTTCCTTGCGTTTAGAACAAAACTTGTGGTGAGCGAGTTTTACGAGTCGAATCCATGGCCAGAAAAGTAAAAACAATCGTTAAGATCAATTTAAAGGCGGCTGAGGCAACCCCAGCCCCTCCTGTGGGAACAGCGTTGGGACAACACGGCGTTGCCATTATGGAGTTTGTTAAACAGTATAATGATAAGACTAAAGATCTTAAAGGTCAGGTTGCTCCGGCTGTAATCACGATCTACGACGACAGAAGCTTCACTTTTACTATCAAAAGAGCACCTGTTGCCGATATGATCAAAAAAACCTTGGGTATAGAAAAAGGTTCCGGTAAAACCCCAAGGGAAACCGCAGGAACTCTAACCCGCGAAATGGTCAAAAAGATTGCCGAGGAAAAGTTGGAAGACTTAAATACTAAAGATGTAGAAGCTGCAATGAAAATCGTAGAAGGAACAGCAAGAAGTATGGGAGTGACGGTAGCGTCATCCTGAGTTTTACGAAGGATCCTATTAATATAACAAAAGATTCTATCGCTAACGCTCCAGAATGACATCAAAAAAATGGGAAAAACTAAAACAGCATTTGTAAGTGAGACCCCGACTTCCGTCGGGGCAGGCAAAAACGAAAAGAAAAGTCACCTTGCTCACAAAAGTGAGGAGGGTAAAGTTCATGTCGCCGGACTTAAGGGTGGTCAAAGAGTTAAAGTGGTTGAAGCCGCCCCAACCGAGGAAGCACCTATTTTTGAGGAAGGAAAAGCGGGTTCTCTTGAAGTCTCGAAAAGTGGTGAGCGAAGTCGAACCAGAGTCGAACGGGTCAGGTCCGTAAAGTATAAAGACGCTAAAAAGAAAATCGAGCCGGGTAAAACTTATGCAATAGAAGCGGCAATTAAACTAGTTAAAGAGGCGTCATATTCCAAATTTGACGGAACAATGGAAGCTCACCTAGTACTCAAAAAGGCCGGAATTTCGGCCCAAGTCACCCTCCCCCATGCCGCGGGACGCGAGAAAAAAGTAGAAATTGCGTCAGATGAAACAATAGAAAAATTAAAAGCAGGAAAAATCGATTTTGATATTTTGATTGCAACCCCGGCAATGATGCCGAAACTTGTTCCCTTTGCCAGACTTTTGGGACCTAAGGGACTTATGCCAAACCCCAAAAACGGAACGCTTGTAACGGACCCAAAAAAAGCCAACAGTTTCTCTGCAGGAACAGTCACCATCAAAACCGAAAAAGAGGCTCCACTTATTCATACAGTTGTCGGGAAAAATAGCCAGAAAGATGAAGAAATTGCAGACAACCTTAAAGCAATTTTCAAAGCTTTCGGAGGAGACAAACAAATTGTCAGAGCTTTTATTAAATCAACAATGAGCCCAAGTGTTAAAGTGGAGGTTAAGTAATTTTTCCTTTGTCTCCAAAAATTGAAGTAAGTAACTCCTCTTTCAAATTGTCCGAAATCGGCAGTTTGCGAACCCATTCTGCAATTTTACTAGCCGAATCTTCAACGAAATTGGGAGATTTACCCGGAAATTCTACATGAACAACCCCTTTTATTCGACTAGATTTTTTATCTTTTTCTATTGCACTCATTTTTTGTCAGGCAAAAGGCCATACGCTTTTGCGTCGTATACAAACGTATCTATTGAGTTAGTGTTTGTTATTCTACCATAACAGTTCCTAACGGATTCCGAAGCATACCCCGGAACAATGACTATAAATGGTCTTATAACTGCATTTCCCGTGTCTTGCTCACCCATTATCCAATGTGTTTGCCTAACCGTCGCCAAAAGAGTCCTGACATGCTCGGGCCCTACCTGACCATGAGTATCCAGGTTGGGATCGTCAGCTCTGAATATCTCAGGATTAATTACACTAGAATGTGACTTAAGTTGAATAACACGAACAATTTCTTTGCCTTCTTGATCTCTTTCCCCGAACTTTAATATCAAATCAACCTTCCCCTTAACATCCATCGTAGCCGGGGCAATTATATCCAAAGCGCGAATTGCGACTCCGGCTTTCCTTGCTAAATCTATAAAAGTCACGATAGAGAAAGCCCCATACAAATGGTCTCTTACAACATCTTTAGAATTCGGTAAGCCATTAACCACTGAATCTTTTTCTGCGGTTGAGAACAATGCTTTGTCCAACAAGCTTTCAATTGCTAACCCCTGTCCTGTCCCAGCGAAATCTTGGGAAAAAATGTCAATTACGGCGGCTAATGAACCTTGTAAACTTGCTAATTTTTCCGGGTGACGATTGCCTTCTTTTTGATGAAGTTCGGAAATAAGTCCATTTTTAAAATCAGTGCCAATCCACTTTAAAAGTATGTCATGCGATTTGCTTTGCAAACGTTCCTCTTTCGGCATCTCTAAAATCTGTCTTATGGGAACTTCAGCAATGGCGTCCAACATCACCTAATTTAAAGGTATTTAACAAGAAAATACAACCAGGTGAAAGTTCCCTGCCTTGTTTTCTCGCCACTCCTATAGTACAATTCCCCCTCGTAAGCCATTTTTTAATTAAATATGAAAGATAATATCGAAAATGAGGCTAGAAAAAGAGACTTGTTGAGGCTTGCCAGAAATATTAGCTTGGCTGAAACAGGAAAACTTGGATCGGAGATTGAAACCGGCTACCCGGAGGGTGAAATACCCGGCGAAAGCCCAAGAGTTAAACAAATACGCCTAGCGCGATCAAGGCAAGAATTGCTTGAGTATAAACCGGAAGGTGAATCTTCCCCTGTTGCATAAACATATTAGTTTGATATAATTACTCTTGTCCTAAGAAAGTGCGTGGCGAGCGTAGTCGAACCATAAATCGCGCTGGAGGAAGCTAATTTCTTCAGTGTTGGCGTACCCCTCCCCCTCTTTAGACAAAAAATATGCTTAAGGCTCAAAAGATTACATTCGTAGAAGATTTAACCGGAAAACTGAAAGATGCAAAGTCGTTGGTTCTTGTTAACTACTCCGGACTTAACGTCAAAGCTCAACAAGACCTAAAAGAGAAGCTAAACGCGGCAGGAGCCCGTATGGTGGTAATTAAAAACACCCTGCTTAAAAGAGCCGGCAAGGCGGCAAAAATCGACGATGGCATGCTTGAAGACTCCATCCTCCAAGGTCAAACAGCCTTGGTTATATCAAATGAAGACGCTGTTGCCCCTATTCAGATTTTGGGGAAGTTTGCAAAAGAGAATGACGTACCAAAGTTTAAAGTCGGGATTATCGACGGAATGTTCCAGGATACCGTTTCTCTAACCAAACTTTCCACCCTTCCGGGACGAGATGTTCTTTTGAGCCAGCTTTTGGGAAGCTTAATGTCACCTATGTATGGATTGGTGGGAACTCTAAATGGACCAATGCAGAAATTAGTGTATATTTTGGACCAAAAATCCAAATCGAGCTAATAATATTTCGGACGGAGGTGAATATATATGGCAGAAGAAACAACAAAAGCAAACAAAGCAGTAGAAAAATTAGTTGAAGAAATTGCAAAACTTAGTGTTTTGGATCTTTCAGAACTAGTTAGCGCACTTCAAGAAAAACTTGGAGTTTCTGCTATGCCAGTAGCAGCAGCCGCGGCACCCGCCGCCGTCCAAGAGGGCTCTGGCGAGGCAAAGGACGAAGGTGGTCTTAAAACAGTTGTCATGACAAATGCGGGAGGAAACAAAATTGGTGTAATCAAAGCTCTTCGGGAGATTAACCAAAACTTGACCCTCATGGATGCAAAGGGCATGACAGAAGCGGTTCCTGCAGAAATTCTTAAGGACGCCAAAGCAGAAGATGCTAAAGCGGCCGAGGAAAAATTGAAAGCGGCAGGTGCCACAGTAGAATTGAAATAAATTTCAATCTACGTGGTAAACAACAGTCGAGCTTAAATAATCAAATTATTGTTACTCAGTAATTCGTTACTTAAGCTGACAACAAATTATCCCGCTTAAAATGCGGGATTTTTTGTGCCCGAAAAAATACATTACTTCTCAATTATCCTTATCTGTTAAGTGTTCTACTGTTCTAGAACAATAGAACACTATTTGCGATATAATTCACTATTCATTTCAGCTATTTCTTTATCTATTACCTCTTTTTCCGACATTTTCTCAATTAGCTCTTTGGGAGTTTTATCTTGTTTCTCTGCTACAGCATATTGCCCAGTGGCTAACAGTAATTCCGGTAAATGAAATTCAATCGGACCATGTGGAATTTTGGTTGGTTTGCCCCATTTTAATGGCAACTTCGCGATCGCCTTCTTAAATCCATTTCCACCTTTTTCCAACCAAATGTTAACTTTATTCACAGTTCCCAAACTTGAATGAGTTTCCCGAACGACTTCACGCTGATGTTTGCCAGAGAGCAATAGTTTGGCTATACGAAGCCTTATTGAAAGAATTTTTATTTCGTTGGCGGTAAGCAGATCCTCAAGGAAATCCGCTATTTCAGAAGCATTTCTTAAGTCCTTAAATGAGTTTACCAAATCAAACATCAAACTTACCTTTTCCTCGTTTCCTAATTTTTCCGCTTTCTGTTTCATTGTTCTAGAACATTAGAACATGTACGGTGAAGGCTTGTCAAGAATGGCAAGACAAACAATAGCTGAAAGAATTTACTCGATATAAATTCGTGAAATGTTTGGGTGTGAAATAAGGTCGTATTTTCACGAACTGCTGGATAAAGGATTTGTTCGAAAGTGATAGTTAATACCCTATTTTGGGCATTTATGCCAGGAGGTAATTTATAACTTTTTGTGCCACATTTATCTTAGTTGCAGATTCAAACCCCTCAAATTGACAGGATCTATTAACCTCCAAAACTATCCAGTTACCTTGGGTGTCCCGCATAAGATCTAAACCACAGTATTCCAATTTAAACAGTTTAACGGTATTCACAGCTACCGAACTCGCTTCTGAATCTTCCC
The DNA here is from genome assembly GCA_000993205.1 of Candidatus Woesebacteria bacterium GW2011_GWB1_39_10. Taxonomy (GTDB): domain Bacteria; phylum Patescibacteriota; class Microgenomatia; order UBA8517; family UBA8517; genus GWB1-39-10. Next base: position 180,999 of record LBVU01000002.1, read on the forward strand.
CTATTTTATATTCTTCTACCAGTCCGCCCTGAGAAAAATTACTTAGAAAATTCCCTGGTTTAGCAATCCTCTTCATAGCGCCAACAATCTCGCCTCCCAGCATAACAACCCGCAAGTCAACTGCATTCGGCAAAAACCTTTGAAAAAGTAAGGCTTTCACTTTAAAATTTGAATTAAATTTTTTAAGAAGTTCATCAAGTTCATCATCACCCGAAATTTTAAAAACACCCGTTCCACAACTTCCTATTACGTCTTTTGCAATAAAGGGATAATTACTTTTGCCCCATTTAACAAGTTCTTCAATTGATGCAAAACTATAACTTTCAGCGACCGGAATCCCCGCTGTTGCCAGATTGATATATTGCGTCGTCTTATCTAACGACGGCCATTTGTCATATGACAATTCATTCAGAATTTTTGACCCCTTAGATTTGTACCATAAAAGAATCGCGGTTCTTAGAGGATTGTAAATACTATCCTCCCCTAATCCCCTTAAAAAAACCCCTTTTGGAATTGGCATTTTTTCACCCTTTAAATTGAGTTCCATGCCATTATTTGAATAAGTTATGTTTATATCTTTATAGTGAATCACTCGAAGATCGACATTAAGTTTCTTTGCCTCTTCACTCAACCTTTTTGGAGCATAGGCCGAAGGCCCCGTTGTAAATAAAATTATGTCGCAATCAAAATCCATAGTGGGTATTGTACTATACTAAACACCGGATTGTCAAATTCATCATAGAATTTTTTGGATATTATTCTGACTATATTTTTGACTGACTCGGGAACCACTTCATAATCAACTTCTGTTAAATTTCCACCCTGGGCAGCATTTGCCAAAAACGTTCCCGGGGCGGGAACTCGTGCGTGACACCATACAACTTCGCCATTTATAACAACAACCCGTAAATCATGTTTGCCAGGTGTTATACCGGGAATGCCATTTGACGTATCAACAAATTCTTGCAATATGAATTTGGTGTCCTCTTTTTCGGGTTTAAATTCTTTGAATTTTTCTTTAGAACCAATAAAAATTCCTTTGCCACGCAACCCATTATAAGGCTTTAGAACTATATTTTCTGTAGAGATTTTATCGAACAAATTTTCTCTGTTTACCCTGAGCGAAGTCGAAGGGCCTATCCAAAAAGTCTTTGGCATGTACTCTTCCAGAATTTTATACGCCGCCCATTTATCACATGTCAACTCTTTGAATTTTCTGGTGTTAACAACCCTGAGACCGTCAAATTCTTTTGGCGGAAATTCAAGGTCTCCTACCCAATCAAAAACTAAATCCATTTTTACTTCTTTCTTCAATCTCTCAAATATCCCATTTGTAAATAACCACACACCGTTAAAAACTCCATTACCTTTGTATGTTTTTTTGTTACCACGTAAACGTCCCAACCTTGATTTTGACAAAGTTCCAGGAGACGGATGTAGACAGGCCTTTTGACAGTGATGTGACTAAGAGGGTTGTCTCCCACAAAATCCTTGCCGAAACACATTCCAAATCGAATCATTTTGAAAGTTTCTTGTCTAAAAATTTTATCACCTCCGATATTTCCGGACCTACTGACGTGTCGTAATTAAATCCTGGTCCACGGTTTACTTCAAATATGTAAGCCTTTCCTGTACCCTTTTCGACTGCCAAGTCCACCCCGGCGATTTGAATATTCAAACACTTTGCAGCATTAACCGCAATTTCCTGCATTTCGGAACTAATAGAATCAACCTTCAGGTATTTTTCATATTCGTCCATATTTGAATAATTTAATTTTAATTGGGAATAGTCTCTTGGAACTTTTGTATGAACTACTTTTACTTCGTCTCCCAATACTAACAATCTGTATTCACTCTCCAATGGAATGTATTTCTGAAAAAGATATTTTGCTGTTCTGCCTTTTTCTCCGACTTTTTTCGGCAACTCTTCAAATTGTTTTTTATCGCTAATTGCATAAATTCCCGTCATGTGTTGCCCGACCAATTCCTTTGCAACAATCGGAAAACCCAACTCCGAAATAATATAATCTTCATACCTTTCAATATTAACGCCCATGCAAAATATTGTTGGAGGAACAGGGATACCTCCAATCGACAACTTTAAATAAGAAGTAAGCTTATCTCCGGCGGCGCCAATTTCACTAAAACTTCTGTCGAAGTAAGGAACTTTCAATTTATCCAAGCATCTTGCCAAACTTCCCGCCAACGCAAAATGTGAATGATCCGCGCGGCGGATATAGACCAAGCCAAACTCTGAGATGTCTACTCCCTTTACCAAGACTTGAAGATTGCTACCATTTATATCAAACAAGAGGTCTGTAAATGTCGCTATTTGTGCTCCCGATTTTTCACCTAAAAATTCCGCTTTTGACCCAATTTTATCGAACAGAATTAGCGTTCTTTTTTTCGTCATTTTGTGTAATCATCAACCTTAACCAAAAAATTTTGTAAATCTCGGCGGCCTATTATCATGGCGTGCTTTAACCCTTTACGCTTAGCAATAGTTCCAACCGTATTGACAAGCCGTCCTGCTATATAATACCTCAAATTAATTGTTAGTCGCATCTCTGACCCCATTGAGGTTGTAACTTTCTTTTCCCAAAGTATGTTTTCTTTAGTTAAAAGTCCCAAATTTTCGGCTAATTCTTTATCAATTGAACTATTCCAGGCCCCGGTATCAACCTTAGCCAAAACCGCGACTTTCTTCTTATCTCCAGCCACGACCTTTATCATCTCCTTCGTTCCTATTGTCTTAATCCCCTCTTCCAACTGTTCAGCATCCTGATATCTGCCGGCAAATAAAAGTTTGGCTATACGAACCCCATGTTTAGCATCGGTAATTTCTAAATCATCAACTCTGTCAAGTCTGCGTCTTAACCCCTCGCCGTTTGCGATTTGAATCTGAAGTCCGGGTTGAGCGTTCATTTCGAGTACCATAGGGCCCTTTTCCGGGTGAATTACTATATCAATTCCCGCATAGCCAAGTTTGGAAGCAATGGAGGCGTTTACTGCGGTAGTCAATACCAAATCCCAATTGGGTATTTTTATTCCTCGTAACTTCTTTTCTGTCCCGGGTTTGAATACAATTTGATTTCCATGCCATATCGCTTTTGTTGTAACTCCCGTCGCTATGTCTACCCCAAGCCCCAAAGCTCCTTGATGAAGATTGGCACGGCCTCCGCTCTCCTTGGTTGGCAACCTAAGCATTGCCATAACCGGAATTTTATTAAAAACTATTACGCGGACGTCAGGAGTCCCCCTATATGCCCACTTTCTAAATGCCTCGGCCCTACCCACATATTCCTGCGCAAAAGCGACGTCTGGCTCATTTCCCATTGAGTAGGCACCTTCGAGAATATCCAACGTGTGAAGTTTTAAGTCTGCCGTTGTTGTTTTTTCTTTTTGTGTGGTCAACCAGACGCCATCCTTAAGTTTCTTTTTTACAACTATTATCCCTTCTCCTCCCAAACCGCGGCTTGGTTTAAGAGCAAACCTATCGGGAAACAAGTCCCAGTTGAAACTCAAAATATCATTAGGATCTCTGAATATTTTTATGATTTTAGGAGAAGGCACTCCGACCGCTTTCAATACTCTAGCTGTCTGGATTTTGGAATCGGCTATTTTCTTGCCACGATGGCTGTTATATCGATAAGCGTATAGCTGGGTGCGGGCATTGAGACCGAGGATGGAAGAAATTTTCATTACGACTTTATCAATTTTCTAAAACGGTAAAACTCCATAACCCTTAGGCCTGTATATCTGCCGAGGACCAAATCAAGCACAGCTACTCCTATTAAAGAAATCTCCGGGTTCAAAAGAACATAAGATTGAAGAGGTTTAAGTGTAAGAAAAAAGAAAGATATAAAAGAAATAAGGAGAGTTTCAAAGGTCAGATTCGCAGCCGTCTCCACACTTTTGCCCAACTGTACCCGAGTAAAGTCTTCAGCCAAAAGAATCATGATGAGAACCGCGAAAATTGATACGTTGGCAAGATCGGGAAACTTGATTAAAGGAGCCGAAAAAAGAATGGCCAGAACTCCGACTACAACGGCCCAAAGGATTAGGGCCATGCGGGGCAAATATTGCAATTTGATTTTTACTTTACGAAGAATCATGCGAGTTGCTGTGGAAACCGCAACGATAACAAGAAATAATCCAATCCCTACAATTGGCCCAGTGGCCACAAATACCACAGAAAGGGCGGCAGGAAGAAAGATTCCAAATCCCCTAACACCTATAACATTCCTCGTAAAGGCTATTACAAAGGCAACCAGGGGAAGAAGAAGTAGAAGAACTATAGTGTTTGCAGGAACTCCTGCTGTGATTGCCCCTCTTATTGCGTATTTTATGGGATTTGTTGGCCAAACTGAACCCAATTTTTGATCTTTTAAAATCATCTCAAGTGGCCCTAAAGACTCCTGTGATTTTTGAGTAATGTCGATTCTGGGAGCCTCGGGTGTGGGTGCGGCTGAGGGTGTTGCGGTAGTTGTGACCAAAGGGCTGGGCGTGGGAAGGGCTAAGGCATAAACAGGTCTAGGCACAAAAAGAAAACCTGCGGCCACGAACAATGTAGCTATGAACTTTCGCATGGGTTAATTTCTCTAAAGAGTATGTATAGTATACCATTAGGTAAACTTAATCTCCAGCTTTTTGCCCATGGCTTCGGCAATTCTCTGAACAAGCGCCAAAGTTGGGCTTACGCTTGAATTCTGAATACGCGAAATAACGGCTTGAGTGGTTTTGGCCCTTCTTGCTAACTCCTTCTGAGTCATCTTCTTATCAATTCGAGCTCTAATTATTGCCCTATTCAATTGATATTCAGGCTCACTTCGTTCCCACTCCTTCCTAAACTCAGGGTCTTTCATTAATTCTCTTTTAACTTCTTCGTGTGTAACCATTCTTCTCATACAATTAATATATCTTTTTAGGTATATTTTGTCAAGCCTTTGTATCTTTGAAGAGAAATTTTAATATCTCCAGGTGGTGTTTTGTTGCTTTTCTTTTTGAAGATATGAAGTACAACAACGGTTTTTTCAATCACGGCAACGCTGATTATTCTCGTATTATCACCTCCTAAAATCCGGGATTCCCAAAGTGGTGTTCCTGATAATTTTCTTAAATATCTATTTTGTACAGTGAGCCCAAATTCTTCCAAATAATCGATTTGACGGACTATTTTTCTTCGAAGTCGGGCTTCAGATCTGTTAATAAATTCTTTTATGGGAGATTTCCCGCTTGGCGAGGTGTAATAGACTATTTTATACATTAATTAATAATATTCTCTCTTTTGAAACTATTCCAGTTTACCCCTAAAAATATTCCACAAGCTACGGCTTGTAGCCTACGCTAGCAAGCGAGGCACCCTATAACCGATGTGTTTTTTGGCAAAAATTCTATATAATAAAGTCTCGCCGTAAGATAACCCCTTCGGGGGTTTTGTGGTGTTTCAAAATGTTTAAAATCTTTAAACGATTTTACGGTTTCATTTGGAAGCACAAGTGGTGGTTCATCCTAGCGCAGCTGGCCACGACCATTGCTATCGTGCTTGAACTCATTACCCCCTACTTTTTTAAACTTTTTGTGGAAACTCTTCAAAGAAATGACTTGGATCACCTTTATACATTAATTCTGGTCTTCATTGGAGTTTTGTTTGGTAATCTTGTTTTTGATAATCTAAAGTTTTTTCTTGGCGACATTGTCTCGGTAGACACAGCCATAGACATACGAACAACTATATTTAAATATGTTCAAGAGTTGGACTTCTCTTTTCATGCCGGAAAAAGCACCGGTGCTTTGATTAGTGCTTTCAAGCGCGGTGACAACGCCTTTTGGGAACTTTAGTAAAACAACTTTGGCAAAACCTCTCATGAGGTTCTACGATCTTGACTCCGGAGAAATAACAATCGACGGAGTAAATATTAAGGACTTTACAAAAAGCACCCTCCGGGGATTCGTCGGAGTTGTTCCCCAAGAACCCATTCTTTTTAATAACACCATCGCTTATAACATTGGGTATGGATTTGGACAGGGTCGGACCCTGTCAATGAGCCTGTCTGAAAAGGGTCCGACCCTTTCAGAAATCAGAAATGCCGCCAAACTTGCCAATATTGATGACTTTATTGAAAGTCTAAAGAAAAAATATGACACGGAGGTTGGTGAACGCGGAGTCAAACTTTCCGGAAGCCAAAAACAGCGCTTGGCCATAGCACGGATGATATTAAGCGACCCTGATATTGTTGTATTTGATGAGGCTACAAGCCATCTTGATAGCGAGAACGAAAAACTTATCCAGGATGCATTTTGGAAAGCCAGACGAGGTAAAACTACTATTATTATTGCCCACCGCTTGTCTACTATTATGAGGGCTGACAAAATTGTGGTTATGGAACATGGGCATATTAAAGAAACCGGCACCCACTCAAGCTGGACTGAAGCCTATTCTTCCTTAGACTGCATTCCGAGTAACCAGAGTACGGCTTCCTTTTTGTATCTTCTATCCCCTCTTGAATTAATGCGAATCGCCGGAAGCTTTCCCCGTTTACCCCATCTTTTAATTGTTAAAGGAGAAACACGAAGGACGTCTGCAACTTCACGAACCGTAAGAAGGTCGGGTAGATTTTCTAATTTAACTTTTTTCTTTGGTTCATCCATTTTGTTTATGTTATATATACTTTGTTCCTGTACCCTGCCTATCAACGATCTATCTTAATCAGAAGATATCAAAGCGAAACAAGGCCGTCAAGTACCAATTTACAACAATTGTATATTGCAAATAAAATTTCGTGTTGTTATATTGGCTGACAAATGAATGGAAAGAACGAGTGAATATTTAAAAGAAGCCTACAAATTTGCAGCTGCAAATTCGACTGATCTGAGTACCCAAATAGGTGTTATCCTTGTTAACAATTCTGGCACACCTGTTGCATGGGGAGCTAATCATTTTCCCAGAGGTGTTATCGAAACTCCCGAAAGACTTCAGAGACCAACCAAATACCTGTACGTTGCCCATGCTGAACTAGAATCAATCCTTGACGCAGCGAGAAATGGCATAAGAACTGAAGGTCTCAGTATGTACGGCACATGGGTCGCTTGTAACGAATGTGCAAAGTCAATAATTGATTCAGGAATCATTAAAGTAGTCGGACATAAAAAAACAATGGATACAGCGCCTGAGCGATGGCTTGAACCGATAAGAATCGCCGCAGAAATGTTTAATGAAGCTGGTGTTATATTCGAAAACTGGGAAGGCGATATCGGCGGGGGTATTGAAATCCGTTTTAATGAACAACCATTCAGACCCTAAAAATCATATATTTTTGAATATTTTTCCTCCAAATATTTAAGGTTCACGCCCGGATCAAACCTCATTTTATTTTTCGCCAGCAAATCTTCCAAAGTATAAGTCGACCCATACTGATGAACGTGATCCCGAAGCCATAACTTTATGTCTTCATAATTTACAATTTTCAATTTACAATTTACAATTTCTTGCTCAAACTGGGTACCAAGGAAAGTTCCTAAGCTATAAGTTGGAAAATATCCCACCGTTCCCCCGCTCCAGTGGATGTCCTGGAGTACACCTTCAGAATCATTTTTTGGAACTATTCCAAGGTATTCTTTTATCTTACTGTTCCAGATCTCTCTTAAATCAGATATTTTAAATCTTCCCTCTATCAGTCCCCTTTCTATTTCAAACCTGAGCATGATATGGAAGTGGTACGTAACTTCATCTGCCTCTACCCGAAGAAGGCTTGGTCGGACTTTGTTAATATAAGAATAGACATCGTGAACAGTGAATGGTGAACCGTGCACAGTGTTATTTATATCCGGCAAAAACTTTTCGATAAATTCCTCACTGCGTCCTACGAAGTTTTCCCAGAACCTGCTTTGAGATTCGTGGGTTACCAAACTGGACCCCCCGCCAACTGGTGTCATCTCAAGCTCCGGCGCGGATTGAAGGTCGTAAAGAGCGTGGCCAAACTCATGAATTACAGCTAAAAGACTCCTTCCAAAATCGCGCTCATGATACCAAGTGGTGATCCTCGTATCCTGATTTGAAAAAGATGTTGTAAAAGGATGCGCGGAAGTATCCAAACGGAAATTTTGTCCGAAATCTTTCCATAAATATTTTAATACCTTGTCATTTAGTTCTGACATCTTTTGTTTGTCATATTTCGCGCTTTCCAAAGGATGGGTCGACTGAAAAAGGTCGGACCTTTTTATTTTTTCAAGCAATGTTTCAAGTGGTTCGCGAATCTCTGCAAAAAAAGGTCCGACCTTCTCAACCGTAAGTCCTTCCTCATATTGATCCAAAAGCGCGTCGTAAGGCGAATCTGTATAACCTAAATACTCCGCGGCTTGTTTATTCATGTCAAAGATTTTTGACAAAGATTTTTCAAATATCTTAAAATCATTCTTTTCTTTCGCCTCCCTCCAAATGACAGTGGCTGTATTGGTTAATCTTTCAAAATCTTCAATGAATTTTGGAGGAAGTTTTTCGTAGTATTTGAGCGAACGCAAGAGAATACGAACGACTCCCCTCTCTTGGTCGGTTAAATGCTCTAAACCAGATGCTGCATGCAATAAGGCAACAAAATCTTTGTCGAGGAACATCTTTTGTCTGATAACCGAGAGCCTGCCAAGAGCCTCCCCGCGGGCTGAAGCGCCTTTTTGCGGCATATAAGTCTCCAGGTCCCAGTGGGCAATTGCCGAAGTGTAGCTTAGTGCCCAAAGATTTTTATAATAATCGAGGATTTGGAGAATTGTTTTGTTTTTGAAAGGCTTCATCAGGAGATTTTACCACATAAAATATTTATCAATAAATTCTCCTATTACTCTATTAACCTCCTCGACAATTTCCCTATGGCGGCGGTAGCCATGGTCTGAATTCAACTCGTGGAGCATTTTTGGCCCAGGAACAGATTCATATATTTCTTCAATTTCTTTCGGTGTGTAGTACCTGTCATCAGTTCCTGAGAACAACAACTTCGGTTTCTTGCTCTTTTTTAGGATGGCTAAAGTATCAAATTTTTTTCCATCTTCGAAATAGTTAAGAGGCAAAGCAAATTCCTTCTGCTCGCGCGTCCTTTCACTACCGGGTGGTATATCCCTATGCTCTATTTGGACTCCGTTCTCGGAAGATTTTGGTGGTGTTGGTGCCTCATATGAAGATATTACCAAAATAATACCGATTACATTTGGATTAACACTTGCCAATATGGCTACATTTCCACCTCGAGAGTGACCAAGTAACAAAGTTGGCTTATTTCCATAATATTCAATTAATTCATTAACGGCTTTAAGATAGTTTGAAGTTGTAAAAAGTTCGATTCCCCCAGGGCTTTCCCAGGTGCCGGGCGGATCAACCGCCACAGTATAAAAACCTTTGCCGGCCAAATATTCCTGATGGCTAACAAAGTTGGCGTAATCTTTGGTATCAAGTTTGCCGGGAAGCATAAACGCAACTTTTTCTGAATTTTCATCCCCCTTCGTATTAACGGCCAGGTCGAAAGATGTGGTTTTGACCAAGTTCATAAGGAAAGTATACCAAATTTATCCTTTTACAATTCTGAACGCATCATGATCCTGAGCCTGTCGAAGGAGAAGTCTGGGACTGAGGTAGTCTGAGGCTGACGAAGGATTAAAGACTTGATTATTTTGACTTATAGTGTAAAATACCGCATATGAAAGAACAAGAAAAACCTGTTATCACAGATAGAGGGATGCCTATTGTCACAAGTGAAACATTTAATAAAATCCTAGATGCAGACAGAAAGGGTTCGGAGCCGTGGGGAGAAATGCTCAACAGAGTTAAAGACAGATTAGTTAAAGAACAGCCCGTGTTGGCAGGATTTCTTGAAAGTCAGGGGTCGAAATTTGAACCCGAAGAAATGCTCCACATTCTCGAAGTTGCTATAGGGGTCTATGCTCTTTTGGAGCAACAGGCCAACATCAACAAAATGTCAGATACTTTCTCGGTAACTCCAGAGCCAAAATAACTTCGGGAAAAACCCCAATCTCTTTTTGAGATACCTTGAACAAAAAATGAAGCAAATCCTATTATGCAACCCTCTCCTTCAGGGCTCTGTAATACTTTTGAAGATAGTCTTCGGCTTTGGCCCAGTGGGATTCTCCTGCCCCGGCGATTGCCAAATTGCGCTCGACTGCGGCCAAGATTCGGAGGTGAGCCGCTTTCGCCGCTTGAAACAATGAAATGCGATAGACCTCGGCATAAAGTTCTTTGGCGGTTTGCTCTGCCTCAAAAGAAGATTCCACAGAGTCCTTGCCGGCAAGTTCCCTATTCATTTTAACCTCGAGTGAGGCAACAATTTCCGGTTCAAATGCTAATTTGAGTTCGTCTTTCACTAATTTGTAAAATTTCTTCATTTTTCCTTTCGCCTCTATGAACTTACTTGCTTTCTCATAGACAAATGCTTCTATCAAAAGCTTTGCCGCCTGAAGCGCCAGAGTTTTGCTTAGTCCATACTGCTCTTTGATGTGTTTCATCGCATAGTCGCGGATGCGGACGCCTTCGGGAATGTTTTTAAGCCTCCACCACGAAAGTTCCAAGCGAGCTGCGATTTCCGGATTGAATTTGAGGTGCTCTTCTGCGTCATTTCCACCAAATCTTCGCCTGCGGCGGCTAAAATCCAAAACCGCTTCTTTTAACTTCTCGGGAGAGAAGTCCGGAAAATGATCGTTTTCGAAATAGTATTCCGTATAGGGTGACTGCCAAAGCAACATTCCGCTGGTTCTCTGCTCCCCGCTGGTTCGTATCATCAAATCAACGTATGGATAAGGCTGGCCTTTTGTGTCAAGGTAAGTTTCAAACAATTTTTTGTCAATACCCCCGGCAGGAACCTTGTCTACCACCATTTTTTGAACAGCTCTGACGATTTCATCGTGCCCGCCGTAATCAATGGCAATGTTCATAATATATTTTTTATTATCTTTCGTTTCTTTTTCAGCCTTGGCAATTTTTGATAAAAGGAATTCTGGCAGACGGTCTTTTCGCCCCAGGTGAACTATTTTTACGTAATCTTTTTTGGCATCCGCCAAGTATTGGTCTATCATTCTCGAATACAGCTTCATCAGGTAGCCGATTTCCTCTGCGGTTCTGTCCCAGTTCTCGGTAGAAAAACCCCACAAAGTAACCGTATGAATTCCCCAGCTCCTTGCCGATCTACAAACTTCGACAGCCGTGTCAAATCCCTTTTTGTGCCCCTGAAGTGTATTTAACCCCCTGGCCCTTGCCCATCTGCGATTGCCATCGGGAATAATTGCGATATGGTTTGGAACAACTGTGTCTTTGGGAAGAGTGGTTTTTTCAATCATCTCTAAAATTATACCAGATTAAAATTGCCTTCTAATTGTTATTTTCAAACGCGGCGGCATGGTACGCATATTCCTTGATATTCTCTTCGACTTCTTCCCCCTTATAATCCCCGGCAACAACTTCAGAAACCCAGATCGGTCTAACTCTGTCCTCGGGTCCAACGGCTGGATTTGGACAAAATTCCACTCTCAGATGGTCGTCGACTTCTATCCCGCCCGCTTTCATTAATACAGAGACAACTTCTCTTACTGCAGCATCATCCAACATCACCCCCATGGGGTCAAGATTCTCCTCTCTTTTTTCCATTTCAACTGCAAAAATCACCGGAATCCCGATTCTGATAATTCTTTCTTTCATATGACACCAGTATAGCAAGGATTCTAAAAAATACGCTAAAGAGTTTCCAGATCATTTTCCCGTCTTTCGGTCGGTTCATGTACAATAGGTGCCCCTTCCCCTTCGTGTCCGTTCCCAATTGTGCCCAATTCATTATCTAATTGTTCGTCATAAACTAGATTTTCTGCTGTCATATGCACTATTAGTCTCCATCTGGTACAATCACCCCATGACACTTACAGAGTTAGACAAGATTGACGACCCGGAAGTCCGCACCTGGGCCATGATTTGGAAAGTTGTTCCAGTTTTACAAAAAGACAGGTCGGAAAACGAAGTTTCCAGACTGATAGTCGATGAAATATCCAGGCTCAGAACTGAAGGAAAGTTAACAGATGCTCAAAAAAAAGTATTGGATATGATTGGAATGAATGTCTCAATTGACTACGACGGCTTTTAACATACGCGCGTACCCGTTGTCTTTTTATCCATTACTGCATTTTTGAGATTATTTTTTTCGTTTCCATTTACAATTAAGGTCAAAATATCATATTTTTTGGCTAAAGAAAGCGCCTGTTCAACTTTATGGAGCATTCCACCTGTCACATCTACATTTTTTGCTCCGACAATTGATGATTTTAGTTGATCAAAATTCTTGCTCGTTATGACCGGAATTGTCATACCCTTTTCGTCATGAACACCATTAACATCAGTGACATAAATCATGCGGATTTTATAATCTTTTAGCAGTTCTTTTGCGATAATGGAGAGCACTTTTTCGGTAGAAAAAATAGTACAACCAGTTGTTTTGTCCATTATCACATCCCCATATATGACAGGGTGCGACCCTGTCATCAAGGCGTGTCTTATGGGATCAATATATGATTTAACACCACTATCTGGATCATTTAAAATGAAGCTTGCAGGAGAAAATGGAAAAACCGGGAGATTTTCTTTAATAAATTCTTTAATAACGATGGCATTTAGTTGCCTTGCAGCATCCTCCACAATCGACATTCCCATCAAACTTTTTGAATTTATAAACCCTTTTTTTGTTTGATATTTTTTTGCGGGCAAATGGGCAAATGACCCCGCACCATGACCGATAACAATCGCGCCTTTAAACACTTTTAACGCCGATTTTATTTCCCCTGCCAGTCTTTTAATGTTTTCCGGTCGTGCAGTAAACTCCTTTGACTTATCCGTAATCACACTTCCTCCGAGTTTGATCAAAACCAGTTCCTTCATTCCGCTATTCTAACAGATTGAAATCTAGTGGTATACTTACTGTTAATCTCGAAATATGGCCAACACCACACACTTCGACTCGCAAAGCTCGCTCAGTGCAAGCACTTTTGAGGCAGTTTTTGAAAAATTGGCAATTCCTTTAACAAAATTTGTAATCAAAAGGGTGTCCGGCGATTCTGAAGCGGTCGAAGAAGTACTTTCCTCGACAATGGTGGCCGCCTGGCGCGGGTGGAATTCATTCCGACATAAATCAAGCTATTTTACCTGGATGTGCAGAATCGCTCTAAATAAAATCGCCGACTATTACCACGATCAGGTAAATCGCAACTCAAAAATTATCGTACCCCTGATCGATGCTTTTAACAATGTTGACAGCAAATCGCTCTCTCCTGAAGAAACTTTAGCTCTTAACGACTTAAGAAAATCGGTTAACGATTGTTTAAACCTTCTTCCGCCAGAAAAACGGCGTTTGCTGCAGTTTAGATACTGGTACGATCTCTCCTACTCTGAGATAAGCAAGATTGTTGGTATCAGTGAAAGGGCAGTTGAAGGGCAACTCTACCGCGCCCGTCACGAATTTGCCGAAGTGTGGTCACGTGAGAGCAAGGATTGACCATTTGAATACCCGTCCCTGGTTTGTTTATAAACTGCCAGTTCTTTGTGTGTCATTATTTGCACCTCACCAATGTCGAGTAGTTTCGAATCCCTCCTTTGAAAAATAAAGTTTATATGCAAAGCGGAATAAATCGGGCTCATGTGGGGGTTTGATTTCTCTATATGACTTGCGCGCACTTCCGGATTTCTATAATCTCTAATGCTGGGTTTTCCCCACGGGAATACATTTGGCGTTAACGAATATGCCGATTGAATCAAACGGGAAAGAGCCCCCCTATCTTCCTCTTCGGTAATAAACCTGACCCCATAAATATCTCCTCCCGGCACTACGGAATCTCTCCTTTTGATCTTGTTTTCAATTCTTGACAGCCTTTTTGCCCTATACCCACTTTCCTCCCAATCAATTTTTATATTATTTAAAATCAGAAAGTAAGAAAACCCAACAAACAACGATTTAGCAATCTTTTCCCGCGTTTCAATATCCGGAAGACTATTTTTTTGCTCATAAACGTCTTCAGGTATTCTGATAGCAATATTAGAATCTCTCTCTATGTTCATCGGAAGAAAATCTTAACATGAACAAACGCACTTACAAGACCGTAATTTAGAGGTGCGTCAGTTTGTACCAGAAAATTTTGATGGGGAAAATTGGGAAGGCATTAAGAATGCGTAATGCGCGTCTTGGTTCTGTCAAAAGCCTGAAAAACCACTCTAGGCCCGCCTTCTCCATCCAGACAGGTGGAAGAGGTGAAAGGCCCGCAATATAACGGAAGGTTCCCCCCACAGTCATCGCCCCACCAATTTTAAGTTTTGAAAGATTGTCATGAATCCAAATCTCCTGTTTGGGATTCCCAAATGCCACGAATAACAAATTCGGGACGAATTTGTTTATTTTGTCAATTACATCTTTATATGATTTTACATCAACTTCTATAGCAAGATTGGCCGATTCGTCTAATTTGAAAAATTTGTCAAATTGGATTTGTAATTTAGGATACTGAGATTGTAATTTTTGCGAAGCTATCTCAGCTTCGTCCCCCAACCCACCGAGAAGAAATACCTTCCAATTTTTTTTTACCGCCAGTCGGATAAGTTCTTCAAAAAGTTTTCTGCCCGGAATAATATCTAAGCTCTTTCCAAAGAGAAATCTTGAAGCATAGGCAAGGCCTACTCCGTCCGGAACTGGGTAGTCTGCCGAATTGAGAGCCTTCTTAAGCAATTTGTTCTTCTGAGCCATCAAAACAAGCTCAGGATTAGGTGTCATAATACTAAATTTTGTATTACAGGATATATTTTTCTCCACTCCTGTTAGCAGTGAGTTAATCGAACTGCTAAGAACGTTAATTCCTAGGATTTGCCCGACTCTTTGGTCTTTTTTTGGTTTTATTTTCATTGTTTGTTTCTCTAATTATTAATTATTAACTCATAATTATAAATTAATTTGTCATTAGCCTCATATTCTCCGCAAGCAACTGTATCCTATACTGTAAATAGTATATCGTATATAGTATATAGTATATTGGGATGAGGCGAACAATACTAAAGGCTATAAATACTAACTCTCCTATCTGCTTAAACACACAATATTGAACAAGTTTTTACATCTTTTTTCAAATACTTATTTTAAAACTTATCCTCAAACAATCCTCAACTCGATTGGTATAATTTGACACTTACTATAAGTAAATATTTTAAAAGATATTACTTACAACCCCCTTCATTTAATTTAAATCAATAAGTGTAAATTGTACAAAAAATTTAAACCTATAGCTTCCCTATGTCTCGATTTTTCCTCATATCCTATATACTACATACAATATACTAATTTATCCTCTGGTGCTGACACTTCTTTTCCAAAGCTCGATATTTTCAAGAACTAAGCCCGTGCCCCTTACAACGCATAACAACGACTCGTCGGCAACGTGCGCGGGAACGCCGGTTTCTTGAGTCATCAGCTTATCAAAATTCCTAAGTAGCGACGTTCCCCCGCTCATTACAATCCCTTTATCTATTATATCTGCCGCTAGTTCCGGCGGAGTATCTTCCAAAACCGCCTTTACCCCTCCCACTATTTGCATCAAAACAGGATTTATTGCCTCGCCAACCTCCGAAGAAGTAATAATTACGCTCCTGGGGAGGCCAAATACAAGGTCTCTGCCCGAAATCTCAAGCTTTTCCTCCTTGACAAGAGGGGTAGCTGAACCGATTTTCAATTTGATATCCTCAGATGTTTGGTCGCCTACTATTAAATTGTGCTTCTTTTTCAAATAATTCTGTATCGCCTCGTCAATTTTATTTCCGGCAACCCTGACGGATTTGTGAGCCACGACCCCGCCCAAGGAAATCACAGCCGCCTCGGTTGAGCCTCCACCAACGTCCACTATCATATGCCCGGAAGGAGCGGATACCGGTATTCCCGCTCCAATCGCCGCAGCCAGAGGTTCATCGATCAAATAGGCGTGAGAGGCCCCCGCGGAAAGAGTCGCATCCAAGGCTGCGCGGCGCTCTACCTGGGTGCATCCGGCAGGTACACAAACCATTACATTTGGTTTAAAAAACTGAAATCTCCCGACAACTTTACCAATAAAATACTTTAGCATTGCCTCGGTAATCTGATAATCTGCTATTACCCCGTCTCTCATGGGACGACTTGCCACAAGAGCTTCAGGAGTCCTGCCAAGCATTTTTTTTGCCTCTTCCCCCACCGCAACCACTTTATTATCATCTGCAGAAATAGCCACAACTGTAGGTTCATTGACAATTAACCCTTCGCCAGCCAACCAAACCAAAGTGTTGGCTGTTCCAAGATCTATGGCTATATTTTTTCGTAAGCTCATGTAATCGGATTATACCAGAGAATCAGAATACTCTGTTATGACACCCTCCTCGCATTGAAATGCGAGGTTTCCCTTAAGGGTGGGTGACATATCGCTGCGAAGTTTTCTTGAATGCTGTTATAATATGATCCATGACCAAAGTTCGTATTTTTGTGTTTTTGTCTACCCTGATAATTGTCGGGGTAATCGGTATTTTTGTTTCCTTTTATGCCCGAGGCTTTCGACTAAACTTAAAAACTTTTAAGTTTGAGCCTAATGGAATACTGGTTATCAAATCTGAGCCCGACGGAGCTTCGGTCTATATTAACGGAGAACTCAAAACCGCAACAAATACATCTCTTTCAATATCTCCCGGCGTTTATGATGTTGAAGTCAAAAAAGACGGTTTCTTCCCTTGGTATAAGCGACTCGCAATTGATAAAGAGATTGTGACCAACGTAAACATTTCATTATTTAGAAATGTTCCTTCGCTCTCGCCGGTGACTTTTTCGGGGGCGGTAAACCCAATGGTGTCTCAAGACGGAACAAAAATCGCTTTTCTTGTACCTAAAACGGGGCTTTGGAGTCTGGATACCTTTAACTTTCCCTTAGGATTTTCCAATGATCCCAAGAGGATTACGGACGGCGACCTGACAGGCTCAACATATATATTTTCACCTGATGCCAGACAGATTTTGCTAACTACATCTAACGGCATCTTTCTACTCGATTCCGGATCTTTTATTTCTCAATCCCAAAGAGTTAATATTGCCTCGCAAGCTCCATCTATACTTAATCAGTGGCAAAATGAAAAAAAGCTGAAAGCTGAAAGTTTAGTAAAATATCTGCCTCCCGAGCTTGCTGACATTTTGAAAAGAAAGACTG
Source organism: Candidatus Woesebacteria bacterium GW2011_GWB1_39_10 (assembly GCA_000993205.1). Taxonomy (GTDB): domain Bacteria; phylum Patescibacteriota; class Microgenomatia; order UBA8517; family UBA8517; genus GWB1-39-10. The sequence continues at coordinate 198,231 of LBVU01000002.1, forward strand.
GCAGTTTTATTTTTTCACCTGACGAAGCAATGATCCTTTATGCGGCAAGTTCTTCGGGAACATTGCCCGACAACTTAATTAGACCACTACCGGGATCTTCTACCCAAAAACAGGAAAGAGCCATCAAGGCCGGTTCAACCTACGTATACGACACCAAAGAAGATAGGAATTTCCTGATTACCAACCAGGAAGCAACAGTCAACGGTCAACAGTCAACGGCAAACAGTTTGCAAGGACTAGCCCTGCGCTGGATGCCTTCCAGCAGGCATATCCTGCTTGCCCAACCAAACCAAGTGATTATCATGGATTATGATGGTACAAATAGACAGACAATCTACTCCGGAAGCTATTTTGCACCTTTTGCCTTTCCGTATAGAAATTCGACAAAACTACTTATTCTTACCAACCTTGGAGCCACATCCCTAATCCCCAATCTTTACGCACTAACAGTAAAGTAAATTTCCAACAAATTTGTGCTCCCAGCAAGAATTGAACTTGCATCTTGCCCTTAGGACGGGCCTACTCTATCCGTTGAGCTATGGGAGCTTGGTCGGGGTGCTGGGAATTGAACCCAGTGTCTTTACGTCCCGAACGTAACGTGATACCGATTCACTACACCCCGAGGTGCTAAGGCTAATTATAACAGGAAAGTGGGTGTTCACACTACGTGATAATATTATTTTATATGCCCACTTCCCGTCCAGGTTATGAATATCTTTCTGCTTATACGCTTGGAAAAGTTATTCAGGATTTGACAGTTGAATTTAGTAATAAATATATCGATTACAAAAGTAGAACTCACGACCAAATGGTGCAAGCTGCACGTTCGAATTGCCAAAATGTTGCAGAAGGCTTCAGTAACCCATCATTAAAAGGTTACATTAAACTTGCAGGCATAGCTTACGGTTCAAACGAAGAATTAACAAAAGATTACCAAGACTTTTTACGACAACATAATTTACCAATTTGGGGAAAAAATAACGAAAAAGTTAGGGTTTTTAGGGAATTTAGGGCGTTTTGGACTTCTCCAACATCCCTAAATACCCCAAAACCCCCAAACACCCCAACTGAGTTTGCAAATATGCTTCTCACTTTTTGTAATATGGAAGGTTTTTTACTTAAAAAGTTAGTTGCATCCCTATTAGAAAAACACGAGAAAGAAGGTGGCCTAACAGAAGAGTTATATAGAAAAAGAGTTGAATATAGGAAAGACCATTCCTAGTTATTTCTGGGTTAGTTCTTTTCGAGCACCTTCCCACTCTCTGGAGTATAAAATCTTTTCTATGGCAAGTTCATAATCGTTGATTTCGTCTGTTTTGAACCAAAGATCTATTTCCCTATTCGCTTCCTCGACACTGCCTGAAGCATGAACCAGGTTACGAATAGCGCGTTCGTCCGGGTCGGATAGAAAATAGGAATCAATTGTATAATCGGCCGTAATCGTACCAACATCAGCAGCTAAGGGGTTGGTAGCCCCTCTGATCTTTCGTACATTTTGGATTGCATGAGCGCCTTCTATGACCATAGCGACAACAGGACCGGTAGTAAGATACTTAACCAACCTTTTTTGAACATTTTCAGCAATTTCTACCGGTTTCTTTTTGAGGTCTACCCCTTTTTCTTTATACGAAGCAATTGTGCGTTCTCCTAATAAAATTTTATCCGATTCCGGCATGTCATAATGCTTCTGAGCCAAACCAGAATCCGGCCAAGCCATGCGCATAGCGATGATTTTAAGACCTTTTTTCTCAAATCTTGTAAGAATTTCCCCAATTAAGCCCCTTTGAACCCCATCTGGTTTGATTAAAACTAAAGTTCTCTCGTGTAATGACGTTTTCATCTTATTGATTATATTCTTTAAAGCTTTGTTTAATCAACTCCAGTTTTGATGTAGAAAGATATATAAATACTTATTCTGTTTGTTAACGAATAACCTCCTCAAACTATATCAAGAGCTTTTTATATTTCTCCACATCCTTGTATGGCCCTATTATTGCCAAGTTCAAGTGGTCTTTAATAAAAATCTTTTTGGCTTCTTGGACAACTTCTTCCACCGTCACATTATCAATTCTTTTATACAACGCGTCGGGAGTTAAGATTTCATCTAAAAACATAATTTGTTCCGCAAAAAAGTCCCCAGCAACCTGTGTATCCTCCAAAGAAAGCGCAATGTGACCCTTAAGATATTCCTTTGTCTTTTCCAGCTCTTTGGGGGAAATTGGAAATTTGCCGTCTGCCAGGCCGTAAAGTTGATCCAAAATCACCTTAATCGCCTCCTCGCTTTTTGCCACGTTTACTCCGGCATAAACTCCGGTATACCCAACTTCATTAAATTTATCATTGGCAGGTTTAACGGCATAGGCAAGCCCCCGTCGTTCCCTTACTTCAATAAAAAGCCTGGAACTCATGGGGCCACTTAAAATTGTAGAAAGCACACTTTGGGCAAATCGGCCCGCGTATCCCCTGCCCTCACTCAAGAAACCAAGAATGACATGCGCCTGTTCAACCTTTTTGGTTTTGAGTTGGAATTGTGGCTTTGTCTGTACACCTTTAAAGACCGTGTCTTTAAAGGTAGTTTTTCGATCTTCGCTTTTAGCTTTTAGCTGATTAAAATACTTTTCAACCAACTCCAAAGCTTTTTTCTCTTCGATTCCACCAGAAACCGACACAAACATATTTTCCGGATAGTAATGCAGTGCCCTGTAAAGTTCAAAATCGCTTTTAGTTATTCGTTTTACGCTCTTCGCTTCCCCACCTATGTCCCAACCCAAAGAATTTTCTTTAAAAATCAATCCTTCAAACACATCGTGGATTTTTATCATAGGGGTATCCTCATACATCGCCAATTCCTGAATAATTGTTCCTTTTTCGCGTTCAATCTCCTCAGATTTAAGAAGCGGAGAAAGCACCATGTCACTTAAAACATCCATTGCGATTTCGGCGCTGCCAGAACGGGATTTTATGTAAAAATTTGTCCAATCTTTGCTTGTCCCAGCATTAAACTCTCCGCCAATCGAATCCACCGCCTCACTGATAGCCTTGGCCGATGGGCGCTTGACGCTTCCCTTGAATACCATGTGTTCAAGAAAATGGCTGATACCGTTTATCCTTTTATCCTCAAATCTTGACCCAGTTTTGACCCATACGGTCACCGTAACCGATTCAAGACCCGGCATGGGAACGGTTATTACTCTTAGGCCACTTTCCAATTTATGAAGTTTGTAATCCATTGGAGTAGTATATTGTATGTAGTATACTTTAGTCATGTCCCAAAATCCTCATGGTAAATCCAGTCAGATCATAAAGAGTTTTGAGGCTAAATCACTTAGTAAAAGGTCGTTTGTGGCCAAAGTTGTAGATTTCCTTACCTCTTACTTCGGAACAATAGGATTTCTTTTCGCAAACGCGGCTGTTTACGGAATTTGGGTTTTGGGAAATTCGGGAAAAATCCCTGGGTTCCCCCAAATCGACCCCTACCCCTATTCATTCATGAACTCGTTCGTTTCGATTGAGGCAATTATTCTTTCAGTTATAGTATTAATGAGTCAGAACAGAGAAAGTCAGCGTGATGTATTGCGGAACGAACTAGGGCTACAGGTTGAGCTAATTTCCGAAAAAGAAATCACCAAAATACTCAAAATTCTCAAGGAAATCCGCTCGGAACAAAAGAACGCTAAACCTGATCCGGAGCTTGAAGAAATGACTAAGGAAATTGACGCAGGGTATATTGAACGAAAACTGGAAAAGGAACTAACGGAATCAGAAAAAATAGCTTGACTTTAAACTTCTATAGGCTTAAACTTCTCCCAAAGTTTGCAGAAAACTTTAATAGTGTAAAGTGCACCTTTACATCATCAATTTTAATTTTGATTCCACAACCCGTGAAAGGAGGTTGAAATGGAAAACTATTTGAGTGCGTTTCCTAATACAGGTTCGGCAACAAAGCACCAACTGCGCCACCTTCTTTCGCAAGTTGGTAACGCAGACGAAGTTTTGAGGAAGGCAACCGAAAACGGTGTATCACCGGAGAGTTTGGTCCAATGGCTTGATAACGGCATTCAGAAACAACAAAAAGCTACCAACAGTCAACCGATTGTTGAAGCGACGGGATCGAAACGAACCGAGGTTCAACCATCTGAACAAAAAAAGGAAGAACCAGAAAAACCGGCTGAAGAGAAGCCAGGATTGCGCGAACGATTGGCAAGCAGATTCAGCCGTGGCAAGCCAAACAAGAGGCCCAAAGCTGATCGGAATGAAGCTGGCAATCGGGACAACCAACAGAAATCCGGTTTACCATGGATGTGGATCGGAATCGGGATTGCAATTGTGGCAGTTGGTCTTGCCGGCTGGCAGTTTACGAAGAACGGCATAGCCCTTCCCAGTTTCAGCGGCAACAGAACAGATTTCAATCTCTCTGGGGCGCCAAGTTTTATCATAACTCTGCTGTTTGCCCCAACTATTCTTGTAGCCATAAACATTATCTCATTCGCCGAAGCATTTTCCAGAAAAGAAAGATTGCTCCTTGACTGGTGGATCGCAATACTAACAGTTGTAACTCTGGTTGAACGGGTCGCTATCGGCGAAAAGCTCTGGTTGTTCCTTTTGGGCGCATGCACCTTTGGAATGGCTGTAGCCATCTTTTTAAACGAATCTCAAGAACAAGGTGGTTGGTTCGATGCAATCGACTTAACCCCGTTGGGGAACGCTGCCGGAATGCTTTTGATCATACACGCCGCCAATTGGGCCGCCATTCCATATCCTACATATGTTCCAATCTGGATCGTATGGGTTGTTTTTGGCGTTTCTATGATCAAGGAACTCGCACGAACATTTTGGCTTGGGGTATTTGCAGTCGTAACCGGTGTGGCGGCAGCAATTACACTTAATGCCTCTGTGATTTCAATCTGCCTTGCAGCATCTGTCATTGCGGTAACCGTAGGTTCACGCAAGGGATGGGTTCCAACGTCTCGGCACCGCAGCGATACCTCTGTTTTCTCGGGAAGCGGTCGAGAGCTTTCGATCATCATTCCCTATGATGTGGTCCTTGGACAAGTTTATGCGTTCGCGTTAACAGCGTTTGCCCTGTACGGCAACTTTTTGGTTGCGACATTTACAGGCGGGCAATAACAAATTTCACATCAACCAATCTCCCCCGTGGGACAGATTTTTCTTCTCAACAAAGAAAATCATCTCACGGGGGCTACGTATCGTTTTTGTAAATTGGAAGGAGATACAAATGAAACTGTTTAGTAGAAAAAATCGCACAGCTCCCCCACCGTTACCGGGATGGAAACGATTCCTGGTTGGCCTTGCCACGCTTACGATCATAATGATCTCAGCCGGCTTGGCAATCGGCGTTGACTGGCGCTTGGGTGCGGGACTGTTCGTGATCATGCTAATTGCAAGTCCCTTCATCAACGCCAAGTGGAATTTTTAGTAGGAGGAAGAGATGTTTAGAAAATTCAAAATCAGTGAGCAAGGGGGTAGCCAGTGGCTATTTGCGATACTGCTTGTTGCAGTTGTGGTGATTGTCATCATATCCCTTTTCGGCGCATATGCCATAAACACCACCGTCGTTCTGGAAGAAATTGAGAGGGAAAAAACAATGGGGATCCTAATTCAGATCCCAAGTTCAAGTTTGCCACCCGAACTGAAGATCGATAAACGCGGAGTAGATCAATACATCGTATTCAAATATTTTTCGATCGTCGGAGACGGTGTCGAAATCCCCGGTGACCAAGAATACGCGGCCGCTTACGCCACCAATACAGAATTGGCAACTCTCGATTGCGGTGACCAAATCACCTCGGTTGGTATTATTTCCAAGGCTTTTGAGCCGGAAATCGGTGCAGCCGAAGCTGGTGCCAAGGTAAGCATTATGATTTTGGGCGGCCGGGCAATAACAAACGGTGGATGTGAAGTTGGGCCTTTGGTTAGAAATCCATTATACGATGAGAATTTCGAACCCTACGCCGCTTACCCTTCCATCTGGAACATTCCGGGGTGCCTTCTGCGCGTATGGACCGCCCCCGGTATTTACAGGGAGAGTTCTTGCCTTGAGGGCGGATATCGTCCAACAGCAAACTGGCAACGGATTGGTGCAATCGACATCCCGAACGGTCAGGGATTATTCCGTCTTGTTGCGACAGATAACGGCCTTTGGATGCATGCGATTAGCACCATTGACTTAAATCAGATCTACAACACCTACGGTGTTGCCGGAACGATTCAGGAAAAGATCAAGAACATTCTGCAAAAGGTTTTTGGAGGAAATGCACAATGACTAAAAATACCAATCAACCTGCCAAGAAAAATCCTTGGCTTGTATGGACCCTGGTAATCGTCGTCCTTTTCTATGTGGCATTCAACGGCCGGGCGATAGGCAGGGACTTAGGTTACCTCCTTTCCGGTTTGATCTTAGCCGGAATTGGATACTTGGCATTTGAATATTTCCGAAGCAAAAAGAATGGCACTTTGATTGCGTTCGCAATCATCGCCGGACTGGTGCTCATGGGAAACAAAACCGGTCTATTCGGTTTCGCCGGAAATCGCGGCGCCAGTTTTGGCAACGGTTTGCAGTGCGTCGCACTCAGTCTTATATGCGTCGTATTGGCTGCCGCCATAGCTATTACCGCTTTTATGTACAACCGGCACCAAGATGAGGTGAACAAACACGTCAGCAGCGGCCTGGACAAACTCGATGTAAAGTTAACAGCCCAAGCCCGGAAACGTGGCATTCATATTTTCGAGGATGACGACAAACAATAATACGTGAGTAATTACCGCTCGTTGCGCTTTAATAACAAAAAGCAACGGGCGGTTTTTTTTGGGGGAAAACGCTCACTTGACAAACAATACCTATAGGCCTATACTGCCGGCAAGTTAGAAAACATGACATTACCAGGACCTGAAATCGAAGCAATTGGTAGCGATCCCTCACAGGAAGCGGATTCAACCATTCTTGCAAAAATCCCCAATTTGCTGGATTCAATTGAAGAAAACCATCTTCAGCTCGCACCCTACAAAGATGATAAGGGCAATGTTACCGCCTACGACATTAAGTCGCGTGGAGGCCACCAATTATTTAGGGTGTCGGCGAATGATATGGCTTTTGCCGTAGTCAAAGACACTATTTTGAATGCCGCTGCAGATAAAGAAGAAGTTGCCGGAGCGTTTGATGTCATGGAAAATGTGCAAAGATCCCTTCATCGTTTAGGCATTGCTGACAAGGATATTCCCAGAACTCCCCACGATATTGCAGAACAGGTAATCAGCCTTATGAGCGATTTCGAAAGAATTCAACAGGCCAAAAGCAAAATTGACCTTCAAAATAATTTTCAGGCCTTTTTGTCTATGTCTCAAAGAGTTTTTGCAGGAGGAAAAGCCGAATGGAATAAACTAGCTCCCGCCCAACAGAGATGGATGCTGGTATTTGGTGATACATTGCTGGTTAGAGCTCTTCAAGAGTTGGGGGTAGGCCAAGAAACCAGGGCAACTTCAGAGACAGTTATGCAAATAGCAGAAAATCTATCTTCAATGAGGAGGGAAGCGTCATGGTATACCGGAGCAGGTAGAGCATTGCAACAGCTTGGCAGTGGTGCGATTGGACTTATCGTCGATAAAGAAAAAGGCCTAATCCCGGGAGTTGTTGGCATAGCCGGGGAAATCGTCGAGGGTATTGTCGACAAAACAGGTGATACTTTTGGCCGCGCACTCGATGGTGTCGCTAGCAGGAAAAAAAAAGAATAGCGATGAAGTTAAAAACGCTTAGCAGTTTTTACTTTTGACACTTCCCCATTCTTGCAATACCTCAAAAATAAACCTATAATCCCTTGGCTATTTAAAATCACCCTAAAAAGGGAATCAAAAAGGAGAATTCTGTGTTTACAAAAAGCAATCTGATATTGATTCTGATCATTGTTCTACCTATTGCGATCGGTTTTGTCATCGCCAACCTTATACTTTGTCGCGCGAACAAAAAGGTGAAACAGAAGGCCGATGAAAAACGTGGATTACGGGAGAAGAACCCAATTTCCTTCGGCCTCAATTACTTCTTTGCCGGAAACGACAGGATCGAAGCTGCCGTCACCGACGTTGACTATGAAGCCGGAGAATTATCTATCGACGTCACCTTGCATACAGCAGATGGCGATACTATCCTAAGTGCCCCGGATGACAGTGATTTGAGCAATGTTAGACTACCGGTAAGACACGGTGATGGGACACCTGAAACATTGTCGTTTGACCTTGTAAATGACAGACCTGTCGCCTTTGACGGGTGGGAAATTGTAATAGATTATGTCTTTGCCAAAGCCGGCTAATTTCACCCAAAGACCAGCGAACGAATAGGACGCTGGTCTGTTTTTTTTGGTACAATCCAAGTATGCCGGGAGATCATGTAAAGTCCAGTCACCGCCTAATCCAAAGTTTTGAGGCAGATCAGATCAAGAATCGCCCGAAATTCATACAAATTGCAGACCGGCTAACTCTTTCGTTTGGAAGCATCAGTTTTTTTGTACTTAACGCTCTGCTTTTTGTTGTCTGGATTGCCGTAAACACCGGGTCAGTTCCATTTATACCGGTTTTTGACCCCTACCCTTTTATTCTTTTGACCATGTTTGTTTCCCTTGAAGCAATTTTTCTTTCCATAATCGTTCTTATGAGCCAAAACAGGCAGGGACACATTTTTACTTTAAGAGAAGAACTGGATATGCAAGTTAACCTTCTTGCAGAGCGCGAAATAACCATGTCTCTGAAAATTTTGAAGCTGATGGCAAACAAGATGGGAGTAAAAATTAAGGGTAAAGAACTGGGAGAGATGGTTAAAGAAACCGATATTTCTTATATCCAAAGGGAAATTCAGGAGCAAATCCAGGAAAGAAAACGTCTTTCCAAAAATACAAAGTAAAAACAATAAGCAAGTGTCCTTGCGAGGAGCGGTAAGCGACGCGGCAATCTATAACGGATGAGATTGCTTCGTATGACTCGCAATGACAAAAAGCATCACATTCGTTCTGGCGACTGTATACCAAGAAGGTTCAAACCGTTTTTAAGTACTTGACCTGTTCCTGCAGTTAGTGTGAGTCTGAAATTCCCCACTTCTTCGTTTTTCGTTTTTCCTTCTTCGCTTATTATTCTATTATGAGCGTAAAAAGTATTGAATTTCGAAGCCAAATCATATAAATAATTACATAGTAAGTTGGGTGAGTAAGTTTTAGCAGCAATTGATATTACCTCAGAAAATCGGGGCAAACTTCTTAACACCGACAATTCTTCTTCGTTTAAATTACTATATGCACCTTGTAAGACCGTGTCTTTAAAGGTAGGCGCTTTTTGTATCACACTATTACAACGAGCGACAGTGTACTGCAGATACGGGCCGGAGTTACCTTCTAAAGACAGGGAACTTTCAAAATCGAATGCAATGTCCCCGCCTATCCCTTGCTTCAAAAATGCATATTTAACGGCTCCAAGGGCAACCTGTTCTGCAATTTCGTCTTCCATATCGTGTGCGTCAAGGAGTTTTTTCCTAGCTTCGTCCAAAACCCATTCCCCCCTGATAATTTTTCCAGTTCTACTACTCATCTTTCCTTCGGGAAGACGGACCATCCCATGTCCTATGTGTGTTGTAGCCTCTGAAAGATCCTTTTTGTACATAAATAGGGCTTTAAGGACAACGTCAAAATAGGCATCAATCTCGTTACCGGTCACGATAATCGATTTGTCATAAGGAAAATCCTTGTATTTTGCAACTGCATTGCCAAAATCTTTGGTTTCGTATGTGGGCAAATTAAGAGCATTTATAAAAACCCTATTATGCAAACCGTATTTTTCTCCAGGGAAAATTACAGCGCCACGCTCACCCTTCTCAAAGATTCCTTTGGCCAAACCGTCCAAAACCATTCCATAGCCAAATTCTCCGGTTCTGCTTTCCGGATAATAACCATCAAACTTCATCCCAACCCTTTTATAAATTGATTCGAAATATTCCAAACTCCATGCCCTACCAATTTCATAAATATTTTTGATTTCAGAATAAGAATACTTGCCGTCTTTTTTGATATATTGATCGTAGTTTACCTGTGGAGATTCATTGAATTCCGGTAAAACCACTTCCTGCGCAGCCTTGAAGATTAAAAAATTAAGCTCTTTCATATCTTCTGCCGCAGCAGCATTTTCTTCGAAAGCTGTCGCTCCTTTTGCATAAGCTTGCCCAAAATACTCGATTCTTTCTTTTAGAGGCTTTTCGGTAAGGTCTTTAATATCAACTTTGTCCTCTGAAAACTTAAACATTAAACCCCAAATCGCCTTGGCAGCATGCATGCCAACATCGCCAAAATAATCGGCTCGCCAAACACTGGCGCCAATCGCGCTTTGCAAGCGGCTAATCGATTCACCAACCGTATTGGTATATAAATGGCCTATATGAAACTCTTTGAAGGGGTTGGGGTCGGTATATTCCACGACCACTTTTTTGCCCTTTAGAAAGTCAGATTGACCATACTTTTCTTTTTCCTCTTCAATCTGCATCAAATTACTAACTAGGACATCAGTTTTCAGCCAAAAATTGATAAAACCAGGGCCGTCAACTTCAATTTTGTCTACAAATTTGGATAATTCGGGAGATTTGGATAATTTGATTCTAATTTCTTCCGCCAGTTCTCTTGGGTTTTTCCCTTCGCTTTTTGCCAAAACTAAAGCAACATTACATGAGTAATCACCAAATTCAGAGTTTTCTGCAAACTCAACATCAGCGTTATCTATCCCCAAAGTCTGATTAATTATACCCGCGATAATTTTCGCATATCCAAAATGTTCTTTTTTTACGATTTTTATAGGTTTACTTTCTCTTTTTTGTTTTAAATTATTTTGACTTATCTTCTTGGATTCAAAAGGAATTTCGACCTCGGGGTGTTCTTTGTCTAACCAATAAATTTTTCCATCTCCGCCAAAATGTTTATTTACAAGATCGAGAAATTTTGTGGCAGCTTTTTCAATGTTTTCTCTATTAACATTAGAAAACCCATCCATAATGAAATACCCGTTTTTAGAGTTTTTAGTGAGCTTGGTTCTGTCGCATTGTCTCCAATTCAAAGCCCGTGTAGAAAGGTCTAGGTCATCCCGCCAAATTAATTCGCCCTTTACTGCAGGTCTAGACTTTGTGCCACCAATCGGAATCCATTGCTCCCCTCCTTCAGCAAACTTTAGAACAAAATCACCATATAGAGAATTTAAATCCTCGCCACCGAAAGGCGTAAGATATTTGATACTTAGGGCGTTGTAGATATTAACTAGAGGATTTATATCGGGCAATTCTCCACCCTCAAGTACTCTTTTTGCCAAAGCAACATGTGCAGGTAAAAAAACTTCCGGATCAACCCCAAACTTTTTGAATGCATCGATATAAATAGCTACTCGCTTATCTTTTACTAGTGAATCAAGGTCGAGGTTTGCACGAAGATCCGTTTCTTGCCCCCTAAGATATTTAAGTGATTCCACAGAAGACTTATTGTTATCAAAGTCCAAAATTATCGGCAAAGCCACAACAAGATTGGGGAATTTATCAAAAACTTCTTTTTCGATTTTGAATTTCATTTCTTTATTATATTCCAATCCAGTCCAAAAAATCTTGGGTAGCTTTATTTACTGTGAATTCACCATGGTCTCCATTTTTATATAATCTGAGTTTGAATTGGTTTAATTTATCCGGAAAATCTTTTTTGATAGCTCCAAGATATTTAACAGCCTTGGAATAATGAACTATATCGTCTTTTTTTCCGTGGGCGATAAAAACTCTTGCATTTTTAAGATATTTGACGTTATCCATAGGAGAAAGTCCATCCAAATCGTTTAAATGTCTCCACCACAGTTTTTTATGCCCCACAAAACCTCTATATAGATGTCTGTATCCACCCTCTTCGATTGTTCTAACAAAATCTTCATTTGATTCTTCCGGTTTGACCTTGCCCTGCTCGCTTTGGTCTACTGCCCCACAAAAAATTCCGATTTCTTTAATTTCTTTATTAAATCTTGGCAAAAGTGGTACATATGTCCCACCCAAACTTTTTCCGACAAAAATGATTCTTTTATACTTAAGGAAAACTTTTGAGTTATCATACGAACCAACCCCCCTCGCCCCATATTTGAGATGCTTATATACTAGAAGTAGTGTATTGATACAGTTTTTTGGTGTAAAAACACCATCGCTTCTGCCAAATCCCAAATAGTCGGGAACAAATATGTCAACCTTTTGTTTCAAAATTATGGAAGCTGAAGATAAATCGCCATTATCAGGCACAGTTGGGCCTCCAACTGCCCAAACCAATACGGTATCGGTTTTGTTACCACAGGAATAATATGTTCCAACAATATTACCTATTTTTAAAGTCTTGTATTCAAATTCCATGTTTATGCTTTTAATTGAACTCTGGTTAATCCTTTTAAGCTTTCGGTAAATTTAGCTATTCCAAACAACGGCTCAAATCTTTCTGCGGCAATATATATTCCTGTTGGCCCTACTATATTTGCTATATTATCATCAAACGCCAAATACCCGGCAATGAGCCAAAATGCCGCGTTGTAATCCACACCCATAGACAGAGTCCTCTCTACAGTATGTCTATTCTTTTTATTGTCGATGATGTTTTTGCCAAAATATGTATTTAGCTGGGCAATCATTTTTGATTCCGGTAAGTATTTAATACCCAGTACCTCCTGCAAATCCGTAGGGACAGTAGCTTTCGGATCGACAAACACCGGAAATTTGACTCCCCAATCATCGTAATCTGAAAATTCGATGCCTATTTTGTTCAACCTCCCAAACCTATTCCACGCCTCGGTATATACGTCTTTGTGATGTAACAAAGCCTTTTCTTGAACTGGACCATGTTTACCAGCAAAAAGAACTCCCTTATTGGCAAAGACCATGTTAAGATGCATTTGTCCACCAAGCCCTGACAAATACCCATTCATAGCATAGATAGTAGTCATATATGCATTTACTTTGTTTGCAACTCTGGAATCCTTAATACTTGCCGGCGGTAGCATCAAAGTTGACTCGTCCAGTTTGCCGGGTGAATACAACGGACAAAGAACAACACATACTTCGATTTTTTCTCCTAATACAATTTCCCTTTTGTCGGCCACGTAAGTATCTGGCCACGACTTTTCAACTTGCGACCAGAAAACTTCCGAATGTATTTTTTGTTTTTCAAATTCAGTCATGTGCGCCTGGTGGGAATCGAACCCACAACCACAGGCGCAAAAAAACCAAAAAAGCCCCTTCAGCTCCCGAGAAAATAAATCTCAGAAACTAAAGGGGCTCTTCGCTTTGCGCGAAGGGCGGTACCACCCTCGTTCAACTATCCCTATTAAAAAGAAAAACCGGCCTGACGCCGGTTAATTCAAACTTAAAGGATAATCCTTATTATTTGAGTTCTCCGTTTGACGACAAACTCTAGCTTATTTTTACGGTTTGCTTCCGTATCCGATTTTGCGGATCTGCTCCCGAGTCGCGACCCCGGTCAAACGCATTTATTAAACTAAGGGGCATATTACAACAATTTAGATCTTCCTGTCAAATTTGGCCGGCCGACCCATCTCAATTTCTTTTTACTTCCCCTTTCGAATACAATGCTGGCATGTCAAAAGAAAGACCAGCTAAACCTGAATTAACTATCCCCAACCCCACCGATAGCGAACCAGCTAAACGCACCCAAAAAAACAAACCATGAAGGTTAACTATATCTTATCAATCCGTAAAACTTGATTTAGTTTTTATTTACCCAATATTTTTCTCCATCAGTTACAACTTCCACATCCCCCATTTCGTCAGTTCTCAAAACTTTTACATTATATTTACCTAACAAGTCTAAAATTTCCTTATGTGGATGGCCGTAAATATTATTCTTCCCGTCACTAATTACACCCACTACCGGCCTTAATTTTTCCAGCAGGTTTTGCGTTAATCCATTCTTACTTCCATGATGATTCACTTTGAGATAGTTAACCCCTTCGACTTGGCTCAGGGTTGACAGCTCATCACTAATTTTGTTTTCAACATCCGCTGTAAAAATAGCCTTAAATTTACCAAATTTAAGTAGATCTACGATGCCGATATTGTTAGCGTTTGGGTCTGTAAAACCAGCTGGGGGGTTAAGTATATCCAAATAGATCATTCCCACCCTAATGACTTGGCCTGCAAAGGGTCTTATGACGTTTACCCCACTACCCCCCACCACTTTCTCTAGCACTTGATAATCTAGATTGCCAGAATCAATGTCGTTATACAAATAATTGTCCAACTTATATCTTTTAAAGACCTCTATAAGCCCAAAATAGTGATCTTTCTGGGGATGAGTTGAAATTACGAGTTCTATCTCCCGGTCCCAAAAAGGAATATGTTTACCTAAACATTCCAAGACTTTATTATCCGGCCCTCCATCGGTTAAAATTTGAATATTTTTATAAGTAACAAGAATTGCATCCCCCTGACCAACATCGCAAGCGATGATATGAAGATTGCTGTCTGGCAGTTGAAAAAGTGCAATGACAATAAGCGCAAGAATCATTAATAAAAAAATGAAAATGTTGTTCCAGAATTTCATAATTTATACGAGTTTCAAATTTAATGCCGTTGCAAACGTTTTATTGTCATTGCGAGTCATACGAAGCAATCTATTTCGCTTAGGATTGCCACGTCACCTACGGCTCCTCGCAATGACATCAATTAATTAAAAATTGCGACGATCTTAACAAACCAATATAACAAAGGATAAGTTAGCAACAAGATCAACTTTCCTAAAAATGGAAAAATTAATCCCACAATCCCCCCAATGCTTCCTATGATCATAATACCGGGAACCGTCCAAAGAACTAAAGCGTTAATCAAGGGAGACCATATATTAAACTGTCCAAATGTAACAAACAGTATCGGAGCCACACCAATTTGAGCCGCGAGAGAGGTGGAAAGTCCCTCTCTAAGAAACTTGGGTATCTTAAGTAACTTAGAATGAATTCTTTTTTCGAAAAGTATAAGCGAGGCCGTAGAGACAAAAGATAAAATAAAGCCAATGTCGACTATCCAACCAGGATTATAGATAAGCATCAGACCTGCGGTAATAAATAGAACGCGCCAGGTAGACACCAACCTGCCAGTTTCTTGTCCTAAAAATAAGACTGAAGACATTATTGCCGCACGAATCAAAGGCGCATCAAAACCCGATATAAAAAGATATAAAATAATACCTACTATAGCAAACACTATCGCTTTTCTCCTGGTCAAGAACAATGTAAGAACTCCCATCAGAAATGAAACAACAAATGTAACATTCGCTCCTGAAGCTACAACTACGTGCGCCACGCCTGCGAGTTTTGTCTGATTATAAAAATCAGGTGAAAGCGCTCCTTTGGCGCCTATTACGATTCCACCCAAAAGTCCCCCTTCCGGTTCCGGTAAAACTTCTTGATAAAAAGAAATTATTGAATTTCTGATACCGGAAAAAAAGGTCTTTCTATCCTCTATTTTGACAAGTTTAGAATTTTTTAATTTTCCATTATTAACGGTTCCTTCTACAACAATTTTGTCACCGTATGAAATTTCCGGAAAAAGCGGAAGATAAGTTGCCAGTCCCGCAACTTTTAAATATTGGGAAGAGGGGTAACGGACGGGGTCGGACATTACCGTAGTTGTTATACGGACTCGGTCGCCGGTGTGGTAAACAGGACGGGTGGTTAGATACCTTACAAAAATTAATAATAAAAGTATGGGCCAGATGAGATGTTTCATTTATATTCGTCATTGTTTGTCATTGCGAGGTATCCGAAGCAATCTATTTCTGTTGAAGATTGCCGCGTCGCTTACTGCTCCTCGCAATGACACAGGCTTTCAGTAAACAGTAATTCTATCTTTTATCTTTTCGTACAAACTTTGCTTGATAGCCCCCTTGGATACCAATTCCCCTGTAGTTGAGTACGGTCTGTGTTCAATTATGTTTTGGCCGTAAACTTGACCAATTCCCGGTAGCGTATCCAGTTCCGAAAGGCTTGCAGTGTTTATGTTGACAGGGTGCGACCCTGTCACCCCTAAAACGGCTTGATCCACTTTGATGCCCCCGTCCGTTTTAGCACTTAAGCTGTCGGACTGCTTATCGACACTTGGTATGTACACCTTTTGTCCATCGGTTAATTTTGCCGCGCGATTTAGATATTTATCGGTCCAAACCCTATCTGCGTTAACGGAAAATCCGCCGGAGATAACCAAAAGATCCTCAATGCGACTATCACCCGAAAGTTTATAAACACCGGGTTTAACTACCTCTCCGGCGATTTCCACTGTTAAATCCTGATGTACATCAGGACCTTCATTATTATTAAGTACTTCTACTTTTGTTGACGGAGACGCCAGTCCGCTTTTAATAAAGAAAACCCCGGCTCCGGTAGCGATTAACCCCCCGAGAAGTATTAAAAGAGGATAACGAAAACGGGTTAACAGTTCATCGATGTCGAAGCTCTGCATTACTAAACTATACTACAAAATTAATTACCTTGCCGGATATGAAAATTGTCTTTTTAATGGTGATGCCCTCCAGCCACTTTGTCACATTGGGATCAGATTTGGCCAACTTGACAACTTCCTCTTCAATTTTTAATTTTTCACTATTAATTATTAATTGCCCTCTGACTTTTCCGTTGACCTGAACCACAACCGTGACCTCATTCTGAACAATAAGTTTAGGATCGTAGGAAGGCCAAGGAGCCTTGTGAATACCAAAAGGCATACCTAATACCTCCACCCATATTTCTT
Source organism: Candidatus Woesebacteria bacterium GW2011_GWB1_39_10 (assembly GCA_000993205.1). GTDB lineage: Bacteria > Patescibacteriota > Microgenomatia > UBA8517 > UBA8517 > GWB1-39-10. The sequence continues at coordinate 215,035 of LBVU01000002.1, forward strand.
CCATCATGTGAGGCGCAAATGGCGCGAGCAATCGCGCCAGGATACTAAGATACTCGATATTGGATATTTTATACTCAACGAAAACATTTACCAGCTCCATAAGGGAAGAGATGGCTGTGTTAAATTTGTAGTTTTCAATATCTTCTCCAACTTTTTTAATGGTTTGATGAAGTTTAGACAAAACGTCATCCTGGAACGAGGCTTTAGCCGAAGTGGTAGGATCCTGATGGGATTCCATCGTCCGCTCTAAGCGGTCTCCAGAATGACTGCTTTCAAATAGTCTCCATACCCTGCCTAAAAATCTACTCGCCCCTTCTACACCGGTTACGCTCCATGGCTTCATTACATCAAATGGTCCCATAAACATTTCATAAACCCGAAGCGTATCTGCCCCAAATTTGGGAATAATATCGTCGGGAGTGACTATATTCCCCCATCTTTTGCTCATCTTGCGGGAATCAGGGCCCAAAATCCAACCCGGAGCGCGAAGTTTTAAGAATGGTTCGTCGCCAACAGATTTGTCGATTAGACCTTGGTCAAATAAAAATTTCCAGAAAAATCTGGCAAAGAGCAAATGCTGAACAACATGTCCGCCGCCAACATAGTCATCGACAGGAAGCCAAGCCTTTGTGACTTCAGGATCCCAAGGATTTTCCAGTTTCCAGTTTCCTTTTTCCTCGGATTTAGGATTTAAGTTAACCGAAGGGTAACGCAAGAAGTACCAGCTTGAATCAACATAGGTATCCATTGTGTCGACTTCTCGCTTTGCCTGCTTTCCACAAATAGGACAAACTACATCTTTCTGGAAAGTTTTAGATCTGGCAATGGGACTTTCACCGTGAGGTAAAAAGTCTACATCAGAAGGTAACTTAACAGGTAGCTCTGTATCAGGAACTGGCTGCCAACCATCATCTTCACAATAAACCATGGGGATCGGACAACCCCAATAGCGTTGACGGGAAATCAACCAATCATGAATATGATAAGTAACTCCTTTTTTACCTTTTTCCCTACCTATCCAATTTTTTTGTTGAATTTTTACATCTTCCGGCCAATCAATTTTCTCCAATCCTGAAATTAAACGATCGGCATAGGCGGTAATTTTAAAGAACCATTGATCCATATCTTTCTGTATTACTTCTGTATCACACCGTTCGCATTTACCTTCAACTACTTGTTCATTAGCCAAAACTGTTTCATCTTTGGGACACCAGTTAACGGGAGATTTCTTTTTGTAAGCCAGTCCCGCTTTAAATAGCTGAATAAATATCCACTGAGTCCACTTGTAAAATTCGGGAGAGCTTGTGTCGATTTCTTTGTCCCAATCATAAGACATGCCGCTTGTCTCCAATTGACGCTTAAAAGTTTTTATATTTTCGTGAGTAGACTTATCGGGGTGGATTCCCGTCTTGATTGCATAGTTTTCAGCGGGAAGACCGAATGCGTCCCATCCCATAGGGTGAAGAACAGAATACCCTTTCATACGAAAATATCTGGAAAGGATATCTGTACCTACATAACCCTCAAGGTGCCCAACATGCATAGATGCCCCGGACGGGTAAGGAAACATATCTAAAATGTATCTCTTCTTTTTCCCAACTTCAGGAGTTTGGTAAACACCATCCTTCTCCCATCTCTCCTGCCACTTTTTTTCCACCTTTGTATGATCGTATTTGTCCATCACTTTGCAAATTCTAACACTTGTCATATACTTTTAGAAGATATGCAATTTGTATCGCCTATTTTGGCTATCATGACCGTTGTTCTTGCTTTTGTAATCTCGGTCAGCCCACTTTCGGGCTGGGGTCTCCAGATTACGGCTCTAATGGTCATCATTTATATAGGGACTTCTTTTTTGATAAGAAAAGGTGTGCTTTCGGATAGCATCAAAGTTACCTTGGATGTTATTATCTTTTCCCTTTCTGTTTCTCTTTTACTATTTACAACAGGGGGTTTTAACTCGCCCGTCTTCTTTTTAAGTTATTTTTTGCTTTTTGGAGTTTCATTATTTTCCTCACCAATTACCGCAACAGCAATTACAATTACATTTGCTCTGCTTTTTGTTGTCTCACCCAAACAAGACTTCTGGATCGATCTGCTTCAAATCGGATCATTGTTGGCCATTGCCCCCTTATCTGTCCTTTTTGGAAAACAATATCTAAAAGTCCTGGAGGATAAAAAAATGATTACGGGCTTGTCCCAAAAGATTCAAAAAAATAAAGTTGATGTTACCGTTTGGACCGAGGGAGATTTTAGAAAGCGCGTACTGAGAATTCAGGAATATCTGCAAAAACTTCTTAACGACCCGGAAGTCGCAACTGACAAGAAAGAAAGAATCAAATCTTTATATAGACAGATTTATGACTTATTTTTAAGCGGGAGAACGATGGAAAAAAATGTTTAGTATGAGGAAATTTCTTCTGTCTGCATTCTTACTTTGTACTCTGTACTTTGTACTCTGTACTGGCGTAGCTTACGCCCAGGCTGAAGTTATATCTCCAAATTATATTATTCAAATGCCAAATTTAAACTCCGGCGCCGGACTTCCCAGCTCCAGTAATTACAAGGTCAGTTCAACCATAGGCCAAAACGCAGCCGGTCTATTTTCCTCCGCCGGTTTTCGTGTTAAATCCGGATTCCAATACATTTATTCAATAATTCCATTCTCTTTTACGGTTTCCTCAACTTCGATTAATTTTGGAAGTTTGATTGCCCAAACCCCGTCAACAGCCACAAACACATTAACCGTGAGCAGTGGTGGTGCGGGTGGATATCAGGTTAAAGCTTCCGAAAACAATCCCCTGAAAATTGGCAGCACCGGAACTACGATCCCTGATACGAGCTGTGATACCTCCTGTAGCGAGACCACAGCCGGAGCCTGGACTTCATCTTCCAGATACGGGTTTGGATTTAACATGTCCGGCGACGACGTTCCGGCTGATTTTACCAACTCAACTTACTATCGTCAGTTTGCGAATAGAGATGGAGCCGAAAGCCCCCAAATTGTAATGTCATCGATTTATGTAGGAACCGGCAGAGAATCAACGGTGACCTATAAAGTAAATATCTCCGGTGTTCAACCAGCGGGTGTTTACAATAATATGATTACGTATACGGCGATACCGGCATACTAGAATTATGATTTACGATTTAAGATTTAAGATCAAAACAAAAATTCTGCTGTTTGTGTTACTTTCTCTATTCATAAATCTTAAATCTTTATTCTTAAATCCGGGTTTAGTTTTTGCCCAGGAGGTTTCACTTTCAATCTCTCCCCCTCTAACAGAAATTGCAATTCGTCCCGGCAAAAGTATTAATCAAACCATAACTGTCAGAAATGACGGTGTTCCGGTGACTGTTGTGGCCAGAATAGTTCCGTTTGTTCCACTCGATACAAGCGGACATGTAGAATTAATCGAGGATCAAACCTCTATTGAAACTTTCTCTTCCTGGTTTTATTTTGACCCGCGCCCAACTTCACTCGGAGCAAATGAGAGTCACCAATACATTATAAAAATATCTCCCCCGGAGTCGGCAGAACTTAGAGACTATTATTTTACTTTCATAATAGAAGTGCAAAACAATAATAATTTAGGGGTCGGAGTAAATAATACACAGTCCCAAGCAAGAATTGGGGCAAATATACTATTAACCGCAACTAAAGACGGTAACCCGCAGAAAAAAGTCTCGATCGTTAAATTTGCAGCACCCAGTCTTATCGATTCGTTTTCCGGTTTTTCCTATCAGGTCATCCTGTCAAATTCAGGCGGAGGGTTCTTTAAACCGATCGGGAAAATCACAGTTGACCAGATTTTTGGCACAACTACGACGTTTAACCTGGCACCTCTTAACGTACTTGTGGGAAGCGAGCGGGAGATTGGTTGTCTTGATGGGCAAGAGATAATTCCATGCAAACTTCCCGGAAAATTTTTGATAGGAATTTATAGGGCTAACTTAAGCTTTACCGTTGACGGAGTAGGAGAAAGTCATGAAAAACAAATTTATACAGTGGCATTTCCGTTTACGATTTTGCTGGGACTTATTACGATAGCGGTAACTTACGGCATAATAAGGAGGCTCAATCCCCAGTAATTAATATCCCCCCACCTTGACATTGCTTAGATTATGTATAAGAATTTTAATAATATGTTTTTAGATAGATATAAGTTTGCGCTTTTATCGGTCGTTCTTGTTGCGACTCTTGTTGCTTCATCGTCTCTGTCAATTAACAATGTATACGCATCAACAATGACCGCCGCTTCTGTCACGATGGGAAATTCCAGAATGTCATTTAAGGCGCCTATTACTTCCGGTTCGGCCGGAAGTTCGCTGGTTACGATAAGCGGTGCCGTTCCCGATACAACAACAAACCATTTATTCCCCGGGGATGCCGTTTGTTTTACAGATGCCGGCAATAACGTTTGTAGGGATAACACAACTTATACAGTAGCCAATGTACCATCAACAACCACTTTCAATGTAACTACACCGCTTACAACAGCGCTGACAGCCACAGACTATGCAGTTGCTTCGCAATCGGGAACTCTAACAATTACAGCAACAACAGTTAACCAGGTTCCCATAGGTGGAAAACTTATCATCACCATTCCGGCTAACGATGCCAATTCTACAGCCAAAAACAATGACGGAATGCCTGATAGCGCGGCAAGTGTTGCCTTAAACGGTTTTGATTTAAGCAGTTTTGCAGTAGCAAGGGCAACTGTCACAGGAGCTTCCTGTACCGCTGCAAATTGGGGTACTGCGGGAGTGGCCACAACATTTGCAACCGGCGGCGGTGGAACAACAGATACCACGATTTCATGGACAAGGGCAACTTCTATTTGCTCTGCGGGTAGTGTGCTTACAATTTCTATTACAGGAATTATTAACCCCTCTCCGATTACAGGACACACCCAAGGGACGGCGGATGTTTATGGCATTACTGTTGCAACAACAGATAGCTCATCAAATACAATCGATTCGGTTGTCCCGAGAGTTGCGCCGGTTGAGGCCGTGCTTATTTCGGCTACGGTTGATGAAAGTTTGACCCTTACCATCGCAGGACTTACAGGAGGCGCTCAAACATATTGTGGCAGCCAAACTTACGTAACAAGTACCGCAACTTCAATTCCGTGGAGTACGCAAACCGGTGGCGCCGGATTTAAATATTCAGCTCAGCAATTGACGGTTAGTACAAACGCCACATCGGGTTACATTGTAACTCTCCAGGAAAATGACCAAATGGGTAAAAATGGAAATACCTGTACCGGCACTGCGCCTTCTTCCGGACAATTTACTTTTAGCGCAGGAACTTGTATAAGAGACACTGTTTGTACCGTTTCGGCTTGCGATGAGTCTACTGCCGGAGACTGGACAACCACAACAAATTACGGACTTGGTTATTCGTTGGCTTCCCAAAGCGGAAGTGATGCGCCCTTCTTCTATAATGAAAAGAACAGAACATACAGCGCCAAACAGTTGGCTGACGTCACACAAGGCGGAGAAACAGCGCAGTCAATTATGAGCAATTCAGCACCCGTTTCCGCAAGCAGTATTTACGTTTGCTATACTTTAAGCATTCCCGGTACCCAGCCATCCGGTTACTATTACAATATAGCAAAGTACACGGCAACGGCAACGTTCTAAACAAGAATTATGATTTACGATTTAAGATTTAAGATCAAAACAAAAATTAATATAAAATTTATAAAAATTATAATAGTTTTAATGGTTATAGTTTTTGCAACAAAAGTTGCAAAAACAGTGTTTGCCCAAGAGGTTCTTCCCCTTACCGTTGTTCCCCCTAAGCAGGAAGTTTTGGTTAATCCGGGTGAAAAGTTTACCACTACTGTTAAATATCTAAATCAAAGTAGCTCCCCTGTAAACGGAACTATTAGTGTTCTTGATTTTATTGTGGAAGACAATGTTGGAACTCCGGTATTTTTGGATAATCCAACGGTAGTTGGCACAACGACAATCTCTGCAAAATATTCGGCCGCAAAGTGGATTAGCTTCCCGACAGAAAATGTGACAATTGCAGGAGACGCCAATATCGCCGTACCGGTCACGATTAACGTTCCGAAAAACGCAGCCGCCGGAGGACGTTACGCAGCAATTTTGTTCCAACCAACAGTCAATCAGGTTGGAGGTGGTCAGGAAGGAACGGCCATAACCCCTACGGCAATCAGACTAGCCTCTTTAATTTATATTAGGGTTGCCGGGCCAATCACGGAAAAGGCCCGTATTGTCGATTCTCGGGCGCCGGAGTTTTTGGAGTACGGGCCAATCGGAATTTCAACAACAATTCTAAATGAAGGAAGTTACCACATTACTCCCAAAGGCAATATCACATTGAAAGATATGTTTGGTCGGGTGATAAATAGTTCCCCGCTGGATATAAAAAATATTTTTCCGGGTACCACCAGAATCTATAACAACAATATCGGACCAAAATTAATGTTTGGTAAATTTACAGCCACCTTAAATGCAACTTACGGTGAAAAGGGACAACTACTTACATCTACCTTAGTTATCTGGTTATTCCCATGGAAAGCCGCACTCGCCGTCACCCTTGCGGTCATCATTGTCATCTTGATATTCAAAATATGGTACAAAAGGATCACTAAAAAAGAAACTAAGTTGACCGAGGAGCTTAAGGAGGAAACGGCGGAATTGGAAGCACTAAAAGCAAAGTATAAGGATAGAATTCCGAGCGATAACAACCCAGACCAAACTCCTCCAACTGCTTAAGATACAAAAGCGAATATACACTGTCATTGCGAGCCATACGAAGCAATCTCATCCTGTTTAGGATTGCCGCGTCGCCTACGTCTCCTCGCAATGACAACTTTCTTGTGTATCACCCAAGTATTGATTAATATGAATGTAATGACTAAAACTCCATTTGTGTTGCTCATTTTAACGAGCCTTTTTTTAATAGATAATGAGTTAGTCGTTTATGGACAAACACCACCGAATTATTCGATTACAGGGCTTTTAGTATCAATCTCCGCAAGTATCGGGGCACCAATATTAAAACTTTGGGGATATGGCGCTCCCAATTCAAGAGTTGAACTTAGTGGTGACAGGGTCAGCGACTTTGCCTACACCAGAGTCGACGGCTACTTTGAATTTCCAAAAACATATCTTCCACAAGCGACAGACATTTTCTACCCGGAGCTTTGCTTAACGGAGATTGACCAGGCCGGCCGCGTCACCCCGCCGACCTGTATTCCCAGACTTCTCGCAATTAAAGATAGTTATAATGTCGGGCCTGTGATTTTGCCACCTACACTAAGTCTTACAGAAGGTGTTATTGGAGCTACTGCGCAATCCGAAGCCGGTGGAATAACTATTCCAAACTCGGAAGTCAGAGTCGTTCTTGCCGAGGACAACGCAAACCAGCGTCTTGTAAATTTCAATATCGTTAAGCCTGCGTTAGCCTATTACATTCCAAATTACACCATTAAATCGGATAATCAAGGCCACTTCAGTTTTAATATGCCCGGAGTAAATCCTAATGACTGGCGTGTCTTTGTTTTTACAAATTATTCACAAGAAGCCAGGTCTCCAAAAAGCAATACTCTAAAGTTCGTGATAATTTCCCCCACCGCAAGCGCAATAGAAAATATCTGGACATTTATTTTGTCTTTGTTCACTTTTCCCGCACTTATTATTCTGGAGATAGTGGTTATTTTGCTAATCGTCTCAAAGGACAAGAAGAGTCCCTGTACGTAGTCAATCAAAAGTGATTGTCGCCTGCTGAATCAAGTTTATTCCGTCTACGGAGGCCTGGATTATATAAACTCCGGTTGAAGATTCGGAAGAAATATCAAAAGTGGCCCTCCCCTGAGGGTCTGTAACAGGCTGAACTGCCGTTACCTGCAATAAATTGCCGCCGCCAACTACAACTGTCTTTCCGGAGATACCCAAGCCACGATTATCTAAAATAAATACCGTAATCCTAATCTTTTCACCTCCGGCTTTTGCCCTTAACGGCGAGGCAAAAATGTATGAATTTTCAAGTGACAGAGATGCGGATATGCCGGATTCGGCGGGCGAAGTTGTTAATGAATATGCGGAACTTCTAAAAAACAAGGGGCTGCGTATAAAATATAAAATAACAATAAGAATAAGCAGAAGAATTACAATTACTACCAATGTATAAACAGCATATTTAGGCCATCTGACAGATTTTTCATCATTCATGATATAATGATATTAATAATATGCTTAATAACCTCCCGTTTGCAACTCCCCTGCCTCCGGTAAATATAATAGTCTAAAGTTCGGTCCAAAAGGGCTTCAAAATTTCCTAGCGCTCAACTTGGTTAATTGCCAATTATTTACAAAAATACTTAAATTTGAAACGAAGGACCGAATGCCATTATACCTGGGTAAAATTGTGGCTCTATTCGTTAAAAAGAAGGTCATTTCCCGCAATATTGGTATTTTAAAAAATTAAACGCAGTTTTCCGCAAAAAACAACTCATGCCTATTTTTTTAGTAAAAAATAGGCAAATATAATAATTATAAGTATTATAAAATTTGTAAATATTATACTTTCGTGCGGAAAAGCCGTGCGGTAATTATACTATACCACCTGTGAAATTATTTGCTTATTTGGTTATTTACTTATTCGCTTATTGTCTCAAAAGCCCCTTGACAGGCTTGTTAATTATTTTAATAATAGTCTAATTAGTATAATTCGTATAATCTAGCCTTGAAAACATGCTCAACAATTCGAATGATTTTACCAGAAAAAACTTCATCAAACACTTGGACACTCTTGAACTGTCTGCAAAAACTCACAAAAACTACAGAAGCGATCTTGGTCATTTTGTCGGTTGGTTAATTCTCCGTATCCGATCACTTGGTTCTTACGTTACAACTTTGACTGAGACCGTTCCCTTCATGAACAAGGATATCCCATTTGAATACAAGTCGTTCTTGATGGAAAATAATATTCCTGTCAAAACAATTAACAGGCGTCTTTCTACGCTACGACACCTGGCTAAATTTCTGGTTATTTCGAACCTGATTAATACAAATTTAATGGATGGTGTTGAAAATATTAGTCAATCAAATAAAGTAGTAAAAAATACATCAGACCCACTCATCGATGAATTTCGAATTCACCTGGAAACAGAAAAAGTTTCTAAAAACACAATCAAAAATTATGTAAGCGACGTTAGACAGTTTTTAGTCTGGCTGGAAAAAACATAAATGAATACACTACCCAAATTAACACTAGGATTAATTAAAGCCTATCAAGCTGAGATTGCCAGAAGTGGTTCAACTGCAACCGCGAAGAGAAAAATGGTTTCTTTAAAAAAGTTTCTTGACTGGGCAGCCAAAGAAGGCAAGATCCAAGATGTAGGATTTAAGATTTACGATTCAGAATCTAAGAATCAAAATGAAAGAATTTCCGCAAAAAAAGCGGTAAATACCAGATTCAGTAACTTATACAAAAGATATCGTAGTATACCGGGAACTTCGTATCTTAATATTGCCATCTTGGTGATTTTATCCTCCGCCCTGGGGCTTGGTATATACAATCAATTCTTTAAAAATACCACAAACCCATTTGCTGCAACGTCTTTAATTCGACCGAATCGTTATCTTTCCTTTCAAGGCAGGTTAACTAATCAATTTTTAAATCCGATTACAGCAGTAACCAGTGTAGTTTTTACTTTATATGATGCGGCAAGCGCCGGAACTACCCTTTGGACCGGCACCTGCGATGTTACTCCGGATACGGACGGAGTATTTTCAACACTTCTTGGGAGCGACTGCGGTTCGGAGATTTCCAGTAGCGTTTTTTCTGACAATGCCAGCGTTTGGTTGGGAGTTAAGGTTGCGGCTGACGCGGAGGCTACTCCCAGAATTCAAATTGCAACTGTTGCCTATGCTCTAAATTCCGAAACTTTGAAAGGCTACCCAGCCTCTTCGAGTGCAACAATTAACACAGTGCCAGTAGTTAATAATTCCGGGCAAATTGTTTTGGCGGTGAGCTCCCCCAAAATCCAATCTACAACGGGCACTTTCGCAATCGAAGGCCAGGCCATAACAATACAAACTCCAAGCGCATCAAACGGTAATGTTACTATAGCACCCGATGGCACGGGACAGCTTAATTTGACTTTTACCGGCGCCTCCCCAGGAAGTGGCACAGGAATGGTGAATGCAACCGATGCGAATTTAACCTCCGGCTCTTTGTATTACGGTTCAGTTGCGTCTGACGCTTCGGGCTACAACCTTTTGCAGTTACAATCCGGTTCGTCCCTTACAAATAAATTTGTGGTTGATTCGGCCGGAAACTCCAGCCAGTCAGGAACATTGACATTTGGTGGCACTGCAACGATTCAATCAACTGCTTCAAGGGCTTTGACTTTAGGAGGTTCTACAACCGGAAACATCACACTCAATCCTCTGAATGCGGTTGCGGGAGGCTATGTAGCTCCAAATACAACCAATGTAACAGATCTTGGTACCTCTTCCCTTCTCTTCCGAAATATATACGGAACAACTTTGTACCAGGGGACAAACCAAGTCTGTGATGAGTCAAATAACTGTAATTTTGCAACCGGTACCAATTACTGGCAACTTAATACTTTAACTCTCTCCCCTGCCAATAATACATATGATTTGGCAATAGGTGGAACTGCAACTTCCTCAGCCAAATTCCAGGCTTTTGCTTTGGAAAAGGCGGCTGATGCCACAAGCAGACTTGCCAAACTTAATTCAAGTGTAATAACAACGGGAACTTTGTTTGAAGCAACAGCCAGCGCCATAACTAGCGGAAACATAATCAAACTTGGGCAAGGTGGAAACTCGGCATTCTCGGGTAATGGACTATATATGGATTTTGATAATACCGGGGGCGGGGGCGGAACATTCACCGGAAACTTCTTAAAGTTTGATGATGCTACAACAACCAAATTTACAGTTGACGCCAGCGGAAACGTTGGCGGGGCCGGAGTTGGACAATTTGGAGGAATAACAACAACAATATTTTCCAGATTCGGTACTGCAGCTTCCGGACACGCCCTTTCGGTGGCCAGTGATGTTTTGGTCGGAGGAAAACTGGAACTTGACGGCACATTCTTCCTGGACGGAGGAACAATCGCCAACTCAGCCGGCACCGGAACTATTACATTTTCTGCTACCCCGACAACTTCCTCCAACGCTCTTTCTGCCAGCAACTGGCTTATAGAAAATACCGCCAATGTTGGCCAGGCTGCTTTAATTGTTAATCAACAAAAAGCGGGAGATATTTTTACCGCCAGCGCCTCAGGAACGCCTAAATTTACAATTCAAAATGATGGAGATGTAAACATGGTTGGTGACATAACAGTTGGTGGCGGAAATATAAATACAGGTAATATTGCCTTTGTAATTGGAGATGCAACAACAGATGGAATAACTTTTACAACAGACGGAACAGGAAATGGAGAATATACTTTCTCGGTAGATGGTATAGGAGATGCAGATCTTGATTGGGGTACTGGAGCGGGACAAATTGATGTTACTGATGTTGAAAATGGATCAGTAAACATACTTCTTGAAACTGAAATTGATGCCTCTAGC
>LBVU01000003.1 GCA_000993205.1 Candidatus Woesebacteria bacterium GW2011_GWB1_39_10
TCTTGGGTGGATTACCTTTCCTTGTCACAGGATTCCGCGGACTTCAACCAAACGAAGAATGTTTAAGAAGTTGAGTAATAATAAATCCAAAGAAACTTTAAATTCATATTTAGGTCTTTTGAGCCACGGAAATACCTATGAACTTACGCAAAAAATTGGGACCGAGTCGCAAAGCGACTAAATAGAAACAAAGAGTCAAAGAAACAAAAACACAAAGTATCAAAAAGACAAAGGAACTAAGTTACAAAGTTACTTGCGGATACGGAAGACACACCTATGGCCGAGAGCCCACTGATCGGTCGGCTCAGCCCAACGGCCATACAACCACAGACCATCGTCACTGCGCTCGAGTCCAAAGACGTACGGATAGCCATCGGAATCGGCTATTTGTTTCATACCAATATAAGTCCATTCATATAAAGGCTGATCTTGATATTTTAATCTTAGTTCTGGTCCAACTTCGGGAGGACATAGTTCTAGGCCAAGCTCTTGCGCTTTTTGGTAGAGTTGGTCTGTGGTTGGATTGTCTGTAAATCCCAAACCTCCAATAGTAAGGCGGACTAAATCTATCTTCTCGGAACGTCTTAGTGTTACGAATTCAGGTTTTCCCATCATGTCTTTAGCCCATCCGCTTATATTAATTCCTCTTTGTGTAAAAACCTGTTCATATTCCTTTCCGGTTTTTCCTCCTGCTACAACAGACTCTCTGACAACTTTACCTTCAGGGAAGGAGGTATAAACATGCTGAATACTATCGGGCAACCATTTGAAAAATCCTGGGAAAGGTTTTCCGATAAATATTTTTGTTCTAGATGTAACTTGTTCACGGGTAATTGCTATTTCTTCAGGTTGGAAGTTTAGACCTTCAACTAGCCGAACAATTTTACTAGCGTCCTGGCGAGAGGTTCTAGCTTCAATCGGCATTTTTCCAAGTTTGAAAACGAATAGTCCCGAATCGGGGTTAAAGTTTCTAAATGAAGTCTCTCCACTTTCGGTTAGAACATATCCATCCCTGACTTTTATATTCTCAAGCTCGCTTGGCTGTATCTTTACAAAATTCCTTAGTTTTCCCGCATCAGTTCTTGTAGTTCTCAGTTGCTTCAAAGCATCTATGACATCTTTGTAATATGGATCGCTGGGGTCTAAATATTCGTCACCCTTCTTTTTCATCTGTTCAATGGTGTTGGTCCTTAAGTTGTACTCAATCGTTATGATCGGGGTATCACCTTCAAGTTTTTGTGTTCTTTGGTTAATTTTGGGGACATTCCTAAAGGATAAAATCTCTATATCTCCACGTTTTATTTGGTTGATGTAAGAATCGCTAGTTCCAACGCAATGCTTCATATAGGCCGACTCTGCTTCAAGGTGGGGCATATTGAGAAGTCTTGCCATGTAATAGTTACCGGACTTGGTTGTAAATAAGTTTTCGTAAGGATTAAAAGATTCTTTGTCTCCCAGTTCGGCTCTTCGTTTTCTTGCCTCAGCAATCCTTTGAAGAGTCTTTTGCTGGTGGACTTCCATAAGCCTCATAAGGGAACCTTTGTCTGTATCTATGAATTTCGGAGTTTCCACTAAGGCATCAAAAAGAGTGCTTGGGTCAACCTCATCGGTTTTTTGAAAATGCCTAGCCAATTTAAGCCTTAATACAGCTTGTCTTTCAGGGGTAAGTTCAAAATCACCTCGGGTTGCTATTCTCTGGCTTAAGCTCTGGAAAGTATTATTTATGAGTTGTTCTTTTTTCTGTCTTTTTTCTGGAGAAAAAGGAGCTAAGGCTTCTTCATAACCCTTGTTCATTTTTTCTATAACTCGGGAATCACCCATTGAATGTTCTGTGCTAGGTCTGGTTTCCATATTTACAAGGTCTTTTCAAAAAATCCAACTTTGAAATCTGCCATTTCATCATCCCGTATATGTTTGAAATCATATCTCTCAAGAATGCTATTTAACCTATCATTCCAGCCATGAAAACTCAGTTTTGTATACCCCTCAGTCTTAGCGAATTTTAGAAAAGCAGGAATTTCGGCAAAAAGGCTTCTTCCAGTTGCTCTCGTGGTACCCAAATACTTTAGGTAGCCTTCATGCGGAAACCAGTCTTCACAAGCAATGTAACCAGTAACTTTTCCGTTAGGATCTGTAAGAATTCTATTTAAGGGATTCCCATTTTCAAGAGTATGAATTACGTCAGGCACAGCCATTCTTCTGATGTTTTCATCAACCTCTACGATACTCTCGGTAATTGCCTGTATTTCACCTTTTTGTTGTTCTGAAAGCGAAAGGCGGACTGGCCCTTTATCTTGAGAGTAGACTAAAGGCTCGTTTTTGGTAGCGTCAACAGGTTCAGACATATCTAAGTTATATTATAAAACATTTTTGACTGAAGAGTGAGATTATATCAAACTGTCTCAATTTTACTATTTTTGGTAATATGCAAGATTAGTTATGGTAAAAACTCGCAGGGAGATACAGTTTTTTCTATTCGCCAACTCATATTCGGGCAAGAAAATATCTGTGTACCTAAAGGGGACATTCAGTGGAAAGAGGCTAGCAATGGCTATTAAAAGGCTATCTGTTATCTTGGACTTTGGACATAAACAGGTCGCCGATTTTGTTGTCTTTGGCACGAAATCAACTAATCCATATAAGAGACTCCCAAATTCATTAAGAATGTATTTAGAAATAGAAAACGAGCTATTAAAATTGTCTGAAGAGAAGTTGGATGAATACTCCACTGCTTTAGAGGATTACCAGAGGCAATTACTATATCCCGCCATAGAAAGAGCAGTGGGGAATTTACTTGGCGAAACTGACGATGATTCTAAATTCCAGACCCTCTTGGAAGAAAGATTTAGACACGCTATCTATACCTATTACAAAGTTGTTCGTAAATATGGCTTACCAACAATGAGAAATATACCCTTTATTTTGAGTATTATCTCTTAAATATATCAAACCGCATCATTAACAAAATTTGACACTCCTTTTTATAGTGTCTCGTTTGTCTCATTTAGCCACGAGTGTGATACACTCAGAGCAAGAGGTTACAATGCTCAGAGCAGTGCCAAGATAGCTTACCAGGGCTTTGACTGGCCAAGATAGCTTATGGATCTGAATGGTCCGAGGCTCTTACTCCTCAGCAAACCATTCATTCATCTTCTGTATTGTGATACCATTAAACTAGTGAAAAGTGAAAAGCGAAAAAGTAAAAGCGAACAATGGTAACAAAAAGTTTTGAGGGAGTAATTAAAGCGAGGATAGTTGAGGCAAGATTTTCATTATCGGGCAAAATCATTAGCGCCCCAAAACATACCGGCGATATTGTCAAAAAGTGGGACCTTTTGGCTTCTCTAGACCGTAAAATTTTACAAACAGAACTCGACGCGGAACTTTCCGATTATGAAAAGGTCAGAGCGGATTTTGAAATCTTTGGGCAAAAAAATCCAAACCCAACTGAAGCTATCGACAAATATTTAAAAACAGAGAAAGATGCGGGCTTAAAAGGAAGCGTCAAAGCCGTTGAACTAGTCAAAGCCAGACTAGATCAAGCAGACTTATTTTCCCCGGTCGACGGAACAATAATTGATGACGGAAGTCTTGCCCCAGGATTATATGTTACCCCGGCCAGCAGTACTATAAAAATAATCGATACTTCATCTTATTATTTTGAGGTAGAAATCGAACAAAAAGATATCTCGGATTTTCTTGAACCTAAAAAGTGCAAATTGGAAATTGTTGGAATTAAAGAGGAAATCTCAGGAGAATCTAAAAATGTGTTTTCCGACGGTAAAAAATTTTTGGTTAAAATTCCCGTAGCAAATACCCCCGGTGTGTTATTTGGGCTAAACGGCAAAGCAAACTTCTAAAATAAATTGGGCACTTCAACGTCCCCCACTGATATAATGCGTCTGCCCAACAGAAATGAAAAAATTATTGGCGGTTTTTATTGTTCTCATATTTTTGGTTTCTACTTCCTTAATTTGGTTTAATTATTTCGACTCCCCGGGGAACTCGACACAGACCCAAGTATTTGTAATTCCCCAAGATCAAATTGATTTCGATATTGCGCAGGAATTAAGAAAAGAAGGGTTAATTAAAAACGCAAAAGGATTAAATTTTTTGATGGATACTTTTGCATTAGGAAAATTCGTTGCGCCAGGAGGATACAAACTAAGCCGAAATATGAACGCCTGGCAGGTAATGAAGAAGATTACATCAAAAGAAGATTTATCTTGGGTCACGATTTCTTTTTGTCCAAGAAAAGAACAGGTCGGAGAAAAACTGGCAAAGGCTCTTGATTGGAACTCTGAAACACTTGAAAAATGGAACACTGTTTATACAAATACCAAACCAGAATATTTTGAAGGAGTGTATTATCCCGACACTTATTTGATACCAAGGGACGAGAACGGAGCGCAAATTGCGAATAGATTTATTAGCCATTTTAACGAAAAATTTGCTCCTTTCACTTCTAGCGCAAATGAGAAAAATATCAAATGGACCACGGTTCTTAAGATTGCATCGTTGATTGCCCGAGAAGCCGGAGGAAAGGAAGATATGAAAGTAATTTCCGGAATTATTTGGAACCGTTTGAATAAAAACATGGCTCTTCAAATTGATGCGACGATGCAATATACGTTAGGAAAAAATGAAAACGGAAGTTGGTGGGGAAACATTGATTTATCGCAAAAAAGAAAGGACTCCCCGTATAACAGTTATTTATACAAGGGGCTTCCCCCTACCCCAATTTGCAGTCCGAATATTGATGCAATAGACGCCGCTTTAAATCCGGAGGAAACAGATTGTTTATTTTACCTGCACGACACAAACAAACAAATCCACTGTGCCGAAACCTACACGGAACATAAGGCCAATATTGAGAAGTATTTAAGAATTTAACTTACTAAAGTCTTTAATATTTTATCCTCAAAATTATATCTGGCAAGGTGGCCGCCGTTTTTATCGATATATAACTTACTTCCCAGAATTCTAGACTCATAATACCTGGCCATATTCAAAGAAACACACTTGTCTTTCGCGCCATACCATAAATAAACTTTTGCTTTAACATCTTTCAAATCGAATCCCCAATCGTCGGTATAAATTCGTAACTCTTCAGCCGGTCCTATTATTCCTTGACTAAACGCTTCCTTAACACCGGATTCCTCGCCTGCTTTATTCTTTACCGCTTCCACATATGCTAAGTGGTCTTGTCTGGTTGGAAAAGCGAGAAGTTGTCCAAGAAATGGAATGTACTTAAAGAGAATTTCCGAGTTTAGTGCCGAAAGTGTTCTTAGAAACAGAAATCTATGATAATTTTTCCAACCCAGGTTTCCCCGAAACGACATTCCTTCTAAATTCTTTTTATTTATTGGAGCCAGTCCTACAACAATCCCAGCTTTGATTACTCTTTTGGGAATTTTGTAAGCACAAACAGCAACATATGGACCTCCGCCGGAAACCCCCATTATCGAAAACTTTTTTATTTTCAAAAAGTCTGCCAGTTCAGCTATATCATCCGGCCAATCGAGAAGCTTTCTATCTTTTTTAAAATCCGATAATCCAATTCCGGGCCTATCTGTAGAAATTACCCTAACCCCTAATTTTTTTGCATCGATATCAGCCTCTTTCCCTGAAAAGCGTGACCCAGGCCAACCATGAAAGAAAAAGGCTGGTTTTCCTTTTGGGTCACCGTACTCAATATATCCGAGACTTCTGCCGTCTTTTAATTTAATGGTCTTGCTTTTGTTTACCATTCCACTGGGTATTATATTCTTATCTGTTTTTCTAACCAAGGGATATTTTCGTTTTTCCTTTTCCACCACAAATCTTCCCAGATGTAATGAACCGCCAATTGTTTATAGTCTCCAAATTTTTCGAAATATTTTAGTATCTTTTCAACCGGCACGGGACTCTCGGGATCTACATCGAAAAAAACTTTAGAATATATTTTTTGTTCCCACGGGGAAACATGGTTAAAAAAGTCCCAATGATGAAATACATCAAAGAGTAGATACCATACCGTGGCAGGCCCGACTCCATACAACTTTAATAACTCCGTCATTTGAGTTTCTCTGTCTTTTTTTCTTAATTCCATTTCGTCCATTAGTCCCTGTGCAAAGTAATCATCTGTTTTCTTTATGGACTTAACTCTATAACCAAGTTTTAAAGCTCTTAGTTCGTCCTCTGAAACCTTTTGCAGAGTCCCAGGTTTAAAGAAACACCAAAGGTCTTTATCATCAAATTTTAATAATGTTCCATAGTTTTCTAAAAGGGCTTTGAACATTTGAACGCTCCTTCTTACTGTCGTGTTTTGAAGAACTATCCCTATTAACAAGTATTCATAAAGGGAACTCGGATGACCCGGCCGCATACCTCTAAACTTATTAATTATTGGTCCCAAAGCTTTAGCGTCGGAGGGCCAGTTCCACGTCTGCCACTTTATTCCCTTTTGCCAAAGATTATCACCGGACGTAAAATGATCGGGCTTGTGAAAGGTCGAATCAAAATCAAAAAGAGAGACCGGAATAATTTCAACTACATCAGATAGTTTAAGTTTCATTAAATTTTTTTACCAGATCTCCGAAACGTCATCCCCAGCCAAACAGTTCTGCCACCAAATTTATATCATATTTGTATTTTCTGAACATGTGACAATTATACATCTTTGATATACTCACGATATGGAAAAAATTTCAGCTTCGGACATAATTTATATCAGCAAATCTAAAATTCCCAATGCCGGACGGGGGGTATTTGCTAAGTGTAATATCAAAAAGGGAGAAATTATCGAAAGATGTCCGATTGTCGAAATCCCATCAGGCGATACTTCCAAGTTAAACGAAAGCGTTCTTGTTGCTTATTTTTTATATTTTGGTAAAAAAAAGGAACGATTGGCTTTGATGCTTGGCTTTGGATCTATTTATAACCACTCAGATAAACCAAACGCAACCTTTAAAATCAGGTCAAAAGAAAAAATTGTTGAATTTGTTGCCTTAAAAAATATTAAAAAAGATGAAGAAATAACTTTTGATTACCGTCACGGAAGTCTAAAGAAAAGTCCATTGTGGTTTGAAAATAGATCATAAAATTGTGGTAAATTAAATAGATGCCATTAAATTTAAACATTAAAAAAGCTTTGTCCGGCCAAAAATGGATGCCTATAACCCTCGTAGCTTTAGGTGTTGTATTTTTTTTGACCATTGGCTATTCAACTTATCTTTATACGCAAAATGTGTCGTTGAAAATGGCAGTCTCCAAAAATACTGCAACTATCCAAGAAATTAACAGGGAACTGAACAATATCAAGTCCCAAGACCCATATAAAACCAATGCCGAACTCAAAAAGCAAATAGACAATATCCAAAAAACATTCGCTCTGGCAGCTAAGACTTACGAAAATCTTTTAGACCTAGAAAATCCACCCAAAGAAATAAAGGGGCTTGACACTCTTTTTGCAAACATCTTAGTGCTTCTTGGAAAACAGGACTTCCTAGGAGCCGAAAAGGGTCTGGGTGACATTGCAAACAAGATTGCCGCTGAACAAGCTAGGACGGCAGCGGCAGCGGTGGCGGCGATTCCCAAAAATATACCTGTAAGCGCGTCCGTTCCAAATTCCGGATCTTCATCTAGACAGCAGGTCGCAACTGATGTTGGAAATTTTCTGGTAGATATTGTTGCCGGAGATTTAGGATCGACACGTGTGATAGTTGATACCGCATCAGATTCAACCTGTACAAACGACTGCCCCGTTCTTCCTTTGGCCACCTATGTTGCCAGAAACGGTGCGTATGCCGGAATCAATGGTTCATATTTTTGTCCTTCAACATATCCTTCCTGTGCCGGTAAAACAAACTCTTTTGACTTATTGATAATGAACAAAAATAAAACTTATTTTAATTCGGACAATAACGTCTACAGCAATAATCCGGCGGTGATTTTTGGGGGAAGTTATGTAAGATTTGTGGGGGCAGCAAGTCAGTGGGGACGGGACACGGGAATTGACAGTATGCTAAGCAATTATCCCCTCTTGGTTTCCGGAGGCAATATATCTTTCGGTGGCAATGACGACCCAAAACAGGGCAGTAAAGGGAACAGAAGTTTTGTGGCAAATAAGGGTAACGTCGTTTATATAGGAGTGGTCCACAGCGCCACAGTGACCGAAGTAGCCCACGTTATGAAGACAATGGGAATGGAAAATGCCTTAAATTTGGATAACGGAGGTTCAACAGCCCTTTGGAACGGTGGCTACAAAGTAGGTCCCGGACGAGACTTGCCCAACGTGATCCTATTTATTAAGAAATGATATGGTTATATAGTCATCTTAAAACAAAATGTCGTTTTTGACATTTTGTTTGGCAAGCATAGAATTCCTATATATCGAACTCAAAAATGATTGATTCAAATCTGACATCTTGTTTTGAGTTCGCTATAGAAATACTTCTGATATCTCTCCTTACAATTCTTGCATCGGCACTCGGAACCATTAGTGGCTTCGGAGTTTCTACATTAATGGTACCGGTGATGCTTTTTTCCTTCCTTATACAGCATTAATAGGTGGCGGACTTTCCGGATTCATTGGCGGGCTGAACGGAGTTGGTGGTGGCGGTTGGGCATGTATTTGAGCGCAAACAATATCCAGTCAGAAAATATAGACTTAACTTCACGGGAGCAAGCGATTCTTCACTTTAGATAACGATCAAAAAACTCTATAGTCCTTTTCATCGCTAAATCAAAAGATTGATTTATATCGTGATTGGCGCCGGAGTATTCAAAATATTCGGTAGTCTTTTTTTGCAAAATTAATTTATTAGAAAGGCCTTTAGAAAAATCCGGCGGGACTTGGTTGTCGGCAAGACCTACATGTATTTGAAAAGGGGCACTAACGAAATTTAAATTTTCGGTAGGGTCTATTGAATTCCAAAAAGTGGGATTTTGAGTAGGTGTTCCGTTTTTTGTTAACAAATCCAGGGATCTCAAATTTCTTAAATATAAATCTTCTGCATTTGGTCTATATGAAACTCTATTTTGCCAATTATAAAGAATGTCGTCGTAACTCCCGACCACACCTCCCCAAATAATGATAGCTTTAATATCCGGCGAAATTTCGGAAACTCTAAGAGCAATATTTGCCCCCATCGAATGTCCCCAAATACCTATTCTGTCGGGGTCTGCGTCCGGAAATCTTTTAACAGAGGCGATTGCATTTAAAACGTCAATCGCGTAATTGGGTGAGAAATAGGAACTTCCGGGGCTTCCTTCCGATTTTCCATTTCCACGAAAATTTGGTTTAAAAACTATATACCCAGCCTTTGAAAGCGCGTCGACATAAGCTATGTAATTTCCATCAGGAGTATATTTTTCAGGAATTATATAACCATGGTTCAAAATTATTACGGGAAAACCATTTTGAGGTTTTGGCGCAGTTGGGATTGTCATCATTGCATACTCTTTCAAGTCACCAACCGAAAACGAAACAATATATCTTAAGTAATTTGAGCCTGGAGAAAGCGTCTCCTCTGTTTTAATGTCGCTTCCCGGATAATTTTGGGCGCGCATGAATTTGATATTTAAAGGTTCTGAGGGAATTACAAAATCCGAAAGCTGAGTTTGAATATTGGAAATAACAGAATTTATATTTTTTATGGTTCCGTTTTTAATTGATATCAAACCAATCAAAATAATTAAGATCGCTACTATTATCCCAGCAACTTTTGCCATTAGTCCATTATGGCGTAAATGTCACTATTGATCAAACCATGGTCATAATTATATATCCGTAAAACTTCATATTATCCGATTAATCGATTATTCGGATAATGTAACAATTACATGTATAATAAATTGGTGGTACAGATATCTAAAAAATTCCTAGACAAAGAATTAGAAAGTGAACTATTCAATCAATTATGGTTCTCGCTTGGAAAAATAAACGCTTCGACAAAGGCCTCCGATTTTTATACAGATCTTTTGTCTCAAACCGAACGCCTTATGCTGGCGAAGAGAATCGCAACGGCCATTCTAATAACCAGAGGTCAAAATATGACTAAAATTCGAGCATCTTTAAATGTCTCCTTCACCACAGTTACAAATGTGAGTTCTTGGGTTAAAAATGCAAGACCTGAAACCAAAAGACTTTTAGAAAGCATTTCCAAAGAAAAAAGCTGGGAAGCCTTATTTGATAAAATAGACGAAATTCTAGATAAAATTCCACCCAAACGTCATTCTGACTGGAAAGAAGAATTTAAACAGAGGAGAAGAAATTCGAGAGCAAGGTACGCAAGAAAATCCCTTCGTTAAGTATCCGATTAATCGATTATTCGGATAGTTGCATATTAAGTTATTACTTCAAAAATAGGTCAAGGTCGGCAAAATTTTTATCTGTAAAAACTTCAAAATGGCCGCCGCCATTTAAAATCTCCTGGCTATTTAATCAAATTTAATAACTTTAGAAAATTTTTATTTTTTGCTAAATGAAGCACAGATTTAAATCCAACCGATTCAGGTTGAATTTTGGGGTCGCTAGCAATAAATACTAATTTCGCGTTCGGATAGTCTTTTGCGATTTTCGGCAACAATAATCCGCCAAGAGAAATACCCACAATTACATCCGGTTTCTTACCACCCAACAGATTCTCGATATACTTTTTTGCATCCGGCTCTTTTAACACAAAATCTTTCGTGAAAAGTTTTGGGGCAAAAACTGTATAACCCTTGCTCTGAAAGTATTCTAAATAAGGATAGTTTATACTTCCAGCCTCCACCGGTTGGGGCCAACCATGCAAAATGAGAGCTGTCTTTTCTATATTTTTGGCCATTATTAATTTTAGAGGAAATTAGAGGGATTTAAAGGAATTTAAGGAAAATATCTACTCGTATTTGAGAGCTTCAATTGGGTTTAGTTTGCTGGCACGCGCCGCCGGGGCAACACCAAAGATAACGCCAATCGCTGCGGAAACTCCAAAAGCTAAAGCTACAGACCAAAAAGTTACGGTTGTGGCGATAAATTGGTTTATAGCGAGGGCTCCCAAAAATCCTATCAAAACCCCTATTCCACCACCAACCACAGATAAGGTTACTGATTCGATAATAAACTGAATTAAAATATCTTTAGGTTTGGCTCCAACCGCTTTTCTTAGCCCAATCTCACGGGTTCTTTCTGTAACACTTACCAGCATAATATTCATAATCCCGACACCGCCAACGATTAAAGAAATTGCGGCAATTCCACCTAGTGCAAGTGTCACAACATTTAAAATTTGGTTGATTGTTGCAACCAAGCTGGACGAGTCAACCACAGAAAAATCATCATCTTTAAGCCTCTTACTTAATTCTTTTTTGACAAGCCTTATTACTTCAGGAATACTGTCTTTATCTCTGGCCTTTACACCGATCGCTTGAACACTCTTCATACCAAAAAGTTTTTGGGCGGTAGTTAAGGGAAGTACCACAAAACTATTTACGTCTATTCCAAATCCGCCGGAACCGATTTTACTTAACACCCCTACAACTTGAAACTTTTGCCCACCTATGGTGATTTGCTTGCCAATGGGGTTAGCTCCACTAAAAAGTGAATCAACAAGCCCAGGGCCGATATTTACAACATTTCTTCCTGCTCTATTATCGCTATCCGTCATCATTCGCCCGGAAGACACCGTTAAATTTCTCATTTTCTGATATTCCGCAGTTAGTCCTGCTGTTGTTGTATATTTTGTTTTACCGAGGTACGAAACCGATGATGGCATTTCGATTCCTGCTCCGACCGATTCAATTGCTCCTCCAATCCTTGAAAGCTTGTCGACATCGCCGAGGTTCAATTTACTTCCAGCGATATTTGGCGCTCCAAACCCACCTCCGCCCCCACCAACTTTTCCGGGAAGAACAATTACCAGATTGCTCCCAAGGGACTCAAACTGCTGAGTAATATAATTTTGTAAGCCCTGACCGATAGACACCAAAAGGATAACAGCGGATACGCCGATAATTATTCCCAACATAGTCAAGACGGAGCGAGTCTTATTTCTTAGTAAACTTTGGATTGAAAGTTTTACAATTTCGGCGATGGGTATCATTTTGTTTTTTTGTCGCTAACTATTTGGCCGTCTTTAATTTCGACAATTCTTTTAGCTCGTTCCGCGATTTCCCGTTCATGGGTAACCAAAACGATTGTATTGCCTTCTTTATTAAGATCTTTTAGGAGCGTGATTATTTCGTCCCCGGCCTTGCTGTCAAGGTTTCCTGTTGGTTCATCTGCCAAAATCAAACTTGGTTTGGTGACAAGCGCTCGGGCTATTGCAACACGTTGTTGTTGACCACCGGAAAGCTGGGACGGCGTGTGATCCATCCGCTCTCTCAGACCTACCATATTTAAAGATTCTTCACCTTTTTGCTTTCTTTCAGATGCAGAATCTCCGGAATATATTAGCGGAAGTTCCACATTTTCTAGCGCCGAAGTTCTAGGTAACAAATTAAACGCCTGGAACACAAACCCTATATGCTTATTTCGCAGTTCCGCCAACTTTTCCTCCGTTAGCTTACTTATATTTTTCCCCTCCAGCTCAACCGTTCCCGTAGTCGGTTGATCAAGAATTCCAATCATATGCATTAAGGTTGATTTTCCGCTTCCGGAGGGACCTATTATCGCCACAAATTCTCCTTCTTTAATATTAAGGTCTACTCCTCTGAGAGCTGAAACTTCCACATCATCCCCCAATTTATATGTTTTGGTAACTTTAGATAAGGAAATTAAGAGAGCCATTGTGATAATTAAGAATTAAGAATTAAGAATTTAAAATTGGACACGAGAACCTTCTTTCAGAAGGGCGGATGACTGAGAAGTAACAATCTGTCCCTCTTTTAGACCCGATTTAATTTCGGTTTCATCGATGCTTGAGGCTCCTGTTTCTACTTTAACTTTTTTAGCCCGGCCATTCTCGGCCACCCAAACATAATTTGACGTATCGGTTACAACTGCGGAAGAAGGAACTTTAAGAACCTGTAGGATCGTATTATAGATAATATCAGTATCCCCTCCCATCCCTACTTTGAATTTTTGATCAATATTATTCGGAAGACTAATCCGAATATGATAAGCGTTTCCCCCAGTACGAGATGTAAAAGCAACCATTCCTATCACCTCCACTTTTCCTTGATACAAACTGTCGGGATAAGCGTCAAGTCTGATATTAACTGTCTGCCCCACTTTTACATTTGGCAAATCGGTTTCTTCTACTTCTGCATCAAAATATACGGTTTGCGGATTAACAATCGTATAGTTGGCGGCCCCAGGCAAAACATTAATTCCGGCAGAAGCGGGAACAATTGAATCAATAACTCCAGCAAAGGGTGCATAAATAGTCGCGTTTTTAAGATTGTCCCGGGCGGACAAAACAGAATTATATGCGTTGTCACGGTTTACCTCGGCAGTTGTACGAGTGGCTTTTTGGGTAAATGTTTCGGTTGTGTCATTCCCTTTGACGCTATCCAAAACATTTTCTGCTATAGCTTGATAATTTCTGTAATTGTTTAGGGCTTGCTGATATGCGGCATTTAATAAAATTGCCTCAAGCTGAGCGATTGCTTGGCCCTTTTTTACAACATCGCCGGCTTTTACTCCAACCCAAGCTACAAGCCCCCCGCCCTGAAAGGTAAGCGGAGCGTATTGATCTGCCTTAACTGTTCCCGAGGTCGACACAGATTGAACCAGATCACCACCTACAACCTTTGCGGTTTCAACTTTTATGGGTTTATTCGAATTTACTACAATTCGCCAAATAACAATGGTGACAACTCCAAGAAAAATCCAAAACCACTTTCTCATAAATATTTTTCGCATACCAATGGAGGATTATACCTGAACCACTTCACTTTGTAAAAATGAAGTTATACAAACGCACCCAAAAAGAAACTTTAGGGAAATTTGGGAGATTCGGGGAGATTGGGGAATTTCTGGAAACCCGTTGTGACCAAACTGAAAGTATTATCCATTCCTTTTTTTCATTTTGTTTTGCAACCACTTCTATTCTTTGGTCTCCAAATTGCCTGTAATACCTCCAAGCATCGTCTCCTTTATGGAGATTTCCTTTATATGATTGGTCCGGCCTCCTCCAGGTAGCCCATGCGTCTCCTTGTTTAATACCTCTCTCGCGCAACCGGTCTAGTGCATGATTTGTCCAAATTACTCCGCCAAAATGATTGTCCATATTAACTCTTAATTTCTCCCAAGAGTTCAGCGGCGAGTCCGCCGATCTCTTGTTTAATAAGGCCTTCAATATTCTCGCCTACTTTCCTACGCAAATACGTAAACAGCAGCTCTTCGTCGTGAGGTGAAGTGTGAAACATTTCCAAGAATTCCTCATGGTGTTGCCTGGGAAGATTGTCGAGTATACAACCCATCACTTTATGGTGAACAATTTCGTCAATCAGCCCCCAAAGCTCTTCCCGTTCTTCGGCGGTTTTGGCAATTTTTTTGATATGTTTGTCCACATCCTTTAATTGAAGAAGGTGGTCGAAAAATAATTTACTCATACTTGTGTTAATGCGACACCTGGCATATTAACTTCATTGTACTCCACAGGTCCAAGTGGAACTTTGTTATCCGGATCGTCAACAAAAAATATTATAACAGGACCTTTTTTATATCTGGGACCACCCAGATAATTCATGACCTCGGGGCTCCCCCCAAATTGTTTTCCGGTAAATGCGGCGGGCCCCGCGTCTGCGATGTTAGCAATAACCGCGTTTCCGTTTATTGTGTTAACAATCAAAACTTTTCTATATTTATACCAATCTCTAAGGTACGGCTGGCGGGTGTTCCAGTCAGGCAAATACAAAGTTTGAACAACAGCATACCACGTTTCGTTTTCCTTGGGAACATAGCCCCAAGCACCACGCCCGGGCGCCATACCTTCATCTTTTTCCGGCAATTTCGGATGTGTCGCCATTGTGTCCCCGGGATAACGCATTAAATGTTGTTCAGCCCCTATATAACCGTAGGTTGTATTTAGATGTTCACCTTCCAAGCCCGCCCTCGCATTTATCCCAATGATTTGTTGAAAAACCTGTTCCAAACTTTTTTCGGTTGACCTGTCCAAGGGGCCTATTTTTTGAGGAAGAATAGCGTGCAAATTTTTTAAAAGAAGTTCCTGAAAAGGAATGTTTGGACTGTTTGTCTGCCCATCTGATACGTCTTTTATTGCTTGAGTCAATTGAGGTAAATTTTTAACACCCATTGGAGGAGCAAAAAGAAGTGTCCCGGTTAGAGCGCCTGTTGCTATTACTTTCGCTGAATGATCTCGGATTTTACCGAGGTCGATTCCACGATCTGTAAAAAACTTTTCAACATGAGGGTATCTCTGAGTAAAATTTTTCTTAACCTCAAGGCTTTTGAGTTTGAGTTTATTGCGAAGAAATTCAGTATCAACTCTTTCTATATTTATTTTGTATGTTGTGGTGGGCAGATCGTGGGACATGGTAAAAACTAAAAACGAATATCTAAGAACTAAAAGCTTTCTGCAAACGGGTGAGGGTCTCTTCCTGACCTAAAATTATAATAGAATCATTAATTGGCGGGGTAAATTTTTGACCAGTAATAGCAATTCTTAAGGTCATGAAAAAGTCTCCAGTCTTAAAACCATTATCCTTAACTGATTTTAAAAGCTGTTCATTGATTGTTTCATTGTTCCATTGTTCAATTGCTAAAATGGTATCTTGGGCAACTTCTAGATGTTCTGTGTATTTTTCGCTGAATAAATTTTTATCTACAACAGGAGCTTCCCAGAAAAATTTGGCAAATTCGTTTATATCTGAAGTTTTTTTGACGCGATCTTTGATTAATTTTGTTATAGACAATTGGTCAGATTGGTCCAATTTGGTAAATTGAGGAGATTGGGATTGAAATTTGGAATTTAAATCTTCATCTGACATTTGCCTAATATATTGGCCATTAAACCAATCAAGTTTTTCCCTATTAAACACTGGGTTTGACTTCTGAAAGCCGTCAGAGTCAAAGGCTTTTACAAATTCAGAAAGATTGAAAAGTTCACGATTATCTTTTGGTGCCCAACCAGACAAAATGACAAAATTAAATAACGCTTCCGGTAAATATCCTTCGCCCAAAAGTCCCCGAACAGAAGTACTTCCTTTTCTTTTTGAGAGTTTTCCACCCTCCGGATCTAAAATATCGGTTAAATGACCGATTTCCGGAATTTCGAATCCAAAGTATTTGTAAAGCAGTAAATGAATCGGAGTTGACGGTAGCCAATCATGGCCCCTTAAAACGTGGCTTATTTTCATTTCATGGTCATCGACCACAACGGCAAGATGGTAGGTGGGAAAACCATCAGATTTTAAAAGTGTGGCATCGAACACCACGGGGCTATGCCATATTATTTCGTCTCGTAACACAAAGTCTGTAAATTTTATTTCTTCATTATCTGGAACTCTCAATTTGATAGCACCGCTTTTTAGACCTTTATCACGACAGACATCCCTCAAACTTGTCGAAAATCCGTCTTCTTTTGCATTTTTAGCTTCACACCGACAATAGAAGGCGTGACCGTCTGCAACTAATTTTTCAGCAAACTTCTTATATACAGAAAGTCTTTCAGACTGAAGATAGAACTCGTCCCATTCGATTCCAAAAATTCCTAAAAGATCTTTGATATCGTCGACACCACCCAAAACTTCTCTTTTTTTATCTGTGTCTTCAATACGTAATATAAAATCTCCCTTTTCGTGCTTTGCCAACGCATATGCATAAAAAGCAGTTCTTAGATTTCCTATATGCATGGAGCCTGTCGGACTAGGCGCAAAACGGGTACGAACCATGATATGATTATATCATTATGACTGGTCTGACCCAAGTCGCTATAAATGCCAGAAAAGGGATTCGTTACGGAATTTTTTTCATAATATTTATCATAGTAGGAAAATTTCTGTTCGATTCCGGAGTGGCGATATACAAAAAAGTTTTTCCTGCACCTCCGCCGCCACCTACGGTAAAATTTGGAAAACTTTCAAAGATTCCATTTCCAAAAAGTGACATTAACCCCAAGATAAATTACATTTTAGAAACTCCCGAGGGTGGTCTACCCACTAATATTCCCGGGCAGGCAAAAGTTTTCTTCATGCCGAAAATCAGCGCAAACTTACTTTCGCTGGATGTTGCCAAAAACAAAGCAAAGGTTCTCGAGTTTACAAAAGATCCAATACAAGTGTCGGACACTGTATACAAATTCGGAAGTCCTAATTTTCCTTCCGTCCTGGAAATTAACATTATCACCGGGGTTTTTTCTATTAGTTACGATTTGATAGCTGACAGGTCCCCCATTGACACCAAACCTCCGATTGCCGAAGTTGCGGCAGCGGAATACCGGTCAGCTCTTTCCACTGCAGGGGTTTTACCGGATGACCTGACCGGACCAGTAACCCACAACTTTCTGAAATTATCCGATGGAAAATTAATTAGTGCACTATCCTTATCCGAAAGTGATTTAATAGAAATCAACCTATTTAGAAAATCATACGACAATCTGCCGAGCATGACAGGTAACCCAAATAAGGCTAATGTTTGGGCAATTGTAAGCGGTTCCAGTAATAAAAAGCAGCAATTAATTGTAGCGGAATATCATTATTTTCCGGTCGATGAATCCCAATCCTCGACTTACCCGATTAAAACTCCCACCGAAGCGTATGCAGAGTTTACAGCAGGAAATGTATATATTGCAGATATAGGGTTAAGCAAAGAGGGCGATTCTTTAAAAATAAGAAGAGTTTATTTGGCATACTTTGACCCCGATACCGAGACCGACTTCTTCCAACCTATTTATGTTTTTGAAGGAGACAACGGATTTACGGCATATGTTCCAGCCATAAAATCTGATTACTATGGCGAATAGGGATTAACTTCCTGCCACTCGTAATTTGTAAAAATCCAATCGATCAGCTCTTTTGTTTCCCCAAATCTGTCCTGACTTCCCAAAACTGCAATCATAACTTTATGATTATCGCGCTCGATGTATGTAACCAAATTCTCCCGCGCATTTTCCGTCCAGCCGGTTTTAACACCCATTACCCCCGGGACATTCCCTAAAAGTTCATTAATATTGCGCAAATTGTATGAAAATTTACCCGAGACATCTTTAAAGGTTATCTGTTTTGTTCCAACCATCCTTGCAAAGACCGGATCTCTCATGGCCACCTCCGACGCCCTCACAAGGTCCCTTGCCGTTGCGTACTGGTCGTTTGTATCCAACCCCACAGGGTTATCAAAGTGACTGTTTGTTAAAGAAAGCTTTTTTGCCTTTGTATTCATTGCTACAATAAAATTGTCATATCCCCCATCGTAGTTTTGAGCCAGAACCAGAGCGGCATCGTTGGCTGAATAGACCAAGAGTCCATATAAAAGGTCCTCAACTTTAATCTGTTCCCCTTTAAAAAGACCCATCTTTTGACCAATTACTTTTACCCCAACGCCAACTGTTAAGACCTGGTCAAGCGGATAGGAATCGAGCGCAACCAAAGCCGTAATTATTTTTGTAGTCGATGCCGGTAGAAATCTTTGATCGGCATTTTTTTCGTAAAGAGGTACCCCCGAGATTAAGTCCACTGCCATAACGCCCTGAGCGGAAAGGATGGGAAACGGTGAATTTAGTAACGGAACCGGGTTAGAGGGAAATTTTTTTTCTTCACGCTTCACTACATTACTATATAGTAATGTAGTATCGAAAGAGCGGGATAGAGCAAGAGCAGTCGAAGACACAAAAACAAAAGCCAACATGGCCAAAAACAAAAAATTGTCTTTAATCTTTAGTGGGTTCATTTTGAAGACAAGTCTTCCTTTTGAGAGAATCTAAAATCGACCCTTTCCATATCGCGAGGGAAAAGAGATGCTTCACGGACATTTCCAAGATTCAAAAGTTTCATTGTTATTCTCTCAAGTCCGAAAGAAAAGCCACCTTCGGGAGGCATGCCATATTTAAAAGTTTGTAAATACATTGTAAAGTTTGCAGGATCCATTCCTCTATCTTTGATTGCGCTAACCAACTCTTCATGATCATTCACTCTCTGACTACCGCTTAAAATCTCGAGCCCTCTAAAAAGTAGATCGTAGCTTAAAGAAAACTCGGGATCTTCAGGGTCCGGCTTGGTATAAAATGCGCGTTTTTTTGTAGGATAGTGGGTAACGGTCACCAGATCACTTTCCTTTTCTTCCAGAGCCCATTTACATATTTCTTTTTCGTCTTCGGGATCCAAGTCTTTTTCTTTAGTATGATCCACACCGGTTCTGTCCTTAATAATAACCTGGGCTTCTCTCATTGTTAAACGCGGAATTTTAGCGGGAATTTTTAACTCCGAAACTCCATAATCCTTAAAAATTTTCCCGCATTTTTCTTCAACATATTTTAGAGTTTTGCCACCGACAAATTCTAAAGCATCCAAAAGTTCATCAAATTCCACAAATCCCAATTCACAATCCATTTGGGTTGCTTCCGAAAGATGGCGGGTAGTAACTGACGGCTCCGCGCGATACGCCTTGGCTATGGTGTAAACGCGTTCGAGTGAAGGAACCATCATTTGCTTATAAAGTTGGGGGGATTGCGTCATAAATGCTTTATGTCCATAATAATCAACAGAGAAAACCTCCGCACCGCCTTCTGTTGCTGATGCAGAGATTGTAGGAACCGTAACTTCCGTACATCCAATATCTTCCGAAGCATTTCTAAATCCTGCTAGAACCGCAGCCTGGACTTTAAAAATTTCCTTGATTTTTTGATGTCTTAAGGTAAGCGTCCGAAAGTCGAGAAGCGTGGGGAGTTCCAAATTAAGAGTTTCCCCTCCCATGTCGAATGGCATTTCATCTGATTTGGCCAAAACTATTACTTTTTCTGCTGTAAGCTCAACTGTTCCCGTTTTAATTTTGTCATTAATCATCTTTTCGGGACGGGCTTGTACGACACCTTCGATTTCCACAGCATATTGAGGTCTAAGATCGGCAAGATCCTCCTCTCCCACAACCTGCAAAATGCCACTTCTGTCCGTAATATCTGCGAAGGCAATTTTTCCATGAGCCCGTACGACATGCACAAAACCATTAATTTTAATTTTTTTGCCAACTTTTTTTGGCGTTTCGCAAATCAGAGTTCTTTCCATGAATCTATTTTAATGCAGATCGACCTTTATGTCACGTATCTGTAATTGGAGACTAACCAAACCGTTCCAAACATTTTCTTCAAGACGGTACACCACATCTAGTTTAGCCTTGGTCGACAGTTTTGAGTACATTTCTCCTCCACCAAAAAATATTGAATCAAAAATATGTTCATTTTGCCTTAGTTTAAGCTTAAGGTGTTTTGCGTCCCTTCCTACAGCCTTGACTGAGATAATTTCTACATCTTTACTTACAAAAACCGGCGACGGATTTCCAAGTCCGGAAGGTTCAAATTTTTTAACCCATTCAACGAGCTCAGGGTTAATTTTTTCAAAATCAAGTTCCAAGTCTATTTTAAGTCTTCTTTGAAGTAACTCTTCCGTTAGTGTTCCTTTTGCCAATTTATTCAAGCGACGGGAAAATTCCGGTATGTTTTCCGTTTTTATCGAAAACCCGGCAGCCATCGGGTGTCCTCCACCCTCGATATACAAATCTTCAAACTTTCTGATCGCCTCGATTATATTAAACCCCGATATCGATCTGGCAGAGGCCTTAGCCACACCTTCTTTTATCGACAAAACTATGGCCGGCCGATAAAATTCCTCTACCAATTTTGCTGCAGCAAGGCCAATCACTCCCTCATGATAACTCTCTCCTGCAATGATTATTATTTCATTTGTAAAACCCTTCGACTCGATTTTCATCTCGCTCAGGGTGGTTGCCATTATTTGGTCAACCATTTTCTGTCTGTCGAAATTGGTTCTCCCGATATTTCCGGCGATTTCCATGGCTTTAAATTTATCTTTTGTGCATAAAAGCCGTAATGACTCCAATCCGTGTTTGAGACGACCCATTGAATTTATTCTTGGTGCAATCATAAATCCAACTTCATAAGTACCGACTCTTTTGACAGGGTCCGACCCTGTCAGTCCGGCTTCGTCAAAAAGAGCAAGCAGGCCGGGTCTTTTTGTATTTTTCAATTCCTCTAAACCGTATTTGACGATGGATCTGTTCGGTCCAACCAGTGGAAGCTGGTCGGCCACTGTTCCAATGGCAGCAAGCTGAAGCTTCTCTTTGATAAGGTCGGACCCTTCTGCAAAGGGTCCGACCTTTTTCAGAACCTCGCGTGCAAAAAACCACGCCAACGCAGATCCTCCAATTTGAGTTGTATAAATCAAAGCTAGTGGTTTTGTTTTTTCTTTTCCCTGTTGATGGTGGTCAGATATAATCATATCAATTCCCATTTTCCCGACCTCATCAACCTTTTTCCCAGCGGTAATTCCATGATCGACTGTAATAATCAACTTGAGCTTCGGGTCTTCTTTTTTAAGGCGCGCAACACTTTCCAGATTTAATCCGTACCCCTCCGAAAATCTTTCAGGAATGTGTGGAAGAACAAAAATTCCCAAAGCATGCAATGTTTCCCACATTGTTGCGGTTCCGGTGATTCCATCAGCATCGTAATCACCGTAAACAATTACATGCTCATCATTTTTCTTAGCCTTTTTGATTCTTCCAATTGCTTTTTTTACCTCCGATTCCGATATTCCCAAAGACTTCAGAGAAATTTTCATAGGATCTATGGGCTCAAAAAACTCCATTTTTTGTTTTTCCGTTTTTATTCCACGATTTTTGAGAAGAATATTGGTTATATCTTTTATAGTTTTTATATCTTTGGGGTCTTTATGGAGAATTTCCCATTTTTTGCTTATCATAATATCTTAGTATCCTAATATCTTAGTATCTTCTATAATGATAGCAAGATGAAAATAGATTTGCCCGAATCGGTATTAGAAATATTAGACAAATTTGATGGATTTGGTTACGAAATCTATATCGTTGGTGGCGCTGTCCGCGATTTATTAATGGGGAGACTTGTAAACGACTGGGATTTCGCAACTAATGCAACACCCGAACAAATTTTAAAGGTAATTCCCGAGGGTTTTTATGATAATCAGTTCGGAACTGTTGGACTTACAGTCGAGGATTACAAAAAACCTTTTGAAATTACGACTTATAGAACCGAGGAGGGTTATTCGGATGCAAGACACCCAGACAAAATATCTTGGGGAAAAACTTTAGAAGAAGACTTATCAAGGCGTGATTTTACGATCAATGCAATGGCGCTTGGCGCAGTACAAAGTACAAAGCACAAAGCACAGAGCGAAAAAACTAAGTACTCTGTACTGGGTACTGTGTACTTAATCGATCCGTTTAATGGGCAATCTGATATCGACAAGGGAATTATAAAGGCCGTAGGTAATGCCGACGACCGCTTCTCTGAAGATGCTCTGAGAATGATGAGGGTAATCAGAATCGCTGGAGAACTTGGTTTTAACATTCAAGGTGACACCTTTGACGCTATCAAAAAGAATGCTCCGTTAATTAATAAAATTGCCAAGGAAAGAGTCAAAGAAGAACTTTTCAAACTAATCTCTTCCCCTAACCCGTATGATGGGATTCTTCTTTTTAGAAATTCGGGACTTATGCAGGAAATTCTACCGGAACTTGAAAAATGCTTTGGGGTAGAACAAAAATCCCCCGGTAGGCACCATATTTACGACGTCGGAACCCATTTACTGATGGCGCTCAAATTTTGCAAAAGCGAAGATACAGTCACCAGATTCGCCACACTAATTCATGACATTGGAAAGCCCCAAACATACAGGAAATTAGAAAACGGAACTATAACTTTCTATAACCATGAAATGGTTTCTACTAAAATTGCTGAGAGTATTGCCGACAGACTCAGATTTTCAAAAAAAGAAAAGGATAAGTTAATTATCCTAGTCCGCTGGCACCAATTTACAGTCGACGAACACCAAACAGATTCAGCAATCAGGAGAGTGCTTAGAAATGTGGGTCTGGAAAATATGGACGATATGTTGGCCCTAAGGGTCGCAGACCGGCTTGGTGGTGGTGCCCGCGAAACAAGTT
Source organism: Candidatus Woesebacteria bacterium GW2011_GWB1_39_10 (assembly GCA_000993205.1). Lineage (GTDB taxonomy): Bacteria > Patescibacteriota > Microgenomatia > UBA8517 > UBA8517 > GWB1-39-10. The sequence continues at coordinate 23,081 of LBVU01000003.1, forward strand.
GGAGATTGGAAGAGTTTAAGGCGCGTTTGATTGAAGTTCAAAAACAACCGTTCTCGATCAAAGACTTAAAGATAGACGGGAACGATGTAATGAAAGTCCTTCGACTGCGCTCAGGACCTGAGGTTGGAAAAATTTTGAGTGATCTTTTTGAAAAAGTTGTGAATAAAGAAATTGAGAACAATAAGGAAAATCTAACATCAGAGCTCAAAAAGTTTAATGATCTAGATCAATAAAGTAAATTAAGGGAAGTTAGAGGATTTTAGATAAATAAATTTATTTATTGCAATTTTTCCATAGCCCTAAATCATTCTCCCTTGCATATTTTTCTGACTCCAAAAACATTTTTTGATATTTAACATCGGGAGGATATGTTGAGACGCTGGCAAAACCCTCACGGAGCATCTCGTCATTAACAAGTACACCTCCGAGGTGTACGTAACGAAGAAGACGGCCATATTTGTCTGTTTCTGAAATATCTTTTTCTAATTCAACTGTTTGACCCAAAACTAATTTTTCATTCTCCGCTTTTGCCTCTTCAGAATAGCACAACACTGTTGGGTACACCTCGGGGGTGTCTATACCTGCATATCTAACTTTTTGACCGCCTTCGATTTGAATTGTGTCACCGTCGTATACGCGAGTAACTTTTGCGATTGTAAAGACTGACGGAATTGGGGTAATTAGGGAGATTGGGGAGGTTTGTCCTTCGACTTCGCTCAGGATCTTTGAGGGATTTGGGGAAACTTGGAAAATTGGAGAAATTTGGCTAATTTGTTTATTCTGAAAATAACTAAAAATATAGCCAACTAAAGTTAGTGCTATTCCTAAAAGGAAAAATAACTTTTTTCTACTCATTGGTTTCACTTCAATACTATATAGTATTGAAGTATTTAGGCACGATTTTTTAATTTTTTTTGAATTTCGTCCCAAGTAACAAGTATTGGAACCGCAACGAAGGGAGAAGAATAGGTGCCTGAAATTGTTCCTATTAAAAGAGCTGATGCGAACCATTTTGTAGTTTCACCACCAAGAAGAATTAAAGCTGCCAGCATAAAAATAATTGTAAAAGAGTTGTTAATTGACCTAACCATCGTTTCAGATAAAGCCATGTTTGCGAGGGTTTTGAGATCTTCGTCGGACTTTTTTTGCAATTCTCTGATTCTATCGTAAACGACAATTGTATCGTGAACCGAAAATGAAATTATCGTAAGGAGTGCGGTGACAAAAAGAAAATCAATTTCGGCTCCAAAAAAGTGGCCCAAGATTGAATACATTCCAATTACAACAATTGCATCATGTAGTGTTGCCACAGTAGCCGAAATTCCGAATTTTATACTTTTAAATTGATATGCGATCCAAAGAAGAATCAACGAAGTGGAAATTGCCAGACCGTAAATTGTTTTTTTAACCAATTCGGGTCCGATTGTCGGGCCGACTGTTTCTAACCGTTCTTCCGTTGCACCTTGGGCTTTATAATCAGATCTGATTTTTTCTATTTGCACGTCTCCCAATTGTCCGTATCTTTCGACCTTCTTTTCTCCGTTTTGCAACCTGTATTCGATAAGTGTCCCTCCTTTAAAATCGATCCCGATTTTTAATCCCCACTTTAAAATACTAAGTATTCCGACAATGATAACAATTGTCGATATAGATAAAAATAAAGGTCTGTATTTCATCCAATTCACAATATTTATCGACACTAATGACACGAATTAGCTACAACACGAATGTCACAAATATTCGTATCATTCGTGTGCAATTCGTATATTTGTGTCGCTCCTCCTTTCTTTTATAAATACCCTTAACAAATTTCTCGAAACAAATATTCCCGTAAATAAGCTTATCGCGATTCCGAGTGCAAGTGTTATTGCAAATCCCCGAACAGGACCCGAGGAAGGTAGAATTGACCAGTCCAGAGGGTTCCAAAGAATAAAACAAGTGACGAGGGTTGCAATGTTGGCATCACGTATTGAGTCCCAAGCACGCCCGAAAGAGGTTTCGAGGGCATTAGGAATTGACCTTATCAATTTTTCTTCTTTAAATCTTTCAAATATCAGAATGTTGCTATCCACTGCCATTCCGATTGAAAGCATAAATCCGGCTATACCCGGAAGAGTTAAGGTGACCGGGATCAGTTTATATAAAGATAGGGTAATGACTCCAAAAATAAACAGTCCAATATCTGCAACGAGTCCAAGTTTACCGTAAGACAAGATCATAAAAATCATGACTGACAATATTCCCACTAAACCGGCCAAAACACTTTGTCTAATTGATTCTGTTCCCAATGTTGCTCCAACCGTCGTTTCTTGAACCAATTTTACCGGAACCGGAAGCGCGCCGGCATTTAGTTGTATTGATAATTTCTTGGCCTCATCAATTGAAAAGTTTCCGGATATTTGAGCGTTACCGCCAATAATTTTCTCGGAAACAACGGGCTGTGACAGTAAGGTATTGTCCAAGACGATTAATACCGGCTTACCCACATTTCTACCCGTGATATCTTCAAATTTCTTGCCTCCTTCATCTGTAAACTGCAAGGAAATAGCCGGTTTGCCTGTTTGACTATCAAACTGAACTGAAGCGTTTTTAAGGTCCGCTCCGGTTAAATTGGTAGAAACAAGAGTTGCAGAAGGAGACGCTCCCTTTGTAGCCGGAATAATTTTTTCTTCCATAAATATCAATTGCGCCGTCTGGCCAATGAGATTTATCGCGTCTTTTGTACTATCCAAACCCGGGAGTTCAATAATTATTCTATTTTTTCCCTGGAACTCGGAGGTTTGAACCGTTGGTTCTGAAACTCCGAAAAGGTTTACTCTTCTTTCTATAACATTTCTGACACCCTCAAGGGCGGATTGACGACGGTCTGTCGGGATATTGGTTGTGTCTGCTTCAAAAACCAATCGACTTCCCCCTGCCAGATCAAGCCCTAATCGGAGATCGAATTTATGAGACAACGAAAAATTGCCTATTTTTATATTTAAATCGGGAGGCAAACTTATGTAAGTTGCAGCTACTGTTAAGATAAATGTGAAGCTAATTAACCAAATCTTCTTCATCGCCAATAATCATAACACGGGAGCCTCCCAAAATCCCACCCAAGAACGGGTCACGTCTTTTTTTTCTAAAGTCAAATTCTTCCCTGCTCATTACGGTGTAGTTAATTTCCTTACCCCGTTTACTTTCCTCAACCCGAATTATGGAAGCGAGTTCCGGAAGAACAACATCTCCAACAACTAATATGTCAACATCTTCATCCCGTTTTCTGTCTTTAATCCGAACAAATTTACCAGAAAACATAATAAAAGAAGCTTTGCCGATTTTGTTTTTGTTCTCAATTAATGCTTTACCCAAACCTGTAGTTTTGGCAACTATCGATATCAGATCGCCATAAAACGGATGGCCAGAACGGGTAAAATAATAAATTCTATTGCCTCTAGGTTCTTTCTCTAAAATTCCATCCTTCTCAAGTTTTGTAAGTTCGCGCCTTACCGCATTAATTTCCTCATCTGTCTCGCGCACAATTCCACGAACATGATAAAGTTCCTTTAAGTTGGAGAAGAAAAGCTCCAAAATTTTAATCCTGACTTTTGAAGTAATAATGTCACCAAAATTAGCCATTGGTTTTATCCGGGCAGGTTAATATGTGACAGGATTCCCTGCCGGTAGCACCTCGATCCAAGTGGCACCGCGGACCATCTCAATCTCTTTCCCATTTGTATCATAAAATGCCTCTCTGTCAAGAGGAGTTGCTTTTCTCCAAGTGCCCGCTATAACTCCTCCATTCTGAAAAACCAAGGCTTTCCCCGTCCCAATGACCTGATAGAACATATGATGTTCTGTATCGAGCGGTCCGGTTTCCTTTACGAATATTACGACTACATTGCTCGCCGAGAGCTGGGGCTTATCAAACTCCCAATCAATATGTTCTTTTCCGCCATTGAAGCGCTTGTAAGAGTTCGGTGCCTGATCATATTTCCATTCGACGTCATAACCAGACATACTTTCCCAAAAGTTAAACTTTAAATTTGTCACAGGCGAAGAAGTTGTCGTTTTTCCATCCTGGAAAAGCCATTTTCTAAATCCCTGGGTCCAGGCAACTCCGCTATCGTCTTTATAATTAAAACCGCGTTTTTGAGCATCCTGCCAAATCAAATCAAGATTTGCTACAACGGCGTGCTCCCAAGCCGACGGAGTACTACCCAAACGATATTGGTCACGCACCACAAGAGGAAAACCAATGTTATACCCGCCATCCAAATTATTGCCTTTCGGTCCACCCTGCCAACCCAACTTATCAAAAAGTGTAAGAGTGTTAACGGTTGGGTCAATTTCACTCCTCGGCTTTACTCCACCCGGACAAGTTGAACAAATATTGTTTGCTCCGCCCTGATGAAGGAAAAGGGGATTTTTTCCGTAACCGGCCGCCAGATTCATAAAATAAACCCTGGCACTCCTTAGCGGCGCCGCTTTAACTTCATTGGCTACGGCTCCGCAATAAAAAACGGCTGCAAATCTGGTTATTCCACCCTCCGCCACTGCTTCATAAACAACATCCGCACGCGAAAGTCCGGATTCCGGACGGGCATCCTGATGGTTTTCGATCATCTGAACAATGGGTCGGCGTGTGTTCCAAACATCTGCCTCCGGTTTAGTATACTTTTGACCATTAATAGGACATTCTTCCGTTTTGGGAAGGTTCAAATTGAATTTTGATTTCTGAGCCACTTTATTTATTACGCTTCCGATGTTTTTTGGAGAAATCAAGTAGAAAACAAGTAAGCCAAGTCCCACAGAAATCAAAAAAAGTCCGCTAAAACTTGCAATCATTATGAACCTCTTGGAACTCAAAATGTTACTAAATTTCTTAAATTTGTACATATTTATTTACTTTTCTGGGCACCTGTCAGAGCCTTTTTCTCATCGACTGACAATTCAAAACTACTTTTACCTCTTTTAATGTCCTTCATATAAACCCTTGTTCTATCTCTTGTATGAAGGCTTGTAATTATTATACCCGTATCTTCACCATCTAAAATAGCCAAACTAAAACTGTGGTCACCGCCAAGCTCTCTAAACGGATTAAACCTGACGATAAAAACCTTTTGGACATGACGCCTTCCGTCTTCTTCCAAAAATGACACTCTCTTAATAATTTTTGCTACATCAATTCCGTTTTCCTCTTCTTTTGAAATTACCTTTTCTAAAACTTTTTTAAGATCGGCCACACCCACACCTTTTGTTAATCTATTAAAAATAACAAATATTTTATAAAGAATTATGCTTATCCCCAAAAGCCAAACCGCCGTAATTGTTAAAAATAAAAAAACCTGTGTTTCCATTTAGATTTGTAAGGGCAAGCAAAGTTGAGTAACAATGGTACTCCGATTGAACTTAATCATTTTTGCATCTTGAAAAGTAAGTGTCAAGGAGATATGCTCCTCTTACTCGAGTTTGCAACTCTCGCAAGAGATCATATACTCGAAATTTTCGTTTGCAGATGCAAACTCAAGCTTCTTGAGTATAGATTCCAAATATGGCAGTTCACCGAACCAGAAAAAACAAAGAGAACCCTCACTACAATTTTTTGTACTCTTGGCAGCCTTCAGAGCCCCATGTCAATAGGGAAACAAGTTTAACAGAAAAAACGATCAAGTCCAACCAAGGCTACGCAAAAAGAGCCAATCTTTTGACTAAAGACGACGACTTACCCAGAATCAAAAAGGATATAATTAAGAGCCTGATCCTGGTTAGCTTCATACTGATCCTGGAAACAGTTGTATACTTAGCCTTGCACCGTGTTCAACGCGGTTTGCCCTAAGGACTGGAGGTGAAAAATTTATGATGTATTGCGTCAAATGTCGCGCCAAGAGGGAAGGTAAAGATGCTCAAGAGGTTACCATGAAGAATGGAAAGAAAGCCACAAAAGCAGTTTGTGAAGTTTGCGGCACAACCATGTTCAAGATCGGAGGAAAATAAACTCTTGATTTGAACTCTTAAAGCAAAAGGGCACCCACCTAAGTCGGTAGGGCCCCTTTTGTGTTCCCTACTATGAATATAGACAAAGTCTTCAGCGTATTTAGAAAGAACTACACAGAAATCCCCCTGGAAGTTTTTGGAAATGACCCTTACAAAACCCTTGTTTCAACTGTTATGTCTGCAAGAACAAACGACACAACTACCCTAGCCGCTGCAAACAGATTGTTTGCAAAGGCGGGGAACTTTGTCGAATTGGGCGAATTAGACCAATTAGAAATTGAACAATTGATATATCCGGTTGGGTTCTATAAAACAAAAGCCAAACATCTTAAAGACCTTGCAGGTTCTCTTCTTACAAGGTATTCGAGAAAAGTTCCAAAAACGAGGGAAGAATTGATGACGCTCCCTGGTGTTGGCAGAAAAACTGCAAATCTGGTTTTAAATAGGGCCTTTGGAATCCCTGCAATTGCCGTCGATACACACGTTCATAAAATCAGTAACATGCTCGGTTGGGTCCACACAAGAACTCCGGAACAGACAGAACGCGAATTGGTAAAGATATTACCCAAAAAATATTGGCCGGAAACAAATCGATTATTTGTAAGTATCGGCCGACAGTTTACCTCTAAGAAAAAACTGGAAGAGTTTTTGAAGCATAATAAACTTACAAACAAATAGTAAGGTCAAGACAGTCTTGAGATTAAATCTTTTAACTCAATTATATCAACAGGGAGAAGAGAGGTCCGCCCACCGAATAGATCTTCGCCTACAAAAAATGCCCTATTGGAATCATTAAGATTTGTAGATATTTGATATGAGAGTGCGTTAACACCGCCGATGTTTATCCAGAAACTGGCTCTTTCTGGATCGACAGAATGTTTTTCGCTCAAACTTGTAGATATTTCAATTGGCACGTTTTCTCCCTTATATTCAACTGTAGTAGAAAACTTTTTGTAATGGGCCGCTTTACCAGAAAAATCTAATTTTGCAATTGCCCACAAAATTCGATTAAAACCTTTGTCCGATTCAAACTCCCCTTTAGTCGCCAACAAGTCTGCCACGGATTTACGAAGCACCGAAAAATCAGAATTATTTCCTTCGACACTTAGATCATCCATTAGACGACCAAGCCTTTCCATTGTCATGAGCCGATAATATTACTATAAAGTATCGATGTCAATAAGCAGCAATTGCCACTCCAAAGCCACTTTGGGCATAGATGCAACCAAACGAGTATTCCCCACCCGTTAGTAATTTTTTGTGTCCCAGGGTATTTAGCCAAAGATCCACCGCGTTTTGCGGGGAAGTTGCACCCGATACTAAAAACTCGGATATATCATATTCTTCAAAAATCCATTTTAAATCGGGCCTGTCGGTTGGCAGTTTAGAAAAACCTTCGTGCCCATCAAGCTTCCCAAGTTCCAAGAGTTGGTTTAGACGGATAGAAGCTATTGTACAAAGTTCATCTTTTTGTTTTAGGGGGTTAACACCGTGTTCAACTCTGCTTTTATTAACTGCATCCCAAAGTTGAGGGCCTCCCCATAGACTAGAGCGGGTAGTAGATAGCGGATAGCGAATAGGGGCGTCTGTGGCAGAAGGTTTGGTGGTTGAGGAAACTTTATCTGACAACAATTTTTGATACTCTCCAACTGCGCCGTTCCAACCGTTGCCATACCCTCTGGCGTATCCGGTCAAAAAAACAGTTAGCATAACAACGAGGAAAGTAAAAACCAAAACAATATTGCTAAAAACTTTGGCAATAATTAATGCTATTTTAGTCATATAGAATTGTTACCGGTCCGTCTAATACTGCTTCAATTTGCATATAATCCCCAAAACTACCTGACTCTACTTGGATATCTTTTTCCTTAAGCTTAGTCACAAAATATTCATATAATTTTTTAGCTTTTTCAGGTTCCTCAGCATTAATAAACGATGGTCTGTTTCCACCTTTTGTGTCTGCATAAAGCGTAAATTGAGAAACAACCAACATTTTTCCCCTAACTTCGTTTATCGATTTATTCATTTTATCCGACTCATCACTCATAACCCTTAACTTAGATAGCTTGTCAGCCAACTTGTGCGCTTCTTCCTCAGTATCCCCTTTTTTAAATCCCACCAAGACAAAAAGACCCAACCCGATCTCCCCAACTGTTTTTTGATCAGACACGCGAACGACCTTGGCTCTTTTAACTCTTTGCACAATAAGTTTCATATTGATATTTTATAACAAATTTAACAAATGGGGGTCAGTCTTGGTTTTTAGGTCTATATTGTAAAGCTTCCGCAATATGAACAGTTAGTATTTCTTTTTCTCCAGCCAGGTCGGCTATAGTCCTGGCAATTTTAATTACCTTAAAATAACTGCGGGCGGAAAGATCCATTGTTGCAACCGCGCTTGTTAAAATCACGCGACAATCTTCCGACAAATCACAAAATTCTTTAACACTGCGTGTGCTCATTTCGGAGTTGGATTTTAATTTAGTTCCTTCAAATCGTTTTAGTTGCATTCTGCGAGCTCTTTGTACCCTTTTTTGTATCTCTTTTGAGCTCTCACTTTTTCGCTTTTCGCTCCTCGATATTAGTTTCTGAGTTTCCACCGATGGAACATCAACATGAATATCTATTCTGTCCAAAATCGGACCCGAAATTCTGTGCTGATAACGGGAGATATTTCCCGGCAAACAGGTACAAGCTCGTTTTGTATCTCCAAAATATCCACAAGGGCAGGGATTACTGGCGGCAACCAAAAGAAAATTGGCAGGATAAGTTACACTTCCTTTGGCCCGGGATATTGAAACGACAGAATCCTCCATTGGCTGCCTAAGTGACTCTAAAACATTTCTGGGGAACTCCGGAAATTCATCCAAAAACAAAATCCCACGGTGGGCCAAAGAAATTTCCCCAGGCATCGGATTTGTTCCGCCACCTATTAAACCTATTCGGCTTGTAGTGTGGTGCGGGCTTCTGAAAGGACGTTTTGTAATTATTGATTCTCCTTCAGGGAGGTTGCCTGTTATGGAATAGATTTTTGTGACCTCTAGTGCCTCATCTTCTGTTAATGTCGGCAAAATTCCGGGTAATGCCCGTGCTAACATTGTTTTACCGCTCCCCGGAGTTCCTTTCATAAAAATGTTGTGATTTCCCGCCGCGGCAATCTCCATTGCCCGCTTGGCTTGTTCCTGGCCGACTACTTCGCTAAAATCAAATTCTGCTTCCCCAACAACTAAAAGTTTTTTAAGACTGATTTTTGGAGCGGGTTCAATTTCAATGGTCTTATGAAAATAACGCACCAATGTCAAAAGGGAATCAATTGCATATACCTCAATTCCGGGCACTACCGCCGCCTCAGTCTCATTTACTTTGGGAACAAAAACACGCTTCATTCCTTTAATTTTTGCCAGATACGCCATGGGCAAAATTCCATTTGTATGGCGCAAGCTTCCGTCAAGTGAAAGTTCACCAAAAAATAATGCGTCGCTAATCTCCGGCGCAATTTGGCCCGACGCTACTAAAATTCCAAGGGCTATCGGAAGATCGTATGCAGGCCCCGCCTTTGGCAAGTCGGCAGGAGCAAGATTGACTGTAATCCTATTTATAGGAAAATCTGCCCCGGAATTTTTAATCGCACTTCTTACTCTTTCCTTAGATTCTTCAACAGCTTTATCGGGAAGACCTACAATTGTAAAACTCGGAAGCCCTTGTTCCGCAACATCAACTTCAACATCAACCAAAGTTGCGGTAAGTCCAACCGTAGCTCCCGAGGTAATTTTGGCAAGCATGTAATTAGTATCACTATATCAAAACTTGATAATCATTCAAAATCGGAGGCATTATGTTACAATACCACTGGCCCGTGAACAAAAAACTCAAATACAAAAGAGTGCTTCTAAAACTTTCCGGAGAGTTATTTGGCGAAAAGGACGGAAAAGGCATTGGTTTTGAAAACTTCGAAAGAATTGCAGAACAGATATATAAAATTTGGAAAACAACCGGTGTAGAACTTACCATAGTTGTCGGTGGCGGAAATATTTTTAGGGGCAGAGAGAGATCGACCGATGTGGATGAAGCTTCCGCAGATTACATAGGTATGTTGGGGACTATAATAAACGGTATCGCGCTCCAGGATGCGCTGGAACGGACCGGCGCCCCAACCAGAATGATGACGGCCTTTGAGATAAAATCGGTAGCAGAACCGTATATAAGGAGGCGCGCGATAAGACACATTGATAAAGGAAGAATTGTAATATTCACGGCCGGAACCGGAAATCCGTTCTTCACTACAGATAGCGGAGCGGCTCTAAGGGCAATAGAAATGCACTGCGATGTAATTTTAAAGGCCACTAACGTTGACGGAGTATATTCGGAAGATCCAAAAGCGAATCCGAATGCGACATTTTACGAGAAACTGACTTACCAAAAGGCAATAGAGAAAAATCTAAAAGTGATGGATGCAACAGCCTTTGCTCTCTGCCAAAAACACAATATGCCGATTATTGTTTTTAATATTAATAAACTTAAAAATCTGGACAAAATTCTTCAGGGAGAAAAAACTGGAACGCTGGTGTCCTAGGATTAGCACAATGACCTATAATATCTTTGATTATTCCAGTTTATTCTGTTATACTTGCCTCACTCTAGAGAAAGGATGATCGCCCTGAGCGAAGCAGCTTTATGCTGAGTCAAATGGGGAGGAAAGTCCAGGCAGCAGAAAAGCAGGGTGTCCAGCGTAAGCTGGAGAGGTCATGAGATGTCCGCGAGGCTATCTCACGGCCGCCAGTTAGAGCCACAGAGACTATGTCGATTTTCCTACCCTAAAGGTAGGGAGAAACGAGTGAAAAGAGGCAATCCTCCCCGCTGCAACCTCCGAAAGGCCCGCCCCTTACCGGGCGAAACCGCTTTCAAAAAATCTTAAGAGAAATCTTAAGAGGCGGGCCGAAGTTCGAGGGCGTTAGATGGATGATCGTCAAACCCTGAAATTTGTTCAGGGCCTAACAGAACCTGGCTTACTACTCTCTAGAGTACGATTTACCCCTCCGTAAGGAGGGGTTTTTGTTTGTGGATATCTAATCCTTAATAAGGTATTCTTGTGCCAAAACTTGAAGAGTGATTACAAAAGGAACAGAGATTATCATTCCCACCACTCCGGCCAGCCTTTCTCCGATCGCAAAAGCCAAAAGAATAATAATAGGAGAAACTCCAACCGATTTCCCCATTATCTTTGGTACAAATACATAGTTCTCAAGCTGTTGAACCAGAAGCGCCATGATTACAACCCCAAAACCGGTAACAGGGGAAATCCCAAAACCAATCAAAACTCCGGGAATGGCTGCAACAATCGGTCCCAGATACGGAATTACTTCGAACAAACCCGCCAGAATTGCCAAAGGCAGGGCAAAAGGCATTCCTAAAACTGTCAACCCAATATAGTTAAGCATACCAACAAGAAACATTAAAGAAAGCTCGCCTCTTGCCCAGCCTCCTAATTTTCCTTCAAGTCTGGCCAATAGATCAACCAATTTCCCGGCTTTTTCTGAACCAAAGAAAAGTCCCAGTTGTTCATCCAACTTATTCCTGGAAAGAAGCAAATAAAAAGTAAAAACCAAGACTGCCAAAACCGATACCACATTAGCTAAAAGGCTTGCTCCAAACACCAGAAGCTGTCCCGGAATGCTCCCAACCCTTGTAAAAAACTCACGATTTACTTCCGAGCTAACTACGGGTGGTATACCTAACTGGGAAATATATCCCGGAAGTGAATTTGCAAAATTTGTTGTCTGTTCTACAAGCGGAGGCGCCAAAAGCGCAATAATTCCGCCAAGAAGGCTGAAAATCAAAATGTAGGATGAAAGAATGGCCAGTCCTCTGGGAATTTTGAAAGATGCCAGTTTTGTAACAAAGGGATCAAGAATTGTAGTAAAAAGAAGGGCTATAAAAAGCTGCAAAAGCAGATCTTTTATATAAAAAAGGAACCATAAAAATATTAAAAAGAAAACTGAAAAAATTATTGTTTTATGGGAAATCTCGACTTTGCGCGGCATGTTATGCCTGATTATACCATTTTTTGACCAAACTTTCCACATTAATCAAAAATTCAGGATCTGTTATGTCAAACCACGTTATTCTTCTGTCTTTTTTGAACCAAACCATCTGGCGCTTGGCGTACCGTACTTCGTCTCTCGCCCACTCAGCGAGTATTTGGTCTTCAGTGACATCTCCCTCAAAATAGTCTCGCCACAACCCATATCCCATGGCCATCATGGCTTGGTTTTCCCAAGTAACCCCACTTTTTAACAAATTCTCAACTTCCGTTTTTATTCCTTTGTCTAATCTATCTATTACCCGTTTTACAATTCTTCTATCGATGAATTCCTTAGGCGCGGTCAGACCAATACGCAAAACGTCAAAATTGTTTCCGATTGTGTGACGCGCGGATGTTACGAATTTTTTTGTAAGTTGATATTGGGCAATTTCTATTGCCCGTACTAAACGCCTCGGATTTTTCTTATCGGAAGAATTAAAAGACCCTGCTTTGAGAGAATCTAGTTGAGATAGTTTTTCGTAAAGTTCATTTACCGATTTTCCTTCCAAATTTTTTCGAAGTTTATTATTCTTTGGAACATCTGCAGTATCGATCCCATCAATTACTCCCCTTATATAAAGACCTGTTCCCCCAACCAAGATGGGAAAAGCGCCCCGTTTTGAAATATCGTCGATAATACGATGCGCGATTTTGAGATATTGAGCTACACTGAATTCACCTTTTGGATCGACAAGATCATATCCCCAGATTTTAATCCCTTCTGCTTCATAATACCCTCCCAATTTTGAATTATTAATTATTAATTTTGAGTTAACGGGAAGATCCTTCCCGGTTCCGATATTCATTATTTTGTAAACTTGGCGTGAGTCGGCCGAAACAATTTCTCCATTTAACTTTTTGGCAATTTTGATAGCCAGTGAAGTTTTGCCGGTTGATGTTGGGCCGCAAATTACAAGCAATTTTTTTGTCATGTGTTTGTTAACTGCTTGCGCTGGCGTATTTTTTCAAAGCGTAATTCCAAAATCTAAATGAGAGAAAAAGCGCGAGAACTCCTATAAACATAGATATTAGTATTCCTCCTCCACTAACCAGTCCCATCAACGCCTTTGCCGGAAAGGTTATCATAATTCCGACCGGAATCAAATATGTTAAAAGTCCCTGGACCGGTTGCTTATAAATATCTACCGGAAATCTGCCAAAAGAAGTTAGATCCCGGTAAATCATTATTGTATGATCAATTTCCAATGTAATTATTCCCATGGCAAGAACTGCTATGTGGAAAGCTGCAGCAATCAGGAAGCCATTTACAATAAGCAGTACAAAGTACAAAGTACTTAGTATAGAGGGGTGAAACAGGGAACCGGCATACCAGGTTGCGATGATAAGAGGTGGAATCGTAAAAAAGTCTATTGCATCCGCCCCACCCAAAAGCGAAACGAATAACGCGTTAGTCGGTTTAACCAAAGTTAAATCAAAATCACCAGAGATTATCTTTGGTCTAAAACGGTAAACCTCCCTAAAGAAAAATTGCGACAATACATCCACCAAATTGAAAACAAGGAAGAAAAAAATCGCTTGGTTACCGGAATACCCGGCAAGACCATTTGTCCCTTGTATTAAAAAATATAGAAAGCCAATAAACAAAGAAAATCTAAGTACTTTACCAGTCAAAAAAAACAATAATGCAACTCTTTGTCCAAGTACTATAGAAAATGAATTTCTGGTTAATAACCACCAAATTTTAGAATAATATTTGAGTTTTTTCATAGAGTCATCCTGAATTGATTTCAGGATCTAACGTCCAAATGCCTGATATTCCTTAAGACCCCTACTCCAAACATATCTCATTGCTAAATAGAGAGCTACTGCCCAAGCTATCGATATCACAAAACCCTGTATTAGCGACATTCCCGTGATTTTACCCAAGTAAACCTGAACCGGAAAAAATATCATATAAGGGAAAGGTAGCGACATCACAATTTTTTGGTAAACGCCGGGCAAAATATCTATGGGGAATACCGCTCCGGACAAAAATTCCAACATTACAATGATTACCAAAAATTGAGACCCCCACCCAAGTTCCGGTGCCCAAAAAGGAACTGCTGAAATTATAAAAAGAAGTGAAAAATAAATCAGTATCGCTAAAACTATCGCCATTAGAAATGATAGAAAGACGTAAATGTTGGTTTGAAAAAAGAATGGGGGTTTTAAAATTACAAAAAGTATAGCAAATTCTCCTGCTGCAAAAAAAAGGTTTAACACCTTGCTGGCAATGTCGCGGGTAAACCAATATTTAAAATAACTCATTGGTCGGATAAGATAATTGGAAAGGTTTCCTTCAGCAACATCGCTTGAAACGTCCACCGCCCGCGCTGAAAGGACTATTGAACGAACTATGATGAGTGTAAAAATATATGTCATAATTTTTGCCCTGTCATAACCAAAGACCTCTCTCCCCGGAGCGGAAAAAATAGTATCCCAAAGGTAATACGTGACAATTATTTGAAAAACATTTCGAACCCTCCACATTACGAAGTTAATTTTGTAAGTAAATTCTTCCTGAAAAGAAATTTTGAAGATCTGGAAATATTTATTCATTTTCCGAAAATGCCACCTTTAAAGACTTTGCGGATCACATCCTCTATAGGAATCTCCTCTATCGTCAAATCGTCAACGGCAAAGTTTTGCAAAAGTTCGGCCGCCGCAACTGCGATTGCGTTTCTTGGTACCGAAATAACAACTTCCGGGAAGGCCAGTTTTCTGACCTTTCCGATTTTCTCAAGGTCGACAATTCCGTCACTTTTTGCCAGAGTTGCTTTAATGATTTTTTCTTTGGCAAATTTTTCAACCAACTCCTCAAGTGCCCCGTCAAATAATATCTTTCCTTCATCCACCACTATTACACGTCTGGCCAGGTCGACAAGGTCGTCCATGTTGTGTGAAGTCAAAATTATTGTAGCCTGATATTTCCTATTGTATTCATATATGAAGTCGCGCATTTTTTGCTGGGCAACAAGATCCAGACCAATTGTGGGTTCGTCTAAAAATAAAACCTTCGGTTTATGAAGAAGCGCCGCAGTTAATTCCATCCGCATCCGCTGACCCAATGAAAGTTTTCTAACTGGGATATTTATAAGTTTTCCAATTTCCAGAAGTTCAACAAGTTCTTTAAGATTGTCTTCATATTCCCTAGTGTTAAGTTCGTAAATTGCACGGTTTAGTTCAAAAGTCTCAATCGCCGGAAGATCCCACCAAAGTTGATTTTTTTGACCCATGACGAGCGCAATTTGTTTTAAAAATTCCGGTTTCCTTTCCCATGGGTCATACTCCATTACGCTAACAAAACCGCTGGTGGGATAAAGAAGGCCGGATAAAGTTTTTAGAGTTGTAGTCTTTCCAGCTCCGTTTGGCCCTATAAACCCAACAAGCTCGCCTGTTTGAATAGAAAAAGAAACTCCCCGCAAGGCATGCACCTGTTTTTTCGTTGGAGAAAAAAGAGACTTCACAGCTCCCGTTAAACCCGGTTCTTTTTGAATAACCTCAAAATTTTTTACGAGGTGGTCAACAATAATGGCACGATCCATAACCCAAGTATAACACTAGCTAATAACTAAAATCTAAAAACTAATAATCATAACTCAAAACTTAAAACCATAAGATTTTAGATATAAATTTTTAGTTATTAATTATCTCGCTACTTGTCTTTTTAGTTTCTTCCCTGGGGTGAAACGGGGGGATCTATGAGATTTAATAGTAACCAATTTTTCTGTCCTGGGAATCTTAACGGTCTTGCCTTTCATTGAAATAACTCTAAATGTTCCAAATCCTGAAAGTACAACCTTTTCACCTTTTGATAAAATACGTCCGATTTCGTTAAGAAATACTTCAACAGCTTCATCAGCAGCTTTTTTAGTAAGATGCGCTTTCCTTGCCACTTGATCAATCAAATCGCCTTTTGTCATGTTCGTGTCAAGAATACGGCAAATATTATTAATTGTCAAGCAAACCTGCCACTAAATTTTATTTAGCAGAAGTTGTTTCGGTGGCGCGGACTTCGCGGATAACAGAAACTTTAATTTGTCCTGCATATTCTGCCTCTTTTTCCAACTTTCTAGCTATATCATGGGCTAAAACCGTAAGTTTGTCGTCATCAACTTCGTCCGGATTAACTATCACACGAACATCCCGACCGGCCTGGAATGCAAATACTTGGTCCACCCCGGGAAAACCTTTGGAGACTTCTTCGATCTTGCTCATTCTTTTGATATAACCTTCATGAGGTTCGTAACGGGCGCCGGGACGACTGCCGGAAATTGCATCCGCCATCCAGACGATTACGGATTCGTTGGATGAGAAAGGTCTATCTTCATGATGTTCTGCCACACAAGCAATAACTTCTTTGGGTAGTCCGTATTTCTTAAGAAGGTTTACACCGAGTTCTATGTGATTCCCTTCTTCGTCAGTTACAATTTTACCAACGTCATGGAGTAAACATCCTAGTCGCACCACATCTGCATTGGCGCCGACTTCCTGAGCAATAGCGATTCCCATTTTTGTCTCTTCTATGGTGTGAATTCCCAAATTTTGCCCATATGAAGTTCTGAATCTGAAACGTCCAATAAGTCTCATTAGTTCTACCGGCAAATTGTAAACTCCACATTCGTGAGTGATTTTCTTTCCCTCTTCCAAAAGCACATCTTCCATGCTGGCCTTTACCTGGCGGATAACTTCTTCAATCCTTGAAGGCTGAATTCTTGCGTCTTTGATAAGGATTTCCAAGGCGCGCTTGGCAATTTCACGCCTTACGGCATCGAATGAAGAAAGCCGAATATCGTTTGTTTCGTCGATTTCAATTTCGACCCCAGCCTCTTTTTCGAAAGTACGGATGTTCCTGCCCCCCGCGCCAATGATTCTACCTTTGGCGTCCTCGTTAGGAACGGTGACGGAGGAAACTGTGTATTCGGCAACGTAACCGGTAGCACCCTGCTTCATGGCATCGAGAAGAATATCGAGGGATTTTTCATGGACCTCCTCTTTAATCTTTTCTTCAGCGGCCCTGATTTTTTTTGCAATCTCCCCCGTGAGTTCCTTTTGAACTTCATCGAGTAAGGCCTTTTTGGCCTCATCCACAGTAAGCTTGGCAACTTTGGCCAACTTTTCTTTGTATTCGTCTTGTATATTCATGATTAATAGGGTCCGACCTTATTATGGCGCCCTGAAAAGGTCGGACCCTTTCAAAGCAAAGTCAGAAAGAATAACCCTTATATAAGAGTTTCGGCGAAAGAAGCAAAATTATCGGCTCTTTGTACCATTTTCTTTGACTCTGAAGACGATTATATCACAAAAACTTCAAAAATATCCACCTAGGATAGTAAGGCTGACATTTGTATTTGAGCTGGAATTTTTTCCAAAAGCTCAGTCGATGGAATTCCGTCTTTGCTTAGAGCCTGACACGCCAATTTCCATTCCTCTTCAAGACAAAAACGAAAGAAACTGGCCCTTCCCGGATCTTGTACTAAAAATTTCTTGTAATCAGCATAATCCGCAATGCCTTTAGAGGTTGGTCGATCAACCAGTGAACGACTGGCTTTTAAAACAACAGCTGTTTCGACAGCTTTTTGTAACGAGTAAGCATTTGGGTCATCAAGGTACGCGTTCCACTCTTTTTTTAAATAACCGATGTTTGTGGCATGGTCGCCTGCGTTCTTTTCGGTATCAGCCACCACCTGTTTATAATCTATTGCAGCTTGTGAAATAGTCTCTGTCATTTGCGTCATTATAACATTTCACTCAATATTACAAAACCTCCACACCACACCCAAACCTTTTTGGCCAAATATTGGAATCGCTCTGTTCTGCATCTGTCACTACTATAATTCGAATCATGGTAGTGAAACATTTTGCTATTTTGGTACTTGACCAATTTAAAGTCATACCTTAAATCGGCCAACTTAATTTGTTAGTAATTTACCAGATTAATGCAGTATTATTAATGCGTCATTGCGAACGAAGTGAAGCAATCCGGTTTAGATTGCTTCGTCGCAGACTCCTCGCAATGACATAACATAGTCGCTCGCAATGACACACGGATTATGACTAAGTATTATTATATTTACATAATTACAAATGTTAAAAATACAGTTTTATACACAGGGGTAACTGGAAACTTAGTAGCCAGAATTTATCATCACAAAAATAAATCAGTATCTTCATTCAGTAATAAATACAATTTAAACAAACTTGTGTATTACAAAGTTTATGAAGATGTGAATTCGGCCATTGCCAGGGAAAAACAAATCAAGGCTGGGAGTAGAAAAAAGAAAATAGATTTAATTATTAATTTCAATCCTGAATGGAAAGATTTATACGATACTTTATCTTAAATGGAGACAGATTGCTTCGCCTTGTTCGCAATGACACCACCTATTCACTTGCCACGACATTTTTTAATCCAACAATTCATTTCCAACAACTTTGCTAACAATACTCCACCCAAACCCTTTCCCTGCCAAATACTGTGACATTTTTTGTTTAGCAATTCTGGGTTCCAAGTTTTTCCACTTATACATTTTTCGCTCGATTAATTCTTTGGCCATTTTTTCTTCATCCACTTTAGTACCATCTAAAACGTTTTCTATAATTTCTTTGACAATTCCTTTTTGTGTAAGTTCAATTTTTAGAATTCTGGTTGGTTTGGGTTTAAAATTCTGGCGCTGGTCAACCCACCACTTGGCAAATTTGAGGTCGTCTAAAAGTTCAAAATGTTTAAGTTTAGAAAGAAGTTCTTCCCACATACTTTCGTGGACTTTTTTACGCCTAAAATAATCCGTCACTTCTTTTTCGCTTCTGGGCCTAAGAGTTGCAAACCTCAAAAGCTTGTCTAAAGTTTTTTGAAACTCGGCTTTTTTTACAACCTCTTCCACTTCTTTTTCCGTAAGTTCCTGATCAACTTTTAGATGAAGCAGGACAAAGTTGTCCAGATCGATCCCGAATCCGAATTTGTCATCCAAATAAACATTTACTCGATTTTTAGCTTTTTGTTGCTTGATGGAAGTGATGATGGGCATTTTGAAAGGGTCGGACCTTATCAAAACCTTTCAGCCTAAAAAGGTCCGACCCTTTTAGACCCAACCCTATTCTTCTTTGTCTTCCGTCTCACCAATTTCTTTTGGCAGGGGTTTGCCGGAGGCTACAACTTCGCGGATTTTTTTATCTATTTCGTCGGCTACTTTGGGATTATCTTTTAGATAAAGTTTTGCGGCTTCTTTACCTTGAGCAATGGGCTTGCCCCCGTAATTAAAGAAGGATCCGTTCTTGCCAATTAATCCCAACTCAAGACCCACATCCAGTATTCCCCCAAATCTACTTATTCCTTCCGTTTCCATTATGTCAAATTCCGCAACCCTAAGTGGGGGTGCGCATTTGTTTTTGACTATTCTTGCCCTGTGGCGTGAACCAATTACTTTTTCGCCGTCTTTGAGAACTTCAATTCTTCTTAGGTCTATGCGGACTGATGAATAAAATTTGAGAGCCAAGCCTCCCGGGGTTGTCTCGGGATTGCCAAACATAACTCCGATTTTTTGGCGAAGTTGGTTGGTGAATATAAGAACCGTTTTTGATTTTGAAATTGCGCCGGTAAGTTTTCTCAAAGCCTGACTCATAAGACGGGCCTGCATCCCCATAACTGCGTCCCCCATTTCACCTTCAAGTTCCGCTCTTGGAACTAGTGCGGCAACAGAGTCCACCACAACCACGTCGATTGCGCCGGAACGAATTAAGGTTTCAGTTATCTCCAAGGCTTGTTCACCGGTATCCGGCTGGGACATTAAAAGATTATCGAGGTCCACCCCAAGAGTTTCGGCACGAACAGGGTCGAGTGCGTGTTCTGCGTCTACAAAAGCGCATTGCCCGCCTAGCTTTTGAGCTTGGGCAATTACTGAAAGGGCCAACGTAGTTTTACCAGAGGCTTCAGGACCGTAAACTTCTATAATGCGCCCTCTTGGAAACCCTCCAATACCAAGAGCAAGGTCAACCGCGATGGAGCCTGTGGAAATTACATCGAATTTAAATTTCTCGCCGCTATCTCCGCCGAGACGCATAATACTTCCCTTACCGTATTGCTTTTCGATTTGATCCATCGCCAAACGAATCGCCGCAAGTTTTTGTGTGCCGCCTTCTTGTTTAGTTGGAGCCTCAGTTTCGGGTTTTTTGTGTTTCACCATTACGCTACATTTGTACTATGGCACCAAACAAAATGCAAGAAGTAAAATAAAAGTGAAGTCGACCTATTGGTCGGGGTGCTGAGAATTGAACTCAGTCCGGACGCACCCCATGCGCCCATTCTACCGGTAAACTACACCCCGCTCATGCGTATTTTACCACGAGGCGCTTTAAATGCCGAGTGGCAAGCTTTGCTTATCAGAAAAGAGAAGTTATTCCCAACCGAATTCAACGAAAGAAATTCCGTCTTTGTAGTTTTCAATCACTTCCCTAACGTGAGGCAGAGTATGTTCGGGCAAATTATTAATTGGGAACCAACTCATATCGTCAGACTTATTTAACTCTTTGATGATTGGTTCCCCTTCCCATTTTTCGGCAATAAAAAAGAAGTCCATATATTCCATACCATCGTCGGACATTCTATGAAGCACCTTTAACGATTTCATATCTCTTTTTAAAACTTTTATCTGGCATTTCTGAAGTATATCAAAAACATAAGAATTGGGGTATTTAGGGAGATTGGGGTGATTGGTGAACTACAAATTATTTCGGGCAGTTGGGTTCTTTCTTAATAAAACCCGCGGATTTTGCTTCGCTTACCGTGCAAAACCAATCTTCTCCGCGAAATCTTTCAACCAGCGCCTGACCATAATTTGCGCACCCAGGAACAGTATAAGTATTACCATCTCCATGATATGAAACTTGACCCTTAACTACGCAGCCAACTTTAGGGGGCTTACTTGGCGAGCATTTTTCAGAATAAATGCCAATTTTATTATCTCTAGCATAATTATTTGCATCGTTAATTATTTTAGATTCACTATTTCCAAAGCCATGATCGGATGCCAATCCATTCTTGGCCATGTATTCGTTTATGAATTCGCCATCCAAATAAACATATGCTTGAACTCGCTTGTAATAATCTGTCCTGGGAGATTTTAAAATAACTTTTTTACCTAAAATCTTTTTTTCCAAAGCCTCTTTTGCCTCTTTCCCAAAACAATATTCCAAAGCAGGGGCGTCAATACCAAAGAAACGTATACTTTGGCGATTTGCAATCGTAAAAGTGTCGCCGTCAATAATACTGGTGACAATTTCTCCCGGGTTAATAACTCGCTTGGCAACCCCAACACTGCCTGCAATAATAGCAACAGCTCCTGCAGTAATAGCAATTTTTTTCAAATTATTGTTAGGGTGTTTGGGGGATTTAGCCCTTCGACTTCGCTCAGGATCTTTAGAGAGCTTTGACATTAATTAATGGTATCATTTTCCCTAAACCAACAAAAATCAAAGTTTGTGTTTTGCTACAGTGATACATAGCACTGTAGCAAAAGGATATTGGGTTGTGATAAAATTAAGTCGTGATAAAGGCTTTTCTCTTTGACTTTTCCAGAACTTTACTTTTTCCCAAAGATAAGAATTACACTGGCGGATTAAATAGTCTTCATAAGGGGTTATCTGAAAATGCTAATTACAGATTTTTAGACAATTTCGAGTTAAACAAAGAGTTGATGGACTATCTTTTTTCGATAAAAGAAAAAATGTCGATTTATATGTTTACTTCTGAAACGATACAGGAAACGCCAGAAATAAAAAGCGGCGTTTCAAAAGTTTTTTCCAGAATATTTTCTGCCAAAGAAATGGGGATGGATAAAAAAGATCCTGAAACTTACAAGTTTATTTCTAACGAATTAAAACTTGAACCAAATGAAATTGTTTTTGTAGACGACAATTCTAAAAACATTGAAGCAGCAAAAAAAGCAGGGATAAATGTTTTTCAATATAAAAATAACTCTGTTATTGACAATTTAGAGGAAATTAGGGGATTCTAAAGGACTACAAATTTTAACGCTTCGGGCTTTGTCTCTTTCTGCGGGATTTTCCACCCATTCCAACCATCCTTCGTTGGCGGACACGGGAGTCGCGGGTTAACAATTTGAGTTTTCTGAGGACCACTCTGTTTTTTTCCGGGGCAATTTTAAGTAAGGCGCGGGACAGGGCAAGAACTAGAGCTGAAAGCTGTCCGTTTTTGCCTCCACCGGTAACGCGACCAGAATAATAATACTTGTCGGAAGTTTCTGTTGCTCCAAACGGTTTTGTTAGTGTTTTTGCATTAACCTCTCCCTCAAAATATTTGTTCCAAGGCATTCCGTTAACCGTGTTTTCCCCTTTTCCATGATAAACTCTGACCCTTGCCTGAGAAGTCTTTCTTCTTCCTACTCCATACAAATAGTCAATTTTCTTAAGTTTAGCCATCTTATTTTTTATCCCCTATTACCACCGTCAGCCTCTTCATTCTTTCTGCCTTCAATTTATTGTCAGGGAGCATCCCTTCGACAGCGTGCTCAAGCACGCGCTCAGGGTGAACTTCCATCATTCTTGCATATTTTACCTCTTTGAAACCACCGGGGTAACCGGAGTGACTTTGATAAACTTTTTGTTGGGCCTTCCTGCCTGTTACAACCACCTTGTCTGCATTTGTCACGATTATTTTGTCTCCCGAATCCATATGACGGCTGTAAGTAGCTTTGTCTTTACCCATGAGTCCTATGGCAATTTCGGTTGCGATTCTCCCTAAAACTTTTCCACCCGCATCGATTGTGCGTGTGTCTCTTTTTACTTCTTTTTTTGTAGGTTGAAATGTCCTCATTATTTAAGTTTCTCCTTTACTTTTACTGTCTTTTTGATTTTTTCCGCTTTTTTGAGTGTTTTTTCTTTCTTAGTTTTTAATTCTTCGTTTTTAATTATAGTCTCCGTCCATTCCATTCTAACCACCTGCGCATTGTCCCCTTTACGCCTAGGAAGAGAAATTATTCTTGTAAACCCGGATGTTCTTGACACAAAAACCGGAACTACATTTTTAAACAATGCTTCCAGCGCATCTTTGGAATTGTCGAGACTTGCCAAAATCCTACGCCTGCCGGATAGTTCCCCTTTTTTTGCCAATGTAACAAACTTTTCCAAATCGGGCTGAACCGCCTTTGCTTTTGCTCGGGTAGTTACTATTTTTCCACTTAACATCATGGCCCGCGCAAGAGAAGCAAACAATGCTTCACGAGCTGGCCTACTTCGGGAAAGCTTTCTTCCGAACACCTTTTTGTTCATATTGTGTTACTTGATCGCGAGAAACTCGACCCCTTTGGTTCCGAGCGCGGCTGCGATTATTTTGAGGGACTTTTCACCCAAGTTTCTAACATTTACAAGATCTTCCTTCTTGGCATAGGCAAGTTCCTCAACTGTCTCAAATCCCGCTTTTATAAGAGCGTTTGCAACCCTTGTAGGAAGACCTATCTCTTCTACAGAAAGTTTACCGACTAGGCCTAAGTCATCTTTCTTTTCGATTTCTGCCTTTTCAACTTTCTTGGGATTTAAGATCTGGCCAAAATATGAAAGTAAAATTTTTGCCGATTCGGTTAAGGCAACTTCCGGGTCCATTGTTCCATCAGTCCAAATTTCCAAAGAAAGTTTGTCATAATTCGTAAGTCTTCCAACACGGGTTTCCTCGATTTTGTAACTCACACGTTTGACAGGGGAGAAAGAGGCGTCGACCGGAATCATTCCAATTGTTTCTGCTGGACGTTCTTCCGCAAGCGAGTAGCCGGTTCCTTTTTCGATTGTTAATTCGGCCTGAATTTTGGAGCCTTTATTGAGTGTCCCCAAAATCTGATCAGGGTTTGCTACGGCCACTCCGGAACCGACCTTAATATCCTTGGCTGTAAACTGACCACTTTTGGATACCTCAATAGTAGCCTTTACAGGCTTCTCAAAATCTCCTGAAAATCTAACTTTTTTAAGATTGAGAACAAACTCAACAATGTCTTCTTTCATGCCCGCAAGTGTTGAAAACTGGTGTTTAACACCGGAGATTTTGACAGAAGTCACGGCAATTCCCGAAAGAGAAGTTAAAAGAACACGGCGAAGAGAATTTCCTACGGTCAAACCATATCCCCGCTCCAAAGGAGTAATTACGAACTTTCCGTAATCTGCGCTTTTCTCTTCTTCTTTAATTTCAAACATTGGATCATTCATTTTTCTTTCAAAATACAGTCCCTACTTAAGGGACTAGGGTGTATTATAATCCTACCTGCTGTAGAATTCAACTATATCTTGTTCACTGATAGGTTCGACTATGTCTGCTCTTACGGGAGCCTTGACAATCTTGCCGACAGCAGCTTTCCGGTCAAGCCAGCCGGGTAAAGTAAAGTCTTCTTTATCTAGTTTGTCTAGAGTGCTCTTAACCTCAGGGATTGCGATAGCCTTGGAATCAATCCCAACAGTGTCCCCAACTTTAACTTTATACGAAGGAATGTTCAATTTTTTGCCGTTAACCAAAACATGTCTGTGAGACACGAGCTGTCTGGCTGCCGGACGGCTGGGAGCAAAACCAAGTCTGAATACCACATTGTCCAAACGTTCTTCAAGGCTAATCAACAGGGCTTCCCCTGTATTTCCCCTGGTTTTTGCGGCCTCATCAACATATCTCCTAAACTGAGCCTCCATTAAACCGTAAATCCTTTTTACCTTTTGTTTTTCCCTAAGCTGTCTGCCAAATTGGGAAGATCCGCGGGTTCCTTTGGCTCCATGAACGCCGGGAGGCACGTTAAGCCTGGTAAGCTTTGTGCCCGCGCTAAAAATATCAAAGTTTTCCCGTCTGCTTAGTCTGTCTTTTGGTCCTGTATATCTTGCCATGGTTCGATTCGTTTCACTCACTCACCACTATAGTCCCGATTCGCTCCTTCCTGTTTGTTTTAAATTCTTAATTCTTAATTCGTAATTCATAATTCATAATTCTTCTTTTATACTCTTCGTTTCTTCTTCGGTCTTGGTCCGTTGTGCGGAACCGGTGTAACGTCAGCTATTAAAGCTATCTTAACTCCCGTTGCGCGTATTGCGCGAAGCGCGGCATCGCGACCGGGGCCAGGACCTTTAACATAAACTTCAACCTCGTCAACACCGTGTTCATTTTTAGCTTTGCCAAGTACTTTTTCAACTGCGGTCGTTGCAGCGTAAGGTGTTGATTTTCTGGTCCCTTTAAACCCCGAGGCGCCCGATGAACCCCAGGCCAAAGTTTCTCCCCGCACGTTCGTTACGGTCACCAGAGTATTGTTAAAAGAGGCAGAAATATAAACCTTACCCAACTGGGCCGCGTTTGAGGAGGCGTTTATACCCTTTGCTTTTGTTTTCGCTTTTATTTTTGTTGCCATTTACGTTTGTTAAAGTTTATTTTTTGGCCTCTTCAGCTTTTCCGGCAGTCATCTTGCTTAACATCTCTTTTTTGAAAGCTCCAACCGTCTTTCTCTTGCCGCGTTTTGTACGGGCGTTTGTTTTAGTTCTCTGACCTCTCACAGGTAGACCCTTGGTGTGCCTCATTCCACGATACGAACCTATTACTTGCAACCTTTGGATATTCCCTCTAACCATTCTAAAAAGATCGCCTTCAATCGAATATTTTTCGAGTTCGGTAGAAATTTTAACAACCTCATCTGCAGAAAGATCGGAAATCCTCTTTTTGGAGTCAATTCCGGCGTCTTTCATGATTCTTTTGGACAAAGACCATCCTAAACCCTTGACTTTAGTCAGGGCATAATCAACCTTCCAATTGTCTTGTAATTCGATTCCTGCAATACGTGCCATATGTGTTTAAATTAAAAGTTTAAAGTTAAAAGTTAAAAATTTTGAATTTTGAACTAGCTCACCCTTGTCTCTGTTTATGCCTCGGGTTTTTACAAACGATATAAAGCACCCCGTGGCGCTTAACAATCTTGCAATCCTTACATCGTGCTTTAATTGAACTTATAACTTTCATATTCGCTCCTTCCAGTCGCAGTACTTAGTACTTGTAGATAATTCTTCCTCTGGCCTCGTCGTATGGCGTCATTTCCACCTTTACTCTATCGCCGGGGAATATTCTAACATATGCCCTCCTCATTTTCCCCTTCAAAGTGACCAAGATTAGCCTGCCGTCTGTCAGTTGTACCCGAAACATAGTATTGGGTAATGCTTGCAAAACGGCCCCATCAACCTCAACTGTACTTTGGTTTTTCATCGAGTGAGAACTAACGCTCCTTCCCCGGTCACCGCAACGGTCTCTTCAAAAAGTCCTGCTATTTTACCATCAGTCATGGCTATTGTCCACCCGTCTTCCAAAACCTCGACTTTATCGCCCCCCTGGGCATACATTACCTCGACTGCCAAAACCATTCCCTCCTTGATTTGAGGGCTATCGGAAATTTTACCCGGAATAAAGCATGGAATCTGAGGATCTTCGTGAAGCTCCCTGCCCACCCCGTGTCCTACCAGTGCCTTTATTGTAGTAAAGCCTGCTGCCTCTATGGTCGATTCTATGGCCTGGCTGATATCATATATATAGTTACCGGCCTTAACCTTCGAAATCGCCTTTTCCAGAGCGTTTTGGCCAATATTGAGGAATTTTTTGTTTTCCGGGTTCAAATTTATTCCAACTGAGGCAGAAGTGTCGGTATGGAAACCCTTAAAATGGACCCCAACATCTATACTTACCAAGTCTCCGTCCTTAAAAATCATATCCCGGCTCGGAATTCCGTGGACCAGACCTTCGTTGACATTTATACATGTTGCCCAAGAATAGCCCGGCACCTTGGCAAAAGAGGCTTCAGCCCCTTCTGCGTGGATCAGATCCATTGCGAGATCTTCGATATCTGAAGCGTGCACCCCGGCTTTGACAGCCTCTTTGAGGGCATTTTTTACTCGAGCAAGTTTTTTACCCCCCTCGGCCATAATTTGAATTTCCTCCGGAGTTTTGATTTTAATGGCCATGAGATTTGACAAGATTTGCGATATCTTTATAAATAACTTCTACCGGTCTTTCCCCGTCAACCTCAACCACTTTTGAATCTTTTCTGAATTCTTCAATTAATGGAATTGTATGACTTTTATATAACTCGAGGCGTTTTTTAATTGCGTCAGGTTTGTCGTCCTCTCTTTGAATTAATTTGTTTTGATCAACATCGTCGGGAATTTTTTCGGTAACCAGATTGTAGATCTTACCTGTTTCCGGATCTAATCTTCTGGCACTTAAACGCCTGACCGTTTCTTCTTCACTAATCTCTAAAATTATCGCCAAATCCAAGGTTACTTTCTTTTCCCTCAGCCAATTTTTTAGAAAATAGTATTGATCAACATTTCTTGGAAAACCATCAAAAACTATATTGTCATACATGCTTTTTTCATCCAAAAAAGCTGTTAGATACGATGTCATTTCTTTATCCGGAACAAATTTTCCCTCGGCTAGAGCCTTTTTGACCTCAATATTTTCTTCTGCAACTTTTCTAAGGTATGCCCCCGATTCAAAATAGAAAAATCCAAATTCTTCAATTAGAAGTCTGGCCTGTGTTCCTTTGCCAGAACCTTGAGGGCCGAGTAGTAAAATGTTCATCCAGAGGTATTTTAACCTAACATCAGCTTCATTGGAATAAGCTCTCGGGAGAAGGGGTTGACCATAAGGCCCATATTTTTCAGGGTTAATGCCCCAAGAAGTGGTGAGTCCGTACTTTTTCCTATCACGACGGTCGATGGCGCCTTTTGTCCATTTACCAAAACTATCGCAAAACTTAAGTCCCTCTCCATTATACTTCCATCTGCCAGGCTAAATTTCTGTTTTCTATCCGATTTTAAACCCAACTTCTTAGCCATACTTAAAGGAATAACTGTAAAACTAGCGCCGGTGTCCACCAAAAAGTCCCCTTCGACTCTTTTTTTACCGGATAAGTCTGTAATTATAAGTGGAATTGTAGTTAAACCCATAAATCATTATAGCACGCTCTCTGAATCACCCTATAGACTTGACTTTTTAATGTGGTGGTGGTGGTACCATTAGCCTCAGCAAGTTGGTCAAACCCAAGTTCTTTTTGCAACCTGTAGTTTGAAATCTTGCTTTTTTAGTTACTTGCACATTCAAATTATTGCGGAATCGCCGAATTGGGTAGTTCTTTGGGCATCGCTTATTTTTAGTGTCCAAAGCACTATCCAATTCTGGATAGAAAAAGAAAGGAGAATCACAAATGAAAGGCGCTTGGATATGGACGATTTTTATGGTCGCTTTTGCTGTTGTCGTCAGTCTTCAACTGAATCGGGACATCGTCTACGGTGGTACTGATATCGAGTTTACAGGCATGTCCTCACGCAACCTGGCCATCAACGCAAGTTCTGAAACGACGTTTGAGGGTGCTTCCTCCGATTTTTTCCTCCTGCGCAAGCTGAACGGGGAAACGATTGTAGCGACACCGACTAAACCACCTTTGGGCTGGAGTTCAGATACCTATTTCACGGCAGGGCCAACCACTATTCAAAGTGGCAATTGGATTGTCGAGACGGGATCGCCAACCATCCATCTGACAAGCAGTCAGTCAGTAACCGTTACAGCCCATATTCCCGACAAGGCATCGACTTGGTATGAGATATCTCTTATCGTCACTCTTATTTGGCTTTTAGGCCTACTAGTAGCAGCCATGAACATGGATCTCCGCAATTGAAGCGCAAAAACCTGAAATAGGCCCCGTAAAAAGGACACCGTTTCAGGTTTTTTATTGGAGAAAACTATCTAATTAGCCCTTCGTATTTACCCATAACCATCTCGCCTTCTATTTCACGGATTACCTCCAATGCAACAGAGACTACGATCAGAATACTGGTTCCGCCTATTGCAAGGCTCTGCACGCCCACGAACTTCTGGAAAAACGAGGGCAAAATTGCCACCATTCCCAAAAACGCTCCACCTACCACGGTTAAGCGGGCAAGAACAAAAGAAAGATATTTCGCGGTTTCTTTACCGGGCCTAATTCCTGGGATAAAGCCACCGCCTTTTTGCAAATCTTCTGAAATTTTTTCCGGATTAAATACCACCGCAGTATAAAAATAAGTAAATCCAAAAACCAAAAAGAAATATACCAAGTTATAAGTAAGGGACTGGGGATTAAATGCTGTTGTTATCGAACGGGCAACATTAGCTACAGCCGCATTCGGAATATTGGTCAAAAACTGTCCCAGAAGGGAAGGCAAAAGGACCAAAGATACGGCAAAAATTATTGGAATTACCCCGGCCTGGTTAAGGCGAAGCGGAAGATAAGAAGTTGAGGCAAGTCCACTTTCGGTTCTACGTTTGGCATAATGAATCGGAATCTGGCGCGCAGCCTCACTAATAAAGATGACAAGTCCCACAATTACAATTGCAACCGCCAGGAATATTATGATTTTGAGAAGATCCTGCGACTGAACAATGCTTGCCGATTGTCCCAAAGTAATTGGTAAACGTGCGACAATTCCGGTAAAAATCAAAATCGAAACTCCATTTTTAAAACCGTATTCGCTGATTAGTTCTCCAAGCCAAACAGCAAAAACGGTGCCTGCCGTCATTGTTAGAACCAGCGACAAAAGAGCAAGAGGCTCAAGATTCGGAATAACTTTTTGCCCCTTAAGAAGCGCATACATCCCAAAAGCTTGCAATGTTGCCAATGGCACTGTTAAAAGGCGTGTGTATTGATTGATTTTTTCCTGACCATACTCGCCTTCCTTTTGAAGAGCCTCAAGACTCGGAATTACGTAGCCAAGCATCTGAAAGATGATTGAGGCGTTGATGTACGGATTAAGTCCCAAGGCAAGAATAGAAAAGTTGGCCAAGGTACCACCGGAAAATACATCTAAAAGAGAGAGAAGCGGACTTCCGTTAAAAAGCGCAGTAAGAGTTTCGCGGTTTATGCCCGCCGCAGGAATGTGTCCTGCAAGCCTGAAGATGACTAAAATTCCCGCCGTGACAAGAAGCTTTCTTCTTATGGATGGGGTTTTAACGGCTTTGCTGAAAAAATGAATGATGGAATTGAACATAACAGGGTAAATTATACCTTAAACCCGATTCTGAAGCCACCCACGAAATCTATTTCTGGCGGCACAGTCCTATAATCTTGACTTTTATATGTGGTGGTGGTACCATCCAGCTTCAGTTTTGCACTTTGAAATTGCGGGTTTTTGGTTTCGGAAAGTCTGTTCTGATGATGATGAGAAATAGGAGAAAAATTATGAAACCAAAATTTAATGTACGCGTAAACCACGCCTCGGGAAGAACTTTCTCCACGGATGTGGAAATCGGCAAGCAGGTCGTCTCGCTTTATATGCCCTATGATTCTGCCCAACACCAGTACCTCGAAGCCCTTCGCGATCATGACCGTATTGTGGCCGTGATGGTTCGGGAACTGCGCCAGATCGACGCGGTTGACGACATCTTTGTTGATCCGTACGAAGTTTCGGTCTACATGAAGGAGAAAAATTCCTTCGGACTTCGGCCGCGGTGGAACGAAAAGATCGACCAGATTGTCAAAAAGGCATTTCAAGCAAGGTATGACGAGCTACATCCCAATCGGAAAAGACTTGCCATTGAGATTTATCCAAACGATCGGTTTCGGGGTTTTGCCACCACCTTTGAAATCTCGAATTCACGCTATGAAACTTTCCTGCGTCCGCTTCGGATTTCCAGTGTGGAATACTTACACAAGGTCGGCATTGATGGCGGCGGAGAACTTGTCCGCATCGTTATGCAGATCCCGGGCGTCACACAAGTTTCAATACAGCCTTACGAGGCACGCGTCGAGATTGCAAACGCCTTCAGCTGGGACGAGCTTGATGACAATGGCAAGTCGATAGTGGACAACATTGTCGAGGCTTTCAAGAAAGTTTTCGGCAACAACATCGCCATTTCCAACAAGCAATAAAACCAAACACAATAAACCCGCAAAGTGTAAAACAACACCCCCAACCTGTAATAAGGTTATCCGCAAGGATTATAAAGAGGGGTGTTTTTCTTGAAAAAACCACGTTTTTGTTCTGCTACACTGCTACATATCAGTGTAGCAAAGACCAAATAAAATAATTAAAAATTTTTCTTATTAGATTGGTTCCCGTGGCTGGATTGATAGTGAAGGTCAATTTCTTCCCGAAAAACTTTATCAGAATTTTCTTTTGCGGAAACCCCTTTGGCAAAATTTTCCAACAAATCTGTTTGTTTATTTACTATCCCGGCTATGGCGAGTGTAGAAATCAGTTTTGGTAGTTGGAATTCAATAGGAATTTTCGGCAAATTTGCAGGGATCGCGTATTTTACTGGAAGCTTAGAAATAACACTTCTTAAACCTTCCCCACCTTCACTTAACCAAATGTTTACTTTTGAAATAGTTGCAAAACTGCAGTGTAATTCGTCTGCGATTTCTCTTTCTGTGGTTTCTTTTAGGAGTAATTTGGCAATTCTTAGCCGTTTTGCCAAATTTTTAATCTCCTTGGCGGTAAGCAAATCTTTGAGGAATAGGGCAGTCTCGGTGGGAGTTTTGACGATACTTACAGCGTTTATCAAATCAAACATTAATGCCAACTGTTCATCTCTCCCAAGTTTCTCAGGCCTCGTTGATCTTTTGTAATAAGCAGTCTTCGTCATGATGATACAGTGCTATGTATCAGTGTAGCATAAAAGACACAGAATTGAAAATGCTTTAGTTTTATTGGTATTAATTGAAAGTTTTAATTGAAGATCTTAATTTTCCTTTACAGAGTCCGTTTTGGCTACTTTTTCAACTACTTTTTCTACAACCGGATTTACAGATTTGGAAGTCGGGACAAGGAAGGTAAACTTTTTGGTTGTTTTGCCTCCACCTAAAATTTTTACACCGAATTTTTTAGCTTCTTTGGCGTCCACCAATTTTTCTTTAACTAAAAGTTCAACCGTAATTTTTGAACCCGTTGGTAAAACTTCCAAATCACTCAAATTAAGTATTACCGGTTTTCCACCCGCTTTGAATTTTCCTTTTCCTCTTTGAAGAGGTAATCTCTTAAGGAAAGACTTCTTCATTTTGAGTCCCTCAAAAAGAATTCCTTTAGAAGTTCTTGATTTTTGCCCTTTTTGGCCACGTCCCGATGTGTGGCTACCTTTACCGGAACCCATTCCGCGTCCTACTCTTTTTTTTGGTCTTTGAACTATTTTTGGCAAATTTGACATATTATTTCTTCTTCATTTCAACAAGACTTGTGATCTGTTCCAAAGCTTTAAGTGTTGCATAAACGTTTGAGATTTTATTTTTGGTTCCCAGGATTTTACCCACCGCATCCCTGATTCCCGCGGCTTCAAGAACAACCCTCATTGGTCCCCCGGCGATAATTCCGCTTCCGGGAGGAGCCGGTTTGAGGAGAATTTTTGCTGCCGAAAACTTTTCGTTAACCGAGTAGGGAATCGTGGTACCGACAATGGGAACTATAATTAGTTTTCTTTTAGCCGCCTCAATTGATTTTCTGATAGCGTTTCGCACGTCGTGAGCTTTGGCCAAACCTACTCCAACTTTCCCTTTTCTGTCTCCCACAACCACAAGAGCGGAAAATCTCATTTGGTTTCCCCCTTTGGTCTTTTTGGAAACCCTGTTTATTTGGACCACTGTTTCTTCAAACTCTTTTGGCCCTGTGTCGTATTGTTGTCTTCTATTAAAGTTTGCCATATGTTTATAAATACTAAATTCAAATATCGAAATCCGAAACTAAAACTCCAAACCTCCTTTTCTTGCTCCGTCTGCCAATGCCTTAACTTTGCCGTGATATATAAATCCGTTTCTGTCAAAAGTAACTTTTTTGATCTTTTTGCCTATCGCCTTTATTGCCAATTCTTCTCCTACTTTTGCGCCGGCGTTTTTTGGCCCTTTAGCGGAAACTATTGTCTCCTGTTTTTCGTCGTCGATTACTTGAGAGTAAAGATATTTATTTGAACGGAAAACACTAAGTCTCGGACGCGTTTTAGTCCCAAAAATTTTCGATTTAACTCTTCTTTTTCTTTGCTGATATCTTTTTTGTTTGATTTCCATTTTTAATTATTAATTATTAATTATTAATTTTTAATTTCAGTTAGGCCGCTCCTGTAGTTTTGGCCGCAGCTTTACCCGGCTTTCTTCGTATAATTTCATCTACATATTTAATTCCTTTACCCTTGTACGGCTCAGGGGGTCTGGCTCCCCTAATATCTGCCGCGATCTGCCCGACTATTTCTTTATCAAACCCGTCAACAGTAACTATCATTTTTTCAATTTTAAACGTGATCCCCTCCGGCGCATCAATTTTTACAGGATGAGAATATCCAACAGTCAACGATAGTGTTTTGCCGGAAACCTCCGCCCTAAAACCGGTTCCAACCAGCTCAAGTTTTTTACTCCAACCGGTAGATACTCCAAAAACATCATTGTTGATAATAGACCTGAATGTCCCATGTAAACTACTTGCCTGCTTGCTAGATCCTTTTACTGTAATAAGAACCTCCCCGTCTTTAACCTCGGCATTAACAACATGCGGCAAATGCCGGGTAAGAACGCCTTTTGGTCCTGTCGTTTTAACAGTTTGGCCAGAAACCTCAACTGTTACACCCTGGGCAATTTTGATTGGTTGTCTTCCGATTTTTGACATTTTTAAAATCCTGAATTAATTTCAGGAACTTTCCCTACCAAATTTCTGCAATTACTTCCCCACCTGTCCTGGTCTTAATCGATTCGCGTGACGAGAGTATTCCTTTTGGCGTCGAAATAATAAAAGTTGATGGGCCTTTTTTGGAGGCAATTTCATCAACACCTAAATATATCCTTAACCCCGGCTTACTAACTAATCTGAGATCTATCAAAAGAGGCTTCTTATTCTTGAACGCCAACGATATACTGAGAGCTTGTTTGTCTTTTTTAACCTCATCCAGATAGCCCAGTTTCTTAAGAGCTTCAGCTATTGCGACAATTTTGCGATTCCCATAAACCTCAATCTTTTTATTTTTGGCCATAGCGGCATTTTTAACCTTAATTAAAAAGTCTCCTACTGAATAATTTGTAATTGAATGTTTAATTTTTTTCATAGTTACCAGCTTGCTTTTCTAACCCCTGGAATCTCACCTTTTAAGGCGTGCTCCCTGAAACAAAGTCTGCAAATTCCAAACTTACGTATGTAACCACGGGACCTTCCGCAGAGTTTGCATCTGTTACGGTATCTGACTTTAAACTTTAGTTTTTTTGTTTCTCTGACTTCTTTTGCAGTTGTTGACATATATTATTTTTGAAATGGCACCCCTAGCAGTTCCAAAAGTTTTTTGGATTGTATCACGTTCCCGCCTGTTATCACGATCGTTACTTCAAGTCCATGGGGTGCGGCGCTTTTTGCCGGATCAATCTCGGGAAAAACCGTATGCTCTACAAATCCCAGAGTGTAATTGCCGGACTTATCAAACGATTTGAGAGATGTGCCTCTGAAATCTCTAAGACGTGGTAGGGTGACCGACATAAGTCTATCTAAAAATGAATACATTCTGTTTCCCCTCAAAGTTACGGATAAACCAACCGGCATCCCGGCGCGAAGTGAAAAGCTTGCAATTGAAACCTTTGCATTCCTCACCGAAGGAAATTGACCGGAAATGGCAGCAATATCCCGTCTTAATCCGTCCATTAAAGCTTGGTTTTTGGCCGCTTCTCCCACGCCCATATTAATAACAATCTTTTTAATTCTCGGGATTGCCATAGAATTATTAATGCTAAATTCTTTAGCCAATACCGGTTTGGCCTCTTTTTCAAATTTTTCTTTTAGTCTATTCATAAGTTTATATAGATCCCGAATCAAGTTCGGGATGACTCCTTACTTGGAGTCAATCTCTTTTCCGCACTTCCTACAAATTCTCACTTTTTCAGCAAACTTTCCGCCAGAGGCGGATCCAGCTATGGTGGAAAATCCGACTCGTGTCACCTTTTTACACTTTGGGCAAACCAAAGCTATTTTTCCAAAACCCATAGGCCTGGGCAAGGGATAAACTCCGCCTTTTACATCACCAAACCCTTTTACGTGTTTTTTATAAAGGTTCATCTCGGGTATTAAAGCCTTTGACTCGACAGGTAGAATTTTCTCAATTTTTCCCTCTCTGCCCTTGTCTTTACCCGCTGTTATTTTGACTGTGTCTCCTTTTTTAAATTTCAACATATATTAAATGACTTCCCTGGCCAAAGACGCAATCTTATTGTATCCTGCATCCTTTATTTCTCTGGCAACCGGACCTAAAATTCTTGTTCCTCTGGGAAGCCCTTGTTTATCGATTACAACTCCGGCATTATCGTCAAAGCGAATATACGTTCCGTCACTTCTACCGACTTCCTTTCGTGTACGCACTATTAAAACCCTGACTTTTTCGTGATCTGCAACAACCCCCGCCGCATCCGCACCTTTGACTACGCAAAGAACAACGTCTCCCAGACTCGCGAATTTACCAACTCTGCCGGGAACTCCAATGATCATAAGTCTTTTGGCCCCGCTATTATCTGCCGAAACTAACATTGTGCGTAATTGAACCATTTTTTATTTATTAATTTTTTCTATAATTTTCCATTTCTTTGTCTTTGAATACGGTTTGCTGGCCGTAAACTTTACAATGTCTCCGATTTTTGCCCCACTCTCATCGTGAACCTGATATTTTGTATCCCTCATAAATCTTTTCTTGTACAGTGGGTGAATAACAACACGTTCCACGGCGACCGTTGCGGTTTTGGTCATCTTTGTTGCAATTACCCGTCCTGTAAATACTTTCATATTTTATTTAGTTTTTACTTCTTCGCTTTTACTTTTTAGCTTATCAATTATTTGTTTCTCTTTTATTAAAGTCAAAATCTGGGCAATCTCACGCCTCAAGTTTCTGTAACTCTTCAGGTTTTTGTCTTTCCCAGAAACTCCATTCATCTTCTTTTTTAGAGACTCTTCTTTCTTTTCTCTTACAAGCTTGGTCAAGTCTTCAAGTGTTTTATTTTTTAAATTTGTAAATTCTTTTCTTT
This sequence comes from Candidatus Woesebacteria bacterium GW2011_GWB1_39_10, assembly GCA_000993205.1. GTDB lineage: Bacteria > Patescibacteriota > Microgenomatia > UBA8517 > UBA8517 > GWB1-39-10. The sequence goes on from LBVU01000003.1 coordinate 59,162, forward strand.
TCATATTTTATTGTCCTGAACTTGTTTCAGGATCTCACTCCGTTCGACTCATAATCTTCACATCAATTGGCAACTTTGCCGACGCTCTTCTCATGGCCTCTCTTACGACAGCCTCAGCCGCCCCGGCTACTTCGTAAAGAATCATTCCCGGTTTCACTACTGCCACGTAAGTTGAAATGTCTCCTTTTCCGCCTCCCATTCTCTTACCGGCGGGCCTGCTGGTTATTGGCTTATCCGGAAAAATCCTGACCCAAACTCTTCCGCCCTTTTTAAGATTGTGTGTTATTGTACGCCTTGCCGATTCAATTTGCGCACTGGTCACCCAAGCAACTTCCTGAGCTTTCATTGCAAAATCTCCAAATGAGATTTCGCTACCGCGAGTTGCCAGCCCGCGCCTTCTGCCTCTAAAGTCTTTAATGAATTTTCTTCTTTTTGGTTGTAACATATCTTTTTATTCCTGCTTTTTGTGTATCCACACCTTAACTCCCACATAGCCTCTTTTCAAGAGCGCCGGAACCTGAGAGTAATCAATGCTCTCTCTTAAAGTTTGAGCCGGGACACTCCCCATATGATATTTTTCCACTCTGGATATTTCCGCACCGTTGATGCGTCCCGCCAGTACCACCTTGGCCCCAAGCGCTCCCGATGCCATGACCCTCTCCAAAGCCTTCTGAACAACACGCCTATGGGGAATCCTGCGTTCGAGCTCTCCGGCAATTCTTCCTGCAACTAAATGTGCCGAAAGTTCGGGATTTTTTACCTCATTAATTCTGATGTCAATTTTTAAATCCTTTAGTTTTTTTCTTCTTACACCGTTTACCGCACCCAAAATATATTTTTTAACATCTTCGATACCGGTTCCGCCTCTGCCAATCACAACTCCGGGCCGACTTACGGTAATTGTTACCGCCATACTTTTTGGAAGCCTCTCGATTTCGACTTGCGTGATACCCGCAAGTTTAAGTTTTTCCATGAGCCCTTTCCTAATCTTTATATCCTCCAATAAGAAATCTTTAAATAGACCGTCATCTGCAAACCACCTTGATTTCCAGGGTAAAAACGAGCCTATTCTTATGCCGATTGGGTTAACTTTTTGTCCCATTTTATTTTTCCTCCTCCTTCTTCTTGCTCTTATCTTCACTTTTAACTTGTACTTTTGCCTTTAGATTTTTGACTTTTGGATTTTCTGTTTTTGTTTCGGATTTAGGATTTCGGATTTCGGATTTTGCACGAGTTGTTAACACAACTCGGATGTGGGCCATTCTCTTTCTGATTGGATGCCACCTACCACGGCTTGCCGCCCGTCCTCTTTTGAGTCTCGGACCCTCTCCCACTTGGATTTCTTTAAAAATCAGGTCTGTGTCACTGGCTCCCTGATTTTTAGCATCCGCAATTGCGCTTTTAATTACTTTGGCAACAACCTCTCCAGCTCTTTTTTGAACAAATGGAAGGCGGGCGACGGCATCGACCGGCTTAAGTTTTTTGATCAGGTCGGTCACAAGTCTTATTTTCCTTGGACTCATAATCAAATATTTTTGTGTCGATGTGTATGTTTTTTCCACTTTATGTCTTCTCTAGTGTCCTCTTTACAATCTCTCCGTGGCCTCTGAATGTTCTTGTGGGCGCAAATTCACCCAGGGCGTGTCCCACCATATCTTCTGTTACAAAAACATCAATAAACACATGTCCGTTGTGAACTTGGAAATACTTGCCAATAAATGTTGGGGCAATTCGACACTTCCTTGACCACGTCTTTATGGGGGTCTCCTTTTCCCCTTTTCCGCTTTCCACTTTTTTAACTAGTATCGGGTCGATAAACGGCCCTTTTTTAGAACTTCTTGACATATCAGCCTAAGAGCGACTTGCCTCCTTTTCGTTGAACTATTAACCTGTTGGAATATTTCTTCTTATTGCGGGTTTTACCCACCGCGCTTCTGCCGTAAACAGTCTTTGGGTGTGGCATACCGATTCCACTTCTTCCCTCTCCACCTCCGTGAGGATGAGAATCGGGATTCATTGCAACTCCTCGGACGCTTGGTCTAATTCCCATGTGACGAACTCTTCCGGCTTTGTGCAAAATCTCGTTTTTGGCATCTTCATTTCCAATTTGCCCTATACTCGCAAAGCACTCGGGACCAAATCTCCTAATCTCTCCGGATGGAAGCTTAACCAAAACCCAAGCCTCTTCTTTTCCGAAAATTGTGGCGGCGTTCCCGGCGCTTTTGACAATTTGCCCGCCTTTACCTTTTGTAATTTCAATATTGTGCACCAATGCCCCAACCGGAATATTCTTTAAAGGAAGTGCATTCCCCGGTGTAACAGGAGCCGCTTCCGAAGCGATTATTTTATCACCAATTTTAAGTCCAACGGGGGCCAAAATATAAGCCCTTACTCCGTCTGTATACAAAATCACTGCAAGAAATGCGTTTCTATTCGGATCATATTCAATTCCTTCCACTTTTCCCCAAACATCCAATTTGGATCTTTTGAAATCCACTTCACGCATAAAACGCTTTTCGCCTCCGCCCTGGTGCCTGACGACGACCTTGCCATGAGCGCGTCCCGATCTTTTTTGTAATATTGATTTTAGTCTTCTCATAATGTCATCCTGGAGTCCCATCTGTGGGACGATAGGACCTCCTCTTTATTTCTTACTCTCTTCAAACAAATCTATTTTCTCGCCTTCCTTTAATGTAACTATTGCTTTTTTGCCTCTTAAGGTTGTAACTTTTACCCCCCTGTTGTTCTTTTTGACTTCACCCGAGGTTGTGACTGTCTTGATATCAATTACATGTACTCCAAAAAGCTTGGCAATTTGCGCTTTAAGTGACAACTTGTCTTGTTTTTTCCCAACCCAAAAAGTATATTTACCTTCTTTTGCTAATTTTAAACTTTTTTCTGTAAAAATAGGCGTAATCATGATAATTTTTTCGTTTTGAATATCCCTTCATCTAAGATGATTGTCCCACCATAATAAATATCCAAAGCATTGACATCTTTATAAGAAACAAGGTTCGCGTCTTTCAAGTTCCTGATAAATTTGTTTACTGCCACCGATCCTTCCGAAAGAACAAAAGTAAATCTTTTTGCTTTTAATTCCGTGCCCAATTTCTTTAGAAACCCGGCAGGTTCTTTTGTTTTTGCAATTTTGGAAAGGCCTGAGACCGCGACTACTTCTTTTTTGCCTAATTTATAGGCAAAGGCCATTGATCTTGCCTTAATTTTCAATTTATCGGAAATATTTAAAATACGCCTTTCCGGGCGGGGTCCAAAAATAACTCCACCTCCAACAAATAAGTTGGCGCGCCTTGAACCGTGCCTGGCTCCACCGGTTCCTTTTTGTTTATAAACTTTTTTGGTTGTTCTATTAACTTCAGATCTCGTCTTGGTATTTCTTAGTCCCGGATGAGTATTTTCTTCATAAATCCTAAGGGCCTGGGCAAGAGTATTCATATTTACTTTTTCATCAAAAGATTTGGGAAGAGCAAGACTACCGCTTTTAACTCCTTTGATTGTGTATAAATCTATTTTTGCCATATGTGTCATCCTGAATTCATTTCAGGATCTTCTTTCTTACTTAGCCCCTCCTTGATCAACTGGTGCTTCTGTTGGCTTCCCTTGGTCCGCCGGCTTGCCCGCCGTAGCCTCGGCAGAGGCGGGAGCTTCTCCTTCACCTTCTACCATCTGCGCCACCACTTCGTGTTCAAGTTCCTTAAGACTTCCTGATTTGATTTTATTGATCGTTACCAATGATCCAACTGTGCCCGGGATTTGTCCTGAAATTTCCAATTCATTTGTGTCGACATTAATGGCGATTATATGAAGATTTTCTACCGTTACTTGCTCGCCTCCCATTCTGCCTGCCATTTTTTTACCCCTGTAAACCCGTCCCGGAGTGGTTGTTTGACCAATTGACCCGGGAGCGCGCTCACGGTCGGATTGTCCATGAGTTCTTGGACCGCCGTGGAAACCATGCCTTTTGACTACTCCGGCAAAACCTTTTCCTTTGCTTATCCCCATAACAGAAACAATATCCCCGGGATGAAAAATGTCGGAGGCGTTTATTGTGTCCCCGACTTTATATTCCGGCTCTTTATCTGTTCTGACTTCCCTAAGATATCTTGGAAAGCTATTAGTTTTTAGTTCTTCGTTCTTAGATTTTTTGAGGTGTCCCTGAAGTGGTTTTGAAGTGTTTTTTGATCTTTTTGTAGAGAATCCGAGCTGAACTGCCCAATAACCGTCCTTATCCGTCTTTTTAATTTGAGTCACGACACAAGGACCCGCAATTACCTTTGTAACGGGAATCCTAAACCCTTCTATAAAGGTTTGAGAATTTATTCCTTTTGAACCTAGTATTGTATTGATCATTTCGCTGTTGTGAATCCCATTCGACTCCGTCAGTCGCTCAGGGCCATTAAACAATTCGAACGCCCCAAGAGGGGCTTAAGAAGCTTCCTCTAAAGACTATCGATCGTGGTTGACTATTGTTTTAACCACTTCCATGTTATGAGGGGAATTATATATCATCCAAGATGGATCGTCAACCAGGCTCGAAAAGCTCGGGCAAAAAAATAGCCCTGAACGTGTTTCTTGTTGTTCAGGGCTAAACCTACATTTTCAATTACAGACTGTGCTTTAACTGTGGCAGGACTAACGGCCAATTGGCAAATTACTTACCCAAGTTATGATCATTCCCCAATTGTCCAAAATGTTTGCGATAACGTTGCAAATCAGAACGAAGCCAAAAAGCCCGACAACAAAAATCACCAAGGCGCGTTTTTCTCGACCCGCAAGTTTGTTTAGAGTCTTGTCATCCATAATAGTTTTCTCCTTTTGAAATGTGGTTCCTTAATCAAAATTATTCAAATTAACGTGCAAACTCAGCCCAAAACAAAAATAGGTTCGCAATTGTGACTGAAATTGAGGGATTTGGGGAGTTTGGGATAATAAGGGAAATTAGAGGAGATTAAAGGAACTTAAAATGAATAACCACCAGCTTACACAGGTGGTTTCTTCTAACTCGATTAACTAAAGTTAATCGTCCTCGCATAAAATGCTTGGAAAATCTTCATCGCACTTGCTTACGCAAGTGGTTTTAAGATTTGTAGTTATAAAATATCTACCAAGCGCAAGTAATCAAAGGGTTTTCTCGGTTAGATCTTGACAAGCAATATCAAATCGTTATAATTAAGACGATATGGACACTACAACCTTACAAGTTCCACTAACTAAACAGCTTAAAACCAACGCTACTATCGTGGCTGAGGAGTATGGATTTTCTTCCTTACAGGAGGTTGTTCGCGTGCTTTTAACCAAACTTTCTAAAAGGGAACTTGGTGTGAGTATAGAACAATTCCCAACTGTAAAGCTTTCTGCTAAAAATGAAAAAAGGTATGCTAAGATGGATGAGGATTTTAAGAAAGGTGTAAATTCTGATTCCGCAAATAGTTTAGATGAGTTTTTTGACAAAATTGCTTCATGAAAATAATTTGGTATAAAGATTTTGAAAAACACTACAAAAAACGTATTCTTCCCTACCAAAAAGTTAACATAAAATTTAAAGAAAGAACGAGATTGCTTGTTGAGAATCCTCAAAACCCAATCCTTAAAGACCACCAATTGACTGGAGATATGAAGGAATACAGATCCTTTTCAATAGCTGGCGACTTAAGGGTAACTTACAAAATTGTTGGGCAAATTTATTATTTTTATGATATTGGTAGCCACAACCAGGTTTATTAAGACTCCAATTCTGGTTGACAAAGAAGAAGAAGAAGTAAACTATAGAGGATATGGAAGTTTCAGAAGTTACAAGCCAACAAATTTTAGAGGATAAAGCTCTAAAACCGCTAAAAACAGCTTCCGAGCTTATACACAGCTTTGATTCCAAACAAAAAGGTTTTGAGGATGAGTCTAAATTGACTCAGTACATGAAAAATAATTACCCCGACATGAGTGAGGAAGATATCCAGGATTGGTTAGTAAAAGCCAGAGAATGGAGCGATCTACAAAAACCAGTGGCTCCCTAGAGGAATTTAGAGGATTTAAACTACTTCTAACACAAAATTTACATTTTGATTTCTATACTTACGCCTGCTGGAAGATCCAGATTCCCAAGAGAATCAACTGTGCGGGGGGAAGGGTCAATTATGTCGATGAGGCGTTTGTGGGTTAAAACTTCGTAGTGTTCTTGAGCATCTTTATCTGTAAAAGGAGATTCTTTGATTGCCATCATGGACCTATCTGTGGGGAGAGGAATGGGACCTACAATTTTGGCACCAGTAGCGAGAGCGGTATCAATAATTTTTGAAGCCGCTTCATCTAAGACCCTGTGATCATAACTTTTGAGTTTGACTCTCAGTCTTCCTGTTGCCATAAAAAGAGCTAATAATTAAAAACTAATATCTAATAACTTAGACCGTTACCTTGGTGATGACCCCGGCGCCAACAGTGTGGCCACCCTCACGAATTGCAAATCTAAGTCCGTCTTCCAAAGCTACCGGCTGGATAAGTTTTACATGCATTTTGGCGTTGTCACCGGGCATAACCATCTCGATTCCTTCCGGAAGAGTGGCCTCACCTGTGACATCTGCTGTACGAATATAGAACTGGGGTTTATAACCAGTAAAGAAAGGGGTGTGCCTGCCGCCTTCTTCTTTGGAAAGGATGTAAACCTCTGCGTCAAATTCGGTGTGGGGTGTGACGCTCCCTGATTTTGCAAGAACTTGACCGCGCTCAACCTGATCTTTTTCAACTCCACGAAGAAGTACTCCAACATTGTCTCCCGCTTGGGCATCGTCAAGAGTCTTTCTGAACATTTCAAGGCCTGTCACAACAGATTTTTGCGTATCTTTTAGTCCGATTATTTCGATTTCTTCGTTGACTTTAATAATTCCGCGCTCAACACGTCCTGTAACAACTGTTCCACGACCTGAGATTGTAAATACGTCCTCGACAGGCATAAGAAACGGTTTGTCTGTTTCTCTTACAGGGTCAGGAATGTAGTTATCTACCGCATCCATCAATTCCTGGATTTTCTTTTCCGCCTCAGGGTCACCATCAACTGCTTTAAGAGCGCTTCCACGGATTACGGGGACTTCATCTCCGGGATATTCATATTTCTTAAGGAGTTCACGGACATCTGCCTCAACCAAATCGATAATCTCGGGGTCATCAACCGTATCGCATTTGTTAAGAAATACCACAATTGCAGGAACATTAACCTGTCTGGCCAAAATTACGTGTTCACGAGTTTGAGGCATAGGGCCGTCGGCTGCTGAAACAACCAAGATAGCACCGTCCATCTGAGCTGCGCCGGTAATCATGTTCTTTATGTAATCGGCGTGTCCTGGAGCATCAATATGAGCATAGTGTCTTTTCTTTGTTTCGTACTCTTGGTGGGAAAGATTGATAGTGACTCCTCTTTCTTTTTCCTCCGGGGCTGAGTCAATATCTTCATATTTCTTGGCCTTGGCCAATCCTTGTTTGGCAAGAACCATGGTAATGGCGCTAGTAAGTGTGGTTTTACCGTGGTCGACATGACCAATGGTACCAATGTTTACATGGGGCTTTGTTCTATCGTAATGTTGTTTTGCGTCTGCCATACAAGTTTGAATTATACTCGAGGCTAAACATACCTGTCAACTGGGAATTTAGAGAAAATTAAAGGAGGTTATCCCCTTGCCATTGTTATCTTCCCCGCTTTAGCTACAATTAGTGCCGTAATATGAGAAGGAACTTCGTCATAGTGTGAAGGCTCAACATAGGCGCGGGCTCTGCCTTGCGTCAAGGACCTTAGTTTTGTAGCATAACCGGAAAGCTCCGCAAGAGGAACAACTCCGTAAATTACGGTTTCGCCGGCTTTTTCTTCACTTCCTGATATTTGGGCGCGCTTACTGGAAAGATCCCCAATAACGTCCCCCATGTATTCACCCGGTGTAAATACTTCAACCTTCATAATAGGCTCAAGAAGAGTCGGATCGGAGTGCTTAAAAGCATCCTCCAAGGCCATCGAGCCGGCTATTTTAAATGCCATTTCTGAGGAGTCAACTTCGTGGAAACTTCCGTCAAATACCACCACTCTCATGTCAACCATGGGAAAACCCGCCATGACGCCATTTTCCATCTTTTCTTTGACACCTTTTTCAATCGGACCTATATACTCCTGAGGAATGGCGCCTCCTTTGATTTCACTTTTATACTCAAATCCTTCTCCGCGACCAAGAGGCTCAAGCCGAAGCAGACAGTGTCCATACTGTCCGCGACCTCCGGTTTGTCTTATATATTTACCTTCACCTTCACCTATTTTCTTGATAGTTTCTTTATAGGCTACCTGAGGTGCACCTGTGGTTGCTTCGACATTGAATTCACGCTTCATGCGGTCTACGAGCACTTCCAATTGCAATTCTCCCATTCCGGAAATAATCGTTTGGCCGGTTTCCGGGTTAGATTTAATCCTGAATGTGGGATCTTCATCCGAAAGCTTGCTTAGGGCTATTCCCATTTTTTCCTGATCGCTTTTGGTTGCAGGCTCAATGGCCAATGAAATAACAGGCTCGGGAAAACTGATTGACTCTAAGACTATTGGATGAGCAGACTCACAAATTGTATCCCCGGTTGAAGTTTCTTTTACTCCTACAACAGCTACGATTTCCCCGGCAAAAGTTTCTTCGATAAGCTCACGCTGATCGGCGTGCAAAAGAACCAGTTTACCAATCCTTTCGTATTTTTGTTTGGTTGAGTTGTAGACTTCCTGTCCCGATTTAATTGAACCTGAATAAACCCTCATGTAGACAAGGCGGCCTACATGCGGATCGGTCATAACTTTGAATGCCAAAGCGCTCATTGGGGCCTCAGATTTTCTTTCTCTTTTTTCCGTCTCACCGGTTTTTGGATTGGTTCCGGTCACAGGGGGAAGATCTATTGGAGATGGTAAGAACTCGATTACTCCATCCAAAAGTAATTGACTTTCTGCGGTTCTATTGTCTCCTCCGAAAACCGGGAAGAATTTACCGGAAATTACTCCTTTTCGGATTGCCCTTTTAAGGGTATTTGCATCCGGCTCTTTGCCTTCCAGATATGAATTCAGAGCCTCGTCGTCATATTCGGAAACTTTTTCTATAAGTTCGGCGCGGTATCTGCCGGCCATTTCAACTAGGTCTGCCGGGATCTCTTCTTCGGTTAACGCATGATCCTCGACCGCCTTGTAAGTTAAGGCCTTCATTGTAATAAGGTTCACCACTCCCCTGTGTTCATGTTCCTGCCCGATGGGGATTATTACAGGGGATGCATTGGCCTTAAGTCTTTCTCTGATAGATTTTATTGAACCTTCAAAATCGGCGCCAATCAGATTTAATTTATTTAGAACGCAGATTCTGGGAACATTATATTTGTCTGCCTGTCTCCAAACCGTTTCGGATTGGGATTCAACTCCGGTTCTACCATCAAAGACCATAAGGGCGCCGTCCAAAACTCGGAGAGAACGTTCTACCTCTGCTGTGAAATCGATATGTCCCGGTGTGTCGATTAAATTTATGCGGTAGTGGCCGGCTTCAACTGAAGTGGTGGTTTTTAGATCCCAGAAAGCGGTGATTGCGGCAGAAACGATTGTTATTCCTCGCTCGCGTTCCTGGGCCATCCAGTCTGTTACAGTCGTACCTTCGTCAACTGAACCTTGTTTATAAGTCCTGCCTGTTTCAAACAAAAGTCTTTCTGTAGTTGTAGTTTTACCGGCATCGATATGGGCAATAATGCCGATGTTTCTGATTTTTTCATAGGAAACATTGCGATCTTTTGTCGCAGTCATTACTATCGCCGCTTTTTTCTTTGCAACCTCAGCCATATTTTAGAGCCTAGATACTAGATATTAGATACTAAGAGTTATTTCAAACCCTCATTATATTCGGGTTTGAGCGAACCATCGAACTCATATAACTGTCTGAAGACAATTATAGGAGAACAAAAAACAAACTTCCAATCGGAAGCAAGAGTGATTTTAACAGTGACCAAGCTTTAAATCAATGTCCTATTGACAAGATTTGGAAGTTGGTTTAAATTCCCAATAAGATGCCGTCTACTGAAAGAGTCGAAACCGGTCCAAAACATATAGATTTTCACAATTTTATTGTAACTCAAATACTTCATTTGGGAATTATAAAAGGATTCCCGCCCCATCATTTACAACTCGGCTCTACAATTGAAAAAGAGAGAGAAAATGGAACAATGGTACAAGAGATAATTCCTTATGTTTTGGGTACCATCAAGCAAACGGATTTGAGGGCGGCGTACGGACATGACTTCTTGCTCCACAACCCTCATGATGAAACCGAAAAGGTTTCTTATCTTGTCCGGACGGCTCGGATGTTTGGCGCCGACGGTGAGGCTACATATAATGTAGCAGTCTGCAGAATTCCATCCCCACATAAGTTCGAAAACAAAAAGACGTGGGTTACAGAAACGGTAAACAATACTATAAACCCTTATTTAAGCCAAATGGGGTTTGAATCCGAAAAAACGGAATTCCCCACTATATTGATTTCAATGCACGATCAATCATTAACGGTTAGTTACAAAGGGGAGCTGGATGAGTTTTTGGGGGAGATTTACTCTTCTTTCCCCGACGAATCGGAGTAATTTACCACCTGAAGTGACTGAATGCTTTATTTGCTTCTGCAACTTTTTCTACATCTGTCCTCTTTTTAACAGAGACTCCCTCGCCTTTGGCTGCATCCATAATTTCTGATGCTAACTTGTCCGCATAGGTGTGGAATTCTGTGTTTGATTTGGAATTTGCGGCGGCAACAAGCCATCTAATTCCAAGGGATTCGCGTCTTGGGCCACGGACTTGTTGGGGCACCTGATAAGCCGCTCCACCGACACGGCGAGGGCGAACCTCCATGGTCGGTTTGATATTTTCCATGGCGCGGTCAAAAATAATGACGGGGTCTTCACCTGATTTTTCCCTAATAAGCTCCATTGCACCATAAACTTCTCTACGGGAAACGGATTTCTTGCCATCCTTCATACTCCTGTTTATTAATTTTGTCAGCAAACGGCTCCCGTAAATCGGATCAACATCTGCTATTTTTAACTTTATTTGTCCTTTTCTTGCCATTTTTTTATATTACGCTGCCGGCGCCGGTTTTGCTCCAACTTTAACCTGTCCGCTTTTCTTGGCGCCATACTTACTCCTACTGGTCACCCGTCCTGTTACACCCGTCGTATCAAATTTACCTCGGACTATGTGATATTTTACTCCCCCTAAATCTTTTACACGCCCGCCGCGGACTAAAACAATTGAATGTTCGGCAAGCTCGTGGCCTTCTCCGGGAATATACGCCGTAATTTCCTGTTTATTTGACAGACGGACGCGGGCAACCTTTCGAAGTGCTGAGTTTGGCTTTCTGGGAGTCATTGTTCGAACCGCAAGAACCACCCCTCTTTTAAAAGACGAGGACGATTCTTTGAAAGTTCTATCCTTTGCGTTAAACCATCGCTTAAGAGAAGTTGTCTTAACTTTCTTGATGTTTCTTTTTCTCCCCTTCCTTGTTAATTGATTTATCGTTGGCATATTAATTATTTTGAGACATCATTGCCCGTTCCACACTCACCGGAATTAATCTTCCGATTATAACGTTCTCTTTAAGCCCGATAAGTTTGTCTTCGCGTCCCAAAAGCGAGGCCTCGGTTAGAACATCTGTGGTCTGTTCAAAAGATGCCGCAGACAACCAGCTTTCAGTGTAAAGAGCGCGACGGGTAATTCCTAAAACTACTTGCTGGGCGCTTGCGGGTTCCCCCCCTGCCGCTAAAACTTTTTCATTTTCCTCTTCGAACGAGGCGCGACTTGTAAGTTCCCCCGGAAGAAATGGAGTGTCCCCGGTGGTAACAATTCTAACTTCGTCGCTCATCTTCCTGACAATAACCTCAAAATGTTTATCGTTTATCGGAATTCCCTGAGATTCGTAAACTTTTTGAATTTCATGTACTAAATATTCCTGAGCCGCCCTAAGCCCCCTGATTGAAAGAATGTCTTTTATATCCAATGGACCTTTTGCAAGAGCAGCCCCTGCTTCAATCAATTGCCCGTCTTCTACTGCAAGTTGCAAAGTCTTGGGAATAATATATTCCTTTTCTTCTTTAGGAGTACCTTTTGATACAATTGTAACTTTCCAACCCTCTTCGCTTTCACCGACGCGTACTTTTCCATTGATTTCAGAAAGAGCCGAAACAACTTTAGGAATACGGGACTCAACCAGCTCTTCCACCCTCGGAAGTCCTTGGGTAACGTCGATTCCGACAACTCCTGCCGCATGCTTGGTACGAAGTGTAAGTTGAGTTCCCGGTTCTCCGATAGATTGAGCCGCGACTACCCCAACCGGCATACCAATATCCACAAGCTTCTTGGTACTTATGTCCCAACCATAACATTTCTGACAGATGCCGTATCTGGCTTTACAAGTAAGGGCTGACCTGACCTCGACCGTAGAGACCCCGTTTTCATCAATTTTCTTGGCTTTTTCTTCATCAATTAAGTCCCCGCCGGATACCAAAACCGTTTTATTGTTTTTGCCTAGAATGTCCTTTGCTGCAATTCTTCCCAAAATTCTGGCGTAAAAAGCTTGTGTACGCACATCCTTCATTATTGTATAGCCATCTTTAGCCCCACAATCCTCAAGTCTAACCAAAACGTCGTGAGCTACGTCAACCAAACGCCTTGTTAAGTATCCCGCGTCAGCTGTCTTGATGGCGGTGTCTGTTAGTCCTTTTCTTGATCCACGGCTTGAGGTTACGTATTCGAAAATGGAAAGCCCTTCTCTAAAGTTGGACTTAATCGGAAGGTCAACTATTTTTCCAAGTGGATCGACAACTAACCCTCTAATGGCTGCCAGCTGCTTGACCTGATCACGGGACGCACGTCCGACTTTGGCGTCAATAACAACACGAATCGGATTTGTGGGTTCCAAAAGGGCCCATGTTTTATCAGCGAGATCTTCGCTGGTTTCTATCCATACCTCCTGTGTCAGACGCCTCTTTTCCTCTGCTGTAATAAGACCCTCTGCGAAGTTGTCCTCAATTTCGGAAACTCTTTTATCCGCCGCCCCAAGCACATCTGCCTTGCCCGGATAAACTTTGGCATCAAATATCCCAAACGAAATTCCGGAAATTGTTCCGCCAAAGAATCCCAAATCCTTAATATCGTCAACCATTTGTACCACTCTTTCTTTAGAAACTGTTGCATAGGCTTTCACAAAAAGGCTTTTAATTGCAGAGGAAGTTGCGGCCTCGTTAAAGAACTCAAAATTTTCAGGAAGAACCTCATTAAGAAGGAGCCTCCCGGGGGTGGTGTCAATCATTTTATCCCCAATCCTGACTGTTATTTTCTGTCTCACTTCAATCATTCCCGCTTGATAGGCATAAACTGCTTCGTCTTTATCGCCAAAAATTGTTTGGCTCACGGGGATTCTGTCGTCTTCACTCGTCAAGTAATAGGCCCCTAGAGCAATCTCCTTACTCGAAGGAGTAGCTACAGGAGACCCGTCGGAAGGACGCAAAAGATTGTTGGACGGAAGCATTAAGGTTCTGGCCTCTTCAATTGCTTTCTCTGAAAGAGGAACGTGAACTGCCATTTGATCTCCGTCAAAATCAGCGTTAAATCCGGCACAAACTGCCGGATGGAGCCTTATAGCACTACCCTCAATAAGGACAGGGTAAAAAGCTTGAATAGAAAGCTTGTGCAAGGTTGGGGCACGGTTAAGAAGAACTGGATGATTTTTTGTAATCTCCTCCAAAATATCAAAAACTTCGGGGGGGCGCCTATCAAGCATATTTTTTGCGCTTTTAACGTTTGGTGCAATTCCTCTGGCAATCATTTCCCTTAATACAAAGGGCTTGAACATCTCAAGCGCCATATCTTTAGGAAGTCCACACTGAGTAAGTTTAAGTTCGGGGCCTACAATAATAACACTTCGGCCCGAATAGTCGACCCTTTTACCCAAAAGGTTCTGTCTAAATCTTCCCTGCTTTCCACGAAGCATATCACTCAGTGACCTTAGTGGTTGTCTACCACGCGACTTTCTGGTGGCTTTTCTTTGAGATGCGTCAATTAACGAGTCGACGGCTTCTTGAAGCATTCTTTTTTCATTTCTCAAAATTATCTCGGGGGCGCCGAGTCCAATTAAATGTTTAAGTCTGTTATTTCTATTGATTACCCTTCTATAAAGATCGTTGAGATCGCTTGTAGCAAAGCGTCCACCGGAAAGTTGAACCATGGGTCTTAAGTCCGGGGGAAGCACCGGCAAAACCTTAAGAACCATCCAGGACGGATTAACTTTGGCACGTCTAAGTCCATCGACAAGCTTGAGCCTTTTAACTAATTTTACATACTTAGAACTACCGCTTTTGATTAAATTAATCTCTTCACGAAGTGTCTTTGTTATTTCTTCCAGATTGATTTTTTCGATAGCAGAAAGAACTGCGTCTGCTCCCATCTTGGCGGTAAAAAACCCAGAAGCATCGTGTGCATAAAGTTCATCATATTCTTCCTCGCTTAGAATACTTAAAGTTTTTAAACTTTTTATTACAGACGAAAGATTGTCAAAAAGTTGCTCGGTTTTTACAACAGTTCCCTTTTCTTCTTCACTGATCGCAGTCTCTTTCTTTCGAAGATTGAGTTCGATCTCAGAAACGGCCAGGGAAGCTTGTTCTTTGTCTTTAATTTTGTTCGCAATTTTTTCCTTGGCCTCTTTTTCCTCAACCTTTAAAGCGTCGTGCCTAGATTTAAAATCTTCAACGATTTCACCAAGTCTCGCATTTTTAGCTTTTTCAATATTTGCAATTGCGTCTTTTCGCTTTGCTTCGTCTACCTCTGTAACCAGATATCTTGCAAAATAGACTACTTGTTCAACTCCTCTGGGAGCAACTCCCAAAAGAAGCGATATTTTACTAGGCGCTCCTTTGAAAAACCAAACGTGAGCCACGGGAGATGCCAAAGTAATATGACCCATTCTTTCACGCCTGACCCTGGATTGGGTGATTTCGACCCCACATTTGTCGCAAATAACACCCTTATACCTAATTCTTTTATACTTTCCGCAATAACATTCCCAATCCTTGGTGGGACCGAAGATTCTTTCATCAAAAAGGCCGTCTTTTTCGGGTTTTAAAGTTCGATAATTAATTGTCTCTGGTTTGGTAATTTCTCCACGAGACCAAGCTCTGATTTCGTCGGGCGACGCAAATCTTATTAATAAGCTTTTAAAATCCGCTAAATTTTTTAGATCAGCTAATTGTTCCATAAGTGTTTGATTTTAAACTATAACCTCCTCGACTTCCATTGGTCCTTTATCAGCGGTTAATTCATCTGTTGCCACTATTTCAGCCCCAGCGGCCTTTGCAAGTTCTAAGCCATCTTCACCTAAATTGTCGTCAGTTAAAGCAAGGCTTACCCCTTTAGGGTCAACCGCCAAACTTAAGGAGTTAAGTTCACGAACAAGCACTTTGAAAGATTCAGGAATTGTAGATTCCGGAATCTCCACACCCTTAACTATTGCCTCAAAAGCTTTGGCACGTCCCAGTACGTCATCGGACTTAATAGTAAGCATTTCCTGTAATGTGTGACTCGCACGATGTGCCTCAAGTGCCCAAACCTCCATCTCTCCCAAACGTTGACCGCCCATTTGGGCTTTTCCTCCAAGGGGTTGTTGTGTAACAAGTGAGTACGGACCAGTAGATCTGGCATGAGTTTTATCCTCCACCATGTGAATCAACTTCATAATGTAACCAATCCCCACGACCGTATCTTCCTTAAAAGCCTCACCAGTCCTTCCGTCGTAAAGTCGGGATTTACCGTTTACAGAAAGACCTGCGCTTTCCAGTTCTTGAGCAATAACATCTCCCCCAATTTTGTCAAAAACAGGGAGGGCGGCTTTCTCGCCTTTTTTATATAAGGCCCAACCAAGATGTGTCTCCATTAGTTGCCCAAGATTCATACGCGAAATAACAGAAAGGGGAGAAATAACCACATCAACTGGAGTTCCATCAGCAAGATGGGGCATGTCGGCAACCGGCATCATCTTGGCAACAACTCCCTTATTACCGTGACGTCCGGCAATTTTGTCTCCGACTGTAATTTTCCTAATTTGAGCGACTCTAACTATTACCTTCTGGATTACTCCCGGTCCTAACTCGTCGCCCTTGTCTCTGTCAAGTGTTTGAACATCGACTATAATTCCCTTTTCTCCATGAGGGACTCTTAAGGAAGTATCGCGAACTTCACGGGCTTTTTCTCCAAAAATTGCCCTAAGAAGTCTTTCTTCCGAAGTAAGTTCTGTTTCGCCCTTAGGGGCAATTTTCCCGACCAAAATATCGTTCGGCCCCACCTCGGCCCCGATCATCACTATTCCATCACCTGCAAGATTGGCTAGTTCGGACTCGGAAACATTTGGTATATCGCTTGTAATTTCCTCGGGTCCAAGTTTTGTATCAACCACTTCTGCTTCATATTCTTCAATGTGAATTGAAGTCAAAAGATCTTCCTTGACAAGTCTTTCTGAAATCAAAATAGCATCCTCAAAGCCATATCCACCGAAGTTTGCGTAGGCAACTATCAAGTTGCGTCCCAACCCAAGCTCACCGTCTTGGCTTGCCGGACCGTCAACCAATAGATCTCCTGCTTCTACTTTTTGACCTGGAACGGCGCGTGCAATTTGATTGTATGCAGTCGAATGTGCGGTACGTTTAAACTTGGTCAAATGATAAATCTCCTTCTTACCTCCTTCGACGATCTCGACATCCTCTACATCGACCGTAGCATCTACCTCAGCTTTTTTGTCGAGCTTAACAACAACCTTTTCCCCATCAATATATTCAACAACTCCAGCATGTTTTGCACGAATAACTCTTTGCATTCCCTCAGATATAGTTCTTTCCATACCAGTACCAACTATCGGAGACTCGGGGTTGACCAAAGGAACACTCTGACATTGCATGTTGCTTCCCATAAGGGCGCGGTTACCTTCGTCATTTGCCAAAAAGGGAATGAGGGAGGCGGAGGCTCCAACAACTTCTCTCGGGGTGATGTCAATATACTCAACCAACTCGGCCGCTCCCTCTATAAACTTGCCCATGTATCTTAAAGGGACTCTACTATCGGTAATAAACCCATCTTTATCAACGCTTACTCCAGAATGAGTTATATATTTGTCTTCTTCGTCATCCGCAGTAAGATACACAATTTCGTCGGTTACTCTTACTTTTTTACCAACCTTTTCTACTTTTCTATATGGGGCTTGAATAAAACCAAACTCATCCACTTTAGCGTACAATGCCAAGTAGGTCACAAGTCCAATGTTTGGTCCTTCAGGCGACCTTACAGGATCGATTCGGCCGTATTGTGA
This sequence comes from Candidatus Woesebacteria bacterium GW2011_GWB1_39_10, assembly GCA_000993205.1. GTDB lineage: Bacteria > Patescibacteriota > Microgenomatia > UBA8517 > UBA8517 > GWB1-39-10. The sequence goes on from LBVU01000003.1 coordinate 76,555, forward strand.
AGCATTGACGTCGCGGATAGAAAAGCTCGCGCGCTCACGGTTGATTCCCCCGGTTCCCAGAACCGATACACGTCTAAGATTGTCTACCTCACTTAGAGGGTTTGTGTCATCCAAAATTGTTGAAAGCTGGTTGCTTCTAAAGAATTCATTAAGAGAGGCAATCAGGGGACGGGCATTAATAAGATTTGCTGGGAGTGGTTTGTCATCCGGAGAAATCAAACTCATTTTTTCCTTGACGCTTCGCTCAAGTCTTAATAAACCAACACGAAAAGCGTTGACTGCAACAAGCTCTCCGACACGCCTGAGCCTGCGATTGCTTAAATGATCAATATCGTCGAGTTTGCCTACTCCGTTTTGAAGTCCAATAAGATAATTTATTGCCGCCACTACGTCCTGTTTAGTCAAAACCCAAGTCGATTTGTCGTTAGGAAGGTTGACTCCCAAGCGCTTATTAATTTTAAATCTTCCGACCTTTCCTAGGTCATACCTCCTACCGTCGGTAAACAATGTCTGGAAAAGAGTTTCCGCATTTTCTAAAACCGTCGGTTCTCCGGGTCTCATTTTTCTATAAACTTCAATCAAGGCCTCTTCTCTAGTTTTGGTTGAATCTTTAGCTAGAGTTGCTGCAATATATTTATGATCGGCGTTTTTATCCATCGCGCTAAAAGCGTTGGCAATATCCTGATCGGATTCAACACCAATCGCTCTCAAAAAAACCGTGGCTAAAACTTTTCTCCTACGGTCGATCCTTGCGTAAATTAAATCCCCCCTGGTAACTTCAAATTCAAGCCAGCTGCCGTGAAGAGGTCTAATTTCCGCTTTGTATAATACTCTGCCGCTTGAAGGGTCCAACTCTCCCGAAAAATAGGCTCCTGAGGATCTAACAATTTGATTAATAACGGCGCGTTCAATTCCATTAACAATAAAGGTACCACGGGTTGTCATTTGGGGAATGTCGCCCAAAAATACATCCTGGGTTACTTCTTTTCCTGTCTTTTTATTTACAAGGGTGGCGCGGATCTTTAGGGGACATGCATAAGTTATTCCTTTTTTCTGCGCTGTCATGGGGGAAACTGTTGGGGCACCTAAGGAGTGATTACCTAGCGAGAGTTGCCAATTTTTGCCGGTAAAGTCGTCAATTGGCGAGACTTGAATTAGTTCTTCTTTAATACCTTCACCTAAAAATAATTGCCAACTTTCTGTTTGTACTTCAGATAGATTAATTTCTGGTAGGTTTTTTTCATCCTTGCCGAAATTGCGGCGAATATTTTTTGACGTCATTTTTGTGGGTAATTTTTGCTTTTAAAACACTAAAGGCCCGTCACAAGATAGACACGGGTCGTGCGTACCATCTATGTACGCCTAGGGAGGATTATAACTATATTTGAGGCTATGTCAAGGGGGAATATAGACCTATTTCCCTAAATATTTAGCAACGTTTGCGTTATGCTCTTGAAGTGTTCTTGCATAGTGAATCACTCCACTTGTATCGTGTATATAGTACCAATGGTCTGTTTGGGTGGGATTAAAGGCCGCTGTGAGGGAAGAAATTCCCGGACTTGCGATCGGAGCGGGAGGAAGTCCTGTAAATTTATAGGTATTAAAAGGTGAGTCAATTGAAAGATCATCCCTCAAAAGAGGTTCCCACCATTTGTCCAGTAATTTTAAATTATTAATTTTAAATTTTAAATTCGCTACGGCATACTGTAGCGTTGCGTCCACCTGCAAGGGCATTCCCGCCTTAATTCTATTCAACATTATCCCCGCAACAATTGGCCGCTCTGCACTGGTTTTAGTTTCCCTTTCGATAATTGAGGCCAAAACAATTCTTTGATTAAATGTTAAATCTGCTCCGGCAACGAGGTCAGATGTTTTGGAATCAAAAGTTCTCGTCATTTTGTTTACAATAGAAGATGCACTTGCGTCTTTGGAAAAAAGATAGGTGTCGGGGAAAAGCGTACCTTCTTTACCTTTTGAGGATTGCAAGAACTCATTTGTAAAAGTAACATCCCGATCGAGTCCTGTTGTAAACCGCGCGGCAATTTCTTCACGTCTAAGCCCCTCAGGAATTGTAACCCAAAGCTCGAGTGGTCCACGGGTTAATTGACTGACTATTTGGAATAAAGACATGGAGTTACTTAACCTATATTCACCGGAGAGGATTCTACTCTCTTGTCCAGCGGATCTCACATAAATTTTAAACGCGAGGGCGCTTTTAATAAATCCGGTCTTTTGAAGATTTGTTCCTATTTGAGAAGCTGATGCACCTTTTTGAATCAAGAAATTTTTAAAAGTTTTATTGGTGCCAGCCGGTTGAACACTAACATAAAACCAGATTATAACCGCTGATACGAGTAAGATTAGGGCCAGGGGTAAAAAAAATAACTTCTTCATGAAGGTTTAGTATACCAAATTTTACTCAGACCTCATTCAGAAGAGCTCTTCTATATTTATTGTCTTTTTTAATAAAGATTCTGCCGCATTTTTTACACGTCACCTGTTCCCCCGCATTTGTTGTTTTGCTGGTTCCATCTGTTAGATTTGTTCCACAACCAACACACCTTCCCTGAGAAAGTAACCAAGCCTGCATCGGAGCTATTACACTTTTGAACATCTATCTAAAGTATAGCATGGGAAACAGGAAGTCAACCTACTAAAAGTCCTGAGCGAGTGTAGCGAGTCGAAGGAAAACAAACCGGGCCCTGAAGGTATAGTAAAAAATACCCCCAGGGCCCAAGACTCAAATTTCTAAAGAGAGATTACTCTTGAAGTTGTACGAAATTCTTAGTGGAGTCAAGTTCTTTTGCCACTTTCCAAATAATTCTGAAGCATTATAGAGGCGGCGAAGGCGTCTTCCATCCCGCGGGCTTTTTTGCGGGACATTCCGGCCTCTCTACTCAACTTTTGAGCATCCTGTGAGGTCAGAGTTTCATCGAAAAACTCAAATGGAAGAGCGAAAAGCGAAGAGTGGAGAGTTTCTGCAAATTTTTTTGATTCTTCACCCATTTCTCCCTCCGAAATACCAACTACAACTTTGTCTACTTGCTTGTCCGCCGAAGCCTCGGCGAAGGCAGATGATACTTTTTCGATAGCGTCCTCAAAACTTTTTACACGAATAACTTTCCAAGGCTCGGCAAAATCTCCTTCTGCAATTGCCAATCCCACTTTTGCCCTTCCGTAGTCAATTCCTAATATTTTCATTGTGGTGGAACTACTCTTGCCCTTACAATCAATCTCCTTGACAATGTCGGGTCCCCTGGTGGCACACAAGTTACAAGAGTCAAAAATGAATCGCTTGAATCCTGATCCAGAACTTGAATGTCGGTAGGCTTAACCTCAAACATTGTTTCAACCCGATACTTGTATGAAATTCCGTCGTAATTAACGTCTATCTCATCTCCAATCCTTAACGTTGGAAGCATGGAAAAAATAGCAAGATAATTTTTGGGGTTATAAAAGATGGGGAGGATTGAATGACCAAAAAGTACGGAGTTGCCCCTTTTACCGGGAAGTGCAGTACCCGGGTATTGAATAATATGTTGGCTCAAATCCTCTCCTCCGATTGCTACGGTTGCATCTATAACCTTAATTTTAGGAATAGAAATTGTATAATACTCAACTTTTGAATTGGTAAAGTCGGATTTTTCTGCACCCCCCGTAAACCAGTTGCTCGCCTGAGTGTAATCAACTGTCCCTGTTGTACTGGCTCCTGCAACCACACTACCGGCTGTATCGGAAACCGGGGAAACTATTTTTTGAAAGTTTTTGGAGTAGGTTGAATCATAAGCAACTATTGGGTAGATCACCCCAATCAAAATTATTACTCCCGATATTCCGGAAACAATTGCCGCGATACGTAATATTGTTTTTTGAGACATAATAACTTAGATAACATTTTAACTTTTAACTTTTGAATTTACTATCACCTATCGGCCACAACTTCTATTTTTATATTTTTTAGAACCCTGGGTATTACTCCAAAGGCTCCAGGAAAATGAGGGTCTAAGGTTATATCTGCCCTGGAAAATCCCGGAATTGATGTTAAATAATTTTCCGTTATCCGTGGAGTCCTACCGGAAATTTGTTTTGCTATCGAATCAGTATTTACTTGAGGTAAAAAATTGGCATTTATTGCAACTTTATAAATGAAGTTGTCGTCTTTTTGTGAAATAAATGTAAATTTAAAATCGATCTGTGAGTCCCTAAGAACAAAGCCCGGCGGAACTTTGTTTTTTAATATATTGCGTGCATATTCTAAAAGCTTCTGTTTATCGACAGCAATTGTCGCAAGAGACAAAGACAGAGACAGTTTCAAACTATCGGCCGCATCCCCCACTTTATGATCAAAGTTTTCCGAAGAAATATCTATCTCCGCAAGATCGTCTACAGAAATTTGGCCGTCGGCAACTTTAGTTGAAAGCTCCACCTTGCCTTTTGCTGTTAGTTCTTCTTTCAGTTGAGACTTAAGGGCATCCTGATCGTCCTTGCTTACTGCCGCTATCTGCTGGCTATTTCCTCCGGAAAAGTCCCCTGTCGAAGTTCCTGCAACCAAAGACTTTGAAAAATTTCCAACTTTAAACACTTCGCCTTTGGGTAAATTGTATTGCGCTCCAATATCAAAGGCTGTAACATCTGCCGCAGCGGTTCCAGGAGAACCTGGTAAAAGTTGAGAAGAAACAGAAGCTTCACTATTGGTAACAAACTTAAGTCCTCCGGAAGATAGAAGTATTGTACCAGCCGCCAAATCAATCGGACTGCTATTGCCATTTGCAATTTGAACTGTTCCTTTTGCCTTATCTCCAATCAATTTAAAACCGGAGGTTGCTTTTGTTTTTTCCGATGAAACTTGAGCTGTTATTTTACTGGCAGGAACAGTGCCGGTTCCCACATCTGTTTGTCCGCCGACATTAAATGTTATTTCAGATTCTTCCTGAAAAGTTTTTGGCGTAACGTAAATTGTCACGAGCGCTTTAGGGAAAAACCACCATCCCAAACCCAAAATCAAAAAGAGAGCTATCACGAATATCCCCACAATCGTAACAAATCTTCCGGAAGGAACTGACGACTTATGGAAAAGGTTTTTTGTTTTCTTGATATAATCTCCTATCCCTCGCCTTTCATGTATTTGGGGTTGGGGCAATGGAATCTCCGGGGTTGTGTTAAGAGAAACATCTTGCCCTGTTGAAAAACCCAAAGCCTCGGGAGTAAGTTCTTCTTCGGGGGGAACCACATTGCTTTCTTCTTTATTTTCTTCCAACGCGGGTGTCGTAGTTTCAACTTCAGATTTGATTTGAGACACTTGACCTATTTCGCTCGCTCCCGCAAGACTTGTTGCTAATATCTTCCTATCTGAAGTTAGAGTTTCAATTTTTGGCGCATGTAAAAATTTAATTTTACCTTCTTCCACCCATGAAGCCTGCAATATGGTTTCTTTCGCTTCATCGAGTTCCCCTCCTTTGCCATCAAAAATTATGAATCTGGAAGGCAGGGGGGAAGCCCCATTAAATCTAGATAGTCCTTCTGTGATGTCCTCGATTAATGAAACACTTCTGGCAACCGAGGTTGAACCAACCAAGTTCCCCAGTTTAAAAACCGAAATCTCCAAAAATCCACTACCCAGCCCCACAATAATGGCATTAACAGGAGACCCTTCCTCGGATTTGTAAAAATGAGCGATGGCTTCATTGATGACAACAAAACCTACGGGGTTTAAAGATAAATCTGCACAAATCTTTTTAATTTTTTCTAAATGCTCTTCTGCTATCTCTCCGCCCTTTACCCATGCCGACGGAACCCCAAAAACAGTTTTTGACGGCTCCGGATAATTTTCGGGAAGTTTTTGCATCGTGGAAGATAGCGCCGCGTCAGCCGCCCCCACCAATTCTTCATCAACCTCCCAGGCAGCTCCCGGGCCAATATTAACCATATTGGCAGCTTCACCCTCCACATACCAAATACCTGCCTGCACCCATCCCGGTTCAAGTACAACCGACCAGAAAAGTTCGGGTGGTTTGTTGCGTACGTTCAAAAAATCTTTTAAATTCATAAATATAATTAATAACTAAGAATTAATAACTAATAACTGAAGTGTTAAGCTCCCGTTGGTTTTTAATTTTGAGTTATGGTTATTAGATCTTAGTTTTAAGTTCTTAGTTAATTAGACTTGCATAGAGCCTAACAATTCCCGCTCCTATTTTCTCCTGCTTAATAATATTAACACCACCAACATCTTTTGTGTGTGTTACGTGTGGCCCACCGCATATCTCGCGCGAGAATGCGCGTCCTGAATTTATTTCAGGACCTGCCTTAGGACCTATTGAATATACCTTAACCCTTTCTCCATATTTCTCTGCAAAAAAGTGAAGGGCGCCTATTTTAATTGCTTCATCCAAACTCATTTCAGAAAAAGTCACAGTCAAATCTTCCTTTATTTTTTCATTGACCAAGCTTTCAACTTTTTTAATTTCATCGTCTGTTAATTTTTGCGGATAGGAAAAATCGAAGCGCAATCTTTCGCCTGTTATATGGCTTCCTTTTTGACCAACGTGTTCACCTAAAATCTTGCGTAGGGCGGCATGAAGTAAATGTGTTGCTGTATGGAGTTTGGTTATATTTTCGTCTGATTTATTTTCCAATCCTCCTTTAAAAATTCCGGCTGACATGCTGCGACTGTTTTCTTTGTGTTTTTCAAATTCACTCTCGAATAAATTTTTCTCTTCGGTGGAAAAATTCATACCATTCTGCGACAAAATTTCCATGGTAAGTTCCAGCGGAAATCCATCATTCTGATAAAGATCGAAGGCAACTTTACCGTCGATTTTTATTCCATCAGATACTGCATGGGTTAACTTGGCCAAGCCTCGTTTTAGAGCCGACTCAAATCTCGTTGCTTCTAAATTTAAGTTCTCCTCTATAAAGCTCCAATTTTTATCCACGCTTGGATAATGATTCCTCAAGTCTTCTGCGATATGGGAAACAGAAGAACCTGAAATTCCGCTTCCTAAAAGGTGTATATGAAACATTGCCCGTCTTATAAGCCTTCTTAACGCGTAACCGTGAAGTTTGTTTCCAGGAAGAATCCCTTCCGCGAGTAAACTGCAGCTTGTCCTAAGGTGGTCCGCAACAATTCTAAAATCACGGTCTTTTTTGGAATCGGTCCCGTAATTCACACCAATTTCAGTCTCAATTTTTTTGATAATCCCGGTAAACATATCAATTTGAAAAACATCAGGGTCGTTATTTAGTGCAGCTGCAATACGTTCCAGACCACCTCCAAAATCAACATTTTTCTGGGGTAATGCGACCAAACCACCGTATTCTTCTTTTTTGTAGCACATAAAAACCGAGTTCCCAATTTCCAAAAACTTTCCACAATCGCAATTTGGATGGCAGAACGAACCAAACTCTGGATTATGAGAAACTTCTTCAAAATCATAAAAAATTTCTGAAGTCGTTCCTCCAATCTCACCCGAGGGCATATTGGTAGGTAGCATCCCATTCCTTGCCCACCAATTTTTCTTAAGATCGTAATAGTGTATGTGGGTATCGTTAACACCAATTTTCTTCCAAATTTCATAAGATTCTGTATCTTTTGGAACAATATCGTTTCCCTCAAAAACACTTACGTATAATTTTTCTTTATCGAAGCCGATTTCTTTAGTTAAAAATTCCCAAACCCAAGATAGTTGATCTTCTTTAAAATAATCTCCAAAACTCCAATTACCTAACATTTCGAAGGATGACAAGTGACGATTGTCTGCCACCTCGTCCAAGTCTTGCATACGAATTGAGAGTTGTGAATCAACAAGTCTGGTTCCGAGAGGGTGTTTTTCACCCTTAAGATACGGTATCATTTGCTGCATTCCAGATGAGGTAAAAAGCGTAGTCGGGTCGTTTTCCAAAACAAGTGGGGATGGAACAGTTTCGACATGCCCTCTATCTGTAAAAAATTTTATGTATTTCTCACGGATTTCTTTTGTCGTCATGGCTAAAGTATAGCACCTTTAGCCACCGTGAGTTTCCAGCTTTTTGTTTTTATGAAGAAGTTCCAAAACAGAACTAAGACGCTCCGGACGGATTAATCCTCCACCCAAGATCGCGTCTTCCAAAATAGAATTTAGACGTTTTATGGCACGCCTTAAATCGATAATAATTAACATCACCTGCACTCCAACAATAACCAAAAGTAAGGTCAAACTGACTACTACAACTATTAAAAGTGTTTGAATATTATCCACGTATAACAATTATCAAGTAACAATTAACAATTTACAATGAGTTATCATTTTTACAATTTTTCAATTGATAATTGGTACCTGAAAATTTATTGAAAATTGAAAAGTGAAAATTGCTAATTAATCTGGCCGTACTGTTATTGTGCGTCTAATCACTCTCTCTTTACCAGATCTTGAAATTGCTTGAATAACAATCTCTTTTGTATCGGGCACGACTGCAATACTTACAGAGAATTTTCCGTCATTATCAACTAAAACCGGTTGGTTGTTGATCGTTATTTTTACATCAACATCGGTATTGCCAAAGACTAATACATTTCCACCTACCACAGTTTGATTTTCTGCAGGACTATCTACCGTTAGAGCCGGGGGTGAAATAAATCTTATATATTGAAATGCTAGATAGCCAAATATCAAGACAAAAACCACTCCTACTCCAACAATGAAGGTCAATTTGGGACTCCAAGTAAACTTCCGGGATACGTCCGGTTTCGGGTTAATTCTCAAATTTTTAGGCGGATAGTCGCGTTTTAAAGTTGCAACGGCAATCCTCTCGTCAACCTCAAGAGTTCCGGCGATACTCTTTACAAAACCCAAAACCGTCGGGAAGGGTGGTAAATCTTCCCACCTTCCTTCTTCTATCAAGGAAATAAAATCTTTTTTAATTTTCGTTATTCCCTCCAGGTGATTAAGGGAATAATCTTTTCCTGCACGGGCATTTTTTAGAATTTGGCCAATAGTGTTCATGATGTCATAACTTAAAGAGGATTCTATCACTCCGTTCCAGAATGACCAAAGGAAGCCAGGAATTCATCAGCATTTTGGACCAGCACTTCTCTGGGCTTACTGCTTCCGTCCGAGACGGATATAACTCCAGCTGCTTCGAGTTGATCAACAATTCTGGCAGCCCTTGCGTATCCAATCGATAATCTTCTCTGAAGAAGCGAAGCCGACGCACGGTCGTATTGACAAACGACTTTGACAGCCTCCTTAAACAAATTATCTGTATCTCCCTCAACTCCAGGGACAGAGACTGTACCCGCCTTGGTCATAGTTGTGACTTCGTCGGTATATTGAGTTGGAATTCCCTGATTTTTAACAAATGCCACTAACGCTTCTATTTCTTTATCATTAACAAATGCGCCCTGAATTCTTAAAGGTTTTGCTTGTTCAGGGGGCAAATATAACATATCCCCTTTACCCAACAGTTTCTCTGCTCCTTGAGTGTCAAGGATAACACGAGAATCTACTTGGGAGGCTACAGCAAAAGCAATACGGGAAGGAACATTAGCCTTAATTAAACCTGTAATGACATCAACCGAAGGCCTTTGTGTGGCCAAAACCATGTGAATACCTGTAGCCCTACTCATTTGAGCAATTCGGGTAATTGCATCTTCAACTTCAACCGGAGAAAAAAGCATAATGTCCGCAAGTTCGTCTATAAAAAGAATTATAAAAGGCAGGGCTTGGAACCCGCTCATTTCGTTATAACCATCGATATTCCTGGCACCCGCTTCCGCAAAAAGTTTATAACGCCTATCCATCTCCGCCATAACCCAACGGAGAGCACTTAAGACTTTTTCAGGTTCTACAATAACCGGGGACAAAAGATGTGGTATACCATTATATCCTGTAAGTTCAACCCGTTTGGGATCAACCAAAATTAATTTCACTTCAGTCGGGGCCGCGCGGAAAAGAATTGATGCAAGAAATGCATTAATACAAACCGATTTACCGCTTCCGGTTTGCCCTGCTATAAGAACATGCGGCATTCTGGCTATATCGGCAACAACCGGTTTACCGGAAACGTCAAAGCCCAAAGAAACTGCCAATTTTGAACGAGTTCCCTGCATTTCCTCTGACTCCATCATTCTTTTGAGGGTTACAAATTCTGCTGCACGGTTGGGAAGCTCTATTCCAACAAGCGATCTACCGGGAATTGGGGCTTCAATCCTAATTGTACCGGTGGGGGCAGCCAACGCCAGAGCCAAGTCGCGTTCCAAAGCGGTAATTTTAGATAATTTGGTCCCGAGGGCAACTTCAATAGCGTATTGAGTTACGGCCGGACCAAGATTTACCTCAACCACCCTCGCTGTAATTCCAAAAGATTCCAGGGTCTTTTCAATAACTGCGGCATTGCCCTTTATATCTCCTCTGTCGGCTTTGCCCACGCCGGTATCGCTAAGAAGTTCAAAACTTGGATATTTCCATATCTTTTCCTCTCCGGGAATATTGCTCACAAGCTTTTGTTCCAAAGGCTCCTTGAGTGTATTTGCCGCAGTCGCCGTCTTTGCAGAATTTATAGCCACCTGAGACCTGATGTTGCTTCCGCCGGAAACTTTCATAGGTCCCTTGCTCATTTGATTACCGCTGATTTTTATCGGCGACTGGCCGTAAACATATCCTCCAACATACTTAAACATTTCCACTGTGAATTTAATAACTTGGTCAATCGAAGTATTGAAAAGGACAATCAAACCAACAAGGCTGGTTCCGATTAGAACTATTCCGGCTCCTATTCCTGTAATCAGAGCCTCTATTCCCTCCCAGGCAGAAGTTCCCAAAATCCCCGCCCTTGTTAAAGTAACCATAGAAATAAAGAAAAGGAGTCCCCCCACAATAACATTGGGTTGGGCAAGAGGAAACTTGGCCCTGGACATTAAGAATGCAAAAGCCAAAAAAAGAAAAGGTAAAAAGAAGGATGACCAAGAAAAGTAAGTTACAAGAAGATCATTAAATTTGATTAAAATTGCCCCCTGCCGGGAAAAGGAAATAAAAACCAGCGCCGCTAACGCAAAAAAGAAAATTTTAGCAATGGAAAAAGAAGTATCTCTTTTAATTTTTAATTTAAATCCGCGTTTGTCTATCCTTCTTTTACGCTTTTTTAGCATTGCCAATCATTGTATAACGAACTTAAGCTAAACCTCAACAGGAGATACGATGATATTCTTGAAACCTGTTAAAATTAGCAGGTGAAAAAGACAATCGCAAAATTTATCCTCAATCATCCTTTGACTATTCTCTCTCTAATATATTTTCTTTCAAGAATAATCAACTTAACCAAACTCCCTATTTTTAATGATGAAGCAATTTATCTGGACTGGGGTTGGAAATCTCTTCACACCAGTGCGGGTTTGTTTTATTCATTGTATGATGCCAAACCCCCTCTCCTTATTTGGATTTTCGGAATATTTGAAAGCGTTTTTAATTCACCACTTCTGGCGGGCAGGATCGTATCCGTTATATTTGGATTTTTGACATTAGTCGGAATATTTAAAATCGCAAAAAACTTAGGAGACGAAAGGTTCGCGCGTTTATCTTCAATCATTTATATTATTGTTCCTCTTTTCGCTTTTTTTGACCGCCAGGCTTTGATGGAATCAGCGGTCGGGGCCACTGGCATTTGGTCCTTTTATTTTTTACTAAAGGTTCTTGAAACCAAAAAAACTCAATACGCGATTTACCTGGGTTTGATTCAGGGGTTGGGCATCTTTACAAAACTTTCGGCACTTGTTTTTTTGATTCCGATCGGTTTAATTTTGATTTACAGAAAACGTTTTAAAGAAACTGTTGTATCTATCATAACCGGTCTTATTGTTCTCGCCCCACTCTTTTTTCAAAAAATATTTTGGACCTCATTTAACGCCAATAATCGTTTTATTTTGTCTGTTCCGGAAATTTTGGTCTTCCCACTTTCTTTGTGGATAAAAAATTTTTCAACCTCAATCGATGTATCATTTTTCCACTTAACCCCCCTGATTTTTATATTAGGAATTTACGGACTATATTTATCTGTAAGAGATAAAATTGGGATTCTTCCCATATTTTTCTTGACAGGGTGCCTCCTTGTCATACTTCTCGGCAGATCTATCGGTCCAAGATATTTGACGGCTTTTCTTGTATTAACACCAATCTTCGCGTCACGGGCAATTTTTAGTTTTAAAAAAACACCTGCAATTTTAATCGGAGGCACCTCAACTTTCACGGCAATCGCTGTAACTTCACTTTTAATTTTTTCTCCTATCGTCTACTTCAATTCTATGGACAAAGTGACAACATTTTCGCAAAAATCTGAATATATAACAGGCTGGACATCGGGATATGGGATTTTGGAGACGGTAGATTATCTAAACCAAAAAGCGAAGGATGAAAAAATAATCGCCGGTTTTAGAATTGATGCGGGTAATCCCGAAAGTGCGATGTTTGTATATTTTAACAACTCGGCTAGAGTAAAACCAATATATATAGATTCAAAGAATCTTGACAAATCCATCTTAAATCTAAATTGTGTGAAAAGCCCATTTCCTATATATTTCGTGGCCCGGGCTGGAAATTTAGCGGGGCTTGATAAACTCTTTATCGAAGAAAAGAGGTTTTATAAACCGGAGGCAAAAGACTTCGTTTCTATCCACAGGCTCAAGAAGTGTGATTAAACTTCTACAACAACAGGAAGAATCATCGGGCGACGGCCTGTTTTTTGGGCAAAATATCTTTCCAGAAAGTCTATTGCAGTATTTCTGGCTAACGTTGAATTAACCGATTTTTTCTTCTGAAGTTCGCGCGCCAGGTCGCGGGAAGCGTCGTCCAAAACTCTGCCGTATTTCTGTTCAAAAACAAAGCCACGGCTTATTATTTCGGGCGGAGAAAGAAGGGTCCCGCGGTTTCTGTCAAAGTGGATAATGGTTATAACAATTCCTTCCTTGGAAAGTATATGCCGGTCCCTTAGCACAGTATTTCCCACGTCTCCAACCCCAAGTCCGTCAATTAAAACCTCTTTGACAGGAACTCTTCCCGCAATTCTTGCGTTCTGATTGTTATACTCCACAATTTGCCCGGGGGTAAGCTCCAGAACCTCTCTTTCCGACGCGCCCATCGATTGCGCGATAAGCCCGTATGCCCTCATGTGACGAATAGTTCCACCGATTGGGATGTAATATTTAGGTTTAACTAGCGCAAAAAGCATTTCAATATCTTTAATGCTTCCGTGTCCTGAGACATGAAGATCCTCCTGCATGTCGTAGTAATGTACATCAATATCACTTTCGATAAATTTATCTACCAAAAAATTAATTCCACCGGCGCTTCCGGGTGGCCCCGGGTCTGCCGAAAAAATAACCATATCCCCTTTGTTTATCGTCAAAAAATCATGTTCACCTGTTGCCAACCGGTAAAGGGCGCTCCCGGACTGTCCGTAACAGCCGGATATAATATAGAGAACTTTATTCGGAGGAAGCTTAGCAGCCTGTTTTGAACGGATGACAACATCTTTGGGATAAAATATGTAACCTAATTGTCTTGCAATCTCTGCTTTCCTTTCAATTGATCGACCAATCAACACTACTTTTCTTCCCAATTTTGCGGCGGCATTAATTGTCTGCTGCATCCTTGAAATGTTTGATGATATTGTTGTCAAATAAATTTTGCCCGTCGCCTCTCTTCCTGCTTGTTCAATTCTTCCCTCAATCGCCTTTTCGCTCTCGGTGTAACCCGGGGATGTTGCCCCCAACGAATCCGATGCTAAAGCAAGCGCTCCACCAGAAGCCAATGTTGCCACTTTTGCTACGTCGAATGGACGCCCGTCTACCGGGGTCCAGTCAAATTTATAATCTGGAACATGGAAAAGTTTCCCTTCCGGGGAATCAATGCAAAAACCAACCCCGTCTGGAACTGAATGGGCAACCCTAAACGGGGTTACTTTAAATACTCCGAGAGTCAGAACGTCATGATCCGGATCAAAAACCTTAACATTTTTGGTATCCATCCCGGAATCTATTAATTTTTCTTGAATAAAACCGGCAACTAATTTGGTCGCGTAAACTGGGGTGTTGACCTCTTTAAGAAGAAATGGAATTGCCCCCAGGTGATCTTCGTGTCCATGAGAAATAAGAACCCCGCGAAGTTTATGTTTATTTTGAACTACGTAAGTAAAATCGGGAATAACAAGATCCACACCAAACATTTCGCTATCGGGAAAGCCCACGCCGCAATCAACAACAATCATGTCGTTTCCGTATTCGTAAACGTAAAGATTTTCCGTTACGCCGGTAGTTCCCGAGAGGGCAATGAATTTGAGGGAGTTCATTATTACACTTTCATTTTACTCAATATTTCTCTCAATTGCACGAAATCGACCTTTTCTGCTTCCAGTACTTTCCCATTCCTTAGAGATGCGGCAGGGTGATACATTGGGATAACTGTTAACTGTTGATTGTTTACTGTTAAATTGAACACTTTTCCGTGGACTCCAGAGATGAAAACATCTGACAAAAATTTTGCCATAGAAAACCTACCCAATGTAATTACTATTTTTGGTTCGATAATTTCAATTATTTTGTCCAGATATTTCCCGTATGCCGATATTTCCTCAGGGAGCGGATCGCGGTTTTCAGGGGGTCTATGGTGAACGATATTTGTTATAAACACCTTTTTCCTTTCGAGGCCGGCAAGAAGTAAGAGCTTGTCTAAAAGTTTTCCCGCCTGCCCCACAAATGGCAGACCTTGTTCATCTTCGTTTCTCCCTGGCCCCTCCCCGATACAGAGAATTGAGGCCTCGGTATTTCCCGATCCGAAAACCAATTTGTTTGCTCCTTTTTTGAGAGGAAGCGAGTCGTCTTTCTCCATCTCATCTTTCAACTCGTGTAATTTCTTATATTTTGATTTCATATATTGCATTGATTGACAGGGTCGGACCTTGTCAAACCGCTATCTATCCTGAAAAGGTCCGACCCTTTCAGTCCTCATTAAAAAATTCTATCTCATTTGTCACTGTCTCATACACTGCAAAATTTATACCGTTAATTATGGCTCCAGGGCGCACAAATTTAGTCCAATTTATCGTTTTTTCCTCTTTTGAGTGGTAATGCCCGCTGAAGACGATACTAAGAGACTCGATACTAGATATTAAGTTTTGGGACATTCTGTGAACTATTCCGATTTCAAGTCCGTCGACGTTTAGTTTAAGAAGATGAGGATCAAACTTTTCGGCATTAAATTTTAAATATTCTTCAATTCCATCCTCTACATCCGCATTTCCCAAAACAGAATAAAGGGGAATTCCATATGATAAAACAGTTTCAATCGACGCGACGTTGTCCCAGTCACCGCAGTGGATAACGGCACCAATCTTGGCTTTTTTGCCAATCTCCATTACGGCTTTAAGGTTGGCAATATGGCCGTGAGAATCGGAAATAATTAAAATCTTCACCTGTAAATTATACCAAACTTGTGTTTTTGTGTCCTATAGGTTAGAATCCTCCATATAAATAGGCTACAAATCCCAGAAAGGAGTTAGTTATGCCCGACCTATTTTTGATTGCATCCCAAGAGGACGCAGAAGTTTTGAAAAAGCACATTAAAACCGTCATTGGCCCAGCTCTCCGCCAGGCCACAGCAAACTCTTTCGAGGACCTCGAAAAAGACCCTAAAAAGGTGGCCTTATATATTTTGGCCCACCAAGGCGGAGACAACATTCCGCCCCTTCAAATCATTGGCATCGCGAGCTGGAATGCTGAAAGGGAAAGGGAGTTAGAAGGTTGGCGAAACAGGCTCGGAAGGGAGTGGGGGCTCATTCTGTCCGATAAAAAAATTGGCAAAGAGTTAACAGACAGATTCCCTTTTGACAAGGTCGAGATCTGGCCGCTCCTGCCGAAAGGTTCATTCGCAACCGCTGCATTTGCCGCAAAGATGTTCTTGGCAGAGCAGGAATGGCGCTAGACAAATAGAAAACAAAAGGAGTTCCAATGCAACACTTAGTTAAATTTTTTATGCCTGAGGCCATTGCCAAAGCTATCAATGCTCATTCTGAGCTTGTAACCTCGACTTTCGCCAGAAAGTTAAAAGTCCCAGAGAGCAGTGTAACCTGCATCGCCATGGCCATACCTGGAGGCAATCAGCGTATCATCGAGATCGCATTCCCCGTTATTCATACCACCGAAATGGAACGTGCGGCCCAGGATGCCTGGATCAACGCCGCCAGTATAATCACCGGCGATGTTGCAGAGCTTGTGTTCGACCGCGAATCGGATATCTGGTTTACTATTGGCTCTAAGGCTTGATCGTTCGCAAGAAGGCGCTTTTCTTTTCAAAAAAGACTAGCGCCTTTTCTTTTGCAGTCATCCTGAATTCATTTCAGGATCTTCCTTGTCCTGAACTTGTTTCAGGATCTGCGTGAACAAATCCTTGAACTCCGGATTTTTTGTTTTAATCAAATCAATCTTCCATTCTCTATGCAATTCTTGAGTTGTTTTTCTCTTTTGATCGCTTCCAATATTTCTTCAAAAACCTCGTAATAAAGAAGTTTGTAAGTCTTATATTTAGAGCTAAACATACTACCAAACCCACTTCTATGCCGCGCAATTCTATTAATTAAATTAGAAGTCACCCCAATATACAAAACCGGTTTTTGATTTCCCAAAATGTAAACGAATCCTTGTTTAGACATAATGACAAAGATACTGAAACGAGTTCAGTATGACACACGCAGAAGCTGAACTGAATTCAGCTTGACTCGGTGACTCATCACTGTGGTATAAATGTCTTTACGTTTTCGGAAGTTACCCGAACTTCTTTAGCTTTTCCTTCAACAATCATCCTGGCCACCTTACGCACAACTCCGTCGATATTCCGCTCAAGTGTACGGATTCCGGCGTCATAGCCCAAGGGTCTAACAATATTAGGCCAAACTTCGTCGGAAATAACAAGTGAGCCTTCAGGCAGCCCCGATGCTTTCATTGCGGCCGGCAAAATATATCTTTGAGCGATAACAGTCTTTTCCTGGTCGGAATAACTGGGCATGCTAATGGGCTCAAGCCTATCCATAACGGCAGTTGCGATGCTTGTGGTGTTATTGGCTGTTGCAATAAACAGAGTCTCGGAAAGGTCGAAGGGGAAGTCGATATAATGGTCCACATAGGCATAATTCTGTTTGGGGTCCAAAAGCTCGACCAAAACTCCCATTATGCTGCTTCTGCCCTGTTCTGTAACCCTGTCGATTTCGTCCAAAAGTATAACCGGATTTCTGCACTGGGTATCCCTCAAGGCCTTAATAACTTTCCCAGGTTCTGCCTCAGGGTGCATTCGCGATTGACCGCGAAGGTCTAAAGGGTCTCCCATACCTCCAAAGGGAATACGGGCAATAGGCCTGCCCAGCGCTTCTGCAATCGAATAAGCAATCGTTGTTTTACCGGTACCAACAAGCCCCACAAAACATAGAATCGGGGCACGATACAAATCTTTCATTTCCCCTTTTTCGGTTTTTAGTTTCATAACACTCATGTACTCCAAAACACGGGTTTTAATATCATCAAGGCCATAGTGGTGAGCTTCAAGAATTTTCTTAGCATTTTCCAGGTCCAGAGTATCCTGGATTCTTTTGTTCCAGGGAAGGATTGTTATCCAATCAATATATTTTTCCATGCTGTCAAACTCGGGTAAAAATGAGGGGGAATTAGTAAGCTTGGCCAGTTGATTAAGACGAACCAGAACCATCTCGCGGAGTTTATCCGGTAAGCTGGCATTTTTAATTCTTTCTATTAAAACAGTAATTTCCTGGGCAGCAGGTTCCATACATTCATGATATCACGAAGTCTTTTTTAAATCCCAATTTTCCAAACACCATTCTCCCTAAATGCAGGTATTGCCTGTCTTTTAGCGGAGTTGAAAACCCCGGACCCTTCTAATCTATTTATTTTTACATATTCAGTCAGTGTTATTATTTTCAGACCTTTCAGATAGGTTATTCTTTTATTTAAAGACTCTATCAGGGCTTTGCTGATTATTTTAGTCATTAACTTTATGCTTTTGGTATCGTTAAACTCGTTAAAGGCTAAATAATACTCAAGCTTTTCTTTATTTTTAACAATGATGTTTGGAAAACCAAGACTTAATAGTTGGAAGTTCAGTAAAACTCGACCGATTCTTCCGTTTCCGTCATTAAAAGGGTGGATTGATTCAAACCCGAGGTGAAAACCAGAAATCTTATCCAAAAAATATTTTGTATTGTCGCTTGAATAACTTAACAACAAATCAGAAATTAAACCTTCAATTTTTTCTGGTGGAGCGCCAATATGCGTCCCTACGCGAACATTTTCCGTCCCATTCCTAAATCTTCCCGAAATTTTGTCATTAATATTATCTAAGAGCATTTTATGGAGAAACAAAATTACATGAATATCTAAATCAGTTCTTTCTTTATTTCTCAAATATTCAAAAATCCGGGCCAAATTTTTAGCCTCAAAAACCTCCCTTAAACTAACATCACGGGGAACCTCCATTTCCATGAGGATTTTTTCTGTCTCTTTCAAGGTAAGAGTCGAGTTTTCAATAGCATTGCTGTTATAGACACTCTCGGCGATTTCAGCCTCGTCTATTAAATTAAGCAAAGAGGATTTTCCTACCCTTCGTTGATCAAATTCCTTTTTGAGCTCATCGATTTTGGCTTTTGTAGAAGTTCCAACTGTCATATAGTCATATTATACAATATTCACGCCTTTTTGTCAAATATGCGTGAATTTATGTCAAAAGTCGCCCAAATTCACGCCAAATTCACCTTCCGAAGTCTTTCCTTGCCCTTCCGTAGCCTTGGCGAAGGAGGGTCTCTAGCTTTTGTTATCAGTTCCTTGCAGGGTTTCTGCTTACAAGGAGTCATACTACTTGAAGGCGTTCCTTCCAAGGTGCACAAAAAAACCATATCTTGACTTCGGGTAATGTTTGGTTCTAAAGTGTATGTATGGCCAAAACTTCTAAGATTGCATTATTTGAGGGGAATAAAATACGCAGGCATTGGGATAACAATAAAGAATTGTGGTATTTTTCTGTTGTCGACGTTGTCCAAACACTAACAGATCAACCAGATTTTACCAGGGCCCGTAAATATTGGAATAAATTAGCAGAAAGACTTCGAAAAGAAGGAAGCGAGTCGGTGACAAAATGTCACCAACTGAAAATGAAATCCTCTGATGGCAAATACTATCTTACTGATGTGGCGGACACTGAAACAATGTTACGTTTAATTCAGTCAATCCCCTCCCCAAAAGCCGAGCCTTTCAAATTATGGCTGGCCAGCGTAGGTTATGAACGATTGGAAGAAACTGCCGATCCGGAATTGGCTATTAATCGCGCTTTAAAAACATATTTACAAAAAGGCTACAGCAGAGAATGGATCAACCAGCGTTTAAAAAGTATTGAAATTCGAAAAGAATTAACTGATGAATGGGAAAGCCGTGGGGTAAAAGAAGGGTTGGAATTTGCAATTTTAACCAATGAAATTACTGAAGCCTGGGCCGGGTTAACTACTAAACAATACAAAAATCTCAAAGGATTAAAGAAAGAGAACTTAAGAGACAATATGACTAACTTGGAATTAGTTTTAAACATGTTGGCAGAAACAGCCACAACTGAAATTTCTCAAAAAAGAAAACCCAAAAACTTTCCTGAAAACAAAAAGGTTGCCAAAGAAGGAGGAACTGTGGCGGGGAACGCAAGACGCGAAATAGAATCAAAAACAGGTAAAAAAGTGATTACCGGAAAGAATGCTAAGAAATTGAAACTTATATGATCGTTGTGTTCACAACATCACTATCGATGTTACCTTCCAAAGTCTTTATTGCTATCATCTCCCATTAGTCTTGAAGTTGGGAAATGGGGACCGCCTGCTTCTCCCGGTCTGTCGCTATTTCCAAAATCACGTCTTGGTCCACCAAAACCCGTTCTTGGACCTCTCGAAAATCCACCACTTCTTCCTCCACTAAAACCTCCTCTTGAGCCTCCTCCAAAACCACCCCGTCCTTCACCGAATCCACCTCGTGAACCTCCGCCGAACCCACCGCGTCCGCCGCCCCTTGGTCTTTCCTCTCTCGGTTTATCTTTTGCCGGGTCCATGTTCATAGAGAGATTAATTCTTCCCATTTCGTCAATTTTGACTACACGAACCTTTACTTTATCGCCGATTTTAACAACATCGTTGGCGTCGGCTACAAATTCCTCTCGGCCCATGTCGCTTACATGTACCATTCCGTCTTTTCCGGGAAGAATATTCACGAATGCTCCAAAAGGCATAATTCTAACAACTTCTCCGTCATAAATTTCTCCTGCTTGGACTTCTTTTGCAAAACCTTCGACGTAGGAAATTGCTGACTGCATCTTTTCAGGATCAACTCCGCTTACCGCAACGCTTCCGTCATCGCTAACATCCACCGTTACTCCAAAGTCTGCCATAACCTTCTTAATATTCTTCCCTCCGGGGCCAATAAACTCACCAATCTTATCGACCGGAATCTTAACAACTTGAATCTTGGGCGCATATTGCGAAACTGTCTTTCTGGGTTCGGCTAGAGTATCAACAATCGCTTTCATCACCTGTCCTCTGGCATCTTTTGATTGTTCTAATGCCTTTTCTAAAATTTCGGGTGTTAAATTTAAGGTTTTAACATCAAGCTGAAGCGCTGTAATCCCCTTTTCCGTTCCCGCGACCTTAAAGTCCATGTCACCGTTATAATCCTCGATTCCCATGATGTCGCTTAGGACCGCAAATTCTTTCTCACTACTTCCGAATATAAGTCCCATCGCAATTCCGGCAACCGGAGCTTTTATGGGAACTCCTGCGTCCATCAACGAAAGAGTAGACCCAACAACTGAAGCCATAGAAGTCGAGCCGTTTGAACTCATTACTTCGCTGACTACGCGGATAGCATATGGAAAGTCATCTTGAGATGGGATAACCGGCTCAAGAGCCCGCTCGGCCAAAGCTCCGTGTCCAATTTCACGCCTGCCGGGATTTCCAAATCTCCCAACCTCACCGCTGGCGTAAGGAGGCATGGAATATTGGTGCATATAGCGCTTTTCTGCTTCACCCTCGGCAGATTCCAAGAGTTGACCCATTGATTGGGCGCCAAGTGTGGCGACAGAAAGAACATGGGTTTGACCCCTCTTGAACAATGCCGATCCATGGACTCGTGGTAAATATCCGACTTCTCCGGATAATTTTCTTACCTCCGTCAGTTTTCGTCCGTCGGGGCGAATTCCCTTTTTAAGAATTTGCTCACGAATGAAATCTTTCTTCATGTGATCAACAATTTCCGGTACCCATTTTGCGTCTGTCTCAGTTACATTTTCCGTAACGGCGTCGATTAAATCAGCCAGTTCAGTAGATCTTCCATTTTCAACCTGAACCAAACTTGCTACAACGCCGGCAATTTTGTCTCCAACTAATTTTTTGACTTGATTTTCAAGTTCAGCTGATGGCTTTTCTTCTTTGTATGTTTCGCGGGTTCTGCCAACCTCTTTAGAAAGATCTTCTATTAATTTAAGAACTGCTTTGGATTCTTTGAATGCAAGTTCAACGCCTTTTACAATTTGTGCCTCAGTTACTTCATTTGCGCCGGCCTCGACCATCAAAACCGCCTCTTTTGTTGAAGAAACGGTAAGATTCATTAAAGAAGCCTTCATCTCAGATGCTATCGGATTAATTTTGTATTTATCTTCGATCAAACCAACTGTTAGGGGAGCCACTGGGCCTTTCCAGGGAAGAGTCGAGACGTGAATTGCAGCGCTTGCGGCAATTGCGCCCAAAGTCTTTGGATCATTTTCCATGTCAACGGAAAGAACGGTAACTGTAACCTGAACTTCCATTTTGTAGGATTTGGGGAAAAGCGGACGGATTGAACGATCGATTAGGCGGGCGGAAAGAATCTCATCATCGGTTGGTCTACCTTCTTTTTTAACCCATTTGCTTCCTTTAATTCGTCCTCCTGCATAAAGCCTTTCAAGATAGTCGACGGAAAGAGGAAAATAATCCATTTCCATTTTCATGGGCGCCGAGGCGACGGTTGCAAGAACAACAGTATCACCGTGTCTGGCTATAACTGCTCCCCCTGCCTGTTCAGCAAGTTCTCCTGTTGAAAGGGTAAGGGTTCTGCCTCCAAGTTCTATACTTTTTTCGATCTTTTTCATTATTTTGAGGTAAGTTTGAAGATTGAGTTCTGAGGTCTCACTACTATCGTGAGACACCATTTCCAATCTCAAACTTACTTATTATATTACTTCTCTATCTTTAAGTCACTGGCCAATTTCGCAAACCTCTCTTCATCGCGTCTTTTTAGATAGCTTAAAAGCCTTCGTCTTTTGGCTACCATTGAAAGGAGTCCGCGCCTACTGTGAACATCTTTTTTGTGTTCTTTTAGATGGGTGACAAGTTTGTCTATCTGATTAGAAAGAAGTGCAATTTGAACTTCAGGAGAACCTGTGTCACCTTTCTCGCGGGAAAACTTCTTAATTATGTCCTGTTTTGTATCTTTGGCTAGTGCCATATGTGTGTCATGAGAAGCAAAGTAGGTCTTGAGTCTGTCGAATGGACGAACCTAGCTTTCATCTTGTGAATGATATCACAGGCAAGGGAAAAAGTAAAAGGGAAAGTAAGAGCTTTTCACCATAGGCATCGGCTTACCAAATAGTTTCTAGTGGGAAGGTCGACCTCAAGATTTTGTCTTTTGTAACAAGTTTTGATCCTGTCAAAATTGCTGTAGAAATAATAATTCGGTCGTGAATATTTATGTTTTTGGGTAATTCATAGCCGATCTTAAGAATTTCTTCATTTAGGGAAATAACAACAAATTCTGCGTGACTTAAAAAGCCTATGAACTCCGAGAAGACAAAATCTTTTTCTTTCAAACTTATGTGAAATGCCTCAAAAAGAACAATCGAGGAAACAAACGCTACCGAGTTACCCAAAAAAGCATCATCCAAAATTAGCCTAGCTTCTTTAGATAATGTTTCTGAATTCTTAAAATACCAAACCAAAGCATGGGTATCAAAAGAATATTTAGGTAAGCTCATCTACAATTTTGTCCAAACTCGAAGTAACTTCGTCTATGTCTTTCTCAGTGATTTCAGGACCTTTAAATATGCCGAATGGGGTTTTGTATTTTGCCCACAACTTTTGACTTTTGGAAGCTGTGAAGGATTTTTCCTCTACAAACTTTTTTAGATGATTATTAATAACAGCGCTCAAAGTTAATCCCAGCTCAGCAGCTGTTTTCTGGGCCTTGGCCTTAAGTTTCGAGTCAGTTCTAATAATAATGGTGCTTGTCATATATACACAGTATATATGTTCACTGTGTGAATTGTCAAATCTGTCGGGTAGATAGGTACGGTTAAAGAAATAAGGAAAATGTTGCGCGGACTATCTTTCAATATTTAATATCGCAGTTCCAGATTTTAATCTTACATCCCATTGACCGACATTATAACCAAATGCTTTATATAATACCCGTCTGGCCGAAAGTCTAGCTTTTGAATCTTCGCTTAATTCACCCGGTTTATCCCCACCGATAAGTTGGACAAAGATATTGTCTCCTCTGGAAAGAGTTTCTTTCAAGGATGATTTCATCGCCTTAAAAAAGGCATCACGGTCTTTATCTTCAATCAGAAGTCTGATCGCGTAGTCTCTATCTTTTTCCGCGTGTACAACTTCTGGAATACTATCGTCCCCTTCGTAAACTAAGGCATGAGATATTTCTGTTTTGGGGTTAAACGAGAATTGTTTTAAATCTATTCCGATCGCATTTCCCAACCTTCTGTATGCGGAGATTAACTCCTTCCCGTCTTCGGTCGCCGGATTGGCCACCAACGACAACATTCCATTCTTAGCGCCAACCACAACCCCGTTCATCATATTTGCAAAATCTTCATAACCTCTGTCGGGCTTTTCCCAGTATTTACGGGCATATATCAAGTCTTTATCAGGTTTGTTAATGAGGGTCTCATGCTGCGGTATTACTGAGTCCAGTTTATCCATCTACAAATTATATATTATCCTTTATTCTCACTGTAGGTATCGGGTTGATTAGTAGAAGCGCCTTTGAATATTTTTGGCTGGAGCCAATCGTCGGGCGGGTTTACATCTTGTTCCGTCTCCTGAGTACCATTTATATCTTGGGCATCTAACTCCTGAGGCTGGGGAACTTGAGGTTGAGCATTCATAATTGGTCTTGAAAACGGCTGGGTTGGAATTGCGCCCGGCGGGAAACTGGCGGGGCTTAATCTGGTTTTTGGCAGTCGTTGTCCGCCGCTTCTTAAAAGATAGGCAAATGTTTCAAAAGTTTCGGCAGTTACGTCGCTTCCGGCAAAATTGCTGCTGCCTTCCTCAACTCCCATAATAAGGTTTGTGGCAATGTCGGGCTCCATATTTAAACTATTTTCTTTAATTAGGTTGGCAATCAGCTCACTGGTGGATGCTCCCGGTTTGGCAAACGACATAACTTCGCTATTTGATGCAAGAACTCTTGTTCCGATGTGTACAACTTTTGCCCCTGCAAAATCCCCGGAAGAAAGAATCGGGAAATGGGAATCGTTAGCCCCGCCAATCAATATGACCAAGTCAGACGCTACACCGGCATAACTTAAATCCAATTGTTCTTTTTGGGGCGCGACAAAACCCGTCTTTGGTACAACTATAAGTTTGAATTCACCCTGTTCAATGTCATAACTGACTTTTTCGATATTGTTCGCATCATACCCCTCAAATTTTATCGTCAAATTTTTATTTCCAATCTCCCCGACAATTTTATCTATTCCTATCAAACGGTTAAAACCAACAAGCATGGGGGAGGAACTTGCTATCGTCACGTCTTTTCCCGATCTCAAAGAGAGATATAACGAAAGACCTGCGGCTACCTGATCAAAATATGGTTTTGTAGGCAACAAAACAAGAATTGAGGTGGCAGAGTCAATTAATTGTGAGAAGCTGTCTTGCATTTTTGTATCCGTCTCCAATTTGTAAATTGAAAATTGAAAATTCCGCTCCTAGCGGATGGATACTATCACGTCACCCACCCCGAAATCAAGCTGAGGTTCAAGTATCGCTCCGAATTCTTCGGAAGGTCCAACCGAGGCAACCTCATTTTTTTGTTTTCTGATTGAAACTATTTTTGCCTTTCCTATTGTTTTTTCGTTCCTTAAAAGAACGACTGTGTCACCTTTTGTGATTCTGCCGCTAACTACTTTTGCGCCGGCAACTTTTTTGTTATTAAAAGGAAAACTCGCCAATATGTTTGCGCGTCCTATTTCCTGGATCTTACCTTTTTTAAGTATTTCTTCCAACCTCTGTATAAACTCATAAATTATTTCAAATCTTTCCAATCTCACATTCTCCGCTTCTGCCAGTTTGGTCACATCGCTTCCTATTTTGGACTCAAAAGAAAAGATATAAGCATTTCCGGTTTTGGCCGCAATTACATCCGACGAATTTATTTCTCCGACTCCGTTATCAACAACAATAATTTTAGGCGGAATGGACGCGATAATTGCTTCCAGTGCCCCCGCATTACTAGCCTTAATTATTATCGGGATCTCGTCTTCCCGAAGCCGCCTAAGATCAAAAGTTCCTCGAGCCTTCGGAGGCGCAGACCCCGAACTTGCTTCAGGGTTTTCGCCAACTCTGGCTCCAACCGGCGGAACCAGGCTAAAACCAATAACTTTCGCGGGGTACCCCGGCAAGACTTCGCGAATTGTTTTTCCTTTATCATCAAATAATCCGCGTACTTTGCAAAGAACTTCTTCGGCAAAAATTGTCTGACCCACCTTTATACTGCCGTTTCTGACAACTACTGAAGCCACCTGACCCATCTTTTCCTTGTTTGACTCAATAACGACACCTTCAAGATCTGCCGCCGGGTCCCCTTTTAAATCGGCGACTTCAGACATTAGAATAATCATTTCTAATAGTTCCTTTATCCCCGTCCCGATTTTTGCCGAAACCGAGAAAAAAGGAACATCTCCACCACGTCCTTCAAAAAAAACCTGCTCTTTTTCAAGCTGTCCTTTAAGCGCCTCAACATTAACCCCGACAACGTCTGCCTTAGTTCCCGCAACAAGAAATGGGATTTTAGCATCCCGTATTATTTGTAAGGCTTCCTTGGTCTGGGGAGCAACTCCATCGTCTTGAGCAACCACAAGTACGGCAATATCGGCAATTTTAGCTCCGCGACTGCGCATCTTGGTAAATGCCGCATGTCCCGGAGTATCTATGAAGGTTATTTTTTTATTTATCCCGCCTGTGGACGGGACCTCAATTACACTGGCCCCTATTGCTTGTGTTATTCCTCCCGCCTCAGCACCAGCCACATTAGTTTTTCTTATCGCGTCTAGCAACGTGGTTTTTCCATGATCGACATGGCCGAGCACCACAACAATTGGCGGGCGTGTTTGATTATTTTGATTTTTATTTTCTTCCATAATGTCATCCTGGAGTCCCGCACTGCGGGACGATAGGATCTTATTCAGAATTTAGAAAACGGAAGTTAGATTACGAAGACTGATGTTTGAAATTCGGCCACAAAGTGGTTCATAATTCGATCTTCAATGTTCATTTTTCGTTATCAGACTTCTCGCTTCCATCATCTGTCTTCTCCGGTTCAACACTTACAGGAAAAGATGGTTCTACGTTTTCCTGAGCACCACCTTCTCCGTCTTTCTTTTCGACTCCGTCTGTATCTGATTTTTCTGCCAGGGCTGATTTCGCCTTTTTAGCCAATTTCTTAGCTTTAGTCTTTGTAATCTTTTTAACAGGAGGAATCACAACTGCCGATTCCTCATTCTTAGTTATTAGCTCTTCGATTTTAGTTAATTCTCCGTTACCTTCCACCTCTATTCGATAACCTGTAAGTTTAGCCGTTAACCGAACATTCTGACCATCTTTTCCGATTGCCATAGAAAGTTGATCTTCAGGCGCGGACACCCTTGCAATCATTCTTTCTTTATCAAGTGTTACTATTAAGCTCTCCGCGGGGGAAAGAGAGGCCTTAATAAGTTCCGACACATCCTGGCTCCAGGGGATTACGTCTACCCGCTCTCCACCAATTTCATTTGTAACAGCCTGAACCCTAACGCCTTTTTGGCCAACACAGGATCCAACCGGATCAACCCCGGTCTGGGATGAAAAGACTGCAACTTTTGTTCTTACTCCGGCTTCTCTGGCGATAGATTTGATTTCTACAGATTTAGATGAAATTTCGGGAACTTCTCTCGCAAAAAGTTTTTCAACAAATTCGGGAGCGGCCCGGGAAAGAAAAATTTCCTTGCCCCTGGGAGTTTCCGAAATAACTTTTATCAAAAATGTAAGCCTCTGATTCAGGTCAAGACGTTCATTGGGAATCCTGTCCTCGACCAAGAGTATCGCCTCAGTTCTACCTAAATCTACTCGAACATTTGGCCCGTCGAAGCGAAGGATCAAACCGGATGCTAAAGAGCCGACTTTTTCTTCAAATTCTTCCATTATCGCCCCTTTTTCTGCCTCGCGAATTTTTTGATGAATAACCTGCTTTGCGGTTTGGGCCGCAATTCTTCCAAATCCCGGAGGTGTCACATCGCGCTTTTCCTTTTTGGCTTTTGCCTTTTCCTTCTCTGTAGCATCTTCCGCAGGTAGCACCCAAGCAAAAACGCGCGTTTCGCCGCTTACCGGGTCAAGTACCGCTTCGTAATCAAAAGTGTCAACATCTTCACCCTGTTCTTTTGCATCCCTCTTGTAAGCGGCAATTATGGCTTGTTTAATCGTATCCAAAATCACGTCAGGATCAAGCCCCCGCTCCTGAGCGATGGCTTTTAAGGCCTGACTAAATTCTGTTCTTGCTGTTTGCATATTACAAAAAAAGGCGGGCGTGTTAGTTCCCACCTAATTTCCCGTACCCTGCGTAGATTTTACCTCAAGAAGCCTCATTAAGTCAAACATTTGGAACTGAGATTATTGTTGGGAGCAAACCCTTCCTAGATTTCGAGCCTCCGAATTCCCCCACAGTGTAAACAACAGGCACTCCGAGAGCGCGAATTTTGGTTTCACCGGAATAACAACTTGCGAGTAATATTCCGGCATAGTTGACTGTATTGTCATATCTTTTTAGAATTCTATTCACCGCAACCTCATTTCCAAGCTTCTGAACCCTAGTCTCTTTTGTAAAATATGGCTGACGTGAACATTGTTCACCTATAGTCAAGGGTGCATCCCATCCGTGTCCGCTGACGATAACGATTTCTTTTCCGCGATTTTTCTTAATCAACGAATTAAACTCATCTATTTGTTCATAATTCCTCCCGAACATAAGGTAAAAAAAATCGGCTATTATTTCTCTTCGAAAAGTATCTGTTCCCCGACCCGTGGTAGCAAGGTATCTTAGACTTGTGTCTTTATAATATTTCCAATCCGATTCAATATTTCGAAGTTCAATAGGAAGGGATTCTTGCGGATTCAGATCGAGAAATCTTATTCCGAAAATTCTATCCGGTAAAATTACCCCGCTTAGTTTCCTAACAGCTTTCTTATCAAGAGAGCCTAAGGGAATTTCAATTTCGATTCCCCATGCAAGAGGTCTATTTTTGGTAAAGTCAACACGCCTACCCACAATATTTATAGACCCAAGAATTCTTTCTGACATGGACGGCATTTTAACGTTTTGGAGTAAAATATGTCAAACATCTGCAATTTCATCAATCATAAAAATAATCACATACAATACTTGCAAACTATTATATGTAATGGCAAAATGAAGTACCCTGTCATGCAAGAACAAAATCCATATTTAATCAAAATTCCGGAAGTTCCGTATCAACCGCCTTCAAAGTCTCCATCTTTTCCTAAAAATAATATTTCAAAAACGATTTTCGGCTTTCTTGGAATTATGATGCTTACAATCGGTGCCGGACTTGGTGTCCTTCTTGTCCAAAATCAACAAATATTTAGAGGAAAAGCAGCCGAAAATACCACAGCGCAAAAAATAGCCGAAATAGCTGAAAATCTTGGTCAGAATCAACCTTCAAATACCTCTGTATACACATCCAGTGACCTGGGTTATCAAATTACTTTCGATAAGAATTACTGGACACCCACGACCGATTTAAACCAATCTAATCTACAAACAATAAGCCTATCTCTTAACAATCAGGCTGGAAACGCTCAAATAACTTTTGCCTCTTTTGATCTGACAAAGAAACTTAAATCGGCAAAGGGAGTCGGCAATTCACTTGACTTACTCGCCCAAACTTATGCAACAGATACAAATTCCACTTCCAAAGAAAAAGTAAGAATGAACGGACGAGACTATTATAAATTGTCATATGACCTCAACTTCCTGAACCAAAGAAGTCAATACTTTAAATATTTGACCATAAACGGAAATAACTACTATGTCATAACCGCCAAATACTCTACGTTTGGAAACGGGCAAGCATTTGCCAATCAATTCATCGATTCGCTTTCGTTCTTACCTCAAAATCCATCGGTAAAGGCGGCAACAACCAATTCAATTCCCGCCACGGTCCTTGACGAATCAAAGATCGTGGAATTAACTAAACCGTCTGTTTTTGAGATTGCGCATATCTACTGCAACAATATTGATATCCCCAACCTATCCGGGACCAAATATCTTAAAGCAAGTTACACTTTCTGCAATGGCGCTTTGGGATCCGGTTTTGCAATCAACAAAGACGGTTTTATCGCGACGAATGGTCACGTCGCCAAAAGTTACCCCGAGGAAGCAATGGTGCAGGCATTTTTGTATAAGAGCACCAGTATCAAACCGTTTGCAATTGACCTAATTCAAGAAATTGCCCTAATTCAAACAGGTCAGGAAATAAGCACGGATCAAGCCACAATTTTTCTTGCCCAAGCTGAAAATGATCCGAATGTGTTTCAGATACTCATGAATCTGATTTATAAAATGATGCAACAAAACCTGCTTGTTCTTAAGGAAAACCAGAACAGATATTTTGTGAAATTAAGTAATGATCCTCTCGTTATAGATACCAAAAAATCCGGACTCGATATTTTAAATTCAATCACATCGTCCGACACGGTTAAGGAAGCAACTTACGTGGCATCAAATTATCCAAATGCTTACACCACAGATGCGATACTTAATAATAAGCCCCCAACTGGCTCCGATGTTGCCATTCTTAAGATTATAAACCCTGGTAAGCTAGTTTTTCCTTCAGTCAACCTCGGTACTTCCGATGGCTTAAAAGAGGGTTCTGATGTAATAGTAATCGGTTATCCGGGTTTGGTGTCGGGAAGCGCCTCGGCAGATTCTCTTATAAATCAAAAATCTTCTGCGACTGCCACTGTAACCAGGGGAATTATTTCCGCTATCAAAAATGATCAGGGCGGACTAAAGTTGATCCAAGTTGACGCCTCGATTGACCATGGGAATAGCGGTGGCCCGGCTTTCGATACAAATGGGAATGTAATTGGAATTGCAACTTACGGTATGGGGAGCACTAGCGGTAATTATAATTTTTTAAGGGATATAAACGATCTTAAAAAATTAGCGAGCGACAACTCAGTTTCAATTGGCACTTCTGCTACTTATGACCAGTGGGCACAGGGCTTGTCTTACTTTTGGATCGAACACTACAGACAAGCTGAAATTCCATTTGCCCAAGTACAAAAAGACTATCCAATCCATCCAACAGTTATCGGTTATGTTTCGGATTCAAACACGGCAATTCAAAAAGGGCAGGACAAAAGTGGACTGTTGTTTCTTCTAACTCACGATCTTAAAACACAGCTTATTTTTGCCGGAATAATCTTTGCTGTCATTGGCGGTGGAGTTGGAATAATTATTTTTATACATAGAAAAAAGACTCCAGGAACGGGGATTACCCCTACTCAACAAACAGTGCAAACAACCCAAAGTATCCAACCCACCCCTCTGCCTTTACCACAACAACCGACTTTTGTTGGCCAAAACACCACACCTGTAAGTCCTCCGAGAGTTTTTTCCACAAACGGGCCACTTGCTAACAATATCTAAGGAGTCTTGAAAGCGCTTATCAGGGCGTCATAGACGTCCTTATATACCACGCCATTCTTTATAAAGTTGGATACCGCACTCGAGACTAAATTGAATTCTAAAAATATGATAGCCGCCAAAACAACCACTCCCAAAAATGCAAGTTTCTTATTACCGGTAACCACATAACTATCGACTATTTGATCGTGCCATGTGCGTCTTTCTTTGTCCACTAAAATCCATATGAATCCGAGCCACAAAAGAACTCCGGAAACTATATATGCAATCCTGTCGCGGAAAAAAGCTTTCCAGAAACTCAACAATTGACCGTCAGCAAGAACAACTTTTATTCCGGTCGCCAATTTACCCACAGTTCCCCCAAACCTTGAAACAAGGAACGAAGATAAAAAGATATAAACAATGGGGTAGACCATGATCAACAACACCACATACAAAGATAGTCGGTTGAGCATGCTCACGGTATCGGTAGAAGTCGAAAAAATGGAGATTAAGAAAATTGGGAAAAGCCACAAAAACGCAACGTCTATGCTACGTGCTAAAAGTCTTTGCCAAGGGCTTGCAATATTATTCATTTTTTACCTCCTCATTAAAAATTTCCTTGAACAACAAGTTCCAGTTCCCATAATTAAATACAATAAACACCGCTTTGATTAATGAATTTATTGAAACAAAAATCAAAAACAAAATCGCAATACCAATTATCTGACCAATTCCCGGAAAATGAAACCCATTATCAAAAGATGGCGCAATCAAAAAGTAACCGGGGATTCCAAATACCAGACCCAAAAGTAAAAGCCCCACGCATCCCGAAGTGCAACCAATAACCGAATTAATAAGACCCATAACAAAAGTGGGTATAAAGTTGCCTTTACTTAGGGACAAACCTTTTTTCCAAGCATTCCATGGTGAATAATTTTTAAGAACTATTAAACGCTCCGCGTATATCGAAAGCATAACAAAAAGAACCATGGAGATGATAAAACCCAATACTCCGACTATTCCAAAAAGAATAAGCCAGATAATTCCGAGCACGGGTATTAATAGCTTGATTAGAAAACCAATTCCTATAATGAAAATTATTCCTAAAATTAAAACAGTAGTTATACCTGATGAAATCAAATTGAAAATAATTAAATCTTTGATTTTGGCGATTCCTTTTGGTGAAACATTTTTTAAGTCAACCGACTCGTCCATATCAGCCATATTAAGTCCCGCTATAAGCGCTCCTTTAGCCCAGGACGTCAGCACCCAGATTACGGCAGTTGTAAAAACCGCAACTATTAAAATCAGAAGCCCCAGGAGAATCCACGTTCCGACTGGAATCCCCGTAACCCAATTTTTAAAAATATTTGTGGCCTCCCCCAAAACGTACGAAGTCTGTTGCCGAATGTTTTGGATATTTGTCGGGCCAGGGCTTAGAGAAGCATTGGGAAGATTTGTATTTGCACTACCGCCACCACCGGAACCTCCACCGCCTCCGGAACCTCCGCCAAAAGCCGCAAGCACCAATCCCATCACCCACAACCATTTATTTTTCCAGGTTAGTTCCCAGGAGCGTTTAATTATTTTCCCGTAATCAATATTTTGCATGAAGTTAGACTTTAACAACTACGGTACCTGCAATTTTGTCGTGCCATGTCTGCTTATTTTTATCCCAAAGCATCCACAAAAATCCGAGTAGGAACACAAAAGATGATATAAACTTTCCTACAACCTCTCTTAAAAAGGCCTTAAGATATCCTGGAGCCTCGTTTGTCCCGGCTCTTACAACCTTAATCTTTAGGGCCATCTTGCCCAAGGTTTGCCCTTTTGCACCTATAAAATAGATGAAGTAGACAAGTTCAAGTACAAAAAATATTAAAGACACCACCATGGAAACCACCGCGACGACAGAAGAAGCTGAGCCACCTCCAGCAACCGTGGTAACAATCCCCATCACGAGATTAATTACAAAAGAGACCACACCGATAATAAGCCCATCCAACACTGAAGCTCCAAGTCGGGCCCAAAAACCGGCGTAAACTACCGTTCCGGCAGCGGAAACAGCCTGAGGATCAACCTGGGGCTGTGGCTGACTAACAATTGGTGATGGTGTATTTTCCTGTGGCATGTTTTAAGTTTATATTCAGATATTCTTATATGTCAACTGACAACAGCATAAATTTAATACCCTCTGTCTATTGCTTCAATTGCTTCGATTTTTTTATCAATTCTTTGTTTGGCCTTCACTAGGTTTTCGTTAGCCCAAGCAATAGCGGTTTCACCAGCAAAAATTTCGCTTCCCCGTCTTTTGGATATTTCCCCCACAACCGCTATCAGCAAATCTGGTTCGTTTAGCGATATGTTTTCGACAAATTTGACAGAACGGCCAAGCATTCTATTGATGTCTGCAAGGCTTTCTGTATCCTCAACAAACTGTTTTTTATAGGATTTTGCTTCAATTATTTGCAACGCCGCCTCCACAGATAATCCAAGCGACGCTTTTCTCGCTTCCTCTATCGATTCTGGTCCAATTTTTCCTTTGTAGTTCAAAGCGTCCACATATTCTCTGAAAAATTTCTCAGGTTCTAGAAAAAGTATATTGGGGCGGTCTTGCACTACTCTGAATTCGCTTCTGGCTCTCGCAGTATTTAAGATGTCTGCACCTATTCCTCTTGCACTTGCAAACTCAACCTCTAGGGTGGCCCCCATATCGTTTGCTCCAGGTGTACCAATCGCCATAATAAGTATATTATAATCCTTCTTCCTTCATCTCTTCAATCAAACTTTTGGTTAATTTTGAGTATTCGCTTTTACAAAGGCCTCTTCAAGTTCTTTTTCGGTTGGGGATCTGCCCTCTTTTTCCGTCTTTTTCATTAATCTGCAAACAGGGCAGTCATCAAAAAATTCATCACTGCTGGAAATTAATTGGTATTCTGAATCGACTTCTTTTTTAACCTCTTTTTTAACCTTCGATTTTGCCTTCGACATTATAAATACTTTAAATCAAAACAACTGGTATATTCAACCCCACCTACACATCTTGCAATCCACACTTCATTACTATATAGTAATGAAGTGATATGACAAAAGTTTCAGGACTTCCACTTAGGCCAGATGTTTGGAATAGAGTATTGGAACTATTTGTTTCTACACTTGCCAACCAAACGAATAATAAAAAATTGTCGGAGTTTTTCGATGACTTTTTCTCCCCAACAGAAAAAATAATGTTTGCCAAACGGCTTGCGGCGGCAGTTTTACTGGCCAAAAACCATGATTACCAAAGCATCCATGAAATTCTCAGAATCAGTCCTCCCACAATAGCAAAATTGAGTTTGAAAATTAAATACGGGGGAGAAGGACTAAAACCCGTGATAGAAGATATTTTTAAAAAGGAAGCAAATCAAATAGTTTGGAAGGAAATCGAGAGTCTGTTTGATCTGCCAACTAAAGGAAATATAAAATCTCCTGAAAGATTTAAAAGAAACCTCAAACGCGAGCAAAAAATTCGAGAAATAAAATCCGAATTTTAAATACTTAATTACTATATAGTAATTAAGTATTTGGAGCTAAAATATTATATTTACAATCCTTCTTCTTTCATTTCTTCAACCAAACTTTTTTGATTCCTATTCAATTTTTCCGGAATTGCAACATTTATACGGATATACTCATCACCTTTTCCCCGCCCATGCAAATGTGGAACACCCTGCTCCCTAAGCCTCATCATTACTCCGCTTTGAGTCCCCTGGCGGATTCTGATCTTAATTTCATCTCCAATTGTCGGAACTTTTATCTCACCGCCGAGCACGGCGAGGGAGAAGGGGATTCCTACAGTTACATAAATGTCATCGTCCTGTCGCTCAAAAAGTTTATGGGGCTTAATATTGACTGAAAGCGTAAAGTCCTCGAAATTAATCCTTGCTCCTTCATAAATGCCGGCAGGAATCTTAATCTTTCTCTTTTTTCCACCCACATCAACCTCTTTTGAAACTCCGTGTACAGCCTCCATGAAATCAATCGTCATTGAGTATCTCGGTATTTGTTGGCGTTGGGTACGCCCAAAAGGATTCCCGCCACCGAAAAAACTTTCAAAAATGTCAAAGGGGTCACCAAAGTCAACATTGCCAAAAGGGTTCTCTCCTCCGCTTGTATAGGTGTATGTAAAAGGAGAACCTCCACCAGCAAATGGATTCCCGGCAGGGCCATTTGTGCTGCCATACTGGTCAAACATTGATTTCTTTTTGGGATCGCTAAGCACCTGATAGGCCTCATTTATCTCTTTGAATCTCTTTTCCGCCGCCTCTTTATCGTCTTTGTGTCTATCCGGATGCCACTCGAGAGCCTGCTTGCGGTAAGCCTTTTTGATTTCGTCGGCCGAAGCAGATTTCGAAACTCCGAGGATGTCGTAATAGTCCGTTTTTGTGACCATGAAGCTATTCTACCACTTCACCCTCTTCAACTTTGGCGTCATCTTTCTTTCCATCCTCAGACTTCTTCCCTCCATTTTCACCCTCAGTCTTCTGGCTTCCGTCGTCTGTCTTCGCACCCTGATCCTTGTACATTGCTTCTCCAATTTTAGAAAGTTCTTCTGACAATTCTTTGGTCGCGGTTTCGATATCTTCCTTTGAAGAATCTTCTTTTCCTGCAACTTCTTTTACTTTTTTGATTTTTTCTTCAACTTTTTCTTTTACGTCGGCCGGAACTTTGTCCCCGGCATCTTTAATAGATTTTTCAGCTGTGGCCACCATCGAATCAGCGGTATTTTTGGATTTGATAGTTTCAGCCTTCTTTTCATCTTCTTCTTTGTGTTTTTCCGCCTCTTCTTGCATGCGTTTAATTTCATCGTCGGATAAACCAACCGCGCCGGTAATTTTAATATTCTGGGTTTTCCCTGTCGCTTTATCTTTGGCTGTAACGGTTAGGATACCTGAGGCATCCATATCAAAAGTAACCTCAACCTGCGGTACTCCACGTGGGGCCGGTGGAATTCCGTCCAATACAAAAGTCCCAAGAGTTTTGTTGTCTGCACTCATCGGCCTCTCGCCTTGAGTAACAACTATTTGGACCTGCGTTTGGTTATCACTGGCTGTGGAAAATGTTTCGGTTTTACTTGTTGGAACTGTAGTATTTCTTGGAATCATGGGGGTGGCAATATTGCCCATTGTTTCAATTGCCAATGTTAACGGAGTAACGTCCAAAAGAAGAATGTCTTTAACCTCGCCTCCCAAAACTCCACCTTGAATTGCAGCTCCAATGGCCACGACCTCATCTGGATTAACTGATTGATTTAGATCTTTACCAAAAAAGTTTTTGACTGTTTCTACAACTTTAGGCATTCTGGTCATTCCTCCAACCATAATTACCTCGTCTATATCGTGTGCATCAAGTTTGGCATCTTTCAAACAGGATTCAACCGGTTTAATTGTTTTTTGAATAAGGTCATCAACCAAGCTTTCCAATTTAGCGCGGGTTAATTTCATTGTTAAATGAAGCGGCGCGCCGTTATTCTGGGTTATATAAGGCTGATTAATTTCAACTTCATTCGCCGCGGAAAGCTCAATTTTTGCTTTTTCGGCGGCATCGCGAACTCTCTGAAGAGCTTGTGAGTCGGCTTTAAGGTCCACCGAATTTTCCTTTTTGAATTCAGAAACTATGTGGTCAACAATCACCGCATCAAAATCGTCCCCACCAAGATGGGTATCTCCATTTGTTGCTTTAACCTCAAAAACCCCGTCCCCAAGTTCCAAAACTGAAATATCAAAAGTTCCGCCTCCAAGGTCATAAACAGCAATTTTGTGAGCATTTTTTTTCTCCAGGCCGTAAGCAAGCGCAGCCGCTGTAGGTTCATTGATAATTCGCTCAACTTTTAGTCCCGCAATTTCACCGGCCTGTTTGGTGGCCTGACGTTGGGCATCGTCAAAATAGGCTGGAACTGTGATGACTGCTTTATCAACTTTTTCACCAAGATATTTTTCTGCATCAGCCTTAAGCTTCATCAAAATCCTGGCCGAAATTTCCTGAGGTGTGTAAGTTTTTCCTTCGACTTCAACGTCGGCCATGCCGCTTTTTCCCTCAATAATTTTATAAGGAACCATTTCTATAGTTCTTTTAACTTCTTTATCTTCAAATCTCCTACCCATAAGGCGCTTAACCGAATAGATAGTATTTTTACCATTGAGGATCATCTGTCTCTTGGCAACGTCCCCAACTAAATTTTTAACCACCTCAACAATGGAGGGTGTAGTATTCCTCCCTGTATCGCCCGCGGAAATAACTTTTGGCCTGCCGCCTTCCATCACCGCAAGACAAGAGTTTGTCGTTCCTAAATCAATTCCGATTATTTTTGACATATTTCATATTGTCATCCTGGAGCGAAGTATCTACTTCGCGATAGGATCTTATTAACTTTTGATATGATCCTTCAACTTCGTTCAGGATAATTGTTTGCTAACAATCACCTTCGCATGTCTTACTACATTACCATCTTTAAACTTCCAACCCGTAACAAGAACCTCTGAGATCATATTATCCATCTTTCCGTCAATTACTTCAATAACTTCTTGACTGTTTTCGTCAAATTCACTTCCAATTTTAGGATTTATTTCTTCCAAACCTTCTTCAATAAAAACTTTTTTAAATTCCAAAATCGATATCGCAAGTCCGGAATCTTTTAGATGCTCCTGAGCTTTTTCTAACATGTCCATTATTGGCAGCAGTCTTGAGATTATGCTTAAAGACGAAAATTTTGTCCAAGAAATTTTCTCTTCCTCAGTCCTTCGCTTTAAATTATCATAATCCGCCAAAGTTCTTGCCAGTTGGCTTTTCAGCTGTTCCATCTCCAAACTATTCGCTACCAGGGCTTTGACTGGCCAAGCTTTGCTTATTCGCTTTTCGCTTTTCGCTTTTTTCATTGGTTTGCAACTTCCTCAATTAAATTACCAAAATATCTCAAAATCGGAATGACTGACGCATAGTCTGCTCTGGCGGGGCCAATCACTCCAAGGGCCCCAGGCTTTCCTTTTATACTAAAATGTGTCGAAATTATTCCCGACGTTGCCAGTTCCGGCATTCCTAATTCTTCACCAAACAAAACTTCCAAGGGTGAAGTAGACTGGAATCCAAAGAAAAGCCTGTCTAGTTTATCAAACTCATCAAAAATTGAAAATAGATTCTGACAAGCTGCCATTTCTGCAAACTCAGGATTATTAAAAACATAGGAATGTCCAGCCTGCCAAAAGCGGTCCCTCGCCCCGCGAAGCCCATTGGGTGAAGTGGGGTTTTTTAGTGCCGCTATCGCGAGGGAGCGTGTCCGACTTGCCAAGGCGTGTGTTGCCTCGTCCATGAGTTCGTCGATATCGTCCCGAGAGTCCCAAACTTCCTCTTTAGCTTTGACTTCATCGACCAAGCTCATTTGTTTTTCTTCCATAAGTTGATTTATATAAAATTTCATCGCAAGCGGCGACGGAATTCTTCCTGCTGAGGTATGGGGTTGACGGAGGTAACCGGATTTTGTCAGCGCAACCATTTCGTTTCTGATTGTTGCCGGGGAAACTCCAAGATTATATTTTTTGTCGAGTGCGTCACTTCCCACAGGTTCGGCAGTTTCGATATATTCATCAATAATCGTCTTTAATATTTGGGTTTGACGGGAAGTAAGTGAATCAGTCATTTAGCAGTATCTTACCTCGAGTGCTAACAGTTGTCAAGGGGTAGCACCAGTCGGCGCACCCCGCAGACCCCGCGAAGCCCTGAGCGTAGTCGAAGGGGCGAAGTGGGGTCAAGAGCCGTTTAGCTCCTCGCAGACCTTGAACGAAACCGAAGGATAAAGCGCTGATTTAGACAATACCCAACAGAAATCCACCCGACCTTGACAAACCTTAGATTAATCTATAGACTAATCTTACTACTATGTTGATACCTACGACCAAAAACGTAAAAACCATTACAGACATGCGGGAGGACGCTTTAGGTCTTCTTGAGCTTGTGCAAAAAAATGGCCTTGCCTATATCTTCCACAGATCCCAACCAAAAGCGGTTTTGATGAACATAGAAGACTTTGTTGCCCTTCAAAATGCGGCGGAAGACTTAGAGGATTACATGGCAGTTCAGGAGTTAAAGAAAGAGCCCAGAGGCAAAGGAATTCCAATAGAGGAAATTGCCAAAAAGTATGGCCTATAAAGTCATTGTCACCAAAAAAACTGACAAACAGCTACAAAAACTTTCAAAAATTGACGTAAAAAGAATCGTCGAAAAAATCCTTAGACTTAGTTATCCGTTTCCTTCAAATTACGATATCAGTAAAATGGCCGAAGCTCATGATTATTTTAGGTTAAGAGTCGGAACAATTAGAACAATATTTGAAATTGACCATGATAGAAAAGAAATCTGGATCAGAAAAATTAAATACCGAGGCCAAGTCTATAAAAAATAGTTTATTGTTCCTGCGTATCTGTAGTTGTGGGGCTTACCGGCTCCTGCTCTTTATCGGAAATGCGCGGAAGCATTCGTCTGGTTATCAATCTCTTTACAATAGTTAAGAAATAGCCAGCCTCTGCTACTTTTAGAATAAGCGAGACTCCGATATAAATTGCCATTCCGATTAAAAAGGTGACAACCGTTAAGATCAGCAAGTTTCCTGCGTAACGTGTATCGAGAACAAATTTTTCAAATGGAATTGATGTAACCTGTTTTAGCCAATACCATCTGTCGAAAAATTTGATTAGGAAAAACATTGAAAATCCGGAAATTACAGTCGCTACAAAAATTTTGGAGAGATGTCCAAAAAATCTCAATCCGATTAACTCACCAACCTTCTTGTGAATAAGAACAGATAAAATTACGGCCTCAATTATAGTGCTAAAGGAAAAGGATGCGGCAAGCGCCCAAACAGGAAGTCCAAAACCCTTCACCAAAAGAAAATCCCCCGCGATTAAAAGACCAAGGCCTATAAAGGAAATTTTAACCGGGGTTTTTGTATCATGAAGCGCAAAAAATGCGCGGGCTAAAATCGACATCAGGGTTTGCGATACAATCCCTACCGCATAAACCGAAAGGACCATTCCGGTTTGTACCGTTGCCTCCCAATCGAAAATCTTTGTTCCATAGACAAGACGTACTATTGGAATCCTAAGTATAATGAGTGCTATAGAAAGAGGTAGTGTAAAAAATATTGCCTGGAAAATCGCAGTCAGAAGGATTCTTCTGTACTCCTTTAGGTTTCCGTCTGCGCGTGACAAAAGCGGTAAAACCGCCTTTGCAAGTGAGGTTCCAAAAAGAGTCACCGGCAAAAGCTGCAAGGTATTAGCAAATATGTAATATGTATAAGAGGCCTGAGAAATAAGAGACGAAAGAAAGAGTTCGGTGGTTTTGCCCACCTGATCAAAAGTTAAGTCTATTACACGGGGAAGGGCTAAGATTCCGACCTTTTTAACTCCTACGTCGGGCTTAAAATCCCAAACAAACCGAAAACCGAGTTTGCGCGATAACGGGAACTGAACCATAAAATGGGCAAAGGCTCCGATTACAACTCCAACAGCCGGAGCTAAAAGCCCCAAATAAGGTGTAAGCAGTACCGTTCCTAAAATTATGCCAATATTGTAGAAAAGCGGAGCCAGTGCCGGCACTAAAAATCTTCTTAAACTTTCCAAAACGCCAGTTAAAACATAACTTATGACAAAAAAACCCTGAGCGGCAAAAAGAATTCTGGCAAGATTCGCAATTTGGGCAGTTTCCCCGTTTTTATAACCTGGCGCTATAACCGAATAAATTTGAGGCGCCCAAATGGCTAAAATGATTGCGGTAAAGCCAAACACCAATAGGCCTATCGTGACCACTCGTCCGGCAATTTCCCAAGCTCTTCTTTGGCCTTCCCTCAAGGCTTTTGTAAAAACCGGAATAAAGGCAGATGAAAATGTTCCAAAAACCAAAACCTCGAAAATCGCATCAGGTAAACGAAAGGCTGCGAAAAAGAGCGAAAGATCGCTTGGAGCAAAATAATTGGCCAGCACCCTCTGTCTGACCAATCCCAAAATCCTGCTTGCAATAATCATTGTCATTATAAGAGTTGCTGCCGAAAGAACTGTATTTTGCTGAGAATTTAAAAGTTTTTTGCCCTTTGCGATTAAATCATTCATATCTGGTTGATATTCTAGCCTCTTTATCGTATACTCACAATCACAAAACAAAGATATGCCGGTAACAAAAACAGCCAAAAGGGCCCTAAGGGGAAGTAGGGTCAAAGAATCCATAAATAAGCTTATTATCAGTAAGCTTGAAATTGCTGTCCGCAAGGCAAAAAAATCCAAATTGGAAAAAGACGTCAGAGTGGCCTCGTTCTTGTCCGACCGCGCCGCCAAAAAGAGGGTGATCCACAAAAATAAGGCAGCCAGAATAAAGTCGCAGATGGCAAAACTTTTGGTCAAGAAAACGGAAAAGAAAGAAGTTAAACCTAAAGCCCAAAAATCTTCAAAGGCTCCAAAAATTTAACAGCTTCTTTCACTCCTTTTCATATGCTATATTGAATACAAGTAGATCTTGTTGTCATGCCCAAAAATAAATCAATCAATTTATTGCCTCAAGAAGAATTTGAAGCCTCTACTATCGGTCGTGTGTTAAAGTGGGCCACTGGAACTTTTAGAATTATTGTCATAATAACAGAGATGGTGGTTATGGCCGCATTTCTTTCGCGCTTTTGGCTGGATGCGCAAAATTCAGATTTGACCGATTCTATTAAGATTAGAAGCGCTCAAATATCCGCTCAGGGAGACTTGGAAAAACGCTTCAGGGAAATTCAAACCAAACTGGACATTTTCAAAGCCCTCGCCTTAATACCCAAGCCCGGTGACAGGGTGGAAAATGTCACATCAAAAACCCCAACCGACGTTATTCTCTCCTCAATGGCGGTCCAGGAAAATTCCATGTCCATAAAAGGAACCGCTTCTAATGAACTGGCAATTGCGCAGTTTGCAAGCAATCTTAAAAATGAACCTTCTTTTAAAAAGGTCGAACTTAATTCAATTAACTCGTCTGAAGACAATTCAGGATCAACAATTTTTATGATTAAAGTTTCGTACTAACAAAAATGGCACTTGGCTGGAGGGGATCATACCTGCGTTATAGAGAATATTTCTTAAACATCATGTCTCTTTACAAAAAAAGGGCTGAGGTCCGCGCGTTTCTCGAAATTATACTTTCTCTCGTTACTATCACAATATTTCTTACCTTCGCGCTAAAGCCGACAGTATTAACAATTATAAGTCTGGTTCAACAAATTCAGGAAAAAAAGACCACGGTTGCCGCCCTTGATCAAAAAATAAAAAATTTGAAGACGGCTGTGGCGGTTCTTGCACAAAATGAGGCGGCCGCGGGGGATGTTGATTTTGCAATATCGTCACAGGCAAACTTTGATGCTGTCTCAAAACAAATTCAGGGGTTGGCGATTAAAGATTCTGTAACCATTTTGGG
Organism: Candidatus Woesebacteria bacterium GW2011_GWB1_39_10; assembly: GCA_000993205.1. GTDB lineage: Bacteria > Patescibacteriota > Microgenomatia > UBA8517 > UBA8517 > GWB1-39-10. The sequence continues at coordinate 119,027 of LBVU01000003.1, forward strand.
ACTTTCTATTGGCCAAACGATATTGGTCGGGGTTGACGCATCCGTAAAGAAAAGCTCCGATTACAAGCCAATACCGGGGAACCCGGGAGAAATGCCCATCTCCTTAAGCATCAAGGGGACTTATTTCGATATTCTGTCCTTTGTTAAAGATTTCGGCAACTTGAGAATTGCAATTAAAATTGATAGTTTAGGAATTAATTCTTCCCAAACCGACTCCGGACAAGTTATAGTGGCAGTGGTCGCAGGCAGAGTTCCTTATTTGAAAAATTAATATGAAAACACAGAAGATTCCGAATATCGTAATCATACTTGTATTAACACTCATTACTGTAATTATGTGGATATCGCTAACTATTTACGGAGCCTTAACATCAAAGCCACCCATTGTCGTTCCGAAAGAAGTATCTCAACCCATTACCCCGGTTTTAGACAAAGATACTTTAAATCAAATAGAATCGCGGATCTTTTTTAATGATTCCGAAATTCCGGATAATGTAATTGCCACCAAAATTACGTCTTTACCCAATCCAGATTCGTCGCCATCTGCCACACCATTACCTTAATTATTAAAAATGATCAAAAAAAATAAAATACCAACAATTTTAGGCATTATTATACTTCTTGCCGGAATTTTTGCCGGGGTCTTCTTTTTGGGCATGAATCAAGTTTTTAAAATTGGGGCAGATAGTTCCATCGCTCCAAAAGATATTCGTATAAGTAATATTGACAACAGTTCCGCAACTATATCGTGGATCACAGATAAAGAAACTTTTAGTTTTGTTTCTTGGGGAGAGGGTCAAACGTCGTTAAACAAAATTGAAAGGGAGGGAAACGAAAAACTCTCAATTCATACCATTTCACTCACGGGGCTCAAACCCGGCACTAAATATTTCTACAAAATAAATTCCGGCGGAACGATGTTCGATAATAAAGGAATTCCGTGGCAGTTTTCTACCGGACCGGATTTGGGAATTAATCAGAAAGGTTTTCTTATATCGGGCTCTGTCATAAACGCTTCCGGAGAACCGGAAAGGGAAGTCCTTGTCTATATAAATATCGACGGATATCTTCTTTCTACACTAACATCAAACACGGGAAACTTTGTTTTTCAATTAGGGTCGGTCAGAACTCAAGATCTGGCCGACTATGCGCAAATTGACAAAGCCCAAACACTGCTACAGATTTCGGTTCAAGCGGGAGACCACGGGGTCGCTTCTGCGCAGATTTTTCCCCAATCTGCCAACCCCGTTCCACCCATGGTCCTGGGGCAGGTCTATGATCTAAGGAGTCTTCAGCCTTCCGAAAGTGGCCAAATTCCAACTGCAAACTTAAGCCTCCCGGAAGATGCAACAAAAGAATCAAAATTTTTTATCCCCATAGCAACGGGTTCTCCTACCCCGACCAGTGTAATACTGGAAAGCCTCAATGAAGGAGAAATTGTAACGAATTCCCGACCGGAATTTTTTGGCCGTGGCCCGGGAGGAGAAAAAATCACCATTACAATTCAATCAGATCCGATTTCGCAAGATATGTTTATCGCCAGTGACGGCACTTGGACGTTTAGCGCACCAGTCGATTTAGGGGCAGGCGCTCACTCAATTACAATTTCTTGGATTGATTCAAACGGAATAACCAGAACCCTTACCAGAAACTTCATTGTCCAAGCCAGTGAAAATCCTGCTTTTACTGCATCTGATTCAGGAATATTCCCCTCACCCAGCGCTTCTCCGGGGGCAACACCCACCACAACACCAACCGCCTCCCCTAAACCAATTCCGGTTACTGGTGAAACAGCGCCCACTCTTATATTGTTTGCGATAGGTGTAGCAATAATGATTTTCGGCACCTTTATCTGGAAAATGTCTGAAAATTAATCTATGACTACTAAGCAGTATGTTTTTGTCGTTGCCATCTTCGTGTTAAGTGTCCTTGCCTCGTTTTATTCAGGATATTTTTTGAAGGATTTGCTTATAAAAGCTAATGTTGGCACTGACACAAGCCAGTCAAATTTAAAGCCTTATTTTAGCGATGAAATAATTCTCATTTCTAAAAACAAACCCCACTATACTTTAATTGCTTATTCCTCGAGATCTTCAAAAAAAAATCTGTTATTTTCTCAGACGCAAAGGGTGTTTTTTTTCGACGGTAACCGGTGGCAAAAAAAATTTTTTAACACAGACTCCAAGGAATCTGAGATCGCAAAAACACCAATAATCCCAAGCTGGAACATCGAGGTTGATCCAACCCTTGTATTAAAAGAGAGAGTTGGTGGCGAAATACAAATAGATAGTAACAAAATCGGGTTTGACGTCCCGGAGATTGATAATGAGCTGGGAATTAGGAGTCAGGAGGACTATACAATTTTTAGATCAGAAGCTACAGGAAAATTAATTGTTAATGGTAAAGAGTATGAAAGCTACGTCTTGTATAGCAGAACATATTCCTACTCTGTTTCAATTGATCTGGTTAGAATAACCGATCCACTTGGAATAAATACAGATTGGGTTGCTTTTTGGGACAACGAAGGCAATTTTTACAACGTCGATAAAACATCAGTAGACGATAACTACAAAGGCGTATATAAATCACATTCAATTGCCGTCTTAAAAGACAATCTCGGAAGAGTGCAAAAGTCCTTTTCTTTGGCCATCAAGAAGAAATCAACCACGGGTTACATTGTTGATATTACGGATGGAATCAATAGGTCAATTGATGTCAACATTTTGAATTCCACGGACAAGAATGAGGTATCTTCACCATATATTTGGGCGACAGGACAAGTCGAAGGGGAAGTTGTTGCCAATAATGGGAAACGGATAAAAGGATTTGGTATTTACGAACAGCTGTATCAATAAATTGGCCTTTGGGGACTAATTATCTTAAATACAATTGTAATTATAATCCCCAAAAGAACCAGTAGGCCCATCCCAAAAAGTATCCCCACAGCCGGTGATTTCTTTTTTATTTTGAAATAAAGAGCGCTTAACCCTAAAACCGGTGTAGCAACTGCACCAATAATCCAAGCCGCAATATGAACTATTGGGATAATAATAGTTGGTACAACAACAATGATAGCCTTCGCCTCTCGAGTCGAAAAAATAAAAAGCAATAAAAGAATTAAAAAAGAAAACAATAATTTCATTTATAATTAGTATATATGAATTTATTTAGGCTTATATATTGGGTATTAGATCCTCAAAAAGCAGTTGACTATGCCAACGGTTTACTAACTGATATTAAAAATAATAAAGGAGACCGGATTAAAAAAACAAAATCTATTGGTTATCTGAATGAGTTTTTTTCGAAATATTTAGCTTATGGAAAATCAAATCAAGAAATCGTTTTAGTTAATCAGGATATTGATAAAAAGAAAAAAACTAATGACAAAATAGCTAACGCTTTAATAGAATTGAGGAAAATTCGGTTAGAAATAAAAAAAATGAGCAATGACCAAAATGATCAGATTATAAAAACCGTCAAAACGTTTGGAGTGTCAAGCGGGATTGTTAGAGGAACAGCTCTAAATATCACTTCCGAAAAGCAAGCAATTCCAAAAGGTTGTATCGGAATTTTTCCAACATCCGGAACTAAACACACAAGGCAATTTTCAAAATGTGCCGGCATCATTTTCGCCAATGGCGGAATGACATCTCACGGGGCAATTATCACCAGAGAATTTAACATTCCGGCAGCAGTCTCCCCAAGATTAAAAATCCCCGATGGAACAAATGTTTTAATTGACGGAAGTACTGGAAAAATCATAATTTCTGGTACATTTGACCGATCTTCTTGACTATAACTATTCTTTTCTCTATTCTGAGTATAGATGCCGTTTGACATCGTCTTTTGTTACCTACAAATATGCCCAACCAAAACGACCAAAATCAAAACAACAACCAAACATCTGGAACTATCCCCGTTGTTTTTCCTCAGACCGACCTTCCACCCCTTCCTCCCGATTTCCAAACAGTTCAAAATGTTCCACCCGATTCATCGGTGACTGCAACCTCTACTACAACAGCAACTAATGTCATATCGAATGTACAAACAGGATCGGCGGCGCCCGCCGATCTCCCGCCAATAATAGTATCTACCCCAAAAAAGAAATTTGGCGGCGGAAAAATCATCGCGACAATTTTGGGATTATTTTTGTTGGTAGGTGGAATATCTGGTGGAGTGATTTTAACAAGACAAGGACCAGGTTTTACCAATAAAGCGGGAGGTAGTGGGGATACCTGCGATTTTGGCACCACTCCCGGACAGTGTGAAGCAAATTGTGAAGCCATTGTAAAAAGCACCCCGGGTTGCCATCCAAATACTGGCATTGGCTGTGGGTCGGAATACAACGCTGATTGTCTCGATCGACCAAGAAACGTCACAATTAATTGTGGAGGGGCTGAAGCGTATTCAATCACCTGGACTTTGCTGAATTCGTCAGATTTAACTAACCTAAAAGCCGGCGATCAAGTTAACTTCTGTGTAACCGGGGAGACAAATCAGAACATCGTTCCTTTTACAGCGGCCAGGTTTACGATCAATGGTGTCCTACGACCTGAAACATCAAATAAAAGGCCCGGAGACCATCCCAACGAATTCTGCGATCAATATACCATCCCTGATGAAGTAACAACCTTTAATGTCACAGCTGAAGTAAAAATAGGGCGTAACCACTGGATTGGTTCATAACTATGAAAAAATCTAAATTTGTAACTGGTTTAATAATAATTATTACCCTGATCTTGGCGGGTGTTGCCATTTTTACCGCTATCAGGCTGTATCAACTTCGACAAACATCCGTGGCTCCAAATGTTCCGGAAAGTAATCCCAAAGCCGCCGGTAGTTGCAGTCTTTCTTTCACCTTAACAACATCCACCGCTTCCCCAACTGCAACAGCTACACCAACCGCTACCGCAACGGCCACAGCCACAGCAACTGCCACGGCAACCGCTACAGCTACCGCGACTGCTACCGCAACCGCAACTGCAACAGCTACACCAACCGCTCCACCGAACTCATGCGGCGGAACTTGCGGAAGCAATTTTAACTGTGGAAGCGAATTGGTTTGCTACAACGGTTACTGTAGAAACCCGTCTTGTACAGCTGAAAATGACTGTGTTTGTAACGGTACACCGGGTCCAACCGCAACACCACCGACTCTTCCACAATCAGGAACGGATTGGCCGACTATGGTAGGAGCCGGACTTGGAATATTGGTTATCTTGGGGTCAATCTTACTGGCACTTTGATCACACTTCTAAACACATTGTTGGATTTTTTTAAAAACAATTATGTTTTCATTATTGTTATCCTCGTTACAGCTATTGTTGTATATCTTGCTTTTTATTTAACAACGTCTTCCCTCAAAAAACTTAAGACTTCAATCTTTACGTCATACCCATTTGATCTTTTCTTCCCACACGAAGGAACTTGGTCTGTCGGATATTTCCTCATAATAGTTTTGTTCTTGGGACTGCTCATATATTTTCTGGGGAAGGGAAATTTTGTCCTTGGTCCTGCTTAACCTATTGTCAAACTTCGTTTTTTATCTCCAAGAATTCACCCAGTAATAGCTCCTGTCCAACCATAACGGGATTTGAAGACCAATCCAGTGGGGATAAAAATAAATAAAGAATAATAAGCAAATAAGCAAACAGGCAAATGTTAATTTGGGATTTCTGCGGAGGACGTACCCCGTTGCAATCGCCAAAAAAGGAACCGACGGCAAATAGTGATATAAAAACATTATTCTGGGGGAGGCGGCCCAAGGCACGAAGAATATCAAATAAGCAAATACTACAAATGCTAAATTTTTGTTTCGTTCTAAATAGGAATAGATAGCGGAAGTCGCAATCGATACAAACCCGAACCAAAAAATAAACGGGTTCCCCATTGCATAGATTCTTGCAACCCATCCGCCTACCTCGTCAGAGGTATAAAGGTAAATCGGGCGGATCAAGAAGGGCCAGGTCCACCAGGAAGAAGAATAGGCGTGGGTCGCGACAAGTCCGGTGTGATACCACCACATTTGTTTCTGCATTCCCCACCAGATCCCAAGATCGTGGCCAGTCAAAAACATCGGGATGTAAGATGAAAGGTATATGATAAACGGAACAACTAAAAAAAACGCAAAAGTAGAAAGTCTAAATTTATTCTTCCGCCTGAGCCATAAAACAAAAAATATTGGGGTTGCCCAAATAGCGGACCACTTGGAAGAAATTGCCAAACCAAAAGAAATTGCAGACCAAAAATCCCATCGGGCCGTACGGCCCTTTGGGCCGGAGGCTTCTCCTTTCATGAATAGATATATTGATAGCAACACAAAAAACAATAAGTAAATATCATTCATTCCTATACGGCTCATCACAAGCGCTAGTCCGTCAAGCGAGAAAATGGCTGCCGATAAAAGCCCGGTTAATTCATCTTTAAACAATAATTTTGCTAAAAGATAAACCATTAGCACCGACCCTACACCAAGAAGAACTCCCGGAATCCTGTAACCAAAAGAATTTTCGCCGAATATTTTCATTCCCATTACCATCCCCAATTTTGCCAAAGGCGGGTGCGTCCATTCATATGCAAACCCTTCCGGTGGGGTATTCCACCATTCCCAAGCTTTATTGGCGTCGGCATGCATCATTACTTTTGCCGTAAAGGCGTGATAAACTTCATCAAAATATTCGTTTTTAGGAGAATTTAAATTATATATTCTGGTAATAAAAGCAAATGTCAAAATTCCAATTAGAATATATTTAGATTTGTTTTTAGAGAGATTAATATTAGGCAACTTGTATTCGGTAATCAATCGTTTCTTGTTTCCGATTAATCGATTAATCGGATATTTGAACCATGACCATGTTTTATTTATTTTTTTAGCGATGACGGTAAACATAAAAAAAACTGATCCAATATTTGCTACCTCTATTGCTTTGATTACAAAATCAGAAAAGATTTCTTTAAAGTTAGAGGAAATCCAAACATAGGCATAATAAAGATTAGCAATATAAGTTAAAGAGAAACCGACGTATGGAATTAACAGAATCGGGCTTTCTATAGTTGCTATGGCAAGAGGCGCAAAAAGCGGCAAAAGATGTCTCTCGTGCATTCTGGTAAAAAAGACAAAACTTGAGGCAAAAATTAAAGCTGCCAAAAAATATTTCGTATTTTTTTGCTCTCTGTTCCTTCGTATAGCTATTACAATTGTTATAATTAAAACCAAAAGATATCCACCAACCTGCATAAACACGTTGTCAGGTTTCCAGATCCCGATAAGCCCCCAGAAATTAAAGGCATTTATCGAAGTATAAGGGTATTGATTTAAAGATATCCCCAACCTTTCCAAAATAAAAGATGCCAGATTTCCATGATTCCAGAAGGGGATAAATGAACCAATAAATACAAATAAACCAACGGACAAATAAGCAAATATTTTTTGCAACTTCCATCTTTCCTTAAACACCATGAACACGATTACCGGAAATATAAACGCTGTTTGTGGTTTGACAAGAGTCCCAATCGCCAAAGAAATAGCGGATAGCAAATAATTGATAGGTAATAGATAAATCGACAAAACCGAAAAAAGTGAAGTCAAAGAATCCACTTGACCCCATAAAGCAGAGTTGGATAAAATCGCAGGATTAAAAATATAGATTGCCGCACCAATCAAGCCCCATTTAACTCCCTTAGATTTCCTTAAAATCCTGTAAATCAAATAGCCGGTGGCAATGTCAGACAAGATGGCTGGAAGTTTATATAGAATCGTAGTCGGAATCACTCCTGCCAAATTTATTTTTCCCAAAAGCCATAGAACATAAAGGTATCCGGGTAAATAGTCGCTCCACCCATTATAGAAATTTTTAAACCCGTCACGGGTGAGATTGGCACTCCAGGCAACAAAAGTTCCCTGGTCCAAGTTCAACGTCCCAAAAAAAGATAGGATAATTCTTAAAAACAAACCAAACAAAAGCAGTAAAAAAATCTTACTGCTTGATATTCTTTTGATGAATGTGAACATTGTTATTTAGAGTCGCATTTTACAGAATAAATCCTGTAATTTGTAGTAGCTTTAACAAGACAGAAATTTTCTATAAAAAATCTTTCGTTTGCTTTTAAAACATCCCTTTCTCCCGGACCTATCACAACATAATTAACATCATATTTATACAACAAACTTTTTGCATTGGCGGTGCCGGAATATATAACCTTTATATCCCGTTCCCTGTCCCCATACTTTATTCCGTGAACCCAAAGACTACCCTGATAACCCATTAATATTTTTCTACCTCCCAAGTTGCTTGCAAAACTTCTGTGAGTAAATTCAGTTAAAAATAACGAATCAAACTGTGTATTTTTCCTAACCCACAACCCTAAATCAACTTCTTCTTTAGAAAATAGTTGATAACTAACATTTATTTCGCGGTATATAGAAAGTAACGAAGACAAAGTCAGCGAAGCAATAAGAATTCCAGTTAATATTTTTCCAAAAAAAATTTTACTTTGCCATAGTTTTACCAAAAGAAAGGCGACGGCCGCATAGGCAAAAATCGCGAACCAGAAAAGAAATTTGATGTTATCCCAATCAAACGGCTGAAAAATAAACAGGTTGATAATCACGAAAATAAAAGATGAAAACAAAATCAATCTAGTCAACAGTTTGTAGGGTTTGATAAAAAATATAGACAAAATTAACGATGGAATAAGTATGCCGGTGTTTTTCCACCAAAATATTATAAATTCAAGTATTCCGGGATCGCTCATCCAACCCAAATGGAATCTAAAAAAAGAGGAGCTGGTATTCAGATGAAAAAAGATTAATTTTAACTGGGGGGCCGCGATTAATAGGACTATGGTTCCAAAAATCGACCATTTTTTTAACCATTCTACCCAATTATTTTTGCGCAACTCAAAAACGGCTAAAAACGGAATTAGAAGACTAAAAACAATGAAGGTGTGAGTATGTGATAATGGCAAAAAGCCAGTTAACACCGCCGCAAAAATATACCACCAATTTAGATTCTTTTCATCTTTTTTCTCCTTCAAAAAAAGTATATATAAAATAGCTATCCCCATCGGAATTCCCAAGAGGACGCTCCGCTCAGGAATTAATATTCTGGACAAAAAATTACACCACTGGATATTTTGTCCGAATAAATGGCTGTAATCCGGAAAGGCGCCGGGGCCAGTTATAAAATTTTGAAGTTTGCCGTTAAAAACCACATCTTTAAAAAAATAATAAAAACCAAGACCACCGTTAAGAAAAAATAAGAGTGTACCCAAAAAGGCAACTGATTTAAGTCCTGTCAATTTTTTGTAAAAAAAGTATAACGACACAATCATGAGGATGGAAAAAAACATTCCCGGTAAAATTATCGAAGCTCTAAGACCAAACCCCCAAATAACCATTGCTGCCGACAAAACATTTATAAAAAATGGGTAAACCAGTGGGATATCGGAAAACAAAGGGTTTTCCGGGGGAAAAGTTCCCGTATATGCCATTCGAGAAATTGTCGCCAAATGAAATGGCAAATCCCCATAAGTGCTTTCTCCTGTTGTTAAATTTCCGTTTAAATCCTGTTTGATTATGTGACTATTAAAAATAGCGTAAATAAAAAAACTAAGCGCTAGCACAAGTATCCAAACAGGTTCTTTGCGTATTTTTTTAAATAGATCTCGCATTTTTACTTAAAAAGTTCACTGACCCATTTTTGAATTTCCCCCCATTTCCCATTGCCTTCTTTTGGTATGAGGACATACTGATTGTCGTAATTGTTTGTAATCGGAGGATTAACCAAAAATCCGTCCGGAATTAAATATTTATTTATTGAATTCCTGGAATCAAAAACTTTTCTGGCGACAGTTGCCGCAGTTTTATCGTCCACGTTCGTTTCGATAGAAACTCTTAGCACCTTAAAGATCGCTTTATCTGTCCTCATTGAAAGATAAATCTGCGGGGAAAGTAATTTATTCTTGATAGCATCAATGATTTTTTGTTGCCTGGCCTCACGCGCCTGATCCGTCCCCTCGGATCCTTCGGCATGCCGTGAACGGACAAACTTTAAAGCCGTGTCCCCATTCATCAATTGAAGACCCGATACAAAAGTTACTGTCTCATAACGGCAGGCGAACGCTCTATCTCCATCGCAAGTATCATTCTCCCGCTCCGCAATTGGATACAATTTGTCGGAAAAACCTGTTTCAACATTCACCAGGATTCCTCCGAGCGCATCCACCATGTCTTTAAAGGCTGAGAAATCCACTATAGCTGAATATTGTATTTTTATCCCCGTAACCTTTTCTACTGCAGCCTTCGCCAAATCCGTGCCTCCGTAATGATAGGCGCTATTAATTTTGGCGCGGATTTCAGGAATCCATAAGTCCCTTGGAACTGAAACAATATCTACTCCGGGACCTTCCAGATTTATGGAAACAAGCATTATAGTATCAGTTAAATCTCCACCAGTATGGTCCTTTCCCCCAATTCCCAGAACCAGGAAGTTTGCGCGACCTTTGTCTGATTTAATCTGTGACGTGTCCGGAAACAGAAACTTCGAAGCTAGAGAAACTTGAGATCTAAAAATATATAAAAGGGCAAAAAAAAGTACAAAAACAACACCCAATATCAAGAGGGTAATTTTTTTAATACTCATGTTACTATTGTATTTGGAATGAATGACGTAGACAAGCTAACAAACGATTTAAACAAAGACCAGTTCGCTGCCGTAATTTATACCGCAGGACCCCTTCTGGTTTTGGCCGGAGCGGGATCGGGAAAGACAAAAGTTTTAACACACCGTGTGGCCTATTTTATCCAACAAGGCCTAATTAAACCTGAAAACGCGCTTCTTTTAACATTCACCAACAAAGCAGCCACAGAGATGCGGCAAAGAATTAACGACCTACTCGGTCAGTCATCAGCCAACAGTAAACAGTCAACGGTTTTCTCCGGAACATTTCATAGTTTTTGTGCCAAAGTTCTCAGAATTGACGGAAAACATATTGGAATTCCAATAAACTTCATTATTTACGATGATCAAGACCAAAAAGACGCCGTTAAACAAATTTTGGAGAGTATCAACATTTCAACTGATCAGTTTGCCCCGGCTTCAATTTTAAACGGAATCGGAGAAGCAAAGAATCAAATGTTGACTCCGGCCGAGTACAAGAATTTTGTCAGAGGTGAGTGGCAAGAGGTGGTTGCCAAGGTCTACGAGCAGTACGAAAAAATGCTCAAGGATATTGGGGCTCTGGATTTTGATGACCTGATGATCAAAACAGTCCAACTTTTCAAGGAGGTTCCGGAAATTCTTACAAAATGGCAAACAACTCTAACACATATTTTCGTTGACGAATGGCAAGATACAAATAAAATCCAGTACACCCTAACAAAACTTTTAGTCGGAAAAAATCGCAACATTACAGCGGTGGGGGATGCTTCCCAATCGATTTATTCATGGCGAGGAGCTGACTATCGAAATATAACACTACTTACGAGGGACTACCCGGATATTAAAATCGTTAATTTAGAACAAAATTACAGATCGACTCAAAACATTCTTGATGCCGCCAACCTGGTCATTTCAAAAAATACAAATCATCCTATTTTGAAACTTTGGACAGATAAACACGCTGGATCTAAAATCAAGCTCTACTCTGCCAGAAATGGTTTTGATGAGGCAGATTTTGTTGTTTCTGAAATTCAATCCCGAGATTCAAAGTATGGCGACTTCGCCATACTTTATCGCACCAATGCCCAATCCCGTGTTTTAGAGGAGGCCTTCTTACATGCCGGCATTCCTTATTCCTTAGTTGGAGGGACAAGATTTTACGACCGTAAAGAAGTCAAGGATATCATTAGCTACTTAAAATATTTAGTTAATCCAAAAGATTCAGTTTCCCGAAAGAGGATTGAGAAAATCGGAATTCGTCGTTTTGAAAAATTAGAAGAATTTCGCAACTCCCAAAATTCCCTAAATTCCCTAACCACCTTGGAAATGCTTGATGCTGTTATACAAAAAACCGATTATCTTTCTTTGTTTCAAAAGGAATCGGAAGAAAATTTGGCCCGTCTGGAAAACATAAAGGAATTAAGAAGCGTCGCCACAGAATTCCCCGCTATCAGTGATTTTTTGGAAAATGTTGCGCTTGTGGAATCAACCCAAAAACCTGCTAATTCCGCCTCAATTGCTAAAGATTCCGTGACCCTTATGACCCTGCATGCGGCCAAGGGATTGGAATTCCCGATCGTTTTTATAGTTGGCATGGAGGAGGGACTTTTCCCCCACAGTAGAAGCTTAATGGACGGAAATCAGCTGGAGGAGGAACGTCGTTTGGCATATGTGGGTATCACCCGTGCCAAAGATGTTCTTTATTTAACTTATGCCAGTTCCCGTCTTTACTTCGGAGAAAGAATCAGTAACCCCCCGAGTAGGTTTATAATGGACATTCCAGAGGACTTGATCGAGAATATAGATGCTAATATATGGAAGGATGACTTGTCCTCCAAAGCCTTGGCGTCGGAGGATCTAAAATTGGATTCTGTAGAAGATATCAAGGGAACTTTTGACGATATAATTGAGAAATATTTACCACATGACGACTAACAGCTTAGATAAAATTGCCACACACCCTCTTCAAACTTCCGCTTGGGCAGACTTTCGCCGCAAATGGGGGAATGAAGTTCTGGAGACAAAATGGGGACTGCTTACTGTTCACAGATTACCGTTTACTGACTACAAACTAGCAATATTTGAAAAAGGCCCAACTCCAACTAGGGATATGCTAAATGCTTTATGCCGAATGGGGAAAGAACAAAAACTAATTTTTATCAAACTAGAATCCAATTGCCTCAAATCAGACAAATTGGCCAAATTGCTCCAATCTTTTGGTGCTGTTCCCGGTAAAACCGTTTTTACCCCTACCACTTTTTGGATTGATTTAATTCCAAGTGAAGAAAATTTAATGAAAGGCTTTTCTTCAAAGACCAGATATAACATCCGCTTAGCTATCAAAAATGGCGTTACAGTTAAAGAGAATAATCGTGACCAAGCTTTCGAGAGATACCTCGAATTAACACGCGAAACCGTTAACAGACAAGGCTTTTACGCACACACAGAAAAATACCACCAACTGATGTGGAAAATTTTAAGGAAAGCTGGAATTGCCCACCTACTAACTGCCACCTATCAAAAACAAATTATCACAACATGGATCTTATTCGTCTGGAAAGACTTTTTGTACTACCCATATGGAGCTTCAACCGAAGAACATAAAAATGTTATGGCCAACAACTTAATGATGTGGGAGGCTATAAAGTTTGGAAAGAAGTTGGGACTTAAAACATTCGATCTCTGGGGGAGGGAGGAGGGCAAGGGGTTTACAAAATTTAAGGAAGGATATAACCCTCACGTTGTAGAATTTTTTGGAACTTGGGACCTGGTTATAAATAAACCGATGTATTTAATATATAAAATCGGCGAATGGATCAGGTGGCCCTCACTTAAGCTCGCCGCTAAATTTGGATTACCCAAGCATCGTTTTTAGACCACAACCCCTTCACTACCATAATTCGAATTATGGTAGTGTCCAAACATGATCGACATCAGACAAACTAAAAATTACGCCGATTACTTAAGACGTGAGGCTTGGGTTGTGGAAAGAGTTGACGAAACGAACTACTTTATTCGTAAATTTCCACTCATTGGATCTGTTTTAAAACTCCAAAGGCCGGAAAAGATTAATTTTGGAATAATAGATAAACTAGCCCGAAAATATCGCGTATTTCAGATTATAATAGAACCCGATTTAGGTTCCGGTCCCGTCACCGTATTTGACCATAAATTATTATTACACAACGGCTTCAAGTTGTCAAAAAGCCCGTATTTACCGTCTAAAACCCTCCAAATTGATCTAACCCAGCCAAAAGAAAAGATTTACACAAATTTTACGAAGGAGTGTAGATATACAATTCGAAAAGCTGCCGTCGCTAAGACTATGGCCGGCAAGGGAGTAGGGGGGTTTTATAATTCGTCTTGTTCAACCCCCGCAGAAATAATAAAGTGGCGCGAAGCATGGAAAAATTCTGTTAAATTTAATAGATATGTCCCAAGCGCCAAGCAACTTTTAAATATAAAAAAAAGTTTTCCACAAAACCACTCTCTTTTCCTTGCGTCGCACAATATTTCTGGCAGAATTACAGGTGGAGCGCTTTTCACGGTTTCTTCACACGATGTATCAAACCATATCACATATTATTGGTATGGATTTACAAATAAGGAAGGCCGCGCTTCCCTCTCCCAGTACTCTCTCCTCTATCAAGGTATACTATGGGCTAAAAAGATGGGTTGTAAAGTTTTTGACTTCGAAGGTGTTTACGATTCAAGATTTCCTAATAAATCCTGGCTCGGTTTCACTCATTTCAAGCGCTCTTTCGGTGGACGCGAAGTTCTCTACCCCGGGGCCTATACTAAAAATGTGCTATCATTTGGGCTGTGGAACAACAAGAGACAACGGCTAGCGACACAGAAAAAGCGAAAAGATTGGCCAGAAAAACATTCGGGAGGATCTTAAATGAATCCCATTGGATGAGAGACCCAGATGGCGAGGATCATTGTGCAAAATGTTGGGAAGAATATCTGATAATTTTTGACGAAAATATACGCCAAATAGTTATCGGAGATTCGAAAAGGACAGCCCAGATGTTAACCGATGCCATCGACACATTGAGAACAAGAGATGGTTGGTATGCTTCGTGTCAAGGCTCCGGGCACAAAAGATCTTGCTCAGACAAAGCAAGTATTATTGTTTCCGACGACTTATTGACATTTAAAATTAATGGAGCAGATCAAGAATAATGTCGTTTTTGGAATGAGTCGATTCGGTTTTATCTATTTGATTGAACTCAACTTAATTACTATATAGTAATTAAGTTTTTAGCTTCTGGATTTGCAAAACATTGAGAACTCACATTTTCCCTGACAAAAAAAGTTGTTGTTGCATTTGAAATCCGAATTTTCGATTTCGTCACGGATCTTTAAAATTTCTTCTTTTACTTTTTCCAGATCTTTCTCTGTCCTGGTTGTAGAAATTTTTTCCTGAGTATCCAAATAATAAAGTGAAAGTTTTATATCTTCCGGTTTTATCTTTCTTATATTGCTCATCGCTAATGCATAAAAAGATAATTGAAGATCTTTATTAACTTCTTTTTGAGTAGGAATCGTTGCCCCGGTCTTATAGTCAATAATTTCTATTCTGCTTCCACCCAAATCATCAACCCTGTCGATTGTGCCGCCGATCCGCAAGGATCGTCCTGAACTCGTTTCAGGACCTAACGGTAGAACAAATTTTCCCTCAAGCAAAATAGTTCTTATCTTTGGATCATACCCATTCTTTATAAATCCCTGAAGATAAAGCTCGCCTTTCTTGTAGAATTCCTGTTTATGTTTTTTGTTTAAATATCCATCTTCGAGGAAAGATTCTTTATATATTTCAATCAATCTTTCCGAAAAACCCCGTAAAGCCGCAGGCGTTGTGGGGTTCAATGAAATTTCTTGATAGAATTTTTTAAGCGTCTCATGAATCGAAATTCCGAAACTACTCGATGCAAAAGCTTTTGTCGGAAGTTTGTAAACATATTTAAGTTTGTAATGTAGCGGACATGTTTGGAATGTTTCGATTTGACTCACCGAAAGGTATTCTACCTTTCGTGGCTCTATGCTATATGGTTTATGCTTTATGGGTTCGCTACCATATTGCTTATGGCTTAAAGCATATGGCTTTTCATTGGCATAAGGCATACGGCTTGTGGCATCTTCCCCAAGCGTTTCATACACGAACGGGCTAATTTTCTTCTTTCTCTTTGCCTCACCATAGAAATCCGCCGCGCTAAAGTACAATTTTTCCTTTGCTCTGGTCATTCCAACATAAAAAAGCCTTCGCTCTTCCTGCAAATGAAAATCCCCTTCCGGTAAAACTTCTTTTATTAATTCTTGTGGAATTGGAATTTGTTCATGACGTTCGCGTCCAGGAAATCTCTCCCCCACCAGGTTAACCAAAAACACGATCGGAAATTCAAGGCCTTTCGAAGAATGAACTGTCAAAATATTTACGGCGTTATTTTCCTGCCAGTCGCCATCTGTAACATTGGGGCTCTCCCCCACCTCAAGCAAAAGATCTATATAGTCCACAACCTCAGCAACCCAATTTTTGCTTGCCCCGCGAAGCCTTGGCGAAGTGGGGTCGTCTTCATAGGATTTAATCTTTTCAAAAAACTTGGCAATGTTTTTGGCTTTGGTGTCCTCCGAATTTTCTATCAACTTTTGCAACAACCCAATCTCCCGAATACAATCGTATAAAATTTCCCCGGCTGTCTGAGACTTAATTACTTTTAAATGCTTATCGATAATCAACAAAAGTTTTTTGATTTGTTCATTTCCTGATTCTGCCGCGATTTCAAAAACCGACAAGCTTCTCTTTTTTGCTGCAGATGAAATTTTAATAAGCTCCAATGGAGATATATCAAAAATGTCAGATGATAATAGTCTGTAAAAAGATTCTGAATCTTCCGGGTTATATAAAATTTTGAGATATGAAATCAAATCAACAATTTCCTCTTTTTCAAATAAATTACTTGGTCCCAAAAATTGATTTGGTATCCCCCGTCTTTCTAGTTCTCTTACAAATGGATCTGCATGGTTGTTCGCACGTATTAAAATAGCCATGTCTTTAAAATCATATCGTGCGAACCTTCCCGAAGCCTTGTGCGAAGGAGGGTTGGTTGTCAATTTGAGGATCTCCTTCACAACAGAGTGCGCCTCATCCCCAACATTGGCGGCATGAACAAATTTTATTTCCGACTTCCCGCCCCTAACTTCCGACTTCAATCGCTTGTCTATCCCCTCCACAACTTCCAACCTGTCCGGGTTGTTGTGTTGAATTAAATCATATGCCCTATCCAGAATTTCTTGAATAGAACGGTAGTTTTTTGTAAGAACTATTATTTTTGTTTTTGGAAACGTTTTTCTAAATTGAATAATGTTAGAAACCGCCGCTCCGCGGAAACGGTAAATTGATTGATCATCGTCCCCCACCACTGTAATATTTTGAGATTTGCCAGCCAAAAGAATGGCGAGTTGATTTTGCGCAAAATTTGTATCCTGAAACTCATCTATTAAAATATATTTAAATTTCTCTTGATAAATTTTAAGAATATTAGGACGTTCTTTGAAAAGTTTTATCGTATTTGTGATGAGGTCACCGAAATCCATTACGTTTTCTTTTATTTTTAGATCACTATATTTTTTATAAGCATTGGCCAACTCCACATTTTTCTTGGCTTCTAGTTTTTCCTCATCACTCAATTTTAAATTTTTAATTTTAAATTTTAAATTCACCCATGCGACATAGTCGCTGGGTGCTACGCATTCATCCTGCAGTCTATTAAAGTGTTGCAAAAGTCCATCAATAAACTTATTCGGGTTCCCCAAGGGTCTAAAATAATCTAGATCGAGGTCAAATAGGTTTTTTCTGACTAGATCAATTGCTTGCGCTTCTGTCATTAATTTATAACTCGGAGATAGACCAATGTGTATCGCATTATCCCGGAGAATTTGATCGCAAAAAGAATGAAATGTCATAACCCACATTTGTGTATAACCATATGGGAGTGCCACATCAATTCTTTCTTCCATTTCCTTTGCCCCTTTTTCTGTAAAAGTCAGCGCCAATATCTCTTCGGGTTTGGCCAGTCCACTCATTATTAAGTGTTTAACCCGCTCGGAAATTACTGTGGTTTTGCCAGTCCCCGCGCCGGCGATAATGAGAAGCGGTCCATCGCCAAACTTGACGGCTGCGATTTGCTCTTTGTTGAGTTTTAAATTTGAAGTTTCTATCATGTAGCAATTTTAGCAGAAAAATCTATTCTGATATTGTATAATTCCCCCACTAAGTGTCAATTGGGACGCTTTTGCACGTATTACAAAAAGGAGTCAGAAATGTCCGACAAAATAGTTCTACAGCTGTTTAAGGAAATGGGCCAAAGAGAAGTTCATACGATTTCCGAAGACGCAACCGCACTCGATGCAGCGAGAATGATGAGAGCTAAAAATATCGGGGCGCTTGCTGTTGTGAACGAAAAAGTGGACCTCGTTGGAATCGTATCCGAAAGAGACGTCAACAACAAGGTTGCAGCTCTCAACAAACTGTCCGTAGAAGTTCAGGTTTCAGAGATTATGACCAAAAAAGTTGCCGTCGTATTTTTGACAACGAATCTCAAGGAATGTGAAGAGACAATGAAGGATCTTCATGTTCGCCATCTCATTGTAATGGACAAAGGAAAACTTGTTGGGATCGTATCAATTCGAGACCTACTTGTTTCAACAAGAGAAGAATTGGAAGACATTGTTCGGCACCTAAAACACTATATTGGTATCCCAGGGTAATTTCACAACCAGCCTCTTTCATTTTTGAAAGTTAAAAAAATGAAATGCTGGTTATTTTTTTGCATTTTGCCGGCGAGGGTCAAATATTTAACCTTTCAACCTTTGATTGCTGATTCGATTAAATCTTTTGGAAGAGAGGCTGTTGCCTTCAAGGCCTCTCTAACAGATTTCCCAGCTTCCGATCCAATACCATCAGCAGCTTTCACCGCAGAAGTAACCGCTTCTTTGGTGGCTTCACCCGTATCTTTTCCAACCTTGCCAACGGCTTCAATTGCTCCTTCGACTGCAGAAACTGCAACCTTACCGACGTCTTCTCCAACTTCAGAGGCAGCCATAACTGCTCCGGAAACTGCTTTTCCGGAAGCTGAAATCACATCTCCTCCGGTTTCCGAAACGGCCGTTACTGCTGTTGATACCGTATCGCGGGTTGCATCAATAAATACTACCCCCATATCTTTTGCTGAAAGAATTCCGGCGGCAACAACATCGGAAACGTCTTTGGCACTCCCCACAATTTGGGTTTTTACACCATCACGAAGGGCGGATAAAACATCAGATGCACCCTTAAGGGTGGCGACCATCACGCCTTTTAATTCGTTAATTATAGAACTTAATGCCATAAATATTTCACCTCCAATCTATCTTGTTACTAACTTGTTACTGTTTTGTGACGCTATATTAATTTAATATATTGGTAACCATGAAGTCAACTGGTTTATTTTTTTTGTCACGGTCCACTTAAATACTGTACAGTATTTAAGTGGCAACTTTAAACATTTTCCCGTGTCCTGGAATTATAATGTGCGCTTTGGATAAAACTAATTTTCTTGATGCAAGAAGCGCTTCTTTGTCATTAGCAAACGGATCTTCTAAATTTAATAAATCTTCTACATTATCCGATTTTTGTTTTCCATCCTCCCACCAGAAAACATCTGGACAAATACAAACCACCCCATCCTCTGTTTCTATCAGAAGCGACGTGTCTTCAGTTGCATGGCCAGGAGTTTTTAATATTTCTACATCTACATCCGGCAATTTACCTTGATGAAAAATTTCCCGATCACCACTCCAACAAATTTCTCCATCATAAATATCTAAATTTGGAAAAAGCCTGGTATTTAGCCAATGATCCGGGTGATAGTGACTTAAATAAATAAAGGATAAATCGCTTTCATTTATGTTTTCTTTCTTTAGTGCTTCTAGAAGTTTTTCCCTACTTGTTCCCGGATCGACCAAAAACTTTTTTCCATTCGACTCTACCAAAGTGCATGTGGGGCTGGCGGTATAACTTCCATCCTCATTTGGGTGTGCATACCCTTCCACCAATACTTTTGCTTTATTCATCTCTTTATTTTTTGTTAGGTTCCAGTGGCTTCACCAGAGATGCAAATTGTTTCCAAATGGCATCAACTTTTATACTGTTCCACCTGCCTTGAGTTGAATCTGCGACAAACTTCTGGATAACTTTACGGCTTATCAGTCCGTCTTCCGAAAACCTGACTAAGGATTCTAAAACCCTAGCAAGCTGTTCGCGATCCGACAGGTAGTCTGCCTTTCCCCAAACCACACCTTCAATTTTATTATGTGTAGCCAAAACGTTCCGTGCTTCGTGTATAAACCAGTCGGTCAAATTTTTAGAACGCAAATCATCAAACTTTTCCATATTTCAGTCAGACAACAACTTCCGAACTTTTGGGCCAATTTTTGAAACTATCAAAAAGGACATCGCAGCATTCGCAATTAATAAATAAATCGGAAACGCGTAATTTTGGAAATTCCATTCCTTGATTACCAAAAGAGCAATTCCGGCATTTACGACCCCCATTGTAAAAATCAAGTGACTTTCTGATTCCGGTTCTATATAAGATTTGTAAACCGTAAGGTATGTGGCAAGTGCATCAGTCGCCAAACTAAAAATGATTGCTATATTTCCAACTCTTGTAAACATCCACAGAACCAAACCCAATACGGACAGTCCCCCGCAAATATAATCCAATTTGGTTATTTCCCAATACGCCTTTTTGTTTACAAATGAAGCAAAGAAAACCAACAAAGGCATGAAGCCAACAATGAAAGTTGCCCAGGCTTCGGGCCCAACTCCTTGTTTAATCATGGCGAAAAATGCAATGAGGGGAGCAACAGACCATAGAAGCCAACTGACTTTATTGGGTTTAACCTTTCCCTTTAGGGTGTCTATTAAATATCCAACGCCACCGATAGCCTGAATAATTACCCCAACATAAATCCAGTTTTGATTAATCATTTTTCTTCCGCCACAACTTTTACTTGAGTTAGATCGTAAAAACCAAATTTACCATGTTCTCTGCCGATTCCGGATTCTTTAAATCCTCCAAAAGGACTGCTTGGCTGTAAATATCCGGCATTATTGGTTTGAACCATACCCGTTTTTAATTCTGCAGCAACCCTTTCTGCCTTTTCTCTGTCTTCCGTAAAAATATAACCTCCCAAACCATATTTTGTGTCATTCGCAAGATCGATGGCTTCTTTTTCAGTTTTAAAAGTTACTATTGGTAGAACCGGGCCAAACACTTCCTCGCACCATACTCTCATATTTGGATTTATATTTGTTAAAACTGTTGGTTTGTAAAAATAGCCTCCATTTAAATTTAATTTCTCGCCGCCGACTTCGACTTTGGCTCCTTTTTGGACGGCGTCCTCAACCTGTTCTTCTAAAGTAATAAGTTGTTTCTCGGAGACCAATGGGCCGATCTCGGTTTTGTCATCAAGCGGGTCGCCTACTTTAGTATTACCTATTTTTTCAACAAGCTTATTTAGAACCTCGTCAAATTTATTTTCATGTACGATTAAGCGTTTCAGCCCGTCACAAACCTGGCCGGAATATAAAAATCTGTTTCCAAAAAATGAATCTATCGTCCGTTCAATATCCGCGTCTTCAAAAATAACTCCGGGGGCCGATCCACCCAACTCCAAAAATATTTTTATAAATTTTTCAGCGGCAACTTTGTATAAATATTTACCGATTGAGGTACTTCCCGTAAAACAAATTAAATCGATATCACCATTCACTAAAATATTACCAACTTCACCGTCACCATAAATTTCTGAAAACACTCCATCTGGTAACCCTGATAAGTTAATTATCTCTTCAATCAATCTCCCGCTTAGGGGCACTTCTTCAGAGGTTTTATAAACGACCACATTTCCAGAAACCAACGATTGAGCAACCGACCAAACAAAATTTGAGGTTGTGAAGTTCCACGGTGTTATGTTTGCAGAAACTCCAATTGGTTCCCTGAATGCTACATGTTTCGTTTTATCGTCTTCATATACAACCTCCGGAGATAAATATTCTTTTGCATTATCAATATACCAACTAAAATAATGCATAGAATCGTCCACGTCACTCCTGCTCATGGTGATCGGCATACCCATTTCTTTAGATGAAATTTGGGCAAGTTCTTCTTTGTGTTCTAAGAAATTTTCTACAACTTTTCGTAAATATTCGTTTCTTCCGGAAATTCCCAACTTATTCCAGCTTTCTTGGGCTTTTCTGGCTTTGGCGATCTTTTCATTGATTTCTTTCTCAGAAGAAATATCCACCTCTCCAAGAAGGTTGCCGTTCGACGGATTGGTTGATTTTAGTGTTGCCATTGAAGTTATTCTAACCGACCCTCCTCTTTTTTGCCATCTCCCAATCTTTGAGTGCTGCTGATCTTTTGTCCCAACTGGTTGAACGAGGAAAACACATTACCCATCATGTTATAAGCGTTATTCAAATGTTTTTGTAACGTACTTAGGTTTTCTTCGACCTTTCCATAATCTGTCTGAATCGCCCGCAATATTCTAAAAACTTCTTTGGATTTTGCTTCCAAATCTTTCCCCTCAAAAGAAAGAAGTAGAACTTGAAGATGGGCATATAAAGTGTTTGGAGACACCGGATAAACTCTCAGTCTGCGCGCAAAAGTGGAAAGTTCGGGAATGTTTACCGCCTCGTAATAAACCGCCTCTGACGGAATATACATCAAGGCAAAATCCATCGTTCCCTCATCCGGTAAAATGTATTTTCTTGAAATATCCTCTATGTGTGTCTTGACGTCGTTAATAAACTGTTTTCTTGCCGAGTCCCGAGCAGCTTCCGTTTGGGCTTTATGCATCAAATTAAAGTTTTCCATTGGAAACTTGGAGTCAATACACAAAAGCCCCGCGTCAGTTTTAAGAACCGCATCCACTTTTACTCCGGATTTGAAAGGATATTGGAGATGAAATGCGTTTTTGGGAAAAGTCTGGCCTATCATTTCTTTTAAAACCTCCTCCCCCAACCCCCCGCGAAGTTTTGGTGATTGCAGAAAATCCTGAAGAGTTCTAATTCCTTTTCCGATCTCACTCATCTCCCCCAAACTTCTTTGAAGCGCGCTCATTACGTGTGCCGCGTTATCCAAACGGTCGTTAAAAGATTTGCTTTGACCTTCCATCCTTTGGTGGGTAGACTTTAACCATTCAACAATTTCCCCGGATGGTTTTTTGTTTATGTTCAAATAGATGAGAATAACGAGAGCTATTGATATTATAATGAGTAATGAGAGTTCCACGACATAAGTATATCAGGCGTACAGAGCAAAAACTAAAGCGTAAAAATTTCTTACCCACTCTTTTGGTCACAATTTTATTGTGGCTGGCGACTTTCGGAATTGTTTACTTCGTGGATCCCGGAACTTTTGGCGCAATACCTCTTTTTTTTATTGTAGTTTTTTTGAGTTTCCTTTTTACTTTTTCACTCTTGTTTGCCGATAGCCGGCGTGGAATGGTTGCAACCATCGCATCAACCCTATTCCTTACACTTCTCTACTTGGGTGTTGGAAATATATTAAATTTAATTTTGATTGTTGCAATTGCAGTTAGTATCGAGATATATTTCAGCTTGAAGTGAATCCATCTCTTAAAAAACAATTGCTCCGAACTTTCTCTCAGATGATTGATGACCTTAAGGACCCAAAAGAGATCGAAATCTTTTTGACAGACTTTTTTGACGAGGCCGAGCTTGAAAAATATGTTAAAAGAATATCTATTGCCTATTGGTTAAAAAAGGGACGGGACTCGGAAAATATCAAAAGGAACTTATTGGCTACTTCAAAAGAGATAACAGAGGCCGAAAAATCTTTAAAAAAAGGGGGGGTCAGGCTCGCCCTCAAAAAAATCGAGGCAGAAGAGTGGGCGAATGTGTGGAGTGAAAAAATCAAGAAATTTAAAAAATAGTAGCTTCAAATACCCTTCACGAATGATATTTCCAATCTAGATTGTAGTGCTCACATTATTAGTTGACATATTGTTATTGTTGATTAATAATTTATTAATGCCTCACACCAGAAAAAATATTAATTGTAACAAGTTGAAGGATCTGTATATCAAAAGAAAACTCTCACTTTTAAAAGTTGGTAAAATTCTAGGCTATTCTTCAAGAACAATTGAGATCAAAACCAAAGAATGTAAAATACCCATTAGAAAACCAGGTTCGATCCCTCCAAAGATAAGCGATAAAACATTAAAACATTTATATATTCAAAAAAAAATGTCTAGCAGAAAAATAGCAAAGATATATAAATGTGCCTATTCATATATTGACACTCGAATAAAATCAATGAATATCCCCAGAAGGAATCTTTCTATTGCTCATATTGTCTCGAAAAGAATTAACTTTTCTGGTGACGTAAATGAAAAAGCATATCTAATTGGTTTTAGAATTGGAGATCTAAGAGTTAGAAAGATGTACAAAAATAGCGAGTCTATTTTAGTTGACTGCGGTTCAACCAAGCTAGAACAAATAAGACTAATAAAAAGATTGTTTGAAAAATACGGAAGAATCTGGATTAGCAGACCTAAAACTAATGGGAAAACTCAAATTGAGATTGGCGTCAATGAATCGTTTTCTTTTTTACTTCCTAAATACCAAATATTCCCTCATTGGACAATGAAAATGAAAAAAACATTCTTGAACATTCTTGCTGGCTTTGTCGATGCTGAGGGAAGCTTTTTCATATCTAACAACAAAAAATCTGCTACTTTTTCACTCGGTAATTATAACAAATCGATTCTCGAACAAACAAAACAAAAGCTATATGGATACAATTTTCACGCAAACCTATTTCAAGGTGTTAAAAAAGGATATACAGGAAAAGACGGTTATTCACACAGACAGGATTATTGGATATTGTCTATTTCAAGGAAAAAAGATTTACAATTATTTATCGAAACAATATCTTCTTATTTGAAACACAAGGACAGAATAAAACAAACACAAAAAGTACTGGAAAATATAGAAATGAGAAACAAAAAACATGGCTTTATAGGCATGCAACGTGATAAACTTCAACCATGATTGATAAAAAGTCTGTTTATATAACAACAACGCTCCCATATGTGAACTCTGACCCACATCTGGGATTTGCGCTGGAAATAACGCAAGCCGATACTGTTGCCAGATTTAAAAGGCAAGAAGGATTTGATGTCTTTTTTAATTTTGGCACCGACGAACATGGTTTAAAAATATACCAAAAAGCTCTCGAACAAGGAAAAGAAACTCAAACATACGTTGATGAGTATGCTGAAAAATTTGATGCCCTTAAGAAAGCTTTAAACTTAAGCTATAACAATTTTATAAGAACCACAGACCCCCACCACATAATGGCGGCTCGGGGGTTTTGGGAAAGATGTGATAAAAATGGAGATATTTACAAGAAAAATTATAAACAAAAATATTGTGTAGGTTGCGAGCTAGAGAAAACAGATTCTGAACTTATTGAAAACAAGTGTCCTCTGCATCCGAATCGGGATATAGAAATTATTGAAGAAGAAAACTACTTTTTTAAATTTAGTAAATATCAACAGCCACTCCTAGAATTCTACAAAAAAAATCCAGATTTTGTAGTTCCAGATGGGAAATTTAGTGAGATAAGATCATTTGTTGAAGGTGGCCTTCAAGATTTTTCCATTTCTAGAATTAAGAACAAAATGCCTTGGGGAATTCCTGTTCCAAACGACCCAGAACATGTCATGTTCGTGTGGTTCGATGCTTTAGTAAATTATGTATCTGCAATCGGATGGCCCGATGACATGAAGAAGTTTGATAAGTGGTGGCCCGTGGTTCAGTTTGCCGGAAAAGACAATTTAAGACAGCAAACTGCTACATGGCAAGCAATGCTCATGAGCGCAGGAATTTCGAATTCAAAACAAATTTTTATACACGGATTTATTACAGTAAATGGTCAAAAAATTAGCAAAAGCCTAGGAAACACGATCAATCCAATAGATGTTGTAAAAAAATATGGGACTGACCCTGTTCGATACTATTTATTGTCTAAAATAAATCCATATGACGATTCAGATTTTACTTTTGAAAAATTTGAAGATGTTTATAATGGTGACCTGGCAAACGGACTTGGAAATTTGGTTTCCAGATGCGCTAAGCTTTGCGAGAATTCCAGTTTCGATTTCCCGTATGATATATCGATATATCATATTCTTGATAAAAAAATTGAGGTATCTCTAAATGATTATAGATTTGACGAGGCGCTGAAAATAGTTTGGACCAAAGTCGCTGAAACAGATAAATATATCAACGAAAACGAACCATGGAAGTTGGAGGGAGACAAACTCAAGGGGGTCCTTAGCAGCTCAGTTGAATCCATAAGACATATTGCATATAACTTGAAGTCATTCCTCCCTGAAACTGCAGAAAAAATTGAAGCTCAATTTAAGGGCCCAAAAATAAAATCCGACAGATCGTTATTCCCCCGTTTGCCATAGCTCTTTACGGTTTAAACCGTTAAACAATTTAAAATGAGGAACTACATCATCAAACACGAAAAAGGTATCTTACGGGCCTTGGAAATTTTACCAGGGTTAGTCTCCTGGAACCTCATTCTCTTCCCCTATTGGGGAATTCTGGTTATCCCCGTTGTTGTTGCCTATTTCATACTTTTTTTCAATATTTACTGGTTTTATCAATCACTCCAAATTGCAATTTCCTCAATCGTCTCGCACCTTAAAATTCAGTCGGCTAAGATTTACGACTGGATGGGAGATGTTAGAGGATTCTCCGATTGGGAAAGAGTCAGACACATTGTAATTATTCCAACATACAACGAACCGATTCATATTTTGGAAAGAACCCTCAGGTCCCTCGCCGATCAGGAATTCCCAACTAAACACATAATTCCAGTAGTGGCTATGGAAGGAAAGGAAACACGCGAAGCGCGAAATGACAAATTTCAAATACTAAATAATAAATTTGGGGAAAAATTTAGTCACTTATACATGACTGTCCACGAACTGGAAATGGGGGAAGTGACCGGAAAAGCTTCTAATGAGAGATTCGCAGCTGTCTGGATCAAAAAAAACTATATTGACTTAAATAAAATCGATATTAATTATGTAACAGTGACCAGTTGCGACGCGGACCATAAATTCCATCCTAAGCATTTCGCAAATTTAACTTACAAATTTCTGGACAATCCAAAAAGATATAAAACTTTTTGGCAACCGGCTGTTATGTTTTATAATAATATTTGGGAAATTCCCGCAATTACACGAGTTCCAAATACTCTTATGACAATTTGGAATCTTTCACTCCTCCCCAGACACGACAGGCTTATTAACGCTCAGAATTACTCTCTTTCTTTTAAACTTCTAGATTCTGTGGGCTATTGGGATCCGGATAAAATTCCGGAAGATTGGGGATTATTCTTTAAGGCGTTTTATAAGAGTGGCGGCGGGATCGAGGTGGAACCTATTTATCTACCCCTAATGGCCGATGCTGCCCAATCTTCTTCATTTTGGAAAACTTTGCAAAATCAATATCAACAAATTCAAAGGTGGGCGTGGGGAGTAAGCGACGATCCTTGGATTATAAAAAGTTATTTGCTTGCTAGAGACGTTCCTTTTTGGGATAAAACCACCCGCCTGTTCCAAGTGATTTGGGCCCATTTCCTCTGGCCCGTTAACTGGTTTATCATCACAATAGGCTTAACACTGCCAACACTTCTAAATCCAGCCTTTGGTAGAACAGCACTGGGTTATACCATTCCCAAACTTTCCTCTTTTATTCTAACCGTTTCGTTGATTTTTCTGGTCGTTGTACTTGTAATCGACAACATCCAAAAACCGGTAAGACCTAAGGAGGTTTCTGTGTGGAAACAAATTCTCGCACCATTTGAATTTGTTTTAATGCCCATTGCCGGGTTTTTCTTTTCCGCTCTGCCCGGCCTCGATGCGCACACGAGGCTTATGCTAGGCAAGTACATCGAGTACAGGGTGACAGAGAAAATGTAGCCCCAATTTTTAATTCTAAATTCTTAATTATTAATTGATTTGTAATATTCAATCGTCTTTAGAAGGCCTTTGTCTACACTCACCACAGGTTTCCAGTTTAAAAATCTTTCGGTTTTGCTTATATCCGGCCGTCTTTGTTTTGGATCGTCCGGTGGAAGTTCTTTATTTATAATATCGGACGCAGAATCTGTCATTTCCCTGATCTTTTTGGCCAAATCATTCATTGAATATTCCTCCGGGTTTCCCAAATTAAAAACTTCCCCGGTTGTTCCCTCAGTAAACATCACTTTTGTTAGACCCTCAACCAAATCGCTTACAAAACAAAAAGAGCGCGTTTGTGTTCCATCGCCATAAATGGTGATCGGTTCATTTGTTAAGGCCGCATTGATAAAATTACTTACTACCCGTCCATCGTTTACCTGCATTCTGGGACCGTAGGTGTTAAAAATTCTTACAACACTCGCATCTAAATTATATTTATGTAGATAAACGTATGTTGCCGATTCTGCAAATCTTTTACTCTCATCGTAACAAGAACGAGGACCAAAGGTGTTAACGTTCCCCCAATATGTTTCTTTTTGAGGATGTTCCAGAGGGTCCCCGTAGACTTCTGACGTCGAAGCAATCAATATCTTGGCACTCATTTTTTTTGCCAATTCCAACATATTAATTGTACCCATGGAATTGGTCAAAAGTGTTTCTTCTGGGTAATTTTGATAATCAACAGGAGACGCCGGGGAGGCCAAGTGAAATATATAGCTAATATCTAAAAGCGAAGAACTAAGAGGTTTGGTAACGTCGGACTCTACAAATTCAAAGTTGGGGTTATCCAGAAGGTGTTCTATATTCTTTTTTGAACCAGTAAGAAAGTTATCCAGACAAATTACTTCATAATCTTTTCCGATAAGAAAATCGCAAAGGTGAGAACCAATAAACCCCGCCCCGCCTGTTACCAAGACTTTTTGCATATGGGCAAATTATACATTAAACTGATTTAAGATAACATTCTTCGCAAACAAAAGTTTGCGATTCCCCTTGAGGGAGAATGATATATCAGGTTCAATTCCTCCCTGAATTAAAATTCAGGGTATCCTTGAAATCTGTTATGAAATCTCTTTGGCAAAAATTTCACAAAATTGGCGACACCTTACGTCTCCCAAATATTCCAAATTGGCTCTGTGGACTTTTATTTTTAGTGTTAATTCTTAGAATTCCATCCTTTTTCGAACCATATTATTACGGTGATGAGATGGTATATATGACACTGGGACAAGGGGTTCGCCAGGGATTGTCCTTATATAGAGATGTTTATGACAATAAGCCCCCCCTCCTATATTTGGCCGCTGCTACCGCCGACAATCTCTTCTGGTTTAAAGTAATACTTGCCTTTTGGATGCTTATTTCCTCTATTTGGTTTTACAAGCTGTCAAAAACTCTTTTTGGCCAGAATGAAGGAGCGCAAAAAATTTCGACAATTGTTTTTGCCATTCTTACCACTCTTCCACTGCTCGAGGGCAACACTGTAAACTCCGAACTTTTTATGATTGGTTTTACGATCCTCGCTCTGTTGACTCTACTTAAACACAGACTTACATCAAAGAGAGTCTTATTTGCCGGAATCCTTTTGGGGCTTGGCACACTCTTCAAAGTTCCCGCAGCTTTCGATGCCCCGATAATCGTCGTCTACTGGTTAATAACGGGCGACCTTAAAAAAGAATGGAAAGAAATAATTAAGAATACATTTGTCCTAATTCTTGGATTTACACTACCAATTGTTTTAACTTTTATCTGGTACTATTTTGCCGGCGCCTTGCCTGAATATATCAAGGCTGCATTTTTACAGAACATAGGATACCTAAGTAGTTTTAGGCCCAGTGATATCCAAAAACCATTTATCATTAGAAATGCTCCGTTATTGACCAGGGCTCTGATTGTTCTTATTGGATCAATTGTCATATGGTTTTTTAGAAAAAAACTTTCAAAGAGATTTATTTTATTTGCGGTTTGGACTCTTTTTGCGCTTTTTGCGATAACGCTTTCGGAAAGGCCATATCCGCATTATTTTATACAGGTAGTAGCCCCGATCTCATTTCTTCTAACTATGTTTTTTACCAGCAAAAATATTGAACAATCACTTGCCGTAATTCCCTTGGCAATAGCCTTTACTGTCCCCGTCCTTTATAAATTTTATCTTTACCCCACTACCAGTTACTATTTGCGTTTTGTAAATTTTGCCACCCATAAAATTAACAAGAGTGTATATTTTGACGGCTTTTCCTCAACAACAAACAGAAATTATCAAATTGCCCTGTTTTTGTCGCAATCAAGCCGCAAAACTGATCGAGTATTTATGTGGGATCCAGATTCAGCAGCGGTCTATTCCCTGGCCAAAAGACTTCCTCCAATCAAATACGTAGTACCTTACCACGTAAACGATTTTTCGTCCCGCATCATAATTGCCAAACAGATTGAAGCAAATCCTCCTAGATTTATTATTCTTACATCCGGAAATCCTTACCCGGAATTGACTGTACTAATTGCCAATAAATATATTCTATTGCAACAGATAGACGGAGCAAATATATACTCCTCACTTCCTTAACTGTGGTAAAATCTCCATATCGTGTCTACTAAAACAGAAATCATTTCCTCGTGGCAAAGAACGCCTTTCAAGGAGTATTTTTATGCATCTCTCTGTCTCGGCATTTTTTCGATTTTATCAATATTTGTATTTAAAGGATCTCTTCCTCCGATTGTCCCTCTTTTTTATGGCCGTCCTTCCGGAGAATCACAATTGGTTCCTGTTCTAAACTTGTTTTTCGCTCCATTTGTCTCAATTGTTGTGACTTTGGTAAATTCCGGCCTTGCGCTTTTAACGGAAAGCGCTTTTTCCAAAAGGATCCTAATTGCGGCAGCATTTCTTTTTTCCCTTTTGACAACAATTACTGTTTTAAAAATAATTTTTTTGGTAGGCTTTTTTTAACTATACAATCAATGAATATTAATAACCTTTTTTTCCTACCCTGGACCATCGCAGGAATTTTGTCTTTTTTAATAACTCCTCTTGTCATTAGATATGCAGGTAAAATCGGTATTGTTGACGATCCGAAACTCAACAAACACGCCAAGGTTATTCATACATATCCGGTTCCAAGAGGCGGGGGTATTCCGATTTTTATCGCCCTGGTTATTTCCTCATTAATTTTTCTGCCAATGGATAAACATATTGTTGGAATCCTTATTGGGGCAGTTATTTTGGTGGTTATGGGTTTTCTTGATGACAAATATAACCTTAACCCCTATCTAAGATTGATTCTTGGTTTTGCCGCAGCCTCTTCCCCAATCATTGCCGGAATTGGAATTTCCTTTATAAGCAATCCTCTGGGGGGAGTAATTAATTTAAGTCAACCTCAAATCAACTTTACCTTTTTAGGAAACCACAGCATTTGGATTTTAAGCGATTTGTTTGCGCTTTTTTGGATAACCTTTTTGATGAATATCGTAAATATGGGCGCAAAAGGGGTGGATGGACAGATGAGCGGGGTAACTGTGATTGGCGCCTTAACTATAGCTTTTCTTTCTCTTAAGTTTTCCGCAGATATTGCCCAATGGCCTGTAATAATTTTAGCAGCGATTACGGCCGGTGCCTATCTGGGATTTCTACCTTGGCATATTTTTCCTCAAAAAATTATGCCGGGTTATGGTGGAAGTACCCTAGCGGGATACTTGCTTGCGATTCTTTCCATCCTTTCCACAACCAAGGTGGGCGCATTAATGGTTGTTTTGGGAGTACCCCTAATTGATACCGGCTACACAATTATCAGAAGAATTGCTACCGGCAAATCTCCGGTTTGGGGAGACCGCGGACATTTACATCATAGACTTCTTGACGCCGGGATGAGTAAATCCCAAGTGGCTTTGTTTTATTGGTTAATTACGGCCATGCTCGGGTTTGCGGCTCTTAATTTGAATACGGGAGAAAAGGTATATACAATGATAGGTATAGCGGTTGCCGTCGGAGGACTTATAATATGGCTAACTTACCGGCCCAAAAAGACAACATAGTTTTCTCAACCATTAAATTGGCCAGACCTCTTCATTGGCTAAAAAATATTGGACTTTTTGCCGCTCTCTTTCTAACTGGGATGTTTTTTGACAAAGTTGCTTTCAGGGAAGTCTTTGTTGCTTTTATCGCCTTTAATTTTGCTACGTCCGCTACCTATGTTATTAACGACATACTCGATGCTAAGCGCGACAGACTTCATCCGGTTAAAAAGCACCGACCGGTGGCCTCCGGCTCTGTGCCGGTTCCGTTGGCTGTTTTGGAAGCCGCAGTACTCGGACTTCTTGCATTTCTTGTCAGCGCTTCTCTAAATTCTCTTTTCTTTTTTACCATCTTGTCGTATTTATTGCTTCAATTGTTTTATAGTCTTGGGTTAAAAAACATTGCAATACTTGATATTTTGATCATCGCTACCGGTTTTATTATACGTGTCTATGCCGGTGCCTTTGTAATAGACGCTCATCTTTCCGTTTGGTTTTTGCTTTGCGTAATCTCTGTTGCTCTCTTTCTGGCTTCAGGAAAAAGACGTGCCGAGCTTAATTTATCTCAGGAAAATGATATTCTGACAAGAAAAAGTTTGGGCAATTATAAAAAGGGGTTGTTGAATTCTTATGTGACTATGTTTGGTAATGCTTCCTGGATGAGCTGGGCACTTTTTACCTTTTTTGAAAGCCCTAAAGCCACTCTCCCCTTTTGGTTAGTCCTAGCAGAACTTTCACGCACCACAACAATCAACAAACTTTTAATGTTTACCATTCCTGTGACTATCTTCGGAATAATGAGGTATGAATATTTAATATTTGAGGGTAAAAGCGAAACTCCGGAAAAACTGCTCCTTTCCGACCGTCCTCTTATTGTCGCTGTCGCCATTTGGGTTATTCTTGTTTATTGGGTTTTGTACAGCGGAATTTCCGTACCCGGAATTTAAATTGACAGGGTTGCGCTATTTGTTGCATCAAAATTCGAGGACTCCATCACTTTTGAAAACTCACCAGACACCCAACCAACTATTCCATTCGGAAGCCCAGGTTGAGGTTCTTGATACTGAATTTTATTCCAGGCGGTATAAACGTCCGTTTCCAAAAATAAAAACTTTTGCCCGGGTTTTACTTCCGCAATTTCCTCCCCTTTTGTTCCGGGTTCAGTCCTAACTCTAAGAAATCCTGTAGGGGTTTTAAGTATTTCGACATATTTTTTAACAATGGGCGGAGGCGTCTCACTTTTCGCCAGTTTAACAAAAATTGTTAAACGATAGCCGGATAGTGTTTTAAGAGTCATAATTCTATCGTTATAACCGGGGGCCTTTACTGAAATTTGATGCTCTGCCGGGGAAATTGTAGAAGTCTTATACGGGGTAAAACCTCTGGGAACTCCATCGAGAGATATTTGTGCGTTTTCGGGGGTTGAGATTGCTATTAAACTTGTGGCTTTAGATGGAATATTATCAAACGAAATTATATCTCCGGAGGAAGCATTCTCTGTTACACCAAACTCACGTCTGATTACAGTTTGAATGCCGGATACAAGTGTTACCTTGGTTTCAAAAGGAAGAAGCTCGTTCACGCCGTCGGGAACCAATTTGATTAACGTTTCTCCCGGCTTATATACCCCTTTAAATGGTGTTTTGCCAACAATTGTTCCGTTTAGATAGATTGTGGAGGAAGGAGATGTTTCTACCATTATTCCTGCAGGCTTTGGTTTAAAAAATCCAATTAAAAAGAAGCCCGCAACCGCAAGAAATGACAAAGCGATTAGTGTAACAACAACAATCTTAAAAGTCTTCATTGCCCCCGAGTTTAACAAAGTTTTGAGTTAACGTCGAGCTTAAGCTATCCCGCAGAGCGGGATCTAGCTCTGCTAGACAATAGGGCAACGTTTTTTTGTTGATATAATAATGTTAGCTAGATGCTCTGAGAAAAAATTTATATCTTTATGTTTTATGTCTATATTCTTCAAAGCACCGTAAATAGAGACATCTATGTTGGATATTCTACAGATCTAAAAAAGAGATTTGCGTTACATAATTCAGGCAAAGTTTTCTCTACTAAACCATATCGACCGTGGGTATTGATATATTATGAAGCCTACAAAGGAAAGTTTGACGCTACAATAAGAGAGAAAGAACTCAAATTGCACGCAGCAAAACAGTTTCTGCTCAAGCGTTTAGGAAACAGTATCGGAAAATGATAAAATACAAGCACGGCCGGATGGTGAAGTGGAAACACGGGAGTCTGCAAAACTTCTATTGCGCGGGTTCGATTCCCGCTCCGGCCTCAAACTCCCAATATTGTGATCGTGTTAGAATAAATATAGATGAAAAAGACCGTCTTAACAACGATGGCACTATGTGCTTTGTACTTTGTACTCTGCACTCGTGCTCAAGCCCAAACTTTCGACTTTAATAAAGCGTACCAAGACCACCTCTACAGCCTAACTTTGTACAACCAGGCCTATTCTGATTATCAAGACGCCAAAAACTCTTATTTGGCCAACAAAACCCTTTCACTTAAGGAGGATGCCAGACAAAAAACTCTTAATATGCTTAAAGTCAGAGACCAAATGATGACAGTGTATATGCAAATGCTAAAACAAAAAATTGTCGAGGATAAAGGTTTAGGTACCGACGATATAAATAACATATTTGTTAAAATTGATTCGGAGATCGATTGGTATAAAAGTGATAAGGAAAAATATAATACTAACGACTCTTTGGAAACTCTGTTCGGAAGAAGCGAGGAAGCGCGCGCAAGATATAAAACCAATACCCTTCTTACTATCGACGAGGCCTTGGTAGACATTGGTCTTGGAGAAGAAATCGCGTTAAGGAATAAACATGAAGCCGTATACTCAACTCTTAAAACAGCCATTGATGCCGGAGTGGCCACAGGCAAGCTTACCCTTAATCCATTTAATCATTGGTTAACAGATATTGACGCGACCGACTCAATGCTTAAACAAAATGAGAGTGATGTACGAACACGAATTCAAAAGATCTATAACCAATCATACTCACCACAGGGAAGTTTTGAGGCCAGTATAGAAATACTGGGGTTGGGTATTCCACAGCTTTCCCAATTTAACAAATTTCTGGTAGAGGTATTGAATTATATAAAGAACCAACAATGAATATAGAAAATCCCAGTCAGGATATAACCCAAAATCAACCCAAAAGCGGTATGGCTGGCGTGATTGAAAAGATAAAGCCAACTCTAAACAAAATTTGGGAACGTGTTCCTGTGCCGATTAAGAGTCTTCTTGTAAGGTTCTATTCAAACAAAAAAATATTTATTCCTGTTGCGGTTGCTTCCGGTTTAATGTTTTTGATAATTATTCTGGGACTACTGTTCGGTTCGAAAAGTACACCAATTATTATCCCTTCCAAAAAAACTCCGGCTCCGTTTATAGTAACAACCCCCGAAGCCTCCCCAGGCGGAGACATATTGACGGTAATCGGCAATAAACTTAAAGATTTAAATAACCAAATAAATGCGCTCGACATTAATCAAAACAAACTCAAACCCCCAACGATAGATTACAACGTGAGCTTCTGAAAAGCTTGCCTTTACTTGACTTTTGGCCTTTACACAGAGTACAATCACGGCTTGTCCCGCTTATGCGGGATTTTTAGTGCCTGCCCACTATGAAAAAATTTAGCCTTGAACTGCCTAAGTATCGCCTTGCGATGCATTTCCGCTTGATAAAAAGGCGTAAACCACTATTGGTTGAGCCTATTGTACCTACTGTGGCCATTGTAAACAAAAAATACAAAAAAGGCACGCTCGCAGGGAAGTTCATCAGGCACGTAAGCGGGCACAAAAACGCCAGACGGATCATGGCCGGCAACTTTGCCGCTTTCGCTGTCATTACATCTTTTCTGCCATTTAATCAGGCTTCAAACGTCAATGCTTTTGAAAGTTCCACTCTACCTGACCAGGTAATTATTGAGCCCAAAAACACTCTGGAAACACAAAAAGGAACCCAGTTCCCTCTGACTCAGTTTAAAATTAATCAAAGCTTCAGTTTTTTTCACCCTGGAATTGACCTTGGATCGGAAGTCGGAAACTCTGTAAAACCAATCAAAGCTGGCGAAGTGGTCGAGGCCGGATACGCTACAGACGGATATGGTAATACTATTGTTATCGACCACGGCAAGGGCTTACTGTCCAGATATGCTCATTTATCCAAAATTGAGAAAAAAATCGGAGAAACTGTCACCACAGACGATGAAATTGGAAAGGTTGGCCTTACAGGACGAACCACCGGACCTCATTTGCATTTAGAAATCCGTCAAGACGGAGTACCACTCAATCCGTTTTCAATAATTCCCAGATAGCCACAGTTCTATAGGAACCCATCAGCTTCCTGCCACATTTGCATAAAGTTCTTCACTCACTTCACTTTTTGTTAATTCGGAACCAAAACAATCCGGATCCATTCCCTCATCCATTTTTGCTTCAACGCTTGGACGACAATAATATACGGCAGCATATTCAATTGCTTGCGAACCGGCTACAGGAGACATACATTTTCCATTTTCTCCATGAAACACGCACTCAATTTTGCACATTTGATTGATTATATTTTCTCACAACAAAAAATAATAGGCACTTTAATTTGAAATTATGACTTGAGGTTAATAATCCATTCCACCCATGCCTCCTGGTGGCATAGAAGGCTCTTTTTTATCCTTTTCAACAATGTCGGTCACTAAGCCTTCCGTAGTTAAAACCATCATGGCCACGCTTGCCGCATTTTGAAGCGCGCTTCTGGTAACCTTAACCGGGTCGATTATTCCCATTTTTGTCATTGAACCGAATTCTCCGGTTAATGCGTTATAGCCAAAATCATTATCATCCTTGGCTAAGACTTTCTTTAAAATCACATCTGCATCATCCCCCGCATTTTTGGCAAGCCATTTAATTGGTTCTTCAAGAGATTCTGATACTATGCCCACTCCTATCTGCTCATCTCCCTTTTCAACTTTAACACCCTCAAGAACTACGCGAGCACGAAGAAGCGCAGTTTCTCCTCCGGGGACGATTCCTTCTTCTACCGCAGCCTTGGTGGCTCCAACCGCGTCTTTAACTCTCTCTTTTTTGTCATTAAGTTCAATTTCAGTTGCTGCTCCAACATTTATTACCGCCACTCCCCCTGAAAGTTTGGCCAATCTTTCTTCAAATTTTTCTTTATCGAAATCGGAGTCAGAAGCTTTAATCTGTTTCTTAATTGACTCAACTCTGCTCGTAATGGCAGATTTATCTCCTTTACCCCCAATTATTCTTGAATTGTCCTTGTCTGCCCAGACTTTGTCGGCCCGTCCCAGATCCGTCACCTCAATCGATTCAAATGTCCGCCCCGTGTCTTCGCTTATAACGATTCCGCCCGTCAAAGTTGCAATATCTTCCAGCATCTCCTTGCGTCTGTCTCCAAATCCTGGGGCCTTAATTGCCAAAACATTGAAAGTACCGCGTAGTTTATTAACTACTAGTGTGGCTAGAGCCTCGCCGTCAATTTCATCCGCAATAATTACCAAGCTTTTACTCACCTTTACGAATTTTTCTAAGAAAGGAAGAAGATCTTGAATAGAAGAAATCTTTTTGTCGGTGAGAAGTATATATGCATCTTCAATTTCTGCCTCCATTTTGTCGGCATTTGTTACAAAATAGGCTGAGGCATATCCCCTATCAAATTCCATTCCTTCTTTGTATTCAATATCGATTGTAAGCCCCTTTCCCTCCTCGACTGTAACTACCCCATCGCGTCCAACTTTGTCCAATGCCTCCGCTATTTTTGCGCCAATGGCTTCGTCTCCGGCAGAAATTGTAGCAACTTGGGCAATTTCTTCTTTTCCTTTGATTGGCTTCGCCATCTTCTTAAGTTCGGCAACAACCGCTTCAACTGCCTTTTCTATTCCCTTCTTAACGATCATGGGGTTTGCCCCTGCGTCGATCTTCTTCATACCCTTATCCGTCATTACTTGGGCCAGAAGTGTAGAGGTTGTGGTTCCGTCACCCGCGTTATCATTGGTTTTGCTGGCAGCCTCTTTTACAAGCTGTGCGCCCATGTTTTCAAACGGATCGGGGAGGTCAATTTCTTTAGCAACAGAAACTCCGTCATGAACTATGTTTGGAGCTCCCCATTTTTTGTCCAATGCAATATTCCTGCCTTTTGGTCCAAGCGTTGTTACAACCGCCTTTGCCACAATATCAATTCCCTTTTTAAGAGCGGCCCTTGCATCATTTCCAAATTTTAATTGTTTAGCCATATACTTTTAAATCCTAAATTCGAATCTCGAAATCCGAAGTATTTGAATTTGTAATTTAGATATTGTTTCGTGCTTCGAAATTAGTGCTTCGTGCTTACGCGGTTTCAACCGCGAGAACATCTTCGAATTTTACAAATAGATATTCCTTGCCTTCGATTTTAACTTCGTTTCCCCCCCATTTTTTGTAAAGAACCGTATCACCTGCTTTTGCCGGGGAATCTATCATGCAACAGCTACCACCTTTACAATCCGAACAAGTTGAAGCTCCTGTTGCTATAACCTTACCTTTTTGAGGTTTTTCTCCGGCATTTTCCGGTAAATAAATCCCGCTGGCTGTTTTAACCTCTTTTTCCAAAGGCTCAATAAGAAGATATCCCGCAGTTGGCTTAAGTTTTAAATTTGTCATTTGCTTATTTGCTTATTCTAGCATTCTCAGATGCTGAGTGCTATTTTATTGAGCCACGTGCACAATGTCAAGGGGGTCATTGAGGGCTCCACGGGGCAAAATCACTGTTTCCTCTGGTGGTGTTGGTAGAAACTATTTTATTTGAATTATCTTTTCGTTTTTTACAACATCCCAAACTATTTCATAATCAACTCCAAAATAATGGTGAATTAGACGGTCACGCATTCCTGCCATCAATTTCCATTCAACTTCGTTGTTCTCTTCCTTAAATTCCAGAGGTAAATTTTTTACGGCTTCACCTATTATTTCAAGACTTCTAGTAAAGGCTCTCTGTAAAGTTTGATTATTGAAAAATTTATCTTCAGCAAGATCTGAGCTTTCTACTATTAAATAGTTTATTTCATCTAAAATATGTTTTAAATATTCCTCAGGCAATTTGGACATATTGTATATTTTTCATTATATGAGGACCGATATACGGACTTAACGCTTCTGGGGTAACTAAATCAACCTTCCTTCCGAGTATAGACTCGGCATAATCAGCAGTATTCATAAAATTGTGAAAGTTTTTCTTCCCTTTTATAAATTCTACTAAAAGATCTACATCGCTTGATTTTGTTTGTTCGTCGCTAACAAATGACCCAAAGACGCCTATTCGTGACACACCAAGTTTTTGTAATTTATTTTTATTATTACTCAGAGTTCCAAAAAGGTCCTGCTTTGTGTTTACCATAATTAATTATACTACAATTCTCGCTATAATAACCCTTCCCCAATCTTGTGGATGAAATAGGGCTCGGGTTTTTGTAACTAACTCTCTAGAAATTTTAGGTTTCATATAAAGATACTGTATTTTAAATGCGATTAAATTCGAAGTTCGAAGCACGAAATTCGAAACAATGTTTAAATATTTAAATTTTGAAAATTCAGATTTATTTCGGATTTGAGATTTCGGATTTCGTATTTTTACAGAATTTGGCCAGTAGTTAAGAATCCATCTATTTTTGTACAAAAACTTCTCGTAAGTTTTATCTTTGTTCACAAGCGGAACAATCTGGGCAATTTCGTGGGCAGTGTAAATATTGCGCTCACGCCACACCAGGTCGTTCTCGTCTAACCACATGTTTAAACAAAGCTTGTCTTTTTGATTTTTATCGTTTGGACTACGAAGCGAAAAGCGAAAAGCGAAAAGCGAAAAGTACGATAAAAGGCGGGTTGTCCAAAGACTTCCGGCCTTTGTAACAATCATTAAATCTATATCGCTTTCATCGTCGGAATTCTCCATGGCCAAAGAACCCGTAACCGCGACCATTTTCACCCCCGGAACAAATGACAAAACTTTCGAGGCATTTTTTGCAATTTCCATTTTTTTGTCAGAAATCCTCTGGCGTAACATTTTC
Source organism: Candidatus Woesebacteria bacterium GW2011_GWB1_39_10 (assembly GCA_000993205.1). Classification (GTDB taxonomy): domain Bacteria; phylum Patescibacteriota; class Microgenomatia; order UBA8517; family UBA8517; genus GWB1-39-10. Next base: position 158,898 of record LBVU01000003.1, read on the forward strand.
TTAAATATTAGACCATCCCTTCCCTTTAAAAAACAATATCTGTTACGAACGGCAATCTCATGATCAGTTTTAATATTAGCCGAATCCGTAGACCTCCATCTAATCATCTCGGAAAAACTAAGCGGGCAGTCAAAACAGTCATGATAAATCACAGCTTTTATCTCCCCCGTGCTAAGGTGTTGTGAAGGTGATGAACGGACATCGATCGAATAGAGATTGGGCATAATATTAACTATTTCGCGATAAGTCTGTATTGAGTAAGCACTTGCTTAACCCCCTCGACCACGGTTTCTAAGGCCTTTTCGGGAGTGGTTCTGCCATCGGTCATCGCATTAATGGCATCTCCAAAATAATTGGCCATCTGTGAATTTATACCAGTAGGCCCATCGAAGGTGCGCGACGCCAAGTACCAACTGGCCGCCCCGGGCGCCTGTGTAATAATTGATCCCAAAACTGGATGTGAAGTTAAAAGATTTGCCATGTCTATCCTTGAATATGGTTCACCAAAAGACCTCACTTTAGATTCGCTTTGATACAACTTTTGCAATGAATCTTGAGTGCTTAAAAATTTTAGAAAATCCCAAGCCGCAGCCTTTTTTGTACTTTTGGACCAGACGCCCTCTGCCCAATATGTGGCATATGTTATATCCGGCTGGTTCGGATTATCTTTTGGAAGCTGTGGAACCGGTACCGTTTTAAATTTCAAGGCAGGGTTGGCTTGAGTGATCTCAAATGCCCTCCAACTAGGCCCAAGATACATCGCTAACTTTCCCGATGCAAATGCCTGAGTGGAAGGAGGAAGTGTGACATTCCAAACACCATCTGTGGAAGCAAAATAAGTGAAAAAACTGAGAGCATCCTCGGCGGGCTTGCCGGTCGGATTTGATAAATCAACACCGTTTTGAATCATCAAAAGAGCTAAAATTTCCGACCAATGATCGACATTCTCGGTTCTCCCCAGCGCTACTCCCGATTGGGTGATGGTGCCCTGGTCGTCTTTAACTGTTAATTGGCTTGCCAGATTTCTAAGTTCGTCCCAGGTGGTTGGAGGAGTTTTTCCCGCTTTATTAAAAATATCTTCATTCACATATAGTGTCAGGGCATCGTACTCAAGAGGGATCCCTACTATCCCAGTGCCACTTGTAAGGTCGGACGAGGCTACCGGATAAAACGTTTTTGAATACTCCGCCGAACTCATTATCGAGGGAGGAAGAAGGTCCAGATCGGCTCTAAACATCGGCACCCAGGTATTGTGGAATCTAAATATGTCCGGCCCTGTTGCTTTTGCTAAAGCATTGGTCAAGCGCTCGCGGTAGTCTTGGGGAGATTGTTTTATATATGTAATTTTTATGTTTGGATGAGAAGATTCATATTCTGAAATCAACGGAGAAACTATGTTTTCTTCTTCCCACAAACCCCACCAGACGATTGCGGCTGATTTTGGGGTAGATTTAGAAAACAAACGAAATATAACAAATATTAAGACTAGAATTACTATACCCAATCCAATCCAGATAAATATTTTGGGAAACCCCCTTTTTGGAAGCGGCGGAAGTATCGAAGGATTAATTGGTTGTTGTGGTTGCGGGATGTTTTGTGGAGGCATATGTTAGGAAATTATCTTAACTAAATGTTACCATATGCAAGACGGACGGGCAAAGACCCTTTAATCATATGCAAAAATTAAGATTGGCAACTCCTCTAATGGTGGTATTATCAATTTTTTTAGGTATATTCTCTGTCTATAATTTTAAATTTACAGATAAAATATACCCCAACACTTTTGTCGAAAAATTCAATCTCGGTGGCTTGAATGTAAGTGGTGCCAGTGTTTTGTTATCAAGTAAGGTTTCCCCACCAGAAAAACTTGTTTTAACTGATGGAACTCAGTCGTTTGAAATAAAAACAAAAGATATTGATTTGTCATACGATTTTACCTCCTCGGCACTACGAGCATACAACTTAACCCGTACGGGAAACATCTTTTTAGATTTGGGTAAAAGAATAGATCTACTTACAAACCCTGTTTCTCTGGGCTTGGCTACGAACCTTAACGAAACCAAACTCACAAAAATAATGTCCGTTATTGCCGGACAGGATTTTGTGGAACCACTTCCACCCTCAATAAAAGTTGTCAACGGAAAAGTTGAAGTGTTTACAGGAAAAGCCGGTACCGAAATCGACCAACAAGGCCTTAGAGCCGAAATCGGAATAAGTCTGTCTTATGCAAAGGAGGGTCAAATTGTCATACCCGTTAAAAAAATTGATACTTCATTAACCAAAAAGGAAGAGGAGGAAGTAAGAACTCTTGCGCAAAAATTTGTAGGCAAAAAAATCATAATAAATTTTGAGTCAAACCAATTCGCGCTTAAAGACACAGACATTTTAAAATTTTTAAATCCCAAAGGAGGTCTCAATGATGAAGCTGTCAATTCCAATCTGGGTAGTATTGCTTCTCAAATAAACAGAAGTCCACAAAACCCAAAATTTAACTTTGACGGGCGTAAGGTTGTAGAATTTTTACCCGCATTGGACGGAATAACTGTTGATACGCACGCTGCAAGAGAAAAAATTATAGATACATTTAACCTTTTAGCTACCAGCGATCAATTATTGATATCATTTGATTTGCCCGTTGTTCGTAAACCTCCTGAAGTTGCTACAGACGAGGTTAACACTCTTGGTATAAAAGAATTAATTGGACGCGGAACTTCAACTTACTACCATTCTATCCCCTCGCGTGTTCACAATGTAGTTTTGGCTGCCAGCAGAATTAACGGAACCCTGGTTAAACCAAATGAGACCTTTTCATTTAACAATACTCTGGGTGATATTTCGGCGTTTACAGGGTACCAACAGGCATATATAATTTCCGGTGGAAAAACAATTCTTGGGGACGGTGGCGGAGTTTGCCAGGTTTCTACAACTCTTTTTAGAGCAATTTTAAACGCCGGTCTTCCTGTTACAGAAAGGACCTCTCATGCATACCGTGTTGGCTACTATGAGCAAAGCTCGCCTCCCGGGCTTGATGCTACGGTATACGGACCCTCTCCCGATTTAAAATTCATTAATGACACATCCAATTATATTTTAATTGAGGCTTTCGCCGATCCAAAACGTTATTCTCTGGTCTTTGAGCTTTATGGTACCAATGACGGAAGGATTGCATCCATTTCAAAGCCTGTTGTTTCAAATGTGATTCCTGCCTTACCAACCGTGTACCAAGATGATCCCACACTTCCAATTGGTACTCAAAAACAGATTGATTACAGCGCCCCCGGGGCAAAAGTTTCTTTTATTTATCTCGTCAAGCGAGAAGGTCAAACAATTTATCAAAAAACCTTTGTCAGCAACTACCGCCCTTGGGCGGCGGTCTACCTTCGAGGCACAGCCACGAAATAATTTGAAATTAAATCATATGAGGATTATCAAAATTAACAAATACACAGTTGGTGAAGTTGTCAAAATTTTAAATAATGGCGGACTTGTGATTTACCCCACCGAAACTGTTTACGGCGCAGCCGTTGATCCTACAAATGGAATTGCGGTTAAAAAACTTGTTGAGTACAAAAACAGACCGTTTGGAAAACCTTTTTCTATAGCCGTTACCGACATTAAAATGGCGGGCAAATACGTTTATTTAAACAAAACTGCCAAAAACTTGTATGGGGAATTTCTGCCGGGACCGCTTACCATAATCTCCAAGGGAAAGCATATTGTTTCCCCAGGCGTAGAAAGTGAGGAAGGGACCTTGGGAATTAGAATCCCGGATTATCAATTGGTTATAGACATTGTTAAAGCGTTCAGAAAACCAATCACTTCAACTTCAGCTAATGCCAGTTATAAGAAACGCCCTTACAAAATTTCTGATATTTTGGATAATATTTCAGAAAAACAAAAAGGATTGATAGATCTGATTATCGATATTGGAGAGCTTCCAAAAAACGATCCGTCCACTGTAATCGACACAACCCTCGACGACATTGTAACTTTGCGTCAAGGAAAAGTGAAGTTTTCAAACAAAAACGAAGTTTTAAGTCGTGGTGAAGAAAACACTAAAAACTTGGCAAAGGAAATCTGGCAAAAATACGAAAGCCATCTTGGTAAACGCGCCATTATTTTTGCGCTTCAGGGAGAAATGGGGACCGGTAAAACCCAGTTTACAAAAGGTCTTGCCCGCGCTATGGGGATAGAAGAGCTAGTCACCTCCCCCACTTTTAATCTTGTCAATCACTACTCCGAAGGAGCAAGCTCCGCTTATTCGCTCGACCACATCGATGCGTGGCGAATGGTAAATTCAGACGAACTCAAAAATCTTGATTTTGAATCTTTTGTTAAAAATAAACATGTGGTCGCCATTGAATGGGCAGAAAGGGTTGCTGATGTCGTACGCGAGTTTGATGACGAAGCAATAATTATCTGGATAAAGATCGCTCCGGGTAAAACTGAAAATGAGAGGTTGATCAGTTGGGGAAATATTTGATATGAAGATCCTCTGCATTGATACCAGTTGTGACGAAACAGCGTGTGCTATAACCGAAAACACAAAAATTTTGTCCAATATTATTTGGTCGCAGGCGTCCGCTCACGCTAAATTCGGTGGTGTAATGCCATCCCTCGCCCAAAGGATGCACGAAGAAAGAATAGACCTTGTCGTAGATAAGGCAATTAAAAATTCAAAATTAATAATTAAAAATTTGGACTGCATCGCGGTTACAGTAGGACCAGGTCTTTCGATTGCGCTTGGGGTAGGAATTAATAAGGCGAAAGAGTTGGCTCTAAAATACAACAAAAAATTAATTCCTGTAAATCACCTTGAGGCTCATGTTCTTTCTCCCTTGGCGAATAACGAGTATCTAGTATCTAATATCAAGTATCCAGCTCTTGGATTGGTGGTCTCCGGTGGGAACACAATTCTAGTCAAAATTAATAAGATCGGAGAATACGAAACTCTGGCCCAAACCGCAGATGACGCGCTGGGAGAGGCGCTAGACAAAGCCGCAAGAATGTTGGGATTGGGTTACCCGGGTGGCGCGATTTTAGAAAAGTTTGCGAAGTTGGGAGATCCGACAAGATATAAACTTCCAATCCCTATGGTCGGACAGGAAGATAGAAAAATTTTTTCATACTCAGGTTTAAAAACTTCAATGATGAGAAAGATACAAGAATTAAGAGTTAAGAATGAAGAAATAAGTAGACAAGACGTTTACGACTTGGCCGCTAGTTTCCAAAACGTTGCTTTCTCTCATTTGATCCGTGTCGTGCAGTATGCCATAAGCCATAAGCCATATGGCATAAAACATTTGTTAGTTGGGGGAGGGGTTTCGGCAAACATTGAAACTAGAAAAAGGCTTCGAAAACTTGGCAAGGAATTTAATATTCAAGTTCACTTCCCCTATTCCAAGAAATTGACAGGTGACAACGCGGCAATGATTGGAGTCGCCGCTTATTTTAAAGCCAAAAGAGGTGAATTCGTTAATCCTAAAATTATCGATCGAATCCCCAACTTAAAAATTGGTGGCTAATTTTCTCTGATTATATTATAATTCAGCCATGGACCCTCAGTACGATCACACAAGATACGAGTCGAATATTTATGGTATATGGGAGAAGTCGGGCTCTTTTTCTCCACAGTCCTCTGCTCACGGTTCACCGTTCACTATAATTATGCCCCCACCGAATGCCAACGATCCGCTTCATATCGGACATGCCAGATTTATAGCTATTGAAGATACACTAATCCGCTACCATCGCATGAAGGGTGAGCAAACTCTATGGCTTCCGGGAAGCGACCATGCAGGCATCGAAACTCAGTATGTTTTTGAGAAAAAATTGGCTAAGGAAGATAAAAGCCGATTCGACTTTGACCACGACACTCTTTTTAAAATGATCTGGGATTATGTCCAGGAAAATACAGGTGTCATGGAGTCCCAGCTTAAAAAGCTCGGGGCTTCTTGTGACTGGAGCAGATTTAAATTCACACTTGACACCGAAATTGTAAAGATTGTTTATAAGACATTCAAAAAACTTGAGACTGACGGGCTTCTTTATCGAGGCGAGCGGATTGTTAATTACTGTCCAAGATGCGGTACCGCCTATTCACAACTTGAGGTAGACTATGTGGAAAGAGACGACAATCTATATTATTTGGACTACGGAACCGTAACCATTGCAACCACCCGACCGGAAACTATATTTGCAGATGTGGCGGTCGCAGTTAATCCGAAAGATGTAAAATACAAAAAGCTTGTCGGATCAACCGCAAAAATACCGCTAATTAACCGCGACGTTCCGGTAATTACGGATAAGCTTGTAGATGTAACTTTTGGGACAGGCGCACTTAAGGTTACTCCGGCTCACGATCCTACCGACTTTGAAATAGGAAAATCAAATAAATTACCGCTAATTTCCGTAATCGATGAAAAAGGCAGGATGACAGGCACGCCGGAGAAATATATTGGCATGAAAGTATTCACCGCCCGTGAAGAAGTGGTTAAAGACCTTGAACTGGCAGGAAAGATAAAGAAAATTGAAAAAATTCATCATACAGTTGGAGTGTGTTATCGCGATCACGGAATTCTGGAGCCAATGGTTTCAAAACAGTGGTATGTCAAAGTCGAACCATTGGCCAAAAAAGTATTGACCTCAATCAAAAGCAAAGAAGTTAAGTTTACGGCCAAAAAATATGAAAAGATTGCAATTCATTGGCTTAAAAACTTAAGGGATTGGAACATTAGCCGCCAAATAGCCTGGGGTATAAGAATTCCTGCGTATAGATGTGGAAGATGTATGGAGTGGACTATCACAGACGGTGAAATTCCGACTAAGTGCGACAAATGCGGCAACGGGATTTTGACACAAGACACTGACACTTTTGACACATGGTTTTCTTCCGGACAGTGGCCGTTCGCTACATTACAAACCACCAACCCGGGGGATTTCGAAAGGTATTACCCAACAAGTGTTATGAATACCGGGTACGACATTCTCCCCTTTTGGGTAATTCGAATGCTTATGCTTGGCATTTACACAACAGGAAAGGTTCCTTTTGAAACGGTTTTACTTCACGGACTGGTCCGGGACAAAGAAGGGCTCAAGATCAGTAAATCTAAAGGAAACGGAATTGATCCTATTCTGATGTCTGAAAAATACGGCGCTGATGCTTTGCGTATGGGACTTCTTTGGGGCGCTTTAGTCGAAAACGACGTGGCCCTTTCCGAAGACAAAATCAACGGACAAAGAAAATTTGCCAATAAGATTTGGAATATTGCGAGGTTTGTTCTTTCGAACAAACAGAGTGAAAGAGTTAAAGAGTTAAAGAGTAAAACTAAAAACACGGACGATGAATGGATACTGAAGGAACTCAAAGACACTACAAAGAAGGTTACAAAAGCTCTTGATAAATACAGACTTAATGAAGCGACCGAAGAAATCTATGATTTTATTTGGCACAAATTTGCAGATGTTTATATTGAAAAAGCAAAAGAGCCTTTCGATAAAGAGTCCGGTAAGATAACTGTTCGAAAAGGCGCAATCCCCACTCTCTACAAAGTCCTCGAATCCGGTCTTAAACTCCTTCACCCCTTTATGCCTTTTGTCACGGAACAAATCTGGCACGAGATGGGAAACAAGGGTCTTCTAATCACTGCGGACTGGCCGAAGGCGTAGCTTCAGGCGAATTCGTAGGCACGGCAGTTTGTATTGGTGTTGCTACGGGTGTTGGGGTGGGAACCCTTTTCGAAGAACCAACAAAAAACTTTGACCCGACCATATAAGCAACAGCGACGATAAGGGCTACAGCGAGAAGAACTACAGAAACAATTAACAAGGGAGGACTTTTTTTGGGTGGAGCCACCGGAGTTGAAGATTGAACTTCAGGAGCTGTAGGAGGGGTCAGTACGGTTGAAGACGGAACGGCGGGTGGAGGCACAACTACCGGCTGCGGTGGGGTTTGCTGCACATTCTGTAAATTTTCCCCTTGCGGCGCGGGGTTGTTCGGATCCATAATTAAGATTACCACATGTCGGACAAAAAGGTCAAACAAAGTTTAATTCAATTCCTTATTTACACTACAATACTAAGCATCCTCTTCCTTTCCGCTATTAATGTTAATACTTCTCTCAGACCGAAAGTAAAAATTTTGGGAGTTGAAACATCGGACAATGATCAGGTTTTCTGGAGTAATTTTATTACTCTCCACCCCAACTACCTCCCCGGCTGGATAGAACTGGGAAGAACCGAGAAAGTTAGAGAAATAGATCCAAACTACAAGAAATTAGATCAATAGATGAGTAGATCAGTAGAAAATTAGTTTTTTGATTCTTCCTTAGGGGCTTCTACTTGTTGGCCACCTTTCTGTCCTTCGGCAGGCTCAGGACCTTCGGCAACCACTTCACCTTCAGCACCGACTGGAACTATTGGGGTCTCCACCACTTCCTCTTTTTGAGGAGGTTCAACTTTGACTACAATTTCATCGGCTCCGGTTTTAATATCAACCTTGGTTCTGTCAACCTTCAGGTCTTTAACCAAAATAGATTGATCTACCTCAGCTAACCCGGATGTATCGACAATAAATTTCTCAGGCAAATCGGTGGGAAGCGCTTCTACCTTAATTTCATTTATATATTGAACTACGGTTCCTACCGCCTGCTTCTCGGCGGGGGATTCCCCGGTAAGCTCAACCGGTACGTCTGCTTCAACTTTTTGTTTAAGATCGACCTGAAGGAAATCGATATGTACCACCTCGTCTGTTTTTGCGTTCTTCTGAACATTATGCACCAAAACGGACCGCTTCTCCCCGTTTACATCCAGTTCTACAAGTCCTGTTTCACCAACATCTTTATATATATTTTCGAAGTCTTTCAAAACAACTTGAATCGCGAAGGACTTTATCTTTTTTCCGGATATGTTTCCTGGAATTAACCCTTTTTGTCTGAGTGTTTTGACTTTCCGTCCTGCAATTTTTCTTTCTTCTGCTTTTAATATTTTTTTCTCCATTTTATTTTAATTTATTTTAAAAAGATCTTTTGATAAAAGTCCTTACTCAGAACTGTATTATACTCGAAATTCTCTTGTTTGGTCAAGCTGTGACCTAAATTTATGTTCCAGAGATCGTCTGTTACACCGGCCTGTTTCCTGACATATATACCGTAACTGGAAGGAAAACCATTCTCCGAAATATCAGATGTCCAACTAAATTTTATATTTAGATCTTGTTGGGGTAAAACCGTAAACCATACTCCAACCTCTTTTCTATTCTTGGCTGTTGTTATCTCCGGGGTAATTTGCTCTTCCGTTCCTCCATAAACCTTTCTTATTGCCCCCGGTTCTGTATCAACGGGCAATAGAACTCTTAAATAAACACCATAACGCCCGGAAGGTCCCAGTGCGGGACTGGAATTGTTATGGTAGTTTACATCAAGTGTTCTCTCAATCTTTTTATTGTCTAAATTTACCGAAAAATCAACTTGCCTTGCTATAAAGTAATTAGACTTGTTAAATCCCAGGTTGGCCTCAACCAGACCAACAAAGTCTTGATAACAGTCCTCCCCGCAAGACAGCTCGCCTATCGCCCCTCCCCATCCCAACATCAAAACGGAGTCTTCCACCTTGTTGTTGTGGAAATACGCCTGTATGTGCCTTCCATCAAGATTTTCTATAAACGATTTAATCAATCCTCCCTTATTTTTACTATTAGTTTTGCCGATTTCAAAAAGAAGTTGCCTTGAAAGGGCTGTTAAGAAGCTGGCTTTCTTGTGTGTACCTGGAAAAAAATTATCCTGGACTTCACTTTGAGTTTTTTCATACAAGTTTTTGTCCGAAATCCCCAAGTTAAAATCCGGAAGAAATACCGGACCAGTAAAACTTAGAATGTCTTTAACTATGTTTAGATCCAACGCCACTACTCCATCTACTTTTTGATCAGTTTCCTTATTTAAGAACCACTCCGCTCTTTGAGCTGACGTAGGAAAATCAGGGTCCCAATTAGAATCTCTTAACCACCAGTTGGCCTGTCCTAAATACTCTTTTATAGGACCGGGTGGTTCTACGTGTCCCTTAAGTTGTCCGTCAGCCGAATAAACGTCGTTAACATTTAACTCACTAAGTCTGCCACCGTCCAATGAAAGAACTCCATACGAACCGATAAAGCCGCCCGTTGGTCGAAGCTCCATATTGTTCTGAAATAAAACAAGGTAAGTTTTCTTCCGTTCGTTTCCAAGGATGTCCGACAAGTTTTCAGTTAATGTGATCCCTTGAAGTAGCATGTTTTTATATTTCTCAAAATTGATTTTTTCGTGTAGCAACTTTGGTAATAATAATTTTGACTGAACTCCATCTTGAGTTTCCGCTTGCATTAGAGATATATCTCTGTACAGAAAATCTACATTTACTTTGATGTTTTTGCCACTCTCAACCGGGTCATATGTTTTATCGCCCAAAACATTACTAAATAATGTTATGCCGTCGTTCACAAGGGCATTGGCAGACAATATCATTTCCGATGATGTTGTTCCAACAACAGAAGCAAAGGCCGACTCTTTATAGACTCTACCTATCACAGGAACATTCGTAAACATCCTGCTCGAATTTTTCCCAATTGCGAAAAGAGTTTTTGCCATCAGAATTGAATTAACCCCACCACTCTTCTGTTTAATAAAATGTTGTTTATAATAAAAATAAAACATTCCCCAACCCGCTATATTTATCAATATTGGAAAAGTCAATATGATCAATAGTAGAAACGAAATTCTTCTTATCGCCTTCTGTCGCTTGTTTTCCTGTTTCGGAATTTTTAATTTGGGGATTGTAACGGGTTTTAAAACAACCCCTCTTTGATCCTTATATGTAAACCACCTGAACGTCTCACTCAGACAATAGTTCATGTTTGCATTTACCTTTATAACTTCAAAGCCTTTTGGAATTTCCCGTATTGGGATGTCTTCCCTGTATTTTAGTTTTATGCCCTTCTCTATTCTTTCGTTTTCCTTCCAATAACTTGTAGCTGATATCTGTGGCCCCAACAGAAATACTTGTTTACCATAAGGACCGAAAGAAAATACCCATTTAGAAATAATCCTGGCGGCATCTGAAACAAATATCGGATAAAGGGACCCCCCAATGCCCAACGATAAACTCCTCATGGTTAAAACCTCAGCAATTAATCTGGATGCTGTCAAGTCGCTGTCTAAATCTATTCTCGGCCCAAACAGGTCACCTACATAAACAACTGACGTGTTCTCGTTAGGCAACGGTTTGATATCGATTTCGAGATAATAACTTTCATAAGGAAAAATCGCAATAACCCTCGAATTGTCTACATTCATCTTCTTGTTAAAGAAAAGCAAATCTTTATAGGTGTCTTGGAGTGATAAAAATCCTGAACAAAAAATTGTGTAGTCGGATCTTATAAGCGGGGCTTTTTTTAAGGAAAAAGTAGAAAAATTTACTCTATTTAGATGTTGGGTGTTTTCGTCCCATCTTTTAACATTGTCGGATACAATATTAATAAAACAATTTTTAGAGAGAAGATTCTCAAGAATGTTAACGGCAAGAAAATTTGGTTCTGCAAATAATGTGACCGTCTGTTTAGACCTCTCTAAAGTGTTTATGGTGTTTTGCATAAAAAGGTAGATTCATGTTGCCCGGTGTTTTACCGCAAACTCAGAACGTCTTAAATAGTCAAAAAGAATTGTCTAAAAAAACTTTTTTGGGGCAGAATTGTAAATCCCGGGGAACGTGAAAGACGCTCCGAAATACACGCCGAATGAATTAGCCGCTCATTCGCCCATCCAATTCTTTATTAACCAAAAAATCTGCTTCTTTGTTTTGACTTCTTGGAATGTTGTAAAAATTAATTTTTAGCTTATTATTATTTATAATATTTTTGATATTTAAATTAATTTTTTTTAGGTTTTCGTTTTTTACTTTGTATAAACCGATTATTTGTTTAACTATTAATTCAGAGTCGAGATAAAACGAGATCGTCGTCGTGTTTAAGTCAAACTCTTTCAGGCGGAGTATCCAATTTAATGCCAGTAAAACTCCCTGATACTCTGCAGCATTATTTGTTGTTTTACCCAAATCGATTGATTCTTTACCAATCAATCCACCGTTCTTTTTTGCAACAAATGCGCATGCCGCAGGACCCGGATTTCCCCTGGCGCCTCCGTCTGTGTGAATAATTATTTCGGAAAGTTCCATTAAAATGAATTTTACAATTTAAATCTCTTTAATGAAAGTCCGACAACAAAGGTGTAAAGAAGAATGTTTTGCTGAAGGGTTATCCAATAATGATCAAATAAACCGGTAGTAAGAATAAAAAGAAAAATTAAAAAGTGCTTTGTCCTTAGTAATTTTAAGAAAAAAAGAAAATACAGAACAAGTCCCAAAAATCCTGTTTCAGAAAAGACTAAAAGAAAAATATTGTGTACCGGTTGAAGGATCCATGAGTACGTAAAAATGCCTTCGAATTTTGGAACGTTAACTATATAGGTATTTAAACCCACACCCTGCAAAAACCGTGAGCTGATCATATTTCCCGAAATATAAGCTAAGTCAATTCTTTCGGTGTATTTTTTTCCAAGAAAATTAAAGTGAGTATAAAAACTTCGGGTCAAAATAGGCAACAGCAAACTTAAAGTTAAGGAGAGTGTGCAAACAAACAGAACTATTTTTCTTTCCATTTTCTTTTGTGAAACAATTTTGAGAATCAAAATTGCTAGAACTAATGATACAAACGCAGAAAGAGAATAGGTCAGCAAAAAACATAATAGAAAAATAGAGATAGCTAGAAACCATTTTTTTCCCAACATCGGCTTTTCGTAAATAGATAGTAAAATAATTACCCCAAGAAAACCGGCTAACGAATTTGGATGGGGAAAAGTAGAATAAGCTCTAATATAGTCCCTTCCGAAAATTTCAACTAATGCAATCCCGGGAGTTGTCAAGTCAAAAGATCTTTCCCCTAAAAAATAAAAAAGACCTGTTGTTCTTCCCAAAAAAAACTGAAATACCCCGATCAGAGAAAATGTCGCAGTAGAAATAAACAAAGTGCTGTAAAGTTTTTTTACTCCAATAGTCGATTTCCTGTGATAGAGATATAAAGCAAATAAGACCATTTCTAAAACCTTCATCCACTTCCATAAAGAAATCCAAAGATTTGTAGAAAAAAATGTGTTTACAAAGATAAAGATAAAAAATAAAAGGATTACAGTCCTCTTATTTTTAAGAAAAAGCAGAAAAATCTTCCGATCGTTAACGTACCAAAAAATTATCAAACAAAACACTAAAACATCTGTCAAATAAACTGCGGGGGCCAAATAATCAACTCTTATTCCAAAAACAAAAGCATAGGATGGCCAAAAATGAAGTGCCAGTTGCGTGGGTATAAGAAAAACAAGTAAACATGCAATAATTTTTTCAGTCTTTTGAAAAACTTTCGTCAACATCAAGGAGATTATATATCAAACACTATCCCGGAGTTACTTTGCCTTGACCACCAAGTATCTTTCTTCCCCTTCCCCCATCGATTCACTGATGACATCAGCCCTTTCCGCGAGATGCATATGGACTACTCTTCTTTGCCAAGGTTTTAAATTATAAAGACTTTGCGGCTCACCTGTTTCTATCGCTCGTTGGGCGGTTGATTCGGCTAAACTTTTCAAATAATCCTCTTCTTTCTCTCTGTAGTCGCCAACATTCACTACTACACGGTTCCATTCCCCTGTCTCTTGTTTAAGCATTACTCCAAGGATGGTTTGAATACTATCTAGTGTTTCCCCTTTTTTACCAATCATTAGTCCCGTCTCATCTCCAGCATCAACGTTTACCACATAGGCTTCGTTTTCTTTATCAAAAGAAACTTCTGCCGTTGCTTTTGTATACATAAGAGGTAAAAGCTTCTCAACAATCTTTTTAAGCGATTCTGTTGTCTTTTTCATACTAGTGGAGATTCTAACAAATTTAAGCCTATTAGAGAAGATGCAATTTTTTGGCCAGTGGCGTAAGACTTCCCCATCCGGACATTCCTACTTGCTGCCAAACATTAACAATAGAAAAAACCAGCCAATAAAGAGCTAGGCCGGAGGGAAACTTAAGACCAAAGACCAATGTCATCAACGGAAGCATATAAGTCATCGATTGTGTCATTGCCACCTGCATATCGTCTGTATCAGATTTGGTTTTTTTGGCAATTTTTTCTTCAGCCGAAAGATAAGGAGCTGTTATCTTAACTGATAAAAACTGAGCGACGGTTGCCAAAAGCAAAAAAAGGCCGGGAAGCGCAAACGGAACCCCTGGAACGTTAAACGAGTCAGGCTTACTCATATTTAAATAAAGAAATTTGGTATTTAATGTCTCATTTTGGGAAAATTTCAAAGCAGGATAAAGCAATTCGTTAAGTTTGGTTGTAGTTGTAGCATCTGTGGAGAGAGTGCTCGTAAAAACATTAAAAAGAGCTATCAGAATAATAAATTGCAAAATATAGGGAAGGCACCCGGCACCCGGGTTAACCTTGTTTTCCTTGTAAAGACTTGCCTGGGCTTGAGAAAGTTTAAGTTTATCTCCTGCGAATTTCTTTTTAATTTTTGCCATCTGGGGTTCAAGAGCTTTTATTTTCTTCATTGACTCAAGATATGGTTTAGTTAAAGGCCTAAGGAGAAAAATCAAACAGACACTAAAAACAAGAATTGCTACACCAAGATTACCTCCAAGAATTTTATAGAACAGAATAAGTCCGTTTGTTAAAGGCTGAACCAGTAATAGTGTAAAAATATCCATAAAATTAATTAATAATTAATAATTAAGAATTAAGAATTAATAAATAAAAAGGCTCTCGCGTCTTTAATTCTTAACTCTTAGTTCTTAATTGAATCCGGTACCGGATTCCATCCAGATCCTCCCCAAGGGTGGCACTTCAAAACTCTTTTAAAACCCAAGGAAAATCCCCTAGCCGCTCCAAATCTCTCCAAGGCTTCTATTGTATACTCTGAACACGTAGGAGTAAACCTGCAAGCTTTTCCGAATACTTGTTCAAAAACAGGAGATATTGTTTTTTTATAAAATTTGATTGCTGCGATTAAGAATTTATTCATCCAGATATCCCTACCTGTTTAAGAGACGCTTTAACCTCTTTCATTAAATCGGAGGCGGGTGTTCGTGTAATTAACGATTTTGCCAAAAAAACTACGTCAAAACCGTTTCTAACGTCGATTGTCGAAGTTCTTACAGCTTCACTCATGGTACGCTTGAACCTGTTTCTGTCTACTGCGTCTTTCGATATTTTTGTAGAAACCACAAAAGCAAATCTGCTTGGATTAATGTCCTTTCTATCTATATACGCAATCCCAAAACTTACCGACTGAAAGATGGAACCTTCATCCTGAACCTTTTTAAAGTTTTTTGATCCGGTAAGTCTAAATTTTTTAGAAAGCATATTATAAAACTGAAGGATTAGACTGTGAGACGTTTCCTACCCTTCTGACGTCTTGCTTTTAAAACTCTTCTTCCGTTTTTAGTTTTCATCCTCTCTCTAAAACCGTGGACCCTGACTCGCTTGGTTTTGCTGGGCTGATATGTTCTTTTTGTGCTCATATAATGATTATAACATTTATATTCTATATAACAATTATAAAATGGGGCTTGACGAATTGTGGATAACTCTATAAATAGTACAGAGTACAGAGTACTTAGAAATTAGACGGAAACTTCATGCCCTGCATCCGATTCTGACTTCAACTGAGTACTGTGTACTTCGTACTAAGTACTATGAATTTAGATTCAGATTTAAAATCAACATGGAAAGAAGTATTAGACATCATAAAAGTGTCGGTGTCTCCTGCTACCTTTTCTACCTGGTTCACCCAAACCCATCTATCCTCAGCCAAATTAATCGGAGATAGGTTTTTAACTGAAGTTGGGTGCAGGACTTTTTATACCAAAAACACAATAGAGACTAGATATTTCGGCCTTATTCAAGACTCTTTAAATAAAGCGCTTGGAAAGCAATGCGACCTGGTTTTTATTGTTAAGGAAGATGTTGATAAAAAGAATATTAAAAATGAAATACCTACACCTCTTTTTGAGACAGAAACAAAAAACGACAATTTAATCGAAATATTACGAAAGGCGCGGATTGCTCCGAATTTTACCTTTGAGAATTTTGCGGTCTCTGGTTCAAATCAAATGGCACACGCGGCGGCCCTTGCAGTTTCTGACAATCTTGGGTCTACTTATAATCCACTTTTTATTTGGGGCGGGGTGGGGGTTGGAAAAACTCATTTAATGGGATCTGTCGGTAATTCTGCCCTTAGAAAAAACCCGAATCTAAAAATCTTACTCTGCACCGGAGAAAGCTTTACAAACGACATTATTGAGGGTATTAGAAACAAAACCACCCAAAGCTTCAGAGACAAATATCGAAAACTAGACCTCCTCCTTCTTGATGATGTCCAGTTTATTGCAGGTAAAGATACTGCTCAGGAAGAATTTTTTCACACTTTTAATGCGGTAACTTCCGCCGGGGGGCAGGTGATATTAACAAGCGATAGACCCCCAAGTGAAATTCCAAAACTGGAAGAAAGACTTAGAAGCAGATTTGAAGCAGGGCTAATAGTTGATATTGCGCCCCCTGACTTTGAGCTAAGATGTGCAATAACTCAAATCAAAGCCAAAGAAAAAGGTTTTGCACTTGAAATGAATCAGGTACAAATAATTGCAGGGAATGTTGATTCAGCTAGAAAAATTGAAGGAGTTCTTATTAAATTAATAACTGAGACAAAGCTAAAGCATCTGGAATTAACCGACGACCTTATTGAATCTGTAATCGGAAAAGGGGTTGAGCAAAGTGGAAAAACGGTTAAAAAAGATCCGGCCGACGTAATTGACGCTGTTTCTTCGTACTATCAAATCGGTAAAAGGTCGCTTCTGGGAGATTCGCGGGCAAGACCCGTTGCCAGACCTAGACAAATATTGATGTATTTGTTGCGTACGCATCTTGGACTTGCTCTGGAAGAAGTTGGACGACTTTCGGGAAGAGATCATACAACTGTTATGCATGCTGTGGGTAAGATTACCGAACTGGCCACAAACGATGTGCATATCCGTGAGGATATAAGTAAAATCAAGTTGGGGATATGAGGATGTTTTCTTAAAGATATATACTTATCAACATTGTCTTTGTTTTTATACACAAAGTTATAAACAAAACAACATGACTAGTATTCACACGAATAAATTCCAAATTCCAGATTCAAGATTCCCTTTTTATACACTTATCCACCGATACTACTACTGCTGCTACTAGTTTAATATATAATAATAAGAACTAAGAGCGAAAAAGGAAAAGTGAAAAGTTTCGGACATTTTTACTTATAATTTTATGAAACTACAAATACTTCAGGAAAACTTAGATAAAGCAATAAATATTGCTTCCAGATTTGCAAGTACCAGGTCTCAGCTTCCGATCTTGGGAAACATTCTTTTTTCCTGTCAAAAAACAAAAGTGATTATATCTTCAACTAATCTGGAAATCTCAGTTGCAATATCAGTCGGAGCCAAAGTGGAAGAAGAAGGAGAGATAAGTATACCGGCTAAAGTCATTTCGGAAATCGTTGCAAACCTTCCCAAGGAAACCATAGATCTTGAATCGGAGAAGGAGCAACTCAAAATAAGCTCTCCGGGATTTACATCTACAGTACTCGGAATGTCTTCATCTGATTTTCCTAAAATCCCAAACACAATCGGAAAGGAAAAATCAATAGTACTTCCTAAAGACGACTTTATTAACGCGCTTTCAAGGGTTATATTTGCTTCATCTCTTGATGAAACAAGACCCGTTCTAACCGGAGTCCTTTTTGTTTTTTCAAAGGATGAACTTAATTTAGTGGCAACCGACGGTTTCAGGCTTTCTCAGTGTAAGGTTAAATTACCGGATGCAACTGAAAATTTTAAATTAATCTTGCCTAAAAACATACTTCTCGAGATTGTAAGGTCGAGTACTGATTCGGATGAAATTACATTTTCTTTCAATGAGAAAGAAAAACAGGCTCTCTTTGGATTTGGTAACACAATTCTCGTGTCACGTCTTTTGGAAGGGGAGTACCCTGACTTTGAGAAAATTTTACCCAAAGAGTCAAAAATGTCTGTAAGGTTGGATAAAGAAGAGCTTCTGAGAGCAGTTAAGCTTTCTTCTGTGTTTGCCAGAGATTCTGCAAATATAGTTAAATTTAAAATACTTAAAGAAAGTATCAAAGTTTCTGCGGAAAGCGGGTCTTCCGGTAGTCAGGATACAAAGGTGGACGCGAAGATTGAATCTCGTGACTCGGATCTGGAATCTGGGGGGCTTGAGATTGCATTTAACTATCGATTCCTGGAGGATTTTATCCATTCGGTAAAAGGTGAAGAGGTTGAAATTAAATTATCTTCAGAATCTGCGGCTGGAGTATTTAAGGATTCGGGTGAGGTTGATTATCTTCATTTAATAATGCCTGTGAAGGTTCAGTGAGCCTGGGTGTTGACAAAAAAGCGCATTTTTGTCATAATTTTGATACAAAAATGATTAAAAGGCTTTTGTTTTACAAACTTCAAAAATATATAGATAGTAAAGAAGCAATTGTGATTACGGGTATGAGGCAGGTAGGCAAAACTACACTAATGAGACAGATGTTTGAAGAATTGGGAACGTCTCCTAAACTTTGGTTTGATTTTGACAACCCCATTGACCAGAAGATTTTTGAAGACGTTGATTACAATAATATATTTAAGAGGCTGCAAAATCTGGCAAATTCAGACAAGTTCGCTGTTTTTGTTGACGAAATTCAAAATTTTCCGGAAATTACTAAAATTATTAAATACCTGATTGACCATTACTCTGTAAAATTTATAGTAACAGGTTCAAGTAACTATTATATGAAAAATTTGTTTCCGGAGAGTCTTTCTGGAAGAAAGTTTATATTTGACTTGGCTCCGATGAATTTTCAGGAATATTTATATTTTAAGGAGTCTAAAAAAATTGTAAAAGTTTTAAAATATTCAGAATTAGATATTGATAAAGTTGTTTTGGAATCAAATATTTTTGATCACAAAAAATACGAGACTTATTATAACGAATATTTAGAATTTGGCGGTTTTCCAGGGGTTGTTGTTGCGAAAGATATTGAAGAAAAGAAAATGATTCTTAAAAATATTTTTAAATCGTTTTTTGAAAAGGATATTAAAATGTTAAATGATTATTCAGATATACGCGAGCTTAGAGATTTAATATTGCTTCTCGTTCCGAGAGTTGGTTCAATGCTTGATATTAGTAAAATTGCATCTGAACTTGGTGTAAAAAGATCTAAAATTTATAGTTATATCGAGTTTTTGCAAGGAATATATATTATCAAATTGCTACCAAAATTTAGCGAGAGCGTTGATAAGTCGATTGCTGGTGGAAAGAAAGTTTATTTTAGCGATACCGGGTTATTGAGATCTATTGGAGATATAAATGAAGCTCAGACTTTTGAAAATACCCTTGCTAATCAACTTTCCCAGTATGGCGATGTCTCGTTCTACAATAAAAGAAATACGTCGGAAATCGATTTTATTATTAATAAAGAAATTGCATTTGAAGCAAAACTGACAGGAACTGAAGATTATTTGAAAACACTTAAAAAACTTTCAAGCTCTTTAAATATTAATAAAGCATTTATAGTATCTAAACACTTTAGGGAGGAAGAAGGAATAATATCTCCAACTATTTTTTAATGCCTGTGAAGGTTCAGGGTTAAGATCAATAAGTAACTTCCGTTGACTTACTTAGGGAATAATCTTTCCCCCATGTAGTGATGAAATTACCGATGGTTGTGGGTTGAAAGTACCATATTTCCAGAAGTCCACCGTCTTTATGTCCGAGGTAAGCTATGCCGTTTGCAGGATAAACATAAAGATCAAAAGTTGAATTTGGATATTTATTGTAAAGAATATTAGGAGCGGTTCCGTAAATACTTACAATATTAGGAGATTTTATTGTATCGTGAGCGCTTACAATTTCTTTAATAAAAACAACTTTGCCGCTCTGAATAATCGCAATATGATGCCTAAGTTCGCTTGTAGATTTATATTCGTCTGTTTTTTCTGAACCATTGATGGTTGTTCTAAGGGGGGTGCCTAAAATCTTATTTAATTCTTCTTCTGTGGCCACTCCGGGAATAATATCTTTATAAGAAGCTGTTTTCGGTGCCGGAGTGGGTGAGGCAGAAGGAACATTTTTTTCTCTTGTTAGATAGGCATCGCCGACAATTGCAATGAGAACTATAATTATTATCCAAACCCAAGCGTATTTTTTAAAAAAAGAAACTATTTTTTGCATACTTATTAATTATATATCACAAGCACTCTGTGTTATGGCGCGAACATTACATTCTTGGCAAAATCGTAATGTAAAGGATATTGGGATTGGAAACTCGACGTCAAACACGCCTGGTTTGCATCAATTACGGGGGCTGCTACAAACAAAGCATTTCCTTCGGCCATACTTTCTTCAGGTGTGTCTAAATCTCTGGTGCAGATGAAATCCTCGTTTGTGGGTGGATTGACGACGTCCTTGTATTTATTGAAATATCCCGAGTTGATATTTTGAATATGATGTGTCACTTCGTGAGTGAGAAGGAATAAAACACCCTCCGATCCGTAAGGTTCAACGTCTTTATTGAAATTGAAAGTGCATCCTCCTGGGTCGTTAACGTATCTTGCAAAGATACCAGAGTCCGGTGCAGGGTCACTTGTTGTATAACAAATTTTAACGACAGGGCCACCGGCAGGGCAAACCTTGGCTGCAAAATCAGGGTATGTACCCACAAGGGTGCCTGCTGCCTCAGTTAGCATTGATTGAAGATCGGGCATTTGACTCCAGGACGGATCAGAAAAATCAAAGCAGTTTAGAGGGCAATCGCCGAAACAAATTGAGGCTGATCCTGTTTGGGAAACCTTTCCACCCGACGGGGAGGTTGCATTAACTGTGAAAGTATCTGTTACAAGCGAA
The DNA here is from genome assembly GCA_000993205.1 of Candidatus Woesebacteria bacterium GW2011_GWB1_39_10. Taxonomy (GTDB): domain Bacteria; phylum Patescibacteriota; class Microgenomatia; order UBA8517; family UBA8517; genus GWB1-39-10. The sequence goes on from LBVU01000003.1 coordinate 179,917, forward strand.
TCGCTAAAATCATATGTATCTGTATAATCGGAAGTGAAAGTAAAAGTGAAAGGTGTACTGGGCTCAATTGATACTGGAGCAGGGGGGACCTCTTCGAGGCCTTTGCAATTTATCTTAGTTCCGTCTTTCTTAATTGCATTGCAATCATATTGGAAGGAAACTCCGGTGAGAGTGTCCTTTTTGGCAGTGACAGTAATTGTGTATGTAATTGTTTGGGGGACATCCAGTTGTCCGTTGGGCGAGGCAACTTTTTGAACGTCCAGGTATGGATTGGTGCTATTTATTAAAGCAGCACCGGGTGGAACCATGTATGCGCCTGAATTGATAATAATAAGAATAAAAACAACAAGAACAGGGAAGCCTATGAGAATGGCCAGGATGGGGGTACCGACGCCGGCCATGAAAGTGCTCCATATAACCCCAAACGCGCCGGCCGTAGCCGAAGCCGCACCTGAAAGAGAAGCTCCCACAGCAGGTAAGCCACCCGTAAAAGCCCCTGCTCCAAGATATCCAATTCCTCCGCCTACCAGCCCTCCAAGAAGCGCTCCTACTCCTGTTGCTGCTCCAATTGCTGCTCCAATCCCAACTCCTAATCCGGCAATAAGATAATTTCCAACATTACCGAGTTTGTCTTTAATCCAATTTGTAATTTTTGGCAGAGCTGCGGTTACGGCGCCAACAACAGCACCAATAATAGTTCCGATGATTGGTATTGGAATGGCTGTGCCTGCAACCGCCCCTGCTGTAGCTCCGGCTGCTGTGCCCGCCGCTGTTCCAACAGCGACTCCAGCTGCCTCACCTGCCACAACACCCGCAGTTGTACCAGCTATTTCACCGGCGACAAGACCTCCGCCGGTCGCCGCAACTTCTCCTCCGATACCTACTGTTAGTGCGTCTGCCGCAATTGGTGTAACAGCAGATGAAATTGGTGCGATACCGAAATCTATACCGAGCATATTTCCAAATCCGGAAAGAAGTGGGGCTGATTCAGGGGAAAACTGCATTATAAATTTACCGAAGATTCCCGGCAATCCTTCCGCGCCAACAAACTCGAAAGATGTGTAAGGTTGGAGCATTGTGAGAGCGCTTTGAAATTGGTTCGAAGCAGCAAGTTTTCCGAGTGCGCTGTCGGGAGGAAAAGAACTCAATCTCGAAAGAAGTTGCTGTTTGCCGTAATCGAGGACTTTTCCTTTAATTTCACCTTGGGCGTATGAGAACATCGGATTTTGAAGAGTGGATTGATAATTTGAATTTAACTTACCAAAATCAAGTTCGTGTGTTGCTCCCTGTGTCTGAAAACTTGCGTGAATTTCAGCAGGACTTGGGCCCAATATTAATTTTCTTACATTGGGGCCAACTATCATATCAAGAGCGCTTGCCGGGGCTTGGTAAGCGGTCATTCGGAGTCTGGCCAGATCGTTTAATCCTTGGCTAAGAATCTTTTGAGTGTCCGGTTTAGATACAACTTTTTGCAAAACATTTTTGTCAGTCGCAGCCGTAACTAATATGGCTGTTTCAACATCAGGTGGAGGAGGGGAAGCCATCCTAAGATTGGCAACTGCTTGTGTAGCAACCGTGTCTGCATAAAGTTTTACTTCTTCAGGGGTGGAGGACTGTTTTATAGATACAGGAATTTTTTCCTGAATTGCCGCGGAAAGTTCCTCTTTTGTTTGTATAGGGTTTTTTTGAGACAATTCTTTAAGTCTTGTGTATGCTGTTTGTTCATTTTGAGAAAGAATAGGATCTTTGGGTATTTCAACTCTCACAGAAACTTTTCTACCCTGAAGTTCTGTTTGGGCTATACGTGTTTTTGTCACCTGATCGCGAATAATTTGTCTTTGCTTTGCATATTCCTGACGTCTTGTAATTTCTGCTTGCGTTTGGGCTTTAGCTTTTTCGACGGAAGCTTTAATATCCGCATTTCTTCTTTCTAGCTCCGCTTCTTGTACTTCCCTTATTCCTTTTTGTGGTATGTTTGACGCAATCTGTTCAGGTGCAGGCGTCATTGTTGGGGATTCATACTCGGGAGGGTTTGAATAAGTTTCTTGCCACTGAGTTAGTACATAATAAGCATCTTTTACATCATCTTGCTGTGTCCATTCTAAGACTTCCTTTGAAAGTTTCATGGGGCTATCCCATCTCTTATATTTGTTTCGGAATGGAGCTTCTGACAATCCCAAAGGTCCGGGAAGCATTATTTCTAAAGCTTCTTTAAGCTCTTTGACTTGGGGCGCGCTTATTGGTGGTTGGGGATTAAATTTTGGTGCCGGCATTTAATTATTTCGCTTCATACGCATTTGGATTAACCTTTGCAACTTCAAGAGGTTTGGTGGTAATTAACTTATCCTCTTCAGTTGAAGCAACAACACGGATTGGAGCATGGTGGGGTCCAGCAAAAAATATTCCTTCTCCGACATTTGCGGCAAGAAGTAAATTCTTTTCTCCCTGGGAAAGATAAAAAACTTCTCCTATTTTATCGATGGCCGCGGGAGATTGTTTAAGTAGAACCTGTAGGGCGCTGTTTGTAACAATTGCTTTCCCTATATCTTGCCCTAAGAAGTCCTCCACGTCCTGTGTAATTGTTGTTAAGCCCAGGTAATATTTACGTGCCCTTTTAACGACACTCCAAAGGAATTGGGCGGTATCAGGGTATTTCATCATGTGCCAGGCCTCATCTACGATTAAGATGCGTTTCTTGATGTCTTTTTTGACTCTTGTCCAAATGTAATCGAGAATAATAAACATGGCGATCGGGCGAAGAGTTTCCTGCAAATCTTTAACGGAAAAAACAGTAAAAGGATTTGTAATATTAATGTTTGTTTGTTTATCAAAAATTCCGACAAACGACCCCCTTACAAATTTTTCGATGCGGGCGGCAAGGTCAAGCGCGTCAGGTACTTCCATCCCGATTAAGGTTTTGTACAAATCTTCCATGAGCGGTGGTTCTTTGCCTTGAGTATCCGGGTCCATAGTGATTCCCTTGTTGCGGTAGGTCATGATTAGGGCCCTGTCAAGCATTGCTTCCTGAGTTGGGGTAATTACACCCATGATTACTTTCATTAGGGAATGAAGCGAAAGAATTTTAATTCCCAATTGGTTTTCTCCCTCTTCACGGATTTGGGCCAAGTCAAAGGGATTGATTTTTGCGGGAGCATTAAAAGAGAAGGAAATATATTCTCCTCCTACCGCGTCAGCCAGAGTTTTATATTCACTTTCAGGGTCAATTATAATGGCCTCGGTTCCCGTCATAAGACTTCGGAGGGCTTCAAGTTTAACAAAGTATGAATTGTGAACAAAAAGCCCTCCATATCCGGCCAGAAACACTTCATTTTTAACTTGTAAATCGTAGACATAGGGGTGTTTTGATTCAGTTTTTTCAATTTTGACAATTGGATCCCAATATAGATCCGATTTTGCGAGAGTTTCAAGGCAGATGACCCTTTCTTTGATTTCTTTTAGTTTTGCAATTTTTATCCGATATGCATCACTTATAAAATCTCTTGCTTTAATTAATTTTTGATACCTTGCATTTGCGTGTTTGTATAGTGTAGTTGACCAAAGCGAGGAGTCAAATTTTTGTAGAGATTTTCCGGTAAATTTGAAACATCTATAGAGAGATCTTCCTACTTCGTCAATCTCAACCGTGTATCCATGAGTAATTTGAGCCGCCGTTAACGCGTTTTTTGTATTTGGATAAATACCACTTCGCATTGTGGCCCAAGACTTATTAAGATTTTTCCAAAGTAGAGCATTGATTTTTTTATTCTTGCCGCATTCAATAATTTCCTTTATTGTTGGTAGAGCCTTTAACTTGGAAAGACCGTCTTTTTCGAGGCTTTCTATTTCGTAGATCCTGTTTTTGATTTGTAATACCATATTTAACAATTCATTCCTTGAAGGATTGAAAGACCCAAGTTTTACCTCTGAAAACTTTTTAGGAGCCGGATTTTCTGAATCGTAAATATCTTTATAAATTTCTTTAAAAGTGGATTGTAATTCAGGAATAATGTCAGTATTGGTATTTGAATTTTTAAGCAGTTTTAATGAAGCTTGATTTTTTCTTTCAGTAATAAAACCAATTCGATTTATGTATTTTTTTATACTATCCTGACCGGAAATTGAGATTCTATAGTATTTTCTTTTTGTTTTGGCAATTGTGTTAGTTGCGGCTTTTAATCTCGTTTTTATCCGAGCAACTATTCCAAAACGAAGAAGTAAATAGGCAAGGTCTGACGCTAAGTTTTTAGATTTTGTTGTAGCTGTTATTTCGTGATCTTCTACCCCACCATCACCCTCAAAATAGGCTTTTAGATATGTTGATATTTGTCGATTTGAAAGACTAAAAACAAATCCAGGAACTCTTTTTTCTCCTGAATTGCCACCCCCTCCGTTGTTTATCACAAATGAAGAAAATTTTCCTCCTCTGATGCTATACCCTCGGATCTCTGTGCGTTTTGGATAGTTGTAAACAGGTGATATTTTATAATTTAACTGTTTTGCGCAGTTTTTGATTAGATTCAAAATCTCTTGATCTGTGTTGGAAATAGTAACAAAATCGTTTTCTATATGACCCTCGCTGGTCGTGAGGCCAAGAAGGGTCAACAATTCTTTGTTTATAATATGTCCTTGATATTTATTGATGTTCTTTTGCCCGCCTTTTATCTCGCGGGGAACAGGAATGTAGTTTCCAACAGTTATGCTTTCACCTTTTGTGGCAACAATTTTTCCGTTTTTCAAACAAACTAGACAGTGGTCTTTCGTAATTGTTATTTTTCGGCCACTAGCGGTTATTATTTTGTATAAACTTTTCGGTGAAATTTTTCTGGCGGCTATTTCTACGTTGGACCATACACCTTTTAGGTTTTCGTCAAATGAAAAAACTTTTATTCCAGGTTCAACAATTCCATCAATTTCCTTCTCCAGTTTTATATGTTTTTTATTTTTGAACATAGTATCGATCAATTTTCCAATACTTTCCCTTTTTATGTCTCCTTTTTTATTTTGATATAAAACTTTTGTATCATAACTAGTGCTTTTACCAGCGCCAGATGTAGCAAATATTGTCATGTTTGAATTCTGTAAAGAAAACCTGTCAAAAATAATAAAAGATTCGTTTTGAGAATTTATGCCGTATAAAACTCCCCGGTCACTTGAAAGTTCGGAAGATGTAAGAGGAAAAGTTGTGGCCACACTAGTTGTGTCCATATTCCTTGTAACATTCAACCTGTCCATACCAAACGGAGCGGTGGATAAAAATCCTGCTTCTTGATCCAGGATGGCATGTTTGCTGACTATTAAGAGCGAACCGAGTTGGGATTCAATCTGTTTGGTTACATGATTTAATTCTTCTACAGAACTTGCAGGAATAGTTATATAGAAACTGAATTCATAAAATCTTTCGATGCCTTTAACAAGTTGTTCCTGAAGGGATCTTGCGTCTTCAAGTTTGGCTTGTGTTGAAGGATCTACAATTCTTCCCCTCTCAATGTCTGTGGAAATCTCCGCCTCCATTTCTGCGATCTTCCTTCTCAAATCATCTAAAACCGATTTTCCGTCAACCGGATAGATATAAAAAGAAATATCCAGGCTTGAATCAAAGTTGACCACCGGCTCAAGCCAACCCGGGGAGACAAATCTGGGGTAGCCTCCTACAAAAATGGTTCTGAAATAAACATCGTTTATTTTGAAATAGTCAAAGTCAATTTCTATCGATTGGGGAGCAATGGCATCAAAAACAGTTAGCCCCTGAGAAATGGCGACGTTTGGACTAACCAGTTTAGGTTTGGTCTCGGGTTGAGGGGTTGGTGTAGGTATGTTATTTATTGGTGATTGATTGTCGTTTGTAGGTTTCATAATTTTCAGTTTTCAATTTTTAATTTTCATTCAATTTTCAATGTCTCAATTTTAAATTTTTTGAATTGTTAATTACTTATGTTCCAAAATAACTTCCGGCTCTTTTTTAACTGCAGGTTTTTCGGGATTGTAGACCGCAAAATAAAGATCAATCAGTTCTGCGGTTGTTAATTGTCTGAATTTTATACCAAGTCTTCCCGCCTGGCGGATAAGATGGTCACGTCTTGGATATAAAGTAATCTTTGCCTTTTTAATGACGTATGATTTTGGAAAAGGAAGCGTTACCCCACGTTTGGTTAAGGATGCAATTGATTTACCAACTCCCAACTCAAGAGGGGATAAATAAAGTACAACAAAGAATCTTTTTCCCAAAACATTTTTCTTTTTAACAGAGTCGAGTATAAATCCTTTGTATTCCTGCATAAGACGGGCTAAAAGTGGATGGGTTATTTTTTTTGATTGTTCATCCAGGAAGCTGATATAACTACTGATATCTTTTCTTTGGGTTCTGACAACGATTTGAACAGAAAAAGAAAGTGAATTAATCATGGCTGCGTAGGCCGCTATTACTGCAGATTGTTCCTTTTCGCTAAGAAGCCCGAAGTTAAGAGAGGTGGACTCCATTACAAGTGCTGCGCCGCCGTCTTTGTAAATAACAACGTCGTTGGTTACGTCGGCAATAGGTAAATGTAGTTGAGTTGTTGACAAGATGGGTTTGTCTGGTACGGACAAATAGGGAACTTTAGGAAATCCTTTCATAATTAAAATCTAATAATTAAAAACTAATAATCATAATTTAAAACTTAAAACTTTTTACCCTTCATTGTTAGCAGGCTTGATCCCAGCATCTTTCCGATTTCTTTGATTTCTCTTGTAAGATCTACAACCTTTGAGCTATCTACAAGATTAGAATCTTTCAGAAGAGATAACCAGTATTCAGTTTCGTTTGCGCTTTTGAGAGATATCTGAAAGTAATTGATAAAATCTTTTTTTGATGATGATGCTTTGGCTTCAATTATATTTGCACCAACAGAAAGTGCCGCTCTCAATAGTTGGTCGGATATTATCCAGTAGACCCTTTTTGATGGAAAATTGCTGACAAAATTAATAATACTAAGTGAAAAGTGATAACTTCTGTATTTCAAGTCAGATTTGAGATTTAAATTATGGTTATTAGATATTAGTTTTGAATTATTAGTTAGTATCATTGTTGAACGGTTTGAGCATTTGGTTGAATTGGATTACTAATAGTTGGCATTACTTCTTGAATAATTCTTCTTCCCTGAACCAAAATCGGCGGAATAAGTTGACCGGAAGCATCAAAAGTAACAGGGCTAAATTCGTAACCATCTTTTTCTGTAACAATACTGTACTTCCCGTTTTCAAGTGGGGTTATGGTTATAAAATGCCCGACCTTGTTACTTCTTAAGGCGCGTACAGGGCGACCTGAGGAATCTCTTATTTCCATAATCGCTCCTTCTATTATTTTTCTTTCCGCATCCACCACCTGTCCGACCACTACGTTCGGGTAAGTTGGGGGATTGGGAGGGGCCGCGTCCACTGAGAAAATGGCGGCTGTTGTTGAAACCATCTCGTTTCCAGCGATAATCGGATTTACTTGAGTAGCTGATATTTGTGGAGAGGTATAAACCGATTCCTGACGTTTTTCTTCTACAACAAGATGCGGCATCTGGGCGGGGACTTTAACAGGAACGTTTTGGGGAATAGCGATTTCGGGTTTGGTTACAGGCTCAGACTGTTGAGGAACGGGGACAACGGCGGGAGTCTTTGTTGGTGTTACGAGTCCCGAGGCAATTCCCATCAAAGTTGCAAAAAATCCTTTCTCTGCATTCTCAAGCTTGTCTGTGGGCTCTGATTTCTGGCCCGGGGATGACAAATACTGTTCAACGGCTTGTTGTTGTGGCCCGGGAACGGTAACTGGAGTGGCCGGTTCATCCTGGAATATTTTAGGGGGAATGGTTATCTTTTTCCAAAAGAACTCGGTTGGAGCATAAATAGCTCTGAAAAAGGCAAAAATCCACTTTTCTAAGGGGCGTTCTTCAAGGGGAAGGAATGCCAAGGCAACCCCCAAAATTGCCGAGACAATTACAAAAGGCCATTTAATAATTCCTACAAGTGGGGCTGAATAAAAGATAAGAGCCACCAGAAGTCCTCCTGCAAGTTGAAAGAATTGCTTAAGGGTCATATCTCCCACCAACCTGAATTGGTATGAGCTTATATTTTGCGGTATTGCGTGTTGTTCCATAAATTAAGGTAAAAAGGCGAGAAGGTAAAAGAGTAAAAACATTACTGCTTTATTCTTTCTCGAACAGTTCTCCTTGAACTGTAAAGTAATTTCTTGACTTCGATTAGAAGTCCAAATGATTTTTCAAATTCGAGTTGGGAGATAAAATGTAAATCGAGACAAACATCAAGATAAACTTCAAGTTCAGTCAACGATCCAATCGAAATTGTTAAAAATCTTGCATACTCAGCCGAGGTCCCTTTCGAATAGCCTTCAACGATGTTTGCCATTATCGAAATCGCCGCCCTTCTCATTTGAGGAACAAGTGTGTATATCTCAGTCTTTGGAAAATCCGAAGTTAACCGATAAGTTATCAGAACCAAACTTTTTGCTTTTTGATAGATAATTAATTTTTTATAGCTAGTTAGGTTGGACAGGTTTAGCATTTTTTTACTCTTTCACTCTTTTACCTTTTCAATCTATAGCGTAGCTCGTGAAGTGTTTAATTCAAGCGGTATCCTTTTTCACACCCCGTTTGTGGTATAATTTAGCCATGACAATTCCTTCTTTTTTGCAAACATATCTCCCTTCCTACGACATTAAAAATCTTGACGGAAAAGATGTTTCTGTCGCAAATGAAATTATTACTAAAGTTCTAAATTTGGGGGATGAAAAAGCTGTTTCCTGGGTTTTTGACAACTACACAATAGATAAAATACGCGAAGTAGTGGGTAATCCAAAAAAAGGTGTTTGGAACGAGGAGTCTTTAAATTATTGGATGAGCATCCTCAAGATTGATCAGGTTCGTGAGAAAAATAAAGCTATTTTAAACATTAACCCTGTATGATTTACAAAAATATTTTAAGCGAAAAACATTTGGAAGTTTTAAAAAAATTAAAATCTCTTCCAAAAGGAACATATATGGCTGGGGGAACCGCTTTGGCACTTCAATTGGGACACAGAACCTCCTTGGACTTTGATTTTTGTACAAAAGAACACTTTGAAACTGAAATTGTTTTAAAAAGTTTTCAACAAGACATACCTAACATAAAAATTGAAAGAGTTGCAAAAGATACACTTATTCTTGATGCGGACGGAATAATCGTTTCACTTTTTTATTATCCCTACGAACTCATACGGAATTTGGTATCGTTTGAGAAAATAAACCTGGCTTCAACAGAGGATGTTGCCGCAATGAAAATAGTGGCAGTGTCTATGAGAGGGAAAAGGCGTGATTTTATTGATGTTTATTATTTATTGCAAAAATTTAGCCTTGAAGAAATCGTAAAATTTACAATTGAAAAATATCCAAGCTATCAGCCGATGGTTATTCTTAAGGGTCTTATTTATTTTAAAGATGTCGAGGAAGAAGATTTTTCAAGGGGAATAAAAGTTTTTGATAAAGATTTTTCTTGGGAGAAAGTTAAGAAAAAGATCTTTGAAGAAGTAGAAAAGTACCAGGCTTCAATAGCAAATATTTAGAAATTAGTAGTTAGAAGTTAGGAATTAGAGAGACTTTTAACCAACCCCGACAGCATTTTCGATATCTCCTCGTTTCTTTTGATGAACTCTGCAACCTTAATTTTATTAAATCCGTTTGTTTCCAAAATTATTTCCAACCAACAATTAACCTCAAAAATTGTTTAAAACTTTTTCGAGAATTCCTGCCATACCCCTCAGCAATGTTTGCGGGGATCGAGCCAACGGCACGAAAAAGTTGATTAAGTAAAAATTGTTTAGAAATTGGCAGTCTGTAATCCGAAAAGTGTTGAATGATGTCAACCGTTAGTTGTTTTGATTTTTGATAAACTAGCAGATCTTTGTATGAAGTAATTGGCACCTTCATATTATACTAATTCCTAATTTCTATTTCCTAATTACTCTACTCGTGCTACAATTTGGGCATGCCCGACGGTATGTCACCAGAAAAAACATCAATTGATGCTACGAGGAACTTTGGTGCAATTCAAGGCCATGAAAACCCAAAGATACCCCAGCCTTTTGGTATATCTGAATCTTCAGCGAGGATGTTAAAAGAACACAATAAACTTTGGGAGGCTCAGGCTGTAAATATTCCCCAAACCGCACTCGTTGAACATAAAATTGTAAATCTTCTTAATCCAGCCGATCCAAATTACGACCCTCGCGCAGAAGCGGAAATGAGGGGAATGTTTCAGGAGAGAGACAGGCACGAGAGAGACCCTTTGGGTTTATATTCCGCCGCGTCAAATTATGCAGATTCGATGCTTAGATATGCAAAATTGCCCCTTGTTGGATCTGCCGAATTTGATTTAGAAGTAGAGAGAATTGCGACAAAAATGGCCAGAACCTCTGGTGGCAAGAAAGGGAACCCGGATATGAACATTCTACGAAACACAGCTATACAGGAGCTTACGGTTAACGAGATGGGGATGATAGTTGAGCTTGACAGAAATTTTGGCATGGCCGTTGGAGCGGGAAACAGAAGTGTTATGGAAACTCTTGGAATGCTTGAGGCGTTTGTTCCACCAAAGCCGTTTGAAGCCAATATGCAGGAAAGACATTTATCCGGGGCGACAGAAATGCTTGAAGCGATGGCACTTTATCACAGAGGTAAAATACCAGAAAGGCTTGCTGGTTGGTATAGGGTTTATGATGCGGTGAATGAGCAACAACGTGCATTGTTTAATATCCTCTGTGCTGCGGGTGGGGGAATGGAAGGATATTATGATGCTTTAAAACAAGCGGGTGAATCTTTAATTTCGAGAGCTAGATATCATGCGAACGCACACGATTTTAGAGCTGCATACACAATGGACGATCCGGGTGTTTCCACAAATGAACTGTCGGCTGGTGAGCGGGCACATATAAAAGATACTCTGGCTTCTACAGAAATAAAAGAACTTCAAGTGGAAATGCTTAGCCAGGCAAGGAGGTTAATTATGTTCAATGTTGATGCGGCCCAGGTTGATGTGGACAAGCCCGTAGGAAAAGACGGCCTGATGACTGAATCAGACGAAGTAATCAATAGATATATCCAAAAACTTAGAAAAAAAGCGGATGCATTTAGGGACGCCGGGGACGAAGAAGGCGCTCTTCGTGTTGAAAAACATTTACCATCAGTCGAAAATGTCAAGAATTTGAATATTTCTAGTCACAGAGAATTTATGAAACTTGTGTTTGGTGAGTTGGATAAATCTAAGTGGGTAACATGGAAATCTCCTGACTCCAAGAGGGATATCACAACACCAAGAGAAATTCTGACATGGTATGGAAGTAGTGACAAACTTGGAGAGAGGGAAGTATGGCTTTCAAAGATGTTGGCGGTGCTTACATGGAAAGACGCCAGTGGTAAGGGTATATCAGATTTTCTTCAAACAGCAAGCGATGCTCAAATCTTAGCTTTGGCAAAAGAAATTGTGCAAAGATCCTTCAAGATTAGAAACAACATAGGAGATAAAGTGATGAATTCAGATCCGGCATTTACAACTGCTAAGATAGCACTTATTTCTTGGATAGAAAAAGACAAAGGTTTTCAGGTCTCTGGGTCATTGGCTTGGATAAATAAATATGGTGACTTTATTGCTGGTAAAAAATTGACTGAGATTGTCAGAATGTATGATGCTGGTGGTCTGTATAAATCTTATGATTCTGTCAACCTTTGGGCATATTGGCGCCGGTGGGCAACATATAAAGCTGGATGGAAATCTGCCACTCAATTTTTTGGACCTGCAAGCGATGCTTGGAGAAGAGATGTAGCGAAACACGGCCCAGATTGGCTCCCCCCGCTTGACAGATTAAGAAAGAACAAGAAGATAAGCAAACTTCACGATAGGTTTTTTACAGACGGAGATACAGCAAGTGGAGATGATAAAGTAAATTTTCTCCTATGGAGAGCAAAAAGACTGACAGGTAATAACAAACTTTCATTAGCAGAAATGAACACTTTGATTGCCGGAGGTAAACTAAAAACACCAAGTATTGATAAGACCTTCATTAATAAACTCTTGGAAGTGGGATGGACGATGGAGTCTGCTTGGGGAGACGTTCCAATCCCTATGTATATGCCTAAGAATTTTAAAATTAATGTTTTCGAAATGATGGTGGATAAATCGACTGGAGATACTGTTTGGGATTTAATGAGGGTTGGAATAATGCCTAAAGATATCGATTGGGACGCTTATAACTATGAAACACTAGATAGGATGTGGGTTAGTATGAGCATGCTTGTTAGATTTGCCCATCTTTTTATAGACCCATATGAAGCACAGAGAGACCCGAGTTATATTGGTTTCTTTGGAGAACCAAGTCCTCAAAGTATTGCAGAGATGTCCAAAAGGGTATATTTGGCATTTAGAGATTTACCAGAGGGTTACCAACAATATATCGTGGCAATTGTTCCTTTTATGATTGCACAAAACACCGCCAGCGCTGTTGGTTTAACTTCGCCGGAGTTGGGTTCGGGTAACAAAGAAAAAGTTATGAAGCAGTGGAACCTGATGATGGCACAATGGAAAAGGGCGGCAATGTGGATGCCTCAAGTAATACTTGATGATGAACAGCTATATAATGGCAAAGCGGCTGATATTCAAAGTCTACGTAATGACATTGCATTGATGATTGAATATTATCAACATGTTTTTGAAAAGTTGGGACAAGCAGCCTTTAAAGCCGACAAAGGAAAATTGGCGTCTTACTATGCCGATCAGCTTGGTTTGTATAAAGAATCATTGGCAGAAGAAATGGCCGCTGACCCAGGCGAAGCAAGTCTTGATTTTGGAGCTGCCAAGATAATCGAGTCCTTTACCGGTGGGGAAAAGGCGGTTATGGCGGCGCTTTTTGGGGAGAAGAGGTAGCTCACAGAGGACCAAGTAGTTTTATCCCCTCGCTTAGTTGTGCTTTTGTAATCCCTCTAGTGCTTTTTCAAGTCCAGCCATGAACCGACCAAGTTTGCCTTGGTCTTTTCCTTGATCTTGAAGTTTCTTGTTATATGCGACTACTTGTTCAATTGACCTATTCACACCATAGTTCATAGCAGTGCCTTGGGCCGTCCCTCCAACCATCTTTCCAACGGTTCCTGCGGGTCCACTAATAGGTCCAAACGCTTCTCCAATCGCAGTGCCATATGCAAACGGCCTGCCGCTTAGAAGTCCTTGAATAACTTCTGTGGCCTTTGGAATAAGAGTAAAAAGAACAAAACTAACACCGACGAACAATAACCCTAAAGCGCCACTGCTTCCTATCAAAGGTGGCCACGATTGTGAGGAAACTACGTGTTGGGTTAAATATGAACCAAACAAGAAAGTTGATATTGCAACACCAAGAGATTGAGTGTCTCCAACAGTAGCCATTGCCATTAATAGAAAAATAAAAGCAAACAAAAATAAAACGCTTGTGACTATAAAGACAGATAAGTTAGATATAAAACTTTTTAACCAGGCGCCAAATCCCAAACTTGGGACCAAAACCCCAGCAACTATCTGGAGAGGTGCAAAAATTGTTAAAAGCATCAGGTTTGCATAAGCTTTCAATATTGCCCAAAAGGTTTTAATTGCGTGCCAAATAGCAATAAGAACAACAACGAGAATTATGAAAGCCATAAACACGATTATAAAAATACCTATTGGGCTAACAAGACCTATAACCAAAAACGCTGTAGCTAGTATACTTATCAAGGCTCCGAAAGTTAAAACAAGTACTATACCCAATACGAGCGGGAAAACAATTAAATAAAAAATAACTAAACCGAACACACCAAGCTCAGCCCCAGCTACTTTACCTTGAACCAGAAAATTAAAAACTGCCGTTGTTGAAACATTTCCAGAAAGATATCCTTTTCCAGCAATGCTCATAAGTCCATAAAAAACGTACATTAAGTCCACCAAAAATCCTGCTATGGCGTAAGAAAATGTAACCAAAACAAGAGCCGTAATTATTTTAGGAAGAGCTGATTGAACAGAAATAACTACCTGTGGAGAGAGCTTAACCCTGAACATTATCATGAAGGCAAATATTATAGCTACCAACACAAATAATCCAAAAGAAATGTCCCTTGAGGCCCTCCACATATCTTGAACAGGTGAGAGTGCGGTATTAAAACCAAAACCTACCGTTTGAGCTTTGGCGGTTGGCACAAGGCTATAGTTTTGGACTTTTTCCTTGACATAACCTATTCCTGAAAACGGTCTATCTGTAGCAAAAACCAACCCCCATAAATTTTGGTCTTGCTGTTTGGGGTTGGCAGCCAAAGCTATTTTCGTTGGAACCGGCGCTTTTACAATAAGCTTGAGGCATGCGCTAATATCTACAGAACTAGAAAATAGACATTGTGTGACCTGGGGGCTGATAAACAAATTGAGAAAGAACGACAAGGTTCCCCAGAATACCCATTGCACCTGCGCTGCTGTATAACGCTCTCCAAATATGTCGCTGGGGTTTTTGGTATCGTAAACTTTACCGTAGAAATCGCCAAAACTTTGGTTGTACCAAGTCGGAGCGGAAGAGGGGGCGGGGGAAGGGGCGGGGCTCTGGGCGTTTACAGAAAAAGGAAACAGCAAAGAATTAAGAATTAAGAATGAAGAGATTAAGATCAAGAGCAGTTTTTTCATCAAATTAAGTTAAAATTTAAAAGGCAAAAATCAAAAATACAAGTAAAAATTTAAAATCAATTTTGACCTTTAACTTCAAAGTTTTGACTTTAGTTTTAGTATACCAGAAGCTATCATGTTTGATAACTCGGTTACTTCTCTTAGTAAGTCTATTGTATCAACTTTTTGGGAATCATTTAAGAGCATCAACCAATATTTGGATTCGTTTGCACTCTTTAAGGCTATTTCGTGGAACTTTTTAAATTCCAACCTTGAACTGGAAGCGGTTGCTTCAACCAGGTTTGCACCGATACTTGTTCCACTTCTAACTAGTTGGTCAGAAATCGCCCAAGAACTTCTTTTATTGGGAAGTGTGTCGAGTAGGGCAATCAAATTCAAACTGAATCTGTAACACCTGTCTTGTAAATTGCTTTTATAATTTTGATTACTCATATAATTTTTACTTTTGAATTGTATTTTTGACTTTTAATTTTTAACTTTTTAGTTATTAATTCCCATGTGCCACATCATAAACACACGCATTGTGGCTGGTGTTGCCGGAGTCGCCGTTGTGTTCACAGAAGTCCCCGCCGTTACAGGCCGCCGCAGCGCCCCCACCGGCAGCACAACTTCCCGGAAGTGTTGCGCAAGTATAAGTTGAATCGTATGCAGTACCGAATTCCCAAACCCTAATAGAAGTCTCATATTGATCGTCGGACCAGTCACAGGAAGACGGGACAGTAGAACTCATTGTTATTCCATAACAAGTCTTACCTGTTAGTGCGGAGGACCCTCCCGCATTGTTGTGTAAATCTTTGGCCAAAGCAAAAGTTGCATCCAACAAATTGCACGGATCGGCTTGGGTTTTAGCCGGGTCTATCCCTTGAAGGTCCGGAAGAATTTCTGTTGCTAAATTGTCCCAATATGTACCAAAAAAAGGCACAATGCTGTTTATTGGGTCGGCGCTTGCGGAACAATTTGGCAAAGGCTCGCATGTTGCCCAATTTTTTACGTTTTGGTCAGTCCAGTTATACCTTGTGTAGTTGCCGCTAGCATCTGTGTTAAAAGCCCCTTCGCCGTACATAACACCCAAAATAAGATTGGGCGGAACGCTGTATGTTTGGGCCGCCGCAGATACGATATCTTTTAAAGATTGTGGAATATTTCCAACTTTAGAACTAACCCCACCCAAGTTACAGGAACCGGAAGCTTTGGGTAATTCTGGCAATTCTCCACAAGCAACATTTGTACAATATTGTCCGTTTTGAGGTTGACCCGGCCCAAAACCCTTAGGGCGCAGGGCTTGTTGGATTCCATTTAGGAAATAATCTAGAACACTTCCATAATGAGGATAGTAGAGTTGGGCATCAATCGAGTCAGATCCTTGGGCTCCGCCGGGACCTGTCACAGAGCTTTTGTCCGGTTCAATTATTCTCCAAAGTGACACGTCTTTATCTGAGGTATTTTTATTCACAGTGTAGGTGGCCTTAGACTGGGCAGGGATATCTGCAATACAGCGGATGGGAGCACCGACGCCGGTTTTGGGGTAAATTCTTCTGAAGATTGAGTCATTTCCTGCAACTGTGTTGTTCCAAATCTCATTTGCCATGGGTGTTTTTGACACGGTCGCGACAGTTGCGTAAACATCGGATGAACAATTGGCTTCGAAATGGGTAGTATTACAAGCCGTGTCGTCGCAAACCTCGTGAATGTTTGAGCATTGGATCTCAGACACATGATAGGAGACGTCAACTTCAATGTGGCTTTTGGGATCATCAAAAGTTGCATCATCCCCGGGGTTACTTCTGCTTGGAATAATTCTACAGCCACTTAAACCGGAGCTTATGTTGTTTTCAACATCATTCGGAGTGGTTGCGCCGGCACTGTTCGAATCGGCTCTGGGAAGATAAGTATTTTTAAGTAAACCAGAAAGCTGATAATTTTCTATAGAATGAGCCAAATAAAGCTGAGGGTTGTGAATAATGCTATAACACCCTTGCGGACCGCATTCAATTGTTGCCCTTGGCGCTTCAAGATGCGTGCCTATTATGGCGTGGGCTCCCTTTTTATCAACATTATTAGCAAGAGGGACGTATTGGAAAAGATCAGAATATACATTGGGAACAAAAATATTTTCTACACAGGCAACTAAATTTACCACCGGGATTAATATGCAAGTTTTGCCACGCCACTCGTTGTATGCCTTTTGATATAAAGCATCGTTTGTAAATGGTTTTCCATCTTTGTCGCTCCAGGGGAGTGGGGGGAGGCGGCTGTTCCAATGGTCGCCAACAGACCGTTGGATAATATCTGCGGCGACATTTGGGAAAAGTACTGTTAGACCATTTACGATATCATTTATTATCGTATTCCAGAAAGAAAGATCCCCGTCCCAGCCTTCTTGTCTGTCGATGGCCGTTCCTAACACTCCGCCAGCAGACTGCAATCTGAAGACTTTGTCATTTGCCTTTTTACCACCTCCGTCGTAGCATTCAACCGGAGTATAGGTGCCAACAACAAGCCAATTTCCGATTAAAAATGGAGCGTTGCTTTTGGCGCAGGCAACAATCTGATTATGATTTTCTGCTTCTGTTACTTGTTCTTCGGTTTCGCTGTCGGTGTAAGTTACCTCACTGTTTGCAGAGTTAACTGTTGCAGATCTTGTAGCCTCCTGAATAACTGATGGTAGGAGACGTCTTGTTGGACCGGAAAAGTCGACGGTTCTTGAAAGACCTTCAGGTGTAGTTGCAGACGCCGGATACTCGGCTCTATTGTCCACTCCGCCCAAATACCAGGCAACATAATCACTCACTTTTGTTCCGTCATCTATATCACTTGAACTCTGGCTGTTTTTGGTATCGTTTGTATTGCCCAAAATTGGCAATTCGACATTTGTTAAATCAATATCTATTTTTTGGTTTTTGGTAATATCTGCCGGGCAGGAATTGGCCTGACCACCACTTTCGTCGCAATAATCAACTTGGACAGTTCCCAATATCACAACTACGTCATTGCCGCACCAGTAGGTTATGGGAGTGTCTCCGCAAGGAGAAGCTTGATAGGGTCTGTCTGAAGCGTATTCCGGGTCGCTACCCGAAACAGGGTTTCCTAAGAGATCCTTTTCTATTTCACAGGGAATCCGGCCGGGGGGGGGAATGGCGTTTGCCGCTTTTGCGGCGGCAGGTAAAAGGTAAAAAGTAAAAGTTAAAAGCGTTAAAAACAGGAACAACAGAAAGAAATTAAATATTTTTGAAATTTGGGGCGCAGATTTTGTTTTGACCATAATTTCTGATTCATGATTCAAGATTCACTATTTTGGCAGCACAATATTAAATGTACCAACATCAACTCCTGTGATGGTTTTAATCAGAACCAAGATAAGATAAGAAATTAAGATTATGATTAGTCCTCCTATTGCATAAGTTAATGTTTTCTGCGCGCCCTCAACCGCCTTTGGGTCGCCACCGCTGGTTATGTATTTAAACCCTCCCATTAAAAGAAGCGCAAAAAGAGCGATTCCGGCAAAGCCCAAAAGAGCCCCGACCAGGCTTTGAAAAACTGTTCCTAAATCTTCAATTGTGGCAATTTTCATACAATAACAATTCTAAACTAGTAGACAACTTTGAGCAAGCTCCTTTGTTTGATATACTTAACGGGTGGCAAAAACTCGGTTGATACAAGAATTGGTTAAAAAAAAGCCGTATCTTATATGGCATACCAAAAATTATGAACATCTTTCTGAGAGAAGTATTGTAGAAAATGTTTTAAATTATGGAAGCTGGGAGGATTATCTCTTTTTGGAAAAAGTTCTTGGTGTAAAGCAACTACGCGGTTTTTTTGAAGACATAAAAAATAAAAAAAGGACAAACCTTAGACCTCAAACAATCAATTATTTTAGCAATTACTTCGGAAAATATGCATGAACAGCACAAATATAAAGAGGTCTTGTCGAAAAAACAAATTGAACTGTTGGGGCTGGTCAAAAAGTTTTCGGATGAGTTTGGGCTGGTCGGCGGTACCGCAATTGCCATTCAATTAGGTAAAAGAAGATCAGTCGATTTTGATTTGTTTACAACTTCTGATTTTGACAGTGATCACATTAGAAAAATTATCAGAGAAGAATTTGAAATACAGTCTGTTTTAGTTGAAATTCCGGGGGAACTTACGGTGATTGTTAATGGTGTCAAGCTTACTTTTTGCAAATATCCTTTTAAAATTACCTTTACTGAGGAATTTGAAGATGTCATTAAAATGCCGGATTTATTAACTCTTGCCGCAATGAAGGCCTTTGCATTAGGCAGACGCTCAAAATGGAAAGATTATGTGGATTTGCACTTTATGTTTAAAGAATGTCAGTTTTTAAGAGTTGTAAAAAGGGCAGGTGAACTATTTGGAGGAGAATTTAACGAAAAATTGTTCAGAGAACAACTTTCGTACTTTAACGACATGGATTTTTCTGAGGAGGTTGACTATTTGGAAGGCTTTGAAATAAGTGATGAGTCAATAAAAGAAAAACTAAAAGAAATTAGTTTGCAAAAGGATTAAAATTTTGAGCAAGCGTGAATTACACTGAGGGGATAGCGAGGGAGAAGATATCGATTTTAAAGAAAGTGTTTATTAAGGCAACAATTGCCCATGCTGCAAAAACTATCACAAGCCCGACCAAAGCGGCCGTAATTTGATTTCTGGCGGCTTCTGTTTGGGCTTTATCTCCACCGGAGGCGATCCAGCGAATTCCACCAATTACTAAAATAAAGAAGAAGACTATTGCGGCGACAACTACAGTAAGTCTGATCAGCGCTGAAACAATTGAAGGAACCGTAAGACCACCGAGCTGAGCAAATTGTGTGTTGCTAGGTGGTTGTAAGTTAATCGAGTCGCTTGTAACTGCTAATAAATTTGTCATTATGTATATTATTGAATTACCAACGGACCAATGTCAATAGTCAGAATGTTTAAACCGAAAAACGTTTCTACAACATTTATAACGGCAAATGCTCCCAAAAGAATTACAATTCCGATCACCGCGCTTGTAATTCTGCCGCGCGCCGACTCAAGCGCTTGTTTATCACCGCCGGAGCTTATCCACTGAACGGCTCCCCAAATGAGCATGAAGAAGAATACCAAGACTCCAATGACAAACACCAAACCAATAAAGTTTGGGATAAAAGTTGACAAAAAACCGGTTGGACCGGAGGAATAAACACCCTGCAAACCGGGACCAAAGATTGGGTTTTGTATTTCGCTACTTTCGTTAGCCCCAGCCAGTAGTTTGTATGAATTAGTTAATAACATTATTGCCCGTTAATACTGAAAATAGAGAAACGAAATTTAATATATCGGGAATGCCGATTAAATATCCAATAAATCTGATTATGAATATTCCGAATATACAAACCATGAGTCCAATGAGACCGCTCATGATTTTTTTCCTTGCAGTCTCCAAGGACTGTTTATCCCCGCCAGCGGTCATAAACGCGAAAGACCCCGTAGTCACCAAGAACACAAACCAAATAATTGCGATTAGCGTAACAAGGCCGATTGCGGAGGAAATGAAATTTGTGAAGACGACACTGGCGTCCATAGCTGGAGCCGTTTCAAGTCCGAGTTTACCAAAACCTTTAAACCCTCCGTCAGGGAATATATTTATCTGTGCTAAAGTGTTGTTCATAGTGTTGGAATAGACGGGCTAAGAATAAAGTCCCAACTGCCAAATACAAATTGTCCAATCAGGGCGGCTAGAACAAATGCCCCGGCCGAGAAAGCTAATCCTATTATTGTCTGATAAATTTTTGCCCAAGCACCCTCCACTTTTTTGGCATCATCCCCAGCGGACATAAAGGCATATCCTGCAAGCACCAAATTGAAAAGGGCATAAATTCCGGCGCCGACAATAAGAAACTGAAGCACTTTTTCGATTAGACCACCAATGGCGGGGCCTGCGTCTGTTCCATATTGAGAGAGAGCTGTAGGGGCTTTAATTGTTCCAAAAGGATTCGCGTCTGATAAGAGTTTCATTTATTGATTTGGTAAAATTGGAACATTGGTAATATTCCCAACTAATTGTACTATCCAGTAGGATGCAAATACAATAACAAAGCCAATAATGGCACTTGTAACGGTTTTTTTGGCTTGTTCTGCCTTTTGCGGATCGGATTGCCCCGCGCTTGCAATCATTCCGATCCCGCCCATGATAAAGAAAAATAGGAGGATTAAACCGGAAACAACAAAAGCAATATTGAGAAAGAGGGAAACAAGATCTCCTATCTTTCCGATTTCTCCGAAGGGAGATTTGAACATTGCGTTTATATTCATAAATTTTATTTGTTAAAAGGTTCACCGAATCCTCCCGTGCCAGTTGATTTAAAAATCTGTGCAAGTAATTGAACGACAAGAAAGGCTGTTATGACTATTACAAATCCAATTAGAGCGTTGGTAATTTTACCTTGTGCTCCTTGAATGGCTTTTGGGTCACCGCGGGACGTCATCATCTGCAGACCTCCCATGACTAAATAAATTAATAATGCAATACCGGCGGCTCCAAAAATGTATGGCAATACAGCACCCATTATATCTGCAAGCTTGGAATCCGGACCAAAAGTTGCGTCTGGTAGACCGTTGGTTTGAATACTATTTAAATCTAATTGTGCGAGCATTTATAAAATTATTCTAATTGACGTAATTATACTAGAAAATTGTTCTAATTATTTTAATTATACTAATTATTCTAAATAATACCCAACACCCAGTTTCCAATTTAGAGCAATTAGAAATTAGAATAATTAGGTTAATTTACCCATCTTCTGGTAAATCGAATTAAATATTAAGTTTAGCTCTTTTGCTTCTGTCCAGATAACTTTTATTTTCTCTTTTTGCCCAGGACAAGCCGTTGCCAGCATTCTTAGAAAATGTTTTGACTCTCTTGCCTCCTTTTTGCAAATTCCAATTTTATGCTTAAAATCTTTACCACTTTCTGCGTCGTCTGCTTCGCAATAATTTGCACCGACACTTGTTGAACATCTCACCAACTGGCTAACTAGGGGGTCTGTAATTATACTTTTGGACAATTCTTTGCAGAACTTAATTACATTTTCTCCAAACTTGGCAGTTCTTTCTTCCAGGTCATATTTTTTTGAAGCTTCAGACATTGGTTTTTATTTAGGTCAATTAGGAATTAGAATAATTAGGTTAATTGTCAGTTTACTTTCCAAAGCCAAACTCATTCAGACCTAGTATATCAACTCCTATGAATTTGAGTATAAAAATGGAAAAAATAAGTAAAATCAGGCCGGAAATTGCACTTGTTAAAAGTTCCTGCCCGGCCTTAAGGCGTTCCGGGTCTCCAGCTGATGTCATTACCATAAAACCGGCATAGACAATCAAAAGGAAGGCAATTCCGCCACCAACCCCAACTGCCCACTTAAGAAGACTTCCAAGAAACTGTTCCTGACTGCTCAGAACATTAAGGCAACCTATTGCAGTATTTATTCCGTTACCCCCATCGCACATAAGATCATCCGCACGAACTGGCATAACAGACAATCTAAGGAGAAACACAAATCCGAGTAAGATGGGTAGTATTTTTTTCTTCATCCATAACTATTTTATCATTTTTGGCTGGTATAATGAAATATGGCGGACTATACAAAAAATTTTGACGGTTGGATTGTCAAGAAAAAAAAATACCACTATCAGAAATTGTTACCTCCAATGTTTAAAGAAAGAGATATCTGGTGGGTTTCAATTGGGGTTAATGTGGGCTATGAAGAAGATGGCAAACACGATAAGTTTCTAAGGCCCGTTCTGGTACTCAGGAAGTTTAACAGGGAGTTGTTTTTGGGAATCCCAATGAGTACTAAGATTAAAGATAACCGTTATTACACTCAAGTTACTGTTCAAGACGAAACCGTATCGGTTTTGATCTCCCAAATTAGAGTTTTTAGCGCAAAAAGAATACAAGACAAACTAGCTGAACTAGATAGGGGTGACTTCAAAAAAGTACAAGATGAAGTAGTAAAGATGATTACTTTCTCTCCTCTGCCTAAGCAAAGGAGCCGTGGCTAGTGCCAATTTGGCCTATTATAACATAATGAGCATAAAAATCAAGTTTTTGGTATTTGTAAGTTTTGTATTGTTTGGGATTTGTGTTTTGAAATTTGGCAGTTTGGTGCTTGCTCTCGATTGTTCAGATCCAAACGCAAAGCTATCTGGTACAGATGCCGGTATTTGTTATGATCAAATAGAGTCTTTAAAGAACCAATATACTTCGGCTCAAACAACTAACAAAAAAAATTTGGCACAACTCCGGTCTCAACTGGACAATTTAAACAAGAGGGTTAAGGCGATGGTGATTCAGTTAGATAATTTTGCCAAGGATATTGTAAAAAGAGAGATAGATTTGGCCTTTACAAAAGAAATTTTCGAGGGAAAGGCTAAAGATCATTATACCTTCCTTAGACTTTACGACCCCATTACTCCGTTTATCTTTTCCGATAGCGCTTCACAAGCATTCCAAGAAATTAGTTTTAGACAAAAAGCGGCGGATGAAGACAGAAAAACCATGGAGAAATACGGACTTGATTTAGCAAAACTCAAAACTGACAAAGAAGCTTTAGAAAAGAATAAGGCATCGTTGGCAGTGGTTCAAAAACAAGTATCTGAGCAAACAGTTTTTTTGGCAGGAGAGGTTGCGAAAGTTGAGTCTTATTTAGCAGTTCTTTCCTCGAGACAACAATCTTTTTTGGCTCAAAAACTTGAATCTCTTGGACTTTCCAGATCTGCCTATAACATGAAAGGCGGTTGTTCTAGTGACATAAATCCCTTTAAAAGCCCCGGTTTTAGTCCCGCAGTTGGATTTTTCAGTTTTGGTGTTCCAAACAGGGTGGGTATGAATCAATTTGGAGCGAAAGGAAGATCCGAAGCGGGACAAGACTTCGAAGAAATACTTAGGGCCTATTATAACGCTGACATAACAAGAGGTTATAACACCGGGATAACAATTCACATTTCCGGTAAAAACGAATTTGGACAATCGTTCAACGAAGACTGGAACATAGAAGACTATGTAAAACATGTTTACGAAATGCCCACAAGCTGGACCGCGAAAGACTCGGCGGCTCTTAAAGCGCAAGCGATAGCCGCTAGATCTTACGCTCTCTCATATACAAATAACGGAGCAAAATCAATTTGTCCGAGTCAAAGCTGTCAAGTTGTCAAGAGAGAGCTAAATGACAATGCCTGGCAGGCCGCAGTTGATGCAACGCGCGGAATCGTTCTTACGAATGGAGGAAAACCTATTACGGCCTGGTTCTCTTCGACCCATGGTGGTTATGCGTATACATCGGGAGACATTGGGTGGAGCAACACTGCATGGACAAAAAGACTTCAGGACTCAACGGGGGGTATTAACGGTTTTTCTGATTTATTTAATAATGCCTACGATAAGTCTTCTCCAACATTCTACTGTGATTGGGGGTCACGCAGTCAATATAACAAAACTGCTTGGTTAAAACCCGAAGAGGTTGCTGATATTGCGAATGTTATCCTTCTTGCCAAAGCCGACGGTTCAACACAAAAACATCTTGCACAACCAGATAAAACTAATCCTGATGGGGTCGATACTTGGGATTCTGGTCGGGTTAAAAACGAACTTAAAAGTCGTGGAATTACACCTTTAGAAAATGCATCTGATATATCAATCAGCGCAGATTTTGGAAGCGGAAAAACAACAACGGTTAGTGTTAATGGTAGAAGTTTTGATGGACAGGATTTCAAAACATATTTCAACCTTCGCGCCCCAGCCAATATTCAAATAGTTGGCCCTCTATATAATGTAGAAAAAAGATAAAACAACCTATTTAACATTTTTAGTTTTTATTTCTTCGCTTAACTTGATATAATCAAGTTATAATGCCGGATATATTCATCTCTCCCGAAGAAACAAAGATTGAACCGCAAGACATCCCTCAGGAATCATCAGATGTTCCCGCCACTCCGCCAAAAACAGAAACTCAAAGAATGGGCGTTCCAGGACACTCTCATAGCAGGTGGTCTTCTTTTAGCCTTTACCCTGACGATATTGACTTTGAGACAAAAGCCAGTAAGGAACAGATAATTTTAATGCTCAGACAGCACCCGGTAGTAAATCTAAAATGGATTGTTACTTCTATCTTGATGCTCTCAGGTCCCACACTCCTAAACCTTTTTGGAATATTTGCGCTTTTGCCTGCCGGGTTTTCGCTTGTAATAACTCTTTCATGGTACTTGGTAACAAGCACTTATGCGATCGAAGGATTTCTGGATTGGTATTTTAATGTTTACTTTATTACGGACCAGAGGATAGTCGATGTCGATTTTTACAACCTTATAAACAAAAGAGTTTCGAATGCTGAGATAGAGAAAATAGAGGACGTAAGTTATACAACCGGCGGGGTGATACGGACCCTGCTTAATTATGGAGATGTTTTTATTCAGACAGCTGCGGAGGTGTCGGAATTTGATTTTTTTGCGGTTCCGAACCCGGAACGGGCTGTAAAAATATTGGACGATCTAAGGTCAAAGGTTTAAACATGGAAACTTTAATTACAAATATTAATATGTGGATGATTGCTAAAATTTTTGCCCTGATTTTGCTGGGAATGTATCTGGTATTTGCTTTGGTTGTCGTTAGGCAGGTCAAAATGATGACGGATACATTACAGTTGGGTTTTGAGAGCTTGGCAAAAACGTTAAGTTGGCTACACTTGGGATTTGCGATTTTAGTCTTTTTAACGGCTTTGGTAATTCTTTAGAATGTTTGAGATTGTTAGTGCAAAATTAACAGGAGTTCCGAAAGGACCCGGATGGGCCGAGTCCTATGATTTTGTACCCGAAGGTATTGAGCAGAAATCTCTCCGCGGACACTTATTTGTCGTCTTGTCTACTTCGCAAGTTGAAGGCCACGGTGTTGAAACTATTTCTGTCGGGCGTACCCTAATAGCGAAATTCCGGGAGGATTATTTTGATGACTTAACAATAAAAGCATTTAACGCCCTCAAGTCTGCGGTAGAAAATTTGGCCAAGGGTTTTAAAGAATCATGGGGAGATGTGGAAATAGCGGCGGCAAGCATTTGCGGCGACGTTGTTTATTCTGCCGCGGTGGGTGGGGCGGAGGTAATAATTTGCAGAGGGGGGTCAATCGGAACAATTCTGAAAAGTGTTGGTAGCGAGACGATTGTTTCTTCAGGTTTTCCTAAAGAGGGAGATGTAATGCTTATCGGAACCAAATCTTTTTATGATGGAACCTCACCCGGCATTATTAAGGCTGCTCTTTCGGCTGAAAGCCCCGAATCGGCAATTGAGATATTTACCCCCGGAAACCCGGCAGCCATAGTTCTCCGGTTTTCTCAGGAACAGGTCAAGGTATTTGAAACTACTCCAATTATAAATAGTTTCAGCCTACCTCAGAAAAGTTTCAAACAAAAAGTGTTCAACACAATTGCCGTATTTTTGAAAAAATTACCTCAAAAACAACTTTATGTGAAAAACGAAGTAAATGACGAATACTCGTCACAAAACAAAAAATTGACTTTTTCGGTGGCTTTAATCCTTATTTTTATTCTGGCTGTAAGTATAGGGTTTGGAATAAGGCAGAAAAAAATTAACGATGTTAAAAGCAAATATCAGGGAATCCTCCAACAAGTTCAAAGTGAGATAGATGAAGCAATTAGTTTGGCAAGTGTAAGCCCCGAAAGGTCGAGGGAACTTTTTTACGATGCCGAACAAAAACTCGCTTCGATTGAGGACCTTAAGATAAAGGATCCAAAATACGATGATATAAGAAAAAAAATAGATTCAAGCCGGGCCTCAATTTTGGGCGAGTTTTTAGCTACCCCGGAACTTTTCTTGGACTTGGGACTTCTTTCCTCTGGATTTAAAGGAGATGCGTTAACTGTATCGGGAGGAAATATTTTTATTTTGGATAAAGCTGGCAAAAGGATTGTTAGTATTGCCATTTCTACAAAGAAAAGTAAGGTGGTGGCAGGCCCGGGAGTGATTGACGAGGCTTTCGACCTTGCCTCCTATGAGGATAGAGCATTTATTTTGGCAGGCGACGGAGTTTACGAAGTTGATAAGCAAAAGAACAAGGTTATTGAAAAAAGTTGGGAGGGAAAAGCTTTAATAAAAGCGTTTGCTGGTAATATTTATGTGCTGGATGAGTCCGGTAATCAAATATACAGGTACGCCGGAGTTGGGGGAGCTTTTCCCAATAAAACAAACTGGTTGTCGGCAAGCATCAAGGCCGATTTTTCGGGAGTTAGACAATGGGTGATAGACGGAGCGGTTTATACGCTTTTCCCCAATTCAAAAATTTTGAAATATAGTCAGGGAAGCCCCCAGAGCTTTAGAATTATCGGTGTTACCCCTGAAATTGGCAACGTCGACGCCATGTTTGCAGGAGACGATACCCAATACATCTATTTGCTCGACCGCGCCGGTAAAAGAGTGGTGGTTACGGATAAAAAGGGAACATATAAAGCCCAGTATCTAAGCGAATCTATTTCCGGAGCCTCCAACGTTATAGTATCTGAAGCTGACAAAAAGATAATACTTCTGACCGGGGACAAGCTTTTCTCGATTGAGATCAGGCACATTTGATGTACAATCTTAAGTATGAAGATGTTTAATAAGCGCGCCAGATTTGAGTATGAACTCATGGGAGAGGGGATTGAGGCCGGTATTTCCCTAAAGGGAGCTGAGGCTAAGTCTATCCGTGAGAACCGTGGGGATATCTCCAGATCTAGCGTGAGAATCCTAAACGGGGAGGCTTATTTAATTAATGCAAACATACCGGCCACCGGAATTCAGAAATACGATCCGACGAGGACACGCAAGCTCTTGTTGCATAAAAGGGAAATAATCTCTATTTTGACAAAAGCCAAGCAGCAAAAGTTGCAAATCGTGCCTGTTAGGGTGTATAATAAGCGTAGCTTGCGACCCAATGGTCGTAAAAGCCGCTTAATCAAGATTTATCTGGAACTCGGCAAGTCAAAACGCAAGTTCGAAAAGAAAGAGTCAATTAAGCTAAAAGACGTCCAAAGGGACATCGAAACAGAGCTTAAAAACTCTGTGTAGTGAGGGGACGATCGGTTTCGACGAGAGCTCTTTAACAAAACTGCAAGCGGACTTTTATCTGTAGTCCTTAAAAATTGATTAAAAAACAAAAGCTAAATCTTATGATTCAGCTTCTGATTACGCGGGCAATTTTGCCTTCGCATAATCGGTGTCCTTTAATTTGATTCTCGACCGAATTAAATGGGCATAAACCCGTTCGGGATGCTGTTTGAATCTTAACGATTTAAAGATTCACGCAAAAGACAAATAAATCTTACATCGAGCGTTCCTGTTGGCTGGATAAGCTCGATGAAAATTTAAAAACCAAATAAGCTTGTAGATGTTTTGTTTTAATGTTTTTCGGACGCGGGTTCGATTCCCGCCGTCTCCACACATAGAAATCCAGGATTTAATCCTGGATTTTTTGTGTTTGGAGGGAAGAGAATTTATTCGATGGTGAAATTTTGCGACTCCGAAATCTTTAAATGAAGGACAAAGCAAACTGAGACATATGAAATTTCCGAATTTCATATTCCCGATGATAGTATAAGTAGTGTCACTTCTTGATCTAATTTTTCCCAAAACCTGCCTTTCCTGCGGGAAAGAGGGCAAATACATTTGTGAGAACTGTCTTGGAAAGGCCCGAATTTTAAAGCCTGCGTGCCCCTATTGCGAGAAACCTTCAATTGACGGATTTACTCATACTAAATGTGGGAAAAAGTATGGTTTGGACGGCTTAACTTCTTTCTGGAAATATGAAGGCGTATTAAAAAAAGCAATTTGGGCATTGAAATTTAAATATGCCACCCAAGTTGGAGGTGAACTGGCCAGCATTCTTGTCCGGGAGCTCGTGACAGGGTCGCACCCTGTCAATGGCACACTGGTTCCTATACCAATATATTGGCAGAGGGAAAACGTTCGGGGATTTAATCAATCGGAAGAAATTGGGAAGCTTATTGCTAAAGAAATGGGGTGGAAATTTATCCCGGATTTATTAATAAAAAATAAATCAACAAAATCTCAAGTTGAGTTGACCGTTGAGGGCCGCAAGCAAAATCTTCGCGGCGTTTTTTGTATTGATCCCTATCATAAATCTGCAATCTTAAATCTTAAATCTGTTATTTTGTTCGACGATGTCTTCACCACCGGCTCCACCCTTAAGGAGGCTGCTAAAGTGTTAAAGAGGGCGGGAGTTGAAAAAGTGTGGGGGATGACGATTGCAAGATGATTGCTTATCTTTCTGATTTATTTCCTACAGATCTTACTGCTTTGGCATTAGGACTAGAGGGCTGGACAATCCCATTAACGTTAGGATTTTTAATAGCCCTTTTTAGAAATTCGATCTCTTTTTCTCCTGCGCGTTTAGAAAAAACAGCCTCAAAAACTGGAAGCTCAGTTGTCATTGTTTGAATTTACATCTATTTAACCCGTTTAATATATATAATTTGTTTGCGGTGAGGGTGGGATTCGGACCCACGGTAGGGAAAAACCCTACAAAGGTTTTCAAGACCTTCGCACTAGACCGCTATGCGACCTCACCTCGTCGAAATGGATTTCGCTTTCGAGTTTACCGCTATCGCTGAAACTCTATCGCTTCATCATTTCTCCTCTCAAAATTTCTAATGAAATTTTGTTGCTATTCTTCAGTTTAGCTTCGACGCGGCGGAGGAGGCGGGATTCGAACCCACGCGAGTCTATTAGACTCAGAAGTTTAGCGAACTTCCGCAATGGACCAGCTATGCGACTCCTCCAATTACACTCTGCAATTATATCAGGTTTTGGGGTATAATACGTTCATATGGATCCTGCCAAAGATCAAGAAAGTCAGCCACAAGCTGTGGTTGTTAGGCGCGAACCCGAGAGGGAATTGGTCAGCTGGACCGCGCCAGCCCGCCCATTTAAGCGGCGTGATAAACAATTTTTTGTGACAGTTTTTGCGATGGCCGGGATTTTGGGATTGGTACTTTTTTTTGCTGAAGGGTTTATGCCCGTACTTTTAATTATTGCGCTTGTTTTTTTGTATTATGTTCTTTCTACGGTGGAGCCGGAAAGAATCGAATACAAAATAACCAGTAAAGGGATAAAAATCGGTAGCAAATTGACCGAATGGAGCTTTTTGAATAGATTTTGGTTTACCAAAAGGTTCGATCAGGAACTGATGGTTATCGATACGGGTTTGATTCCGGGAAGAATCGAGATGGTTGTGGATCTGGCAGTAAAAGAAAAAATTACAAAAGAGATCTCTGCCTACCTGCCGCTTGAAGAAATGCCCGCATCCGGAATTGATAAATTTACGGATTGGATAGGGAAAAAGCTGCCAGGAAATAGTTAAATTACTAGTAGACTCGTACCCGTAGCTTAATTGGATTAAGCATCAGGTTGCGGACCTGAAGATTGTGAGTCCGAGTCTCACCGGGTACACACTGGAGGATGGGCGGGACGGTAACGCGTTGGTTTCGAATCCCGCGTAGAGCGGAGGGTTCGCATAGCGGCCAATTGCACGAGTTTCGAAAACTCGAGGGAGTAATCCCTACACAGGTTCAAATCCTGTACCCTCCGCTCGGTGCGGGACGACTCCTGTATCACGGGACTGAATAATATGATTACACCAAAACAAAATCAACAAATTTTAATAGGAATTGCCATTATTTTCAGAGACAACCGTGGAAAGAGGCAGTGGTTTGTAGTTAAACAAAAAGAAGACGGCGAATGGGAGTTGCCAAAGGTGACTGTCAGGAAAGGCGAATCCTCAGTTCGGGCCGTGATCCGCTTAACCGGAGAGCAAGCCGGAATGGCAACAAAAGTTTTGGAGGAAGCGGGTCGCGCTACCGGAACAACCATAGTAAACGGAAAATCCATTTCCCAAAAATTTTATTATTATTTAATGATTCTTAAAGCTGGTGGAGCCGATGCGATAGGTTTTAACGATTTTATTTGGTTGGAGAACGCCCAGGCAATGAAAAAGGTAACCATTAAGAGGGAAAGGGAAATGTTAAGAAGTGCCAAAGATATACTAAAAGAGTGGGAAAAAACGCACAACAAAAAACAACAGTTCTAAGAGAGTTCTCTTCCGGTGGAGTAGTCTACGAAAAATTCAAGATTCCAGACTCCAGATTCGAATTTCGGTGGCTTGTTAGATCTACCACGCCAAGTACGCTCTTCCCCGAAAAATATTGGACTCTTCCAAAGGGATGGTTGGATGATGAGAGTGAAGGAATTCCGGGCCCTATGGCCAGTGGAATCAAAAAAGCAGATGAAAAAACTCTTCGAGAAACGGCCCTACGAGAAGTAAGAGAAGAAGGTGGGGTTGAAGCTAAAATAGTTGGTAAAATTGGTACCTCTACCTTTTTTTATACACATCCGGCCCGCGGAAAAATTATGAAGTTTGTAACATTTTATTTGATGGAATATTTGCGCAATTTGCCGGAAGGGTTTGATGGTGAAACCTCGGAAGTTGCATGGCTTGCGTACGATGAAGCATACAAAAGATTATCGTTCACAAAGGAAAAAGAAATACTTAAAAAGGCGAAAGATCTTCAGTAAAGAACTGTCCTAATTTTTACGACTTTTTACAAATTAAGTCAATACTTGAAAAGAATATTTTGCTTTCTATAATAAGGTGGAAATGAAAGAAAGATTACCAGAGCTGCAACTTAAATTTATTGACAAAGGTCGCCCGACTTTTGACAAGGTTCAGGTAAAACTTGACAATCTTCATCGTTTAAAACAAGAAATTGACGATGATATGAGTTTGCTGTGCGATTCGGTCGAGCTAAATATAAAGTTTGATGAACCTGTCAGAATAATTCCTATTTCTGACACACACCTTTTTGCTGTGCAAACAGATACAACCAAGGCCAACGAACTTCTTGGCAAACTTCGGGAGCTAAACACATTCGGTATTATTATGGGGGACTTTATCGAGGGAGCAAACCCAAAGATTGTCGACCATATTAATAATGTAGAGATAGGATTTACCCAGCAGGTAATAGCGGCAAAGAAGATAATTGAACCTTTTGTTAAAACAGGAAAGATAATTTGTATGGTGGGAACCTTTACCGGACACGAAGGTTGGGGGGACACGACATTGGGACTAGATGTTGTTCAATTGATTGCACATGGTTTCAGTCAACCTGACGGCACCGATTTGAAAGTTTTGTATAACGGGGGGAAACTGATTATCCATCTTAACAACGGAGTAACTTATTCACAGCTGATCTACCATGCTCCAGGCGGGGGTGGATCAGATGAGATCAACCCCCTTGGTGCCCAGAGGAACCGTCTTTGGGAGCATATTAGCCATCGTGGCCCTACAGATGGAGCAGGTGGTGGCGATTGGCACCATAGAGCGGGGGTTTCTAAAGAAACGGTGTTCGATTTAAAAGATGGAAAAGAAAGGAGCCATCTTCTGTTTTCAAACGGGACATCAAAAGGGAACGACCCGAATAGGCCCGATACCTTTTTAACTAAGATGGCGAAAGGGCCGACTCTGGCACCCGGGGTCCAACTAATTCTTAACCAACCGGCACGACAAAAAAATGACGGCAGAAACGGAGAATATGCTTGGTTGTCTTATGGATTTAATAAAGGCGAGATTTTGTATGAGGCGGCTAAGTTGTTGGATAAAACTGAAAAACAGAAAAAAACAGGAGAATTAATTGAAGAAATAATAGACAGATCAAGAAAGCCCAAAGCAGAATTTGACAGGAAAAGTTCCAGGACAAAAATCAAAGACAATCAGTTTGATACTCCCATGTTCGAAAACTTCAAATGGAAATTTGAGGACTCCGGCAGTATCCCGAGGATGGTATTTCTTTTGGCGGGAGCCAGATATTCAAGTACCAGTTTTGAAAAAAGGGACAAAGAGAAGTTATTTGAAATTGTCAAACAAATAGAAAGTAATCCTTTTCAATACGGTCTTGTAATGAGACATTTTATTGATCCGGATGTGGCCAAAATGTACAGCAGGGATTATGTCTTGGATCGGATGATTAATGACCTTTCGCCGATTGTTAACAAAGACCGGCTTTTAGGTTTTATGATGTCCTCCAGTTTATTGGACGACAGATGGAAGAAAGATGTTTTGGGAAATGTCATAAAAATTAAAGACAGTAGGGGAAAAATTCATTTTGAGAGAGAAAGGAAGTCTCGTTTGTATCCGGGAACTTATATTTATAGGGCGTTTTCCAAAAAAGTGCCTTTGTATCTTAACCAATCCTTGATGTATTTGGATTTCGGAAAGGCCTCATATGAATTTTTGCTTATGGACCATTTAGCCAACTCCGGAAGCGAATTTGACCCCTTTAGGGGTTTGGTGCAGGCCAGACGCAAGGCACTCTTGAGATCCGATGTTGTTGCAGGCGGACACATGCTGGGTGGAGGTTTTATGACTACACCGGATGCAGATTATGTTGCCCCGGGCTGGTTTTCTGAATACGATTCCGGAGGAAAATCCAACAAAAAGAGGGCGCCGTTGGGGGGGCAGGCAGTGATCCTTTTCCCGGATCAGAAATTGGTTATTCCAACATCAACCTTGTTGGAGTCGGTAGATACCCATGAGGCATTAATTCTTCTAAAAGGACTGAGAAAAGAAGAAAAAGAGAAGATAATGAGTAAGAAAGTTAGATAACTTCGAAACCTTCCTTCTTTGATATAATACGCTTTACAAGGTGGGGTGTCCGAGTGGTTCAAGGAGCACGATTGGAAATCGTGTGGTCGAAAGGCCTCGCAGGTTCGAATCCTGTCCCCACCGCTTGAAAATAATCTTTCTAAATATCTGGCATGGACACGTCTGGGACAAGCTTCAGGAATTTATATTGGGTGAGGCCGTTACGACCGACGCTTTCTGTTTTACTGAGGTTGGCCCCGAGCTTCAAACAAAACTGGCAAATCTTTTACCGGATTACCGACCGTTTTATGACGAATTAATCAGAACCGATTATTTAGATGGTGGAATCGACGGACAAGGCATATTTGTCAAAAGCGGTATTAATGTTGAGAACAACGGAAAACAATATGTTTACAAAGTTACTAAAAAAGATTGCGGAGTGCTCCAGACGATGGAAATTGTAATTAATAGTAGAAGGGTTTTGATAGGCAGTATTCATGGCAAAGCCCAGCCCGGACATAAGTTGGATACAAAGGCCAGAATCGCACAATCCAAAAAAACAATTGAGTTTTTTAAAAACAAAAACGGCCCAAAAATCATAGGAGGAGACTTCAATCTAATGCCCGACACAAAGAGTATAGAGATGTTTGAGAAAGCGGGGTACCGGAATTTGATTAGCGATTTCAAAATAAAATCTACGAGGAATCATTTTTCCTGGGAGCAGGCCGAGAGGCAATATAAAGAAAACGGAGATCCGTTTTTTGAACGCCAAGATTTTGCCGATTATGTATTTGTGTCACCTGGTGTAAAAGTTAAAAGTTTTGAAGTTCCAAATATCGAAATCTCCGACCATTTGCCGTTAATTTTAGATTTTGATATCTAAAGTATTGACAATCTGTACAGAATTATGTAATATAAAGATATGACAAAAACGCTATCCATTACTAAAGCCAGAGAGGATCTCACCAACTTGGTCGATCGTGCCAACAGACTTCTTGACGAATTTGTAATAACTGTAAACGGTTCTCCCGCTGCTGTTATCATGTCTGCCGCAGAGTATGAGTCGTGGAAGGAGACCAACGAGATTATGTCTGACCCTGGTTTGATGAAATCTATTCGAAAAGGAGAAAAAGAACTTAACGAAGGTAAGGGCCTTGATTGGGAAGAAGTTAAAAAAGAATTAAAGCTAAATGTACAAGATTGAGATCGCTCCACAAGCTAAAAAACAGCTTAAAGATTTAAAAATAAGACACAAACTTTCCCTCCTTTCGATAATAGAAGACCTAAAAGACAACCTCTTTGCTGGGAAGGCTCTAACAAGAGATTTTAGCGGTAAATATTCCTACCGTGTCGGGGTTTACAGAATTATTTATAGAATAAATGTTAAAACTAAACTGGTAGAAATAATTTCTGCTGGTCATAGATCGATTGTTTATAATTAGGTATTTCTTCGGGTCTGGTATAATCGATTTAGAATGGACAATCAAGTTGCTGAGATTAAATCAAAGATAGATATAGTTTCCATTATTGGGGAAAGAATCGATCTTAAAAAGGCCGGTAGAAATTATAAGGCAAACTGCCCTTTCCACGGCGAAAAAACTCCGTCCTTTATGGTTTCTCCAGAACTTCAAATTTTTAAATGTTTCGGTTGTTCTGAGAGCGGCGACGCTTTCTCCTTCTTGGAAAAATATGAGGGAATGGATTTTCCTGAGGCGTTAAAATACCTGGCGGACAAAATTGGAATTAAACTTCAAAAGACGGGAATTGGGCAATCAACCGATCGTGAAAGGCTGATCGAAGTCAATTCTCAAGCCCTGAGATTTTATAATTACCTTCTTTTAGAACATCCGGTCGGGAAGAAAGCTTTGGAATATCTAGTTCACGATAGAGGATTGAAACCAGATACAATCAAAGAATTCCAATTAGGGTTTTCTCCGGAAAACTCCTATTCCCTCAAGAAATTTTTAAT
Organism: Candidatus Woesebacteria bacterium GW2011_GWB1_39_10; assembly: GCA_000993205.1. Lineage (GTDB taxonomy): Bacteria > Patescibacteriota > Microgenomatia > UBA8517 > UBA8517 > GWB1-39-10. The sequence goes on from LBVU01000003.1 coordinate 215,250, forward strand.
TGACAAGAAAAAGTTTTTACCAAGCGATATTGAAAGGGCGGGTATAGGGTTAATTCGTGGGTCAAATATTTACGACAGATTCAATGGACGCATAACTTTTCCGCTTTTTGACCATAGGGGTAATCCGATTGGTTTTGCAGGAAGAATTTTGCCCTGGGATAAACGCGAAACCGGAAAATATATAAATTCTCCCGAAACCCCGCTCTATCACAAGAGTAGTGTTTTATATGCATTGAATCTGACACGAGGTTGGATTAAAAAGAAAAAGGTTGCAATTATCGTTGAGGGAGAGCTTGATGCAATTTCTTCTTATCAGGCCGGAATTAAAAATGTGGTTGCGATTAAAGGATCGGCCCTGACAGAAGAGCAAATCCGTCTTCTTTCCCGTTTTGCACCTAAGTTTATTTTAGCGCTTGACGCCGATATGGCTGGGGACGCAGCTTCTCGCCGAGGACTTACTATTGCTGGTAATGCAGGAATTGAGGTAAAGATTGCCAAATTAAGTAATTTTAAAGACCCAGATGAGGCTGCGAGACACGACCTTGCAGGTTATAAAAAAGACCTAATTGAGGCAGAAGGATCTTGGGACTATCTGATTAACTCTGTATTTTCCAGGTTCAATTCATCAACCGGTTCCGGTAAGGCAAAAATTTCAAAAGAATTAATACCAATTTTATCAGAGATTGGAGATAGGATTGTCCAGGCGCACTATGCCAATGTTATCGCCAGGCGCTTAGATGTGCCCCTTATGGCAGTAACAGACGAAGTGGATAAAAATAAGAAGGCAGTCGCTCTTCCCAAGATTTTGACTGAATCTGAAATCGGATCCGACAAAGACAGGAAAGTTCTTCTGGAGGAAAGGCTTCTTGCAATGGGATTTCAGACAGATCCGAAAATTTTCCTTTCTGAAAGTGTTTCCAAACTTATTTCAACACCTTTAAATATAAGAATTTTGGAAGAGTATATGAAATTTTCGTCGTTAAACAAGGACTTTGATCTTTCGGTATTTGCAAGCTCGTTGTCTAAAGAGCTGTTTGACGGTTTTGCCCAAATGGTTTTGGGTGGGAATGAAGAAGAGTTTTTTGACCCGGACCTCTTTAAAAAAGAATTTGATTTGGTTCAAAAAGAGCTTAAAATATTTTCCATAAAGGATAATCTTAAATTTCTGGCCTCCGAAATGCGGAATTTGGAAAAAGATGGCGATAAAGACAAGCTTTTTAAAGTTCAAAATGAATTCGGAAAACTTGCTGAACAATTGTCCGGGTATACTGAGGCCGACGGAGGGGGTATAATACTCAAAGAACCATAGTTTTAATGGTTGTAGTTTCGTGCTCATGGGGCACGATAACTGCAATCATTTGTTTCACAAATGATACGAAAACCTGTTTTAGATTTAATTAAAAAAGGACGCGATCAGGGATTTTTAACCCAAGATGAAATTTTGGATGTTTTTTCTGATGCTGAAGAACGAGTAATTGAGCTTGACGAACTTTACGAAAAACTTCTTGGCGAAGGCATTGACGTCTTTGAATCGGTAACCCCCGGGGAAATTGAAAGTGACGAAAAAGCCAAAGAGAAGCTTGACCGTGAGATCGAACTTCTTACAAAACTTGAAGGAATTGAGTCTACAGACCCCGTCAGGCAATATCTTAGGGAAATAGGACGGGTTCCGCTTCTTTTGGCCGAGGATGAGGTTGAGCTTGCCAAAAGATACGAAAAGGCCGATAAAAGAGCAAAAGACAAGCTAACCGAGAGCAATTTGCGTTTGGTCGTTTCTATTGCCAAGAAATATATTGGGCGCGGCCTATCGCTTCTGGATCTTATTCAGGAAGGGAACCAGGGGTTAATCCGTGCAGTAGAAAAGTATGACTGGAGAAAGGGTTACAAATTTTCGACATATGCAACCTGGTGGATAAGACAGGCCATAACCCGCGCCATTGCTGATCAGGCCAGAACCATTAGAATTCCTGTCCACATGGTTGAGACGATCAATAAAATTTACAGGACCTCAAGACGCTTGATGCAGGAACTTGGCAGGGAACCCACCCCGGAAGAAATTGGAGGAGAACTTGAATTGGACGGGGACCGTGTCCGGGAGATATTTAAGATTGCACAGGAAACAACTTCGCTTGAAGCTCCAGTTGGGGAAGATCAGGAGAGTTTTTTGGGGGACTTTATTCCTGACGAAAACGCGCTTTCTCCCGTAGACCAAGCCAGTAAACAACTTCTTAAAGATCATTTGGAAGAAGTTTTGGGTACTTTGTCCGAGAGAGAAGCCAAAGTCCTTAAACTCAGGTTCGGTTTGGAGGGAAGCAAGGCAATGACACTTGAAGAGGTGGGTAAGGTTTTTGGTGTTACTCGCGAACGTATTCGTCAAATTGAAGCAAAGGCCCTAAGAAAATTAAAACACCCCTCGCGTCGTAAGAAACTCCAAGACTATTTGGACTAACCACTTTAGGTTGTCAGTGGTTGCTTCAAACCAATATTCTGGTATGATATTGGCATGATTCTATACGAATTTGAAGGAAAAAAACTTCTTTCGGATAAAGGTATTAAAGTTCCTCCGTTTCAGATTGTGGATTCGGCTACAAATAAGGTCAGAATAAAATTTCCGTTAGTTCTTAAGGCCCAGGTCCTTTCCGGTAAAAGAAAAGATGCCGGTGGAATTATTTTTGTAAACAAAAAAGAAGAATTCAAATCTAAGGTTAAAAAACTTTTGGGTAAAAAAATAAACGGAGAAGTTGTTACGGAAATACTTGCGGAGGAAATAATTAAACACAGACGCGAATTTTATTTGGCTTTATCATACGACACTGGTCGCAGTGGACCTGTTTTAACTTTTTCTGAATCGGGAGGGACCGGAATTGAAACCAGGGAATCCAAAATTGTTCCATTAAATATCCTTAGTCCCCAAAAAACAAAAATCGCGCTTCCCACAAAAATCCAAAAAATATTACCCAAATTAATCAAGTCGTTCTTGGATAACGACTTGGTGCTTCTAGAAATTAACCCTCTTGTAATTGATGAAAAAGGAAATGTTTATGCGCTTGATGCCAAGGTCAAATTGGATGATTCCGCAATCGGACGTCATAAAGAGTGGACTTATTCACCCAGGTCTATCCCCGGTCATAATCCTACAATAAGAGAAATTGCCGCCAAGAAAATTGATGAAGGTGATTATCGGGGCACGGCGGGGTCCACATATATTGATTTACCGGGGGATATTGCGGTGCTTGCATCCGGAGGGGGAGCCTCGTTAACTGCGATGGATGCGTTGGTTAAAGCAGGTGGCGCTCCAGCCAACTATACCGAATATTCAGGAAACCCCTCCAAGGAAAAAGTGGCAAAATTAACCAAGATTGTACTATCTAAAAAAGGAATAAACGGCCTTTGGGTGGTTGGGGCCATTGCCAACTTTACCAATATTTTTGAGACGCTTACAGGGTTTGTAGAATCATTGAGAAACATTAAACCCAAGCCGGAATACCCAATTGTAATTAGGCGCGGCGGCCCGCACGACAAAGAAGCTTTTGCCATGCTTAGGAAAGTTAAGGATTTTGATTTGCATCTTTACGGTGAGAAAACATCTATCGCCGAGTCGGCTAAAATTGTGTCCCGTCTGGCAAAAAAATATGCATCTACCAAAAAGTAATTCAAAATTCATAGGACAGGGGTTAACAGGAACGGAGGGTTCAACCTCTTTGGCGCACATGCTGGGTTATGGAACAAAGATTGTAGCCGGAGTAACACCGGGTAAGGGTGGGCAAGAGGTACAAGGAGTACCAATATTCAATACAGTAAAAGAAGCTCTAAAAAAGGTTGGGAAAGTGGATGGAACGGTGCAATTTGTTCCGCCACTATTTACCAAAGGGGCAGTGGTGGAGGCAATTGACGCAGGAATAAAATTTATATTAATTGGCGCCGAAAAAGTACCGACAAGGGATGCTGCTGAAATGTTTGCGCTTGCCAAGAAGAAAAGAGTAACAATAATCGGTCCGAGTTCTGTAGGGATTATTTCTCCTAAAAACAAAATCAAACTGGGCCAAATTGGAGGAGGAACTCCGGAGAGGGTTTTTGTTAAGGGCAATATCGGAGTTATATCCAAATCCGGCGGAATGACTTCCGAGCTTGGTTTAATTCTTAAAAATAACGGAATGGGAGTTTCCTGGGCGGTAGGCATCGGTGGAGACAGAATAATATGTACCGACTTTACGGACTTTTTGATGGAATTAGAACAAGATAAGGATACGAAAGCCTCGGTCGTTTTTGGAGAACTTGGAGGAAAGTATGAAGAAAAAATTGCCGAATATGTAAGGAAAGGGAAAATAAAAAAACCGGTTGTTGCATTCATTGCCGGAGAATTTACCAACAAATTACCGAGTGATGTTCAATTTGGTCATGCGGGAGCTATAATAGAAGGGAAGCGTGGTCTTCCTTCGGAAAAAAGGAAGATTTTGAAAGAAGCCGGAATTTTGGTTGCTGAGAATTTTGATGAGATCCCTGTATTATTGAGGAAGATCCTATCGTCGAGCTGAGCTCGACTCCAGGATGACGTATGACAAAAACTATCGTACATAAAAATAATTTGCCATATTTTGGAAATGAAAACCTATTGGAAATTGCTCCCAAGAGAAGTTTTGCAGGTATGATCTTTGAACTTCTTAGCGGAAAAGAAGCTGATAGTCATCAGCTCAAGGTTTTTGAAACAATCCTCAATACTTCCATAGATCACGGAGAAGAAACCCCATCGGCTACGGAAACGATTAGGGCAGCAAAAGATGGAAAAACCATAAGTGAGTCCGTTGCTGCCGGAATTTTGCAAATAAACGATACACACGGCGGGGCGATTGAACCGGCGATGGCGATGTTTTACGAAATTCGAAATTCGAAGCACGAAATACGAAACTTTGTGAAGGAACAGTTGGAACAGGGAAAGAGACTGTCGGGATTTGGGCATAGAATCTATGAAGTAGACCCCAGGAGCCAGCTTCTTTTTAAACTTGCCAAAGATGAAGGAATCTCAGATGAATATATAAATTTGGCCCGTGATATCGAAAGGGAGCTTTTGGAGCAAAAAGGCAAAGTTTTGCCGGTAAATATAGACGGGGCAATTGCAGCCATCCTCTGCGCTTTTGGTTGGGAACCAAAATTGGGTAAAGCCGTCTTCATCATCGCCCGCACCCCTGGGCTATGCGGACAGTTTCTAAATTCTTCAAAATAGCTTTGCAAGTGTAAAATTGAGCAAACTTAGACTATAATAGCTTCAGAGAATTATAAATTTTAAATTATTAACTCTAAATTGCACTTTATAATCCCCTGTAGCTCAATGGTAGAGCAGAATCCTGTTAAGATTAAGGTTGCTGGTTCGAATCCAGCCGGGGGAGCAAGTGGCTCCTTATTATAATGTGGTTCTGCCTACGTAAGGTTGCAAACACGGGTGTTTCAACAACTCTTGTAATCTCCTTATCTTTGATATAAATGCCCTCAAAGAAGAATCTTAAGTAATGTCTCTTTAGGTGGGGTGGGGCCTCCAGATATGTCTGATGGATATTTCTTGTAAGAGCAAGAACTTCGTCGACAAGATTTATATCCAGTTTTTGCCGACCCTCCAATTCAACCAGCCGGTCATTAAGATTATTTATCTGTTCCTGAAGTTTGATGTGTTGCCTTTTGAAAACATCCCTGCCTATAACACCCTCAACCAGAAGGTCTTCTAATTTATTCCTATGCTTTTCGATGGCTCTTTTTTGATTGACGATTATTTGCCTTTCTGATTTGAAGGTTTTTCTTCCGCCTTCGAAGTGCTTTCTAATCTTTTGTCTTACAAGTTCAGTAAATTCTTGGCCGAATTGGAAGTTTTTGAAGAGATTGGCAACTCTTTTTTCCATGTCCTCTAATTCAATAAACGATCCAGGACAACCACCCGGAGTATAGCAGTGATAGTAACCAATCCGATCCTTTTTATAACCATTGTGATGGTAATAATGCCATTCTGCGGTCAGTCTGGAGGAGTGCTCCGAACAAAAAACAATTCCCCTTAAAAGGAAATTGTGCTTTCTCTGTCGAATTAAAAATTGTCTGTGCTTTGCCGCTGTAAGTTGGCATTGGTCGAACAAGGCCTTGGTTATTAAAGGTGTGTGGTTTCCCGTCTTCTCTGTTCCTCCCCATTTCATTAAACCGTAAAAGAAGGGGTTGGATAGTAATTGTTGGAGGCTGCTATCACAAAACATCTTTCCGTTCCTTGCAGTAAGACCTTTTGAGAACATCTCCTTCGACAGCCGTACATAAGAGTAATTGCCTGTGGAATATAGATTAAATGTTTCTTCTACCAATGGTGCCGTAATTGGATCAGGCACGACTATTTTTTTATTATTCTTCCTTATGTTTTTGTATCCCACTGGAGCCCAACCCGGCCACCATCCATCCCTATACTTCTGCCTCAGAGCATCTTTTGTTCTTTGTCCGTTGACCTCACTTTCCCATTCGGCTACTGAGGCAAATATATTGCCAATTAGTCCGTTTCCCACGTCTCCACCCTCAACAATGGAAATTAAACTGACTCCTTTATTCCTGAACTCCTTTCTTATCCTCGAGAAGTCAGCAACATTCCTGGCAAATCTGTCAATCTTATAAACAATTACAGAATCGACAGGGTTATCGTCAACGGCCTTAAGAAGTTTTTGGAATTCCGGTCTCTCTACGGTTCTGGCACTTTTTCCTTCCTCCAAAAAAGCACTCTTTATTTGGTATCCATTATTTTTGGCATACTCAACACAAGCCCTTTTTTGGTTATCGAGAGAAAAACCTTCCTTAGCCTGTTCATCCGTGCTCACGCGTAAATAGATATAGCAAGCCTTATTCATATGTAAAATACGTGATGGCAGTTAGGACATACAAAAGTGTCGGTATATTTAAAATCTTCAGATGTAGCGTCAGTGATAGATAAATCTTTGGTAATTAAAATCGTGCCATAGCAATAAGGACATTCAACCACCCTCGGATCAACGGTCAGAACAATGGCTTGTTTGTGTTTATTCATTTCGTGTCACATCCATCCGCTAGTCATCTTCGGTAAATACATTGAAAGCGAGCCAAAAGCTGCCTCGGCTGGTATAGTCTCCATCGTTCCAAAAATCTGTAAACTTTCCGAAATTATCAAATGACTTGCCGTAACTTACCTTTAGATAGACTTTTAAACCCTTAATCCTCCAGTTTATTAGGCGTGCCTTTTTTAAAAAAAGCCTTTTCTTTCCAGTTCTGTACTTATCCATTAACTTCCTGTTTTTGTATATTTTTATTAAAAATTTCATACCTAAATAAGTTCCTATTGATAACCATTTTTTGTGTTGCTATCCTATCCATACAAACAGGACGTTGCCACTAAAACGGCGCAACCTATGCGTAAAATAGAGGTTCTTAGTTTCTAGCTGGAGCCTCTATTTTTTGGTTAATTAATTTTATGTACTCTTAGATCAAAATATAAGATACAAATACCCCATAGGAAAATATCCATGAATATAGCCAATGGAACCAGAGAAAAATTGGATTTATATGTAGTATCGATAATCTTTTGATTATCGATACCGCGAGCGGTTTCGGGCGCTCGCGAGATACCTTCAGAGACAGATCCTTCATTAAAAAGATTCATATTATTATTTAGGTGGAAACCCATTTCCCTTGGAAACAGGAAGGCAAATTCCTCTACAAGCGGAATGATGTTACCCATTTGAAAAGCGGAAATATTTTTCCTCATGTTAATTTTTGTTCTAATAGTTCGGATAAATCATATTGATTGGAATTCAGTTTGCCTTTGGTTTTGGGATTAAAGGCGCCCCTTTTCCAAGTAATGAGACCCCTTCTTCTAAGCGCTACGAGATGATTTCTGACTTGCCTTGCGGATAGACCAATATCTTTTGCTATCCTTTCTTGTGAGGGAAACGAGTAATTTTTTCCTCCCAGCCTACTTATAAGGTTGTATAGAACTAATTTTGCTCCAGGGGGAATATTTTTATCCTGCATAACTTTCTTGAATGTATATGTATCTAATTTAAATTTGTTTTCCATATTCATCTCAATCGAAACACTCTCTTTGTCAGATTTCGTAATCTCTGTGAATCAAACCTTTTAAGTAATCAAAATTGTCAAATAGGAGACGGGGGTTTGCGGATGCCCTGTTTGTCCAGTATCGCTGAAGCAGGTTCTTGACCTCCGGAGTGTTAGGAAAGCAAAAGTGAACTTTTTGTGGGTCGCTTTTGATTATTTTTACAATAGATATACCCTCCGTAAGAAGATATGCGGACGATTTGATATCAGAAGTCTTAAATAATTCAGTTTGTTTCTCCATGGTTAATCTTAATAATCTTTTTGTTTCTTCTGGTTTTTATGTATGTAGTGTGTAACTCCAGCATTTTGGCAACCAACTCTGCCGCTGCATCAATCTCTTTGTTATCAATCTCAATAGGCTTTTCCATAAATGAATAATTTATGTCTTAATTTTCCTATAAAAAGAAGTTGTTAGGTTGGAAAACTAGAAAGCTGGAGCCTTCTCAACAAGAGATTTGTATGTTTCGACACCTTTCCTGATTGTGCTTTCGTTGAAGCAAGTACACCCTTTGGGTTTGTTTCTACCAATGTCGTGAGGTTCTTTAATTGGGCACGCTTCTGTTTCTCCATCGGCAATATCTTTAAATGGTTTTCTTGATCTATAAGCAAGGTACCACTCTCGGTATTTTTTAATTGATGGTTTCTTTTTATCAACCTTCCATACAGGATTGATGTACTCGTATTCTGGAACACCCTTTTCGTTTCCAATTTTATCTGCGTATTCCCAGTAGGCTTTAAGTACATCCTCATTTCTAACACCTGGAGAAAGGACTATAAAATATGTCTCGTCGAGCATCTTCCCCTCGGTATCGAAGGTATCAAGAGTAGAGTCGAGATAGGCTGGTAGATAATCCCCGTCGGAAATTGCCCCACATAAGGCCGCCTTCTCGATTACTCGTCTAAAGACAATTGGTAAATAAAGACGTTTCCTGCTTTTTTCCACCTCTTTTTCTAGAAATTTTTCATCACCTGCAAATTGGTTATATTTATCTTGGGGGAGGAGGGTGCTAATTCCTACAACCGTTCTTATCCTCCCAATCTCTTTCGAGAATTTATCCCGGTCAACAACGGGTGCAACATCCGCAAACAGCCTGTCATCGGTTATATCAATCTTAATATCCATCTGGTTGGAATTATAATCCTTTCAACAACAGAGTTGTCTCAAAATTAGCATGTATATTGAGGCCAGTACGGCAAAATTCAGGGGAGTTTTGAGAGCAAAAACGCCAAAAATTGTATATTTGTTTATTCAGCCTGCAGTACATATAATAAGACCATCAGATTACCTAAACCCATTTAGGGCATGGTAGCAAATCCTTGAGAGGAGAAAGCCCGTCATCGAGCACCTCTCAAGGTCGTATGGGGAAACCCGTACGGGTAGCGCAAGCTATCACGGTGGCGGGCTTTTTGTTCGCCACCCACAGAGTAGGGGGTGAAACTAATGGGTCTATTTGGAATAAATCATGACAAAAATGAGCGAGTGTTATCATTCGCATTTGGTGGCTATAAATTTAAAGCCGACGACAAATATATCTCGTACCAAAGCGCATATGGGCGTTCATTTAAAGTCCTAAAATCAGATATTGAAACGGTAAGCTTGGATTCGGGAGGCGCTGGTAAAAACAAGATTAAATTAAACAGCAAAGGCACACTACTGGCAGAGGTAGAGTTACCCAAGGGTTGGGCTGAGAAAGTGCAGGATTTTATTTTGGGGGAAATAAAGAAGTAATCATTATTGAGGACCGGAAAATTACCAGGCGGATTTCCATTTCCACAGTCCTGAGTGGTGTAGAATCTCGGTAATGGACAGACATACTAGGTCGCAGAGAAGTTTTAACATGTCCCGGGTGAAATCAAAGAACACACTGCCCGAAAGACTTCTATTCAAGGAACTAAAAAGCAAAGGATTGATTTTTAAAAGACACTACGATATTCTTGGCAAACCTGATATAGCCCTTGTTAAGGAGAAAGTGGTGGTATTTGTAGATGGTGAATTTTGGCACGGTAGGAATTTTAAAGAGTGGAAGGGCTCTCTGTCTGAGTTTTGGTTCAAAAAAATAAGCAGCAATATAGAGCGCGACAGGAAGAATCGAAAGACACTTAGACTTAAAGGGTGGAAGGTGGTTCGACTTTGGGACAAACCAATTTTGAAGGATTTAAAAAGAGAGACAAACAAGATAATTCGATGTTTACACAACAATTAACCAGTGGTTAGTACCCGTCCGTATATTCGTTTCATTTGTTTTTCTTCGGAGAGCATTTCTCTAACCGATTCAGCAATCGCCTTGGCCAGGAGGGGAGGAACCGCATTTCCTATTTGGCTCGCAATGCTTGTAAACGAACCCTCAAACACGTATGAATCTGGAAAACTTTGTATTCTGGCCGCCTCCCTTAGACTGATTGCCCTATCTTGTTCGGGGTGGCCAAATCTTCCTTTTGAGATGGCCGTGCATCCGCCCGTCATTGTCGGGGAAGGTTCATCCCATCGCATTCTGCCGTAAACATCACCATGACCGCCATTGCCGTTTTTATGGCAGACGAGTTTTAGTTCATCCGGCCAATCTTTCCAGCCCCCTCCGTTATGAGGAGTGACTTTTATTCTTCTTAGGTTTATTTCTGAAAGGTTGGCTGATACATGCATTTGATCTGTTTTATCTTTCGCACCGTTGGCAATTCTTGGCAGATCGGATATGGTCTCTCTTATGGTAATCTTTGGCCCTACTCCGTTTTTGCCATGAGTTGGCAGGGGAAGTTTCAGTCTAATGTTTTTTAGCCTGCTTCCAAGTAAAATTACTCTTTTTCTGTTTTGAGGAACGCCATAATCAGATGCATTGAGCACGCTGTGAACTGTTTTGTATCCAATTTTGTTTAATTGAGATTCTGCTTCCAAAAATATGCTTTTACCCTTTCCTCTTGATAGTCCAGGTACATTTTCCATTGCTATCATTTTGGGCAGCATTTCCTTGGCCAACCTTACGAATTCAAAGACAAGCTCATTTCTGGGGTCAAAAGATGAAACATTGCTTCTGGCTGAGGAGAACCCCTGACAGGGAGGACAAGCAAGGAGAACGGATAACTGACCCTTTTTTAGGCCAACCTTTTTTAATAAATCTTTTCCGCTGACATATCTTATGTCCTCGTTAAGCAATACGGTTTTGGGGTGGTTCCTTTTGTAGGTTTGTGTTGACCAATAATCGTTATCGATTGCAGCCAAAGTTGTGAATCCCGCATCTTCAAACCCCCTTGCAGAGCCTCCACAACCTGAGAAAAGGTCAATAGCCGTTAAATTGCCCATGTCATTATTATACAAGATTGGATTGATAAAGAATTATAGTTGTAAAGTCAGTAATAACATAATTATAGACAGTGAAACTGGTCTATTGACTACATTTGTAAAATATAGTATCCTATCATCGATATGAAGACAAAGGAATCAAAAGCGGAAGCCTTTAAAAGGCTGGCTACGAAAAGAACCAACAGAATACTTAAAGACGTTTCCCTTCTGGGCAACCTTTCCGATAAGGGAAATTATGCCTTTGATGAATTGCAGGTCAGAAAAATCTTTTCCGCGGTTGACAGAGAACTAAAACAGACAAAGGCCAGATTCGAAGCTGCTCAGAAATCAGAACGGAGGATAAAGCTGTAAAACTGGCGTATAATACGCACGATTGATATTAAGATGAATATAATAACCAGATCGGAAAAGATTTTGCTCATTCTGTTCAGGCTGTCAAAGGGGACAGGCAGAAAAATCAGATTTGAAGATATTGCAGTATCTGCATTCAAGGCGTTTCCACAGGATTTTCAACTAAAAGGATATCCGGAATATCCCGATTCGGGCGATATTATTCATAAGCCACTCTATAGTGAATTAAAAAAAGGGGGGTATGTATTGTCAGGTAATAAGTATTTTTCATTGACCAAAAAGGGATTGGAAAAAGGTGAAGCTCTTGACCAAAGCGTCTTAGGCTCCAAAGAATTCAAAAGTGATGCGGTGAAATTTACCCCCGCTCAACAAACCGAAATTGAAAATATACTTTCCTCAACCGCCTATAAACTCTTCAGCGAAAATAAAAGCGATGATATTTTAGATATCGACTTCTATAACTATTTAGGTGTAACGGTAAGAACCGGGAAATATGACTTTTTAGGTAGGCTAAATAGTGTGGAAGACGCAATAAATGCCGTGGGAGTAAGGAAACCGGATTTGGGTAAAAATCTTCTGCGTTTACATAAATTCATTTTGGATAAGTTTAAAAGTAATGTGGACTATTTTGAAGATAAGAAAGGGGGGAGGTGAATGGACGCAAAATCAACTCTCAGGATAAACGAGGAACCGAATGAATTTGATGACCACATTCTTGACCTCATGGGTAATAGTTTTAATTTCTCCCACGAAAAAGGTATGGCAGAGTGGTTAAAAAACTCCGTAGATGCTTATTTGAGAGAACAAACCCCAGACAGTAAGCAATTGATAATCTTCAGATTTTTTGATGGTGTTACCGAGCCTTTAAGGATCGAGTGTTTGGATTTTGTCGGGATGAGCGCACTTGATATCAACAAAGCCCTTAAAAGATGGGGAGACCCTAAGGCCGCCAAAAGAGGGATGGACATTAAAGTTTTTGGTGGGCACGGGAACGGCGGTAAGTTTTATATGCGTCAAATGTTTAAGGAATCTTTTTTTATAACTTATAGGGATGGAAATCTTAATATCTTCGGATTCAACGAAAGAAAAAAATACGGATTTGCCAGCGGATATAAAGACAAAAAGTGTACATGGAAAGAAGCGTTGAAAGTCGCAGGCGTCGACATAAGCGAAATCCCAGAAGATAAGTTAAAGCTTCTTTCAGCGGGAGAAACCGGCTTTACTCTTATCAGGGGTACGTCTCCGAAGAAAATTGTAGGAAAGAGAATTTCTGTGGGTAGAATTATGGAAAGATTTAAATATCATCCCCAAGCAAGGCGTCCTCTTAAATTTTGTCGGGTTCAGGTAGCCTACAACGGAAAAGTGGTTATTAACCAAGTAAAAATGGATGAAATAGAGTCATTGCCTGACTTTGTTGGACCGTTTGTCTATGAGATGCCCGAAACTTTGACGTTTGAAGAAGGAGGGAAAACAAAAACGGTAAAGATATCCGACAGTAAATATCCTGGGAAGCTTGAATTGAAAACTTCCGCTATTCCATTTGGGCACAGCAGCAATAGCAGGATAGAGTTAAATTGCGTCGACATCACTGGCGAGGTGGGTGTAATTGCCTCGTATAGAATGCATGAGTTGGGGTTTCTTAAACACTATCCCCAGGCCCAATTTATTTATGGAGAGTGTGAATGCCCGATTTTAGAACGTGAGGATGGGAACAGCATTCAGAATGACAGAGAAAAACTTGTTTCAGACAGCGATGAAACAAAAGCCCTCTTAGGGTGGATTGCCGAGAAGGTTGACGGATTGGCGAGTGAAATCTCGGCAGTTGAAGAAAAACAAAAAGAGAGATCCGATTATAAGGCTACACAGGAATTTAATGACATTCTCAATAAATGGAAGGACCAATTCATGTCAAAAATCTTTGCCGAAGTCTTTGGCGGGATCAACAAAGGAAATTCGACGGGGGGGTTGGGTGATGACGGTTTTGGAGGAGGTAATAGAGATAAAAGTAAGGAGAAAGGCGGACTTGGGTCTGGTGCAGGGAACGGTGGGGGTGAAGGAGATGAGAAGAAAAAGTCCCCACGTTTTCCAAGAGTTCTCTTATCAGGTCAGGATGATCCTTTGAGCCCTGGTTCTCCTGTTACTTTTTCAGACAGGCATTACCCAGTTGAGCAGCGCCAACAGGACGTAAATGAAGGTGTCTACTGGATCAATCTTGAGAAACCTCTTGCTAAGAAAATTATTGAAAAGTATACCGTTGATTCTCCGAGATGGCGGTCATACTTATTTGAAAGATATGTAGATATTTTCATGAAGGAAGCTATATGGAGGTTGGCAAAACACGAAGGGGGTACCATCCGTCCGGAAATAGCCGACTCCGAGATAATGAAGATTATATCAATTGTTTATGACAAGGCTTCGGTTGATCTTGAAAACTTTTTATTGGATGACAAGTATCGAAAGGAAGAAAATTAAAGTGACTGCCACGGTTAAAAATGCAAAATACTCCTTCAGAAAATAATAAAAATGCCATTTTTTTTGGGCTGTTTGATAAAGACTACAACAACTTCAATCCCAAGCTAAATAAATATATCAATCCAGATATTTCTGTTGAAGAACTTGGGCTTCCCGAGAGAGTGAAGAACGCTTTACTTAGGAGGTATATCGAGACAATCGGAGATTTAATAGCTTTGTCGGGGAAAAGATTATATAAAATCAGGAATTTGGGCCCTAAGAGTATTAAGTTAATAGACGAAAACCTTAATAATTATGCCGAAGCCAGGGTTCAGTTTGGAGAAGTTCCTATCGTTAAACCCCAGGAGGAAAGTAAATTTGCCAGGATACCTGAGATAGACATAAACCAGTATGAAGATATTTTATTGGCAATGCTCGATCGCCTTCATGACGAGAGGCTTAAAAAGATACTCATTATGCGCTTTGGTCTTTCAAACGGGGAAAAGCATACTTTGGAAGAGATTGGTTCAAAGGAGGGTTTGACTAGGGAGCGCATAAGACAATTGGTTGAAAAGGGCCTTAAGCGGCTTGCTCCTTCAGCGACCGGATTTAGGATAGCAATCAGAAGGGCGATTGTTGATTGGTTTGTCTCAAGAGAAGGGGTGGTTGACGAGGACGAGGCTGATGGAAACTTTCCCAAAAGCGGAGGCTTAAACAAATACGACGGAAGTTCGGTTCTGGATATTTTTACGGATATGTCCATAATCTCCAAAGCAAAAAGAAAGGGTATTGTTATTTATTCTCCCGTTTTTGTGGGCCTCAAATTGGATAAGATTCTTTCAAAAGTTGAGGCGTACTTGTCGGATTCTGAAACGGCATTGGCGATAAAAGAAATTAAACGAAAACTGAATTTGGAAAACAACCTCGGAATTACATATGAAGATACGTTGACAATACAGGTTGAGACTTTTTTAAGCAAACTATTTTCGTTAATGCCCACGATAGGAGAGGTTAAAGTCGACAATCAGGTTTTATATACTCTCAATTCAAACAGAAAATACTTCCCTCAATATTGGAGCGATGCGATTTACAAGGTAATTAAAGACGCAGATGAACCCCTACATTTTACTGAGGTTAACGAACGGGTGAACGATCTGAATTTGTTTAAAAACAAACTCGATGTCAGAAGGGCTTTAAGTGTTTTGATTGATGATGAAAGGTTTGCCCATACTGGCGTAAGGGGGACATATGGCCTTACCGAATGGGGAATAAGAAAAGAAATGCTACCCGACCTGATAGAAGAATGTATGAAAAAAGCCGGGTTCCCGCTCCATCTTGACCAGATTTTCTATTACGTCAGTAAATATAAATATACAAAAAAAGGGAATGTTTACGCCTGTTTAAACAGCAATAAACATTTTTCCAAGTTAAATAACGGACTTTATTGGTTAAGGAGTGGAAAATAATTATTTAATAAGATGGGTATTTTTGTTGACTCAATTAAGAAGAGGTTTAAGAAAATCACCTCCAGTATAGAGATATATTTCAAAAAGTTATTATTTCCCGTATACCTTGTTCCGTTAAAACTTTTAACCTACCCTGTTTATTATTTGCTCAAATTTGCTATAAGGCTGTTATTGGCAATCCTGGGCTTGATAATTGACTGCGTTGTTTATCCGTTTAAAAGCCTCAAAAATTTCCTAAAATCGCTGATTATCGTTATAGTATCGCTATATTTAGTTGCTTCACTGTTTGTGATAAGTGATTATTTGACTAAACAATATGGCTGGTGGGGAAAATTTCTCTGTGCAATAGGAACAAAGGGTAAACTTCAAAATTCTGTGGTAAGGGTGGTTGGTGGATATTCTGAGGGCTCCGGATTTTTTATAGATAATAATCAGATATTGACCAATTTCCATGTTATTGCAGACGAGCCAAGCCCCAAGATAATTTTACCCGATGGAAAACTTTTGACTCCAATCAAAATATTGGGTGACAACGAGGCCGACCTTGCCGTTTTGTTTGTCGACTCCGAGTATCCGAACATGGTACTTCCGCTTCCCGATAAGATAGGTTTTTACGAAGAAGAACCTCTCGTTTCAGTCGGATATCCGTTAGGTACAGATTTAAGCGGTAAAGCTACGGTAATGAGGGGTAATTTCGTAGATTTCAGAAGACCGAAAACCTCACCCATAGGGTATATACAAACCAATATTAGCCTTGTTCAGGGTATGAGCGGCGGTCCGATAGCGGACCAGTGCGGTCAAGTTGTTGGGATAAACACGATCAGTTTGGCTGGATTATCGCTTTTTATTACCGGGTCGGATGCCAAAACACTTGTTCCCAAAATGACGGATCAAGAGATTAAAAAGATCGAGGTTGATCCGTCGTTATCGCCCGAGGAAGCTGTAAGGGCATATTATACGTACCTGAAAGCACGAAGAATGAAGGACGGATTTGACTTGCTGAGCCAGGAGTATCTCCAAAAAACCAACTTTGAAGAGTGGACGAATCGGTTTAGGGATATATTGGATGTTGATGTAATTAAATCTGAAAGATTTGAAAATACGACGGATACCGCCTTTGTTAAATTTTCAACTAAGAATTGGGTAGATGGTGAAGCCGAACTACATTATTACGAGGGTACCTGGAAAACAGTCAAAGAGGATGGTGTTTACAAAATGCTCAGAAGCAAAATAAAAGAAGTCGAAAATCCAGAATGGGGTTGGTTTTATGAATAGAAATTTTGATGACACAACAAGATAAGAGTGATAAACCAAAAGAAGAAACACTGAGGGACAATGTTAAACCACAGGGCCGCATTGTACCTGAAGGAGAAGAAAGGCTAAAGTACTTCTCACAAATCTGCTTTAGGGGTGCGAATCAGATCCGGAAATATCTCAAGATGGGAGAGAGTGGCTATCGATATGCCGCTCCACAGGCGCACCAACATTTAAGAGATTATTATTTATATGGGGTTTTGGACGAAATAGAGAAGTCTGGTTTAGCCATGCTTAATTTCTCTGATTTTATCCTGGGTGGAGAGGGAAATTCTGTTGCAAAGACAGAAGAGAATGATCGGATTACAAGAAACATTTACTCGGCAGCTGTTGACCAGCTTTCCCTTTGGTCAAGGAAACTAACAGAAATATTAGTAGACGTAATTTCGTTTAAGACATTATCAAATGAGGAGCCTTATTTTCGTCATTTTATGTTAGTGACAGAACTAAAACGAAAAAGAAAGCTTTTTCAAGATTTTAAAACATATCATGCGTGCACAAGTGAAAATCTTTTATTCCAAATATCCGATTTAGAAAAAGAAATTAATGCACTTTTACCATTACTGGATCCTACAAACGTGTGGTGTGTTAGATTACACAAGGACGGCTCTATCGGTATACGTTTGACTAGCTTTGAAGATCGATTAAAAAACATACTGCCTCATTTAAACTCCGATCAGCGACTTGCTATTGGGGATTCCTACCAGCCATTTTCAAAAATTAGCTCGAATCTTCATCCATCAATTGGGGATGTGGATTATCGGGTTAATATGAAAACCGTTGACGCGCATTACATGCACACAGGAATATTGGCTGCGCATATTTTAGTTGTCATTAAAATCATTTTAGGTAAGAAACCGAGAGGTTTTGTTGGACAATTGAGCCGGATTTTTAAGGAAAACAAGTATCCACGCAACCTGTATAAACAAAAAAACAAGCCACCGATTAAGATTGGCGATTTTGTAATTGCCTATAACGATTTAGCAGAGGTGGTAGCTATAAATATAAGTAAATTTGGCCAAAAATCTTTTAGAGTTAGGTTCTTGGAAAAAGAACCGCTCCCAAACATGCGCGAAGATGAGTTTCCAGCTCAATATGTGCACTTATATCAAAAAAGATCCGTTTTGACCAAACAGGTTCGAGAGATACTTAAAAAGGACACTCCTGATTTAAAGATTGACAACCACAAGATAGTGAAAGCTGTTAGGACAAGTATTTTACATATGTGGAGCGAGGTGGGGTTTAAGGAGTTCGCTTTTGGCCAAAGAGAGCAGGGAATTAAGAAGATGGGTGATTATTTAGCTAAAAGTAAGGAAATGAGAAAAGTGAAAGCTAGGCAATAATCAACGCATCAGATATTTTTTTAATCTCCTCGAATCTTGTTCTAACTACCTCCACCTCAATCGGATTACTAAATACCTCGATAATCCTGTTTAAAGCCTTTATAATACCTTCAGAGCTGGGGAGCTGAGCATTCAATAATCTGACCATGTTGGCACTGAAAAGTGCCTCAAGTATAGGAGTGGGTTTAGCACCAGAGATTACTTTGTTGTCGACAATTAATGAGTCATAGAAAAAACGCATATAATGTCGCTTCAGAGGCTCTGGTGCTTTCCTGTACGTACTGTAGATGTTTCTGGTGAGATTTAGCACTTCGTCAACTAAAGGCATATCGAGTTTGTTTTCTTGTTCCGCCTCATCAAGTTGAGTTTGAATATTATCAATCTGGTGTGATATTTCATCATGCTTCCTTTTATAAGTTTCTTTATCCATTGACTCGTCAATGAGTAAATCCTCAAGTTTGTTACGTCTATTTTCTAAGCCAATCCTTTGGTTTATGAGTGCTTGTTTAGCACTCTGATCGTTTTGTTTACCATCACTCAAATATTCTTCTGCCTTTTGCTTGACTAAAGCTATGAATTCATCTGAAAATTCCATCTTCCTGACATTCTCTTCAACTTGTTTCTCTAACTCTTTAGATTGAATATACTTTTGTTTACAATCACGGCTATATCGTTTTTGACAGTGATAATAACCTAGCTTTTTCTGACTGCTTCTAATTAATGAATAATCTCCGACTAATCTCATTCCGCAAGTGCAATAAACAAAGCCTCGAAGTAAGAAGTCGTATTTACGCTCTCTTACAAGGAAATGTCTGTGTTTTCCTAAAATGTATTGAACTGTGTCGAACAATTGCTTATTAATTAGCGGAGTGTGTTTTCCCATCTTTGATTCTCCGTGCCAGCGAATTAATCCGTAATAAAATGGATCGTTAAGTATGGTGTTTATCCTGCTGAAGCTAATAATGGTTCCGTTCTTGGAAATGATGTTTTTATCTTTTAACCAATCTTGAAGCGTCATCATCGAGTATTGTCCTGTGGAATATAACTCAAACATTTGTTTAATGATTGGTCCTGCGTAGGAATCTATCTCGCAATATTTTCTTTCACCTTCTCCACCCATACTTTTGTAGCCACAAGGTGGTCGTGTCGGTTGCCAACCTGATCTAAACTTTTCCATTAGAGCATCTTTTGTTCTTTGTCCATTAACTTCCGATTCCCACTGAGCTACTGAAGCAAATATGTTGGGAACAAGGCTAGAACCATTAGATAAATCACCCTCAAGAATAGAAATTAGGTTAATATTTTTTGCTTTAAACTCATTCCATATTCTCGAAAAATCAGTTACGTTTCTTGCAAATCTATCAATCTTGTAAATCACGACACTATCAATCCCTCTCTCTTTTATCTGTTTAAGCATTTCCTGAAACTCAGGTCTATTAACAGTTCTTCCGCTACGCCCTTCGTCCACAAATACATGAATTAGTTGAAGACTTCTTGTCTTGCAATAGTCCTTGATAGCTTCTTTTTGATGGTCAAGGCTAAAGCCTTCTTCTGCTTGTCCAACTGTTGATACTCTTATATATCCAAATGCACGCTTCATATATTTATATTCATCCATTCAAGCCTAAATGGCACCCACCAATAGGCTCAAAAACTCCGCTCAACTTTTTATTTTTACTATTAAGGTGAATAAGTAGAATCTGAAACCACTGGCTTGCGGCAAAGTCTACGGATACTTTCAAACGGGGGTGGGTATTGTTGGATTTTGGCAACGGGCAACCTATCCCTGTTTCTTCTGTAAATTTGTTAGTTTTACTGAGTATCTCCGCTTTTGATCTTTTGTCGATCAAGAGGGCGGTGTCCAGACCATCAGTGCTTCTATTAACTTTTAAATTAGAGTCTTGAAAGTTGTGGCCAAGAGGCTCTTCATTACTCTTAAATGTATTGTTTGTGTTCATATAAATAAGGTCAAAAATCGCCAGTCTTTTGAACAAGATTCTTTTGGTATTCATCCCAGTCGCCGTTGAAGTAAATTCGGACTATTTCTTTTTCCTGCTCATCGTTTTCAATAACGATTTTTCCGACTACAGTTTCGTCAATCCATCGCATGTCGTCAGGATTTAAACCTTCGAAGTTGCCGTCTGCGTATATTTTTTGATATTCTTCATCGCTTCTAACTTCTTGTTTAATAATAACTACTTTCTGAGAAACATTAACTACATTAGACAAACCCAAATTAACCTTAAAAGAACCTAAAGCTTTAGAGGTATCAGTCGAGGCTGAATTAGTGTCTTTTGGGGGATTTATTTCCGCTTTTTCCGGGAAAAAACAGATATCATGAAGAATAAATCCCAAAGTAGGAGTATTTTTTTCATCCCTTGCAAACTGTGTGGCAGTGCAACCAAACATTGTTCCATATCGTTTTGGGGATTTGATTTTAAATAGTTTTCTCTTTTCGTCAAATACTTTAATAAAACCCTTTTTTAATAAACTGTTATGCCAATCCTCAATGGTGTCTGGTTCCTTGCTAAAGATTGTGGCTGTATCATCGTGATATGCCTCAAAAGAACCAAAATTGTCATGCCTAGTATCGAAATCAATTGAATCAAGATAATACTCAAAGAGTAAAAACTCTCGAATATTGAGAACTCCTTTTTTAACTAACAACCACCTGTTTCTGTGACTTGCTCTAAAACCATTTAACTTCATATTAATATTATCGCTAGAAGCAAATGGACAAAATATGCCAGTTAGAAGTCTAAAAACGGAACATGCAATCTAGAAGCTTACAAATTGCACGTTATGAGGCTAGAAGTTTATCGTAAATTTTCAAAGCTTTAAGTACATCAAGATAGGTTGTGTATTCGGCTTCATGACCATCTGCCCAGTCGTCAGCTATTATCTGGTATGTCTTTCCCTTTATTCTTTCCCAATACCATTCTCGATATTTTCTGATATTGGGTGTGGTGTCAGAATGTGGGTTGTAATAGGAAAGCCATTCGTTAGACTTCATTTTCTCTTTCGCTTTTTTAAATTCTCTTTCGACATCGACATAGGTAGATGTTGGAGAAATAAAAATAGCTACCTGATCTAGAGTTGGCCATGCTCCAAGTAATGAGAAATCGACAGTTTTTGCTTCGGTTGGTTTAAATAAAGTATCATCAACAGCTCCGCAGAATATAGCCTGTTTGATAACATCTACAAAATAAGGCGGTCTTTTAAACTCGTAACATATAAGGTTACATTCCGCATCTAAAGTTTCAGGTAAAAAATTATCTGGACTACAAATAAAATCATAAAATTCAGGAAATTCTTCTTCAACTTCTTTAGCTCGTGAGTATTTTGAAAAATTCACCTTTGTTGTAGTCTTTTCGATAAACCAGCCTTTTTCAGAGCTATCAAGTAACTTTTCAAATTCATCTAATGGGAAAAACCTAACAACTTTATAAGTTTTACGAAGATATGGAAGCAAATTGAGAAATTCATCTTTGTCAAAGAGTAATGCCAATTCTTGGAAGTAAATATCATTATTGGTATGAATATCAATCTTAAAATCTTGCAAGTATGCTTTGTCGTTTTTCTTAGCTTTCATAATCACTTTATAACATTTTACACCACTAAATTTTGAACACATGTCTAGTGATATACTCAAAGTAGGGTATGTATTATCTCTATGAAAATTGGACACATGATTATGTAGGAATTCACGAGGAGGATTGTAACCTCTGCAATAAAGGTAAAGGAATGCATAGTAAACCTTCAATCAAAAATGGTATTTGGATTGGTCCGTTTAAAGATCAAAAAGAAGCGGAATTCGTAGCTTCGAAGTTAAAAAGAAAAACTATATTAAAGTGCTCTCGTTGTCTATAACTTACCGAATTTATTTTCAAAGTCTTGCTTAACTTCAACATCTATTTTTTTATATTCTTCCTCCATTGATTTCGTATCTATTCCCATCTTTTCTCCTACACCAAAAATAAGTCTACTAACTGCATTCGACATTGTTTCTCCAGTTCCGTCTATTTCGTTTTTAGCCTTTCGATAGCTTTCTAAATTTCCAGCGTTTAAGTAATCAGCAAGGTGTTTAGCTTCAACTTGTCTGTGAGCAAAAACATCTGTAAGTTCGTCAAAAGATTGAGCAATATCGTTTCTGTATTCCTTCAAACTCGGATGCGTTTTGTTTATATCAGTACTTACAGTTTTAAAATTAACGGTAAGTTGTGCATTTTTATCTTCGCTACTTTTTAAAAAATCATACATTGTGGCTCTATCAGCTTTATCTAAAAGATTGTGAGAAGAATAAAATAGAGTGTTGGATATTTTTATGCCAGATAAAGCTATTCTGTAAAGTTTTAAAAATTCCTCTTGCTGTATTTTTTTATCAATCTGCGAGGTTGCTTGAATATTATCAAGCTGGTAACTGCGATCAACAACTGAAGCACCAACGAATAAAAGAAATAATCCAACTCCAATTACTATTACTTTCTTCATATCACTATACGATATTATCTTAATCTTTATTGAAGATAAAAACAACGGATATTTAAGGCTAAATCTATAATTCTAGTTTATCAACATTTCTGTTTATGTCAGTCAAAATACAAGATATGGCAAAAACAAAACAGGAAACATTAAAAGCACTAGGTAAGAAGATCAAGAGTTTAAGAAAAGAAAATGGTTTGACACAGGAGAAACTAGCCGAGCAATTAAGAATATCTATTGTCTATGTTGGATTTCTTGAAGCAGGAAAAGGAAGTCCGTCTCTAAAACTTCTAATGAAAATCTCTAGGAAATTCAAGGTGAGAGTGGAGGATCTGTTTCACAGATAAGGCCTTAGTTGTATTTATTAGTTTGAAAGAATTGCACTAAAAGTTACTAGGTTTTGTTTAACTTTTTCTACTACCTCACTTGCTTCTGACATTTTAAATACTTCTCCTACAGCTTTAATACTATGTTTTGAAGCAAACTCAAGCATTTCAACCATTTCGCTTCTACTTCCTATATAGTTTCCAATAATGCTTCTTTGGGCATAGTCTGCAAGTAACTCTGCTTTTAATGAAACTTCTTTTGGAGGCAAACCAACAAAACAAAGTTTTCCCTCTGGTTTTAATGCCTTAACATACAAATTCCAATTTAGTGAAGCTGAACTTGTTGAGATTAAGAAATCATACCATCTTTCAAGTTTTTGAAGTTCTATTTCATTTGTGCTATCAACAACATTGTTAGCACCTAACTTTTTTAGCAATTCTTCCTTTGATTTGGTGTGAGAAAATGCGGTTACATCACAACCAATCTTGTTTAAGAATTGAATTGCTAAATGTCCTAACCCTCCAATTCCTATTACCCCCACTTTCATACCTGACTTAACTCCTGCCTTTTTGATACCCGCATATGGAGTTAACCCTGAACACATTAAAGGAGTTGAAAAAGCATCTTGCAGATTTTCGGGAAGTTTAAATGCAAATCTATAATCAACTACTATTGAATCTGCAAAACCTCCAAACTCACCAACACAAATTAGTTTTTGTTTTTGACAAAATTGTTCTTTGCCTTGTTTACAGTAATCACATTCAAAACAAGCTGATACTTGGTATCCAATTCCAACGACATCTCCCTTTTGTAATCCAGTTACATTCTTTCCAATTTCTTTTACTTCACCAATTATTTCTAAACTTGGAATTAATGGATATTTTGTATCTCCCCAAAAGTTATCAATAAATCTAGTATCACCCAATGAACAAGTTGAATACTTGATTGAAACTAAAATATCATTTTCAGATAGCTCTTCTTCATAGCTAAAGGGTTGAAGCTTATCTCCTTGTTTTAGTACTGCCAATCCATTAATAATCATATTTATATGACCACATTTTGTGGTTTTCCCGAAATAAAAGCCTTTACGTTTGAAATTGCTAAGTCGTAGGTTTTTATATTTGCATCTTCAGTATTAAAAGCATTATGTGGTGTTACCAAAATTCTCGAATTTGTTAAGTATGGGCTATCTTGAGGTACTGGCTTCATTATTTCTGTTTCAATTCCAAAACCAAAAATTTTACCACTATCAACCGCTTTAACTACGGCTTCTTTATTCGTTATGGGTTCCATAGCAGGATTAACCAAAATGACTCCGTCTTTCATCAAGGCAATTTCCTTATCAGAAATCATATTGGTTGTTTCGTTTGTAAGTGGAACTGAAGTTACTATAATATCGCTCTCTTTAAGAAGTGTTTCAAGATCAACGACTTCAATTCCATCAACAGATTTTCCGCTTTTATTAAAACCCATTATTCTCATATCAAAACCTTTTGCAATTCTTGCAATCTTTGTCCCAATATCTCCAAGCCCAATGATTCCTAAGGTTTTTCCATAAACTTCCTTGCCAACATAATCAGCAAACTTAAAAGCTCCTTTGTTTCTAGTATCCCTATCAAATTCAGTAATCCTTTTTGCTAAGCTCAAAATCATACCCCAAGCGTGTTCTGCTACGGACTCGGCATTTGCACCCTTTACATTGCATATAGTAACACCGAACTCCTTTGTAGCTTCTATGTCGAGCCAAGCAACACCAACGGTTAATGTTGCAATCATCTTCAGTTTTTTCATACCTTGGAGCATCTCTCTTGAAATTTTTTCTATTCCAGAAGAACCAGCTATAAGAATTTCAGCGTCTCCCGCCTTTGAAATGACTTCGTTCGCAGTCATCTTTTGAGCATTTATAACAACTAAATCTCCAATCTTTGCCAGCTCGTCTTTCATTGCATCTGAAATTATTGGGTTGGAAGTAATAAGGTATATTTTCATTTTATTTGTTGTTTATCGTATTCCTCATCAAAAACATTGCTAAGTTGGGAAACATCAATTCCGTCTCCTGTTTTATTCCAGTCAATTTTAGGAGATTTATAGTTAGGTACAACAAATTCGTTCAATCTTTTAATGTCCTCTGGATCCAGTTTTATATTTAGTGAAGCTAAATGCTCGTCAACATGCTCAGGTGTTTCAGATTTAGTTAACGGTAACAATCCTTTCGATACAATCCACGCAAGGATTATCTGATTTTGGGTAGCTTTGTATTTTTCAGCCAATTCTACAAGTAGATGCCAATTTCTGTTTGCTGTTCTATTTCTTCTTAAAGGTTGATATACGACTGTTAAAATATCGTTAGTTTGTGCGTAGGGAATCGTACCCAGTTTTTCATTCTCCCTAACTTCAAAGTTGTAACAAACTTCGTGGGAAAACAACTTATCTCCAAAATATCTATGATATTTCTCCAAAAGCTCTGGATTCTCATTAGTAATACTTGTAAATCTGGTTTTTCCTTTTCTTAATAAATCTTCAATCACTTTAACAACATCAGAAAATTGATATTCAATAAACACGCTTTGAGTAAATTCGAGGGTATCAATATGGTCTGTTTCAAAACATTCAAGGACTTTGTCGACCTCACTTTCTGTATCTTGAAGTTTGTTAGTTTTGAGGTAAACAGCTTGGCAAATAAAAACATCATCTCTTTTCTTTGTAGATTCTTTAAATGCCTTAGAAAGAATGTCTACTGCCATACCTTTGGAATACCACATATTAGCTTCGACAAAATTCATTCCTTTATTGAGCATATAAGTTAAAGCTTTTTGTTGTTTTGCTACATCTGCTTTTGGATCTTTCTCAGCAAAACCACCAATTCCCCAAGTTCCTATTCCGATCGGAAATAAATCTTTTTTACTTACCATTAATACAATTATACATGAAATAAGGCTGATTTTACCTGTAGTTTGAAAACAAAAGAGGTATAATCCAATTATGATTTCCAAGCAACTTGATCAAATTACAATTGAAGATCTCGAAAAGTTAGTTGAAAATTCTGTTTCTGAAAAGAAGACTTTGGAATACAAGAGTGTTCCTCTCTATGGGTCCGATTCTGAGAGGAAAGAGTTTCTTGCAGATATATCATCATTTGCTAACGCTTCTGGAGGGGATTTGATATTTGGAGTTGAGCAATCAGATGGAATTCCCATTAAAGTGTCGGGGATGAAAATTTCAAACATTGACGCTGAAATTCTTAAACTTGAGAATATTATCAGAGACGGAATCGAACCGAGAATAAATGTTCTAACACATGCAGTTAGTGTAAAGGATGGCAATATAGCATTGATTTTCAGAATAAATAGAAGCTGGGTTGGACCACACAGAGTTATCTTCAAAGGACATGACAAGTTTTATTCTAGAAATTCCGCAGGTAAATATCCTTTGGACACAAACGAGTTAAAAATTGCTTTTACTTTGTCGCAAACTCTGGTTGATAAAATTGGTGACTTCAAAAACGGTAGAATACTCGATCTCATATCTGATAAAACACCAATACCGTTTTATAACGGAGGAAAGGTTGTATTACACCTTATTCCCCTTGAATCCTTTAATCTAGAAAGCTCTTTTGGATTAAACAAACTTCAAGAGGTACTTCCAAAGATGATTCCAATGCGTACATCTAGTTGGAATCAAAAAATCAATCTTGAGGGACTTCTCTCTTATTCCGGAGGGCAGAATGATAAATCACACTCCTATGTCCAACTATATAGAAGTGGAATTATCGAAGCCGTGGAGGGTTTAACTTTGAGTAAGGATCAGGAACAAAAAGTTTTACCCAGTAAAGGTTATGAAGGAATGCTTATAAAAGCCCTGAATAAATATATGGAAATATTAAAAGATTTAAAAATTAATCCACCTGTGGCGATATTTCTAACTCTTTTGGGAGTCAATGGATATAGGATTACATCTAGCGACTTATTTTTTGACAGCGATGAAAACAATTTGATTAACAAAGATGTACTCAATCTTCCAGAAACATTAGTGGAAAATTATAACATTAGTTCCACCAGTATTTTAAGACCGATGTTTGATTTGGTTTGGAACGCCTGCGGTTTTGAAAAATCCCTCAATTTCAACGATGGTGGGGAGTGGATAGATAAATAAATAGTATGTTCATGCTTGAAAAAGACTACGCAATAAAAATATCCTCTGCCCTTGCCAGTTCTTACTATAAAAAATGGGTAGGCTATTTTGAAAAAGTATTAAGAGCGACAAGGAGTAAGCGACACAAGGATAAAAAAGATGTTTTGCTTGCCATGCAATTAAAGTTGGCTCAAATTGAAACGCAACTTTGGAAATTGCTCAGTGAAGCAAGAGATAGAGCAAAGATGCTTCACTTAAAATCAAATTTAAGCTCCAAAGAGCAAAAGGAACTAGATGGTCTTGAGGAACATATTCTTATACATGAACAGCTGATTAGAATATCACGCACAATATGTGACGGAATTGCATGGAGAAATTTGGGATATAATCGTACCTTTTTAAATTCGTCAGCAAGGGGGTTTGGAGCAGGTAGTGTGAATGTAAATAGCAAAGAGTTCAAAAGCGAGTTTATGTGGGCACATAGAATCTCAAAGACAATGAATAGTTTAGTGATATTAAATGATCTTACTCGATTCCTCAGAATCGGGGATCTGACTGAAATTGGTGATGGAGTAGCATTTGTACACGAAATTAAAAAGTATGGCAAAGAGGTCAAAAATATGTTCACACTTGAAAAAGTTAAAGGTAAAGCAAAAATCAGTAATCAGGCAAAAAGACTACTTGAGTTGCAGAGGATTGCTTTTGCTAACAAAGCCAAAATTTATGGGATTGAGGTTGAGACTAAAAAAATTGGATTAATTCTAAAAACATACACAGACAAAATAAAGAGACTTTTCCGTGAGTCTGAAAAAAAGTTGGTTGTATCTGAAAACATGGATGGTTGTATAAGTATTGAGGTTACTAACTTCAAGACAATTCAAGAGCAAAAAAAGCGTGATATTGAAGAATTAAAAAAACTTTCTCCAAAAGTCAAATCGACCGACTTAATTCTTGTACATAGTAACTGGGACACTTTTTTTAGTGATGAAAAAGGGAATTTTGTAAGATCTGCACCTCCGTATTCTATCTATCCTTTTTCTGCAAAGGACTGTTTGTATTTGATGTCTGGATATTATCTGGTTAAATTTTCTCTAAATGTTACAAAGTTGAAAGAGATATTGAAACGTAACAATTGGGAAATAGAAGAAAGAACCGAAGCCGATCTTGACAAACAAATAGCAGACTTTGAAAAAGAGAAAGATGTCATGTTTACGACTAAACAAGCTTTATATGAACACGCACCCGATGATGGCGGATTATTCACAATTAAACGAGGGCCATTTAGTATTTCTTTTGATGCAATGATTTATAGCCGACTAACAATGGAATATTTATCTCTTCAAAGTCTTCTCGATATTCTTGAGGAGCTATACAGAATCGCTTCTATAAGACAACGTCCTGATGTTTATTTTCCAAGGTTCCAAAATGAAGACGAACTATGGAATTAATTCTAAACTATAAATAAAAAGAAAGGCCGATGATTAGTCGGCCTCTCCAAAAGAAATTGTCTTCCGTCTCACTTATTTTTTGACGGCTCCAGCTTCTATTTTACTAGCTTCAAATTTAATTTCCACGGGGCTAATTTCTTTTACCACTTTAGCTTCTGCTAATTTTGCCTTTCTCTTTGCAAGGTAAGCAAGATGAGAAGCCCTACCTTTCTCGCTAGATTGGTATTTTTTCCTAGCAAGTTTTCCTTTTTCAGATTTGGCATATCTTTTTTGTGCCTCAGACCATTTTTTCTTTTTCTCTTTTTCCATTTATATATCACCCCCTGACTACATTTTTATTATCAAGACGTATTTAGACAAAGGCACCCAGTAACTTGAGGTCTTTTAAAAGTCTTGAAAATTTAGTAGAATAAGTATGGTTAACAATACACAGGCTTCGATAGATAAAGAATTAAGCGACAGTGCTCCAAGTAAGCGAATTACCACTTTTTAGAAAGGATTTTATATATGAAAACAAAAAACATTACAATTTTGTGTTTAAAGGATAAGTTTACAGACGTTCAGTTGCAAAGGCTTAACGGATTAGGAAAAGTTAGCTTTGTTGATAGTATTGGTTCAAAGTGTCCGGGAGATACTGAAATATTAATAGTACCTACTGCCAGTCCCGAATCTAAGTTTAAAAACAGATTGTCGGAGTTACTAAGATTGCTCCCTGACATTGAATTTTTAGTATTAGGTGGCTCAAACTATTGTTTTGTTGACCAAGATATCTGCAAAGAAAGAAATATTATAATTTCTTTTGTACCTTTTTATGATGCAAAATCTAAGGCAGAATTTGCGATTGCACTGCTTTTTACAGGTGCAAGACGGATTATCATAAACGACAGAAGAACTTATAGAAGAAAGTTTAATATGGAGTCTGGTTTTGAGATTGTAGGTAAAAGATTGGGAATAATCGGTTCAGGAATTGCAGTTGAGGAAACAGTGCGTATGGCAAAAGCTATCGGTATGACCGTATATACCGAAGAACGCTTTGAAGATGCAATCAGGCAACCATTAGATAATCTGCTTCACGATTCAGATATGCTTGTGCTTTTTCTTTCAGACTCTGAGGAGAATAGAAACTTTTTGTCAAAAGACAAAATCGCACAACTTAAAAATGAAGTGATTATCGTAAATCTTTCTGATAGGGATGTGGTCAACGAAAGTGCTATGGCTAAAGCATTAACAGATGGAAAGGTATCTCAATATCTTTTTGAAGCGGAGAGTATTGGAAAATCTCCGTTGAAAAATATTGAGTCTGCTGTAATGCTTAAACCTTTTAGTACAAATACAGTTGAAACCAAAGAGAAAAACATTGAGGCTATGGTTAGAAACACTGAGGCGATTGTAATAGGTCTGCCTTTCAGCAGGATTTACATATAAAGTATAAAATAGGAGTATGAAGAAATTCTTATTAATATTGTTTTTGTTAGTTGGTACTGTGCTTATCTTTAAAAACATATTTGAAGCACCAAGGAATACTGGACCAAAGATTTTTTATAGTGTTCCTCAAAATACAACCCAAACGGCAATTACTAGCGATCTTAAATACTATGACTTTATCAAAGATGAAACTGCTTTTAAATTTGCCTCGTGGGTGACGGGTGGAATTCAAGGAAAAGATATTCAAACAGGTATGGTCTATGAAATTTCACAAACAATGTCAGCATGGCAAATCGCAAATGTACTTCTAAATAAAGCCAATAAAGGTGAACCATACGATTGCGATCACGGATGTCCTAAAGATAACTTTGACCCAGACTTACTCCCTGGGGGAGATTTAGCTCCTACTATTTCTCAAAAATACGAGTGGGTTAAAACCTATGAAGATTGTGTTAAATCAATCGGACCTGATGGCGGACAACTTTCTTCTGAACAATATGCTCAAAAAACTGGAATAAGGAAATGTGTTTCTCCTGATAGTCGTGAGTTTACTCAAGGAAAAGAAGGTTGGACTACTGCTATTGGAGGATGAGATAGCTTCAAATAAGAACTTCATCAGGTTTGAGTTTATCGCCTCGTAGAAGCGACTAGAGAGCTTTCCTGAAGCTATTTAGAAAACTTTCTCCAATTTTTATCGACTCTGGTTCTATTAACCTTTTGCAGGTTGTCTTGCTGTTTTTGAAGGTTACGATAGGCACCACTAACTCTATTTTTCTGTTTTTCATTTGATTGATCTTTGAACACCTGAAAAATGGCGACCCAATCCTTTAGTTCAAGTTGGCTTGGTTTCGAAGAAGTAGAAAACCCCTCAGTATTTGCTGTTTTGATAAGTTTTTCTTGATTAATAACAATATTTAACCCCTTTAAAATATTGGGTTGAAATTGACTGTATGCGAAAGTTACTAAATCGAAAAAAGCCTGACTATCATGCGGGGAGATTAAAGGCTCTTTGAGTTTTTGGATTCGTAACACAACCACTTCAACACTCGGTCTTGGAAAGAAATCATTTGGATCAAATTTGTAAGATATTGCTATATTGAATTGCGATTTTATTAATATTGACAGTAAACTATTCAATCTATCTTCAGGTTTACCGATAAACTTATTAGCCGCTTCTTTTTGCACAATAAGATATGCATCTTCTGGGGGATTATCTGCTTGAGTCAGTTTTTTAACTATTGTGGATGTTATGTTGAAAGGTATATTTGAAAAAACCTTGTATGGCTGACTTGGCAAATGATGATCTAGAAAATTACCTCGTCTTAACTCGACCGCCTTTTCGTATTGGAATCTTCGAGACAATTTATGAAAAAAATTCTCGTCTATTTCAAAAGCAACAACTTTTCCACTTCTTTTGAGAAGTTCTTCTGTGATTATCCCTTGTCCTGCCCCAATTTCATACACAACATCCTCTTTGTTAATAGATGATTTTTCTATTAAACTTTTGACCAAACTGCTGTCTTTCAGAAAGTTCTGTGAATACCTGATTCTTGTTCTCATATGTCTATTTTAGAACAAATGGACTTATATTTCTTGAAATCAATTTTAGGGAGTTGTTATAAGTGGTGAATCAATGAGATATTGTAAAGATATAGCTTTGTTAGGTTTGAGTTTACCTCTCGTTAAATTGCATTGTACGAGGCTAAAACTAGGAGCAATAATGAGATCGCGAGAAATTAGACTTCAAGTCTAACAGCCTCGATTTTATGTTCGGATAAGTGCTTTAATACTTCTGTAACTTCAATGTTGAATCCCTTGTTGTTTGCTCCAGCACCCATACTCCAAATTTTTAGATCTAGAGCAGATTTATCAATAATAATTGGCATATCGAGATCTAATGGACAAATCGTTCCAGGCACATATGCAAGTTCTTTTTGCAAAGTGTCGCTGTCAACAACGCGCCATTTTCCAACAATTGCTTTTAGTTTAGGCTGATCTATTCGATCCGAACCTTTTAAAATGATTCCTTTATAACCATCGTTAGTTGAAATTACAAGAGTTTTGATTGAATTATTTGGATTATAGTTATGTTCAAGAGAAGTATCCTCTGTCCTTGCGGAGACTGCTGTATCTATAAATGTAACAACCTCAAATTTAACACCCTTCGTTTCCAGATTAGTTTTTATTGATTCGAAGGTTTTCATTTTAGAATCTCTCTAACCGTAGCATTGGCCAAAATTGCCATCGAATCATAGATATTCACTTGATCGTGTTTAGGTGTAAGAAGTTGCAAGTCTGTGCAGGCGAGAACCACATCTTTTACGCCTTTATTTGACAGCTTCCCAATCATTTCCAACAATTCTGCACGATCTTTGTTATCGTATCTGTTTAATACGAGATTATTTATTAGAGTTCCAACCTTTTCTTGTTCTTCTTGATCTGGCAAAGTGATTTGAATACCACCATCTTCAAGTGGCTTTTGGTAAATTCTTTTCTCGATTGTAGTTTTTGTTGCCAAAAGTCCAATATTCTTGATATTTTTCTCTTTTAAGAAGTTTGCTGTTTCCTCAACAATGCTAAGTACAGGTATTTTTACAGCCTTTCTCACCTCTTGAATGAAAATGTGAACAGAGTTGCAGGGAATAACAATGAAATCGGCACCGCCATTTTCCAAACGTTTTGCCGCATCAACAAGGTAAGGAATATATCTTTCTTCTCCCTCTGCTTTTGTGATTAAGTCAGACTCGATTTGATATTCAAGCGGGACACTCCAAATTAAGAGTGGAGGTCTTGCCTTTTTATTAGCCTGAAAGCATGAAAAAATTATCTCAAGATAGAATTGAGATGTTGTTTCTGGTCCTAGACCACCAATAATACCCGCTGTTTTCATGATGACTGTATTTTATCAAGATATCTTGTTTTTAGCCAGACAATGCGATTTTCCTTATCGACAATTGAAATGCTTTACTGATGCAACCTTAGTAAGCATTTTGATTTGTTTTAACCTTTCTCTAGCTTGCTCAGACCATATAGGGTTTTGGAAAGCCTTGAGAACACGGGATAAAGCAGTGGTCAGTGCGAAACTAGGAACACGGAGCTGAACTAACAAATTTTGTATATTATAGCTGGGCAGACGCAGTTGGCACTTAATATACCAAGTTATAAATTAGTTTGGAGGTGAAACATTATGGAAGAAGCAAAAAAATGTCCAAAAGATGGTGGGGCAATGGAGGAAGGTGAAACAAAAAGTAAGGGGGGTTATGCAGGAAAAAACATTTGGGGTCAAGGTGGACTAAATTGGTTAGGCGGATTTAAGAAGAATGAGAAACCTGTTATAACTTTCAGATGTAATTCTTGTGGGTATTTAGAGAGTTACTCCAAATAACTCATTTTCACTTTCTCTATTCCCCTCTAATTTGAACCATCAGTCTGAAAAGCCAGCCAGCATGTGAGTATTGCGTGAATTCCGCCTACAGGTTGGCGGTATTAACGCTTTTACCACTTGACAGATCGTAATTATTATACTAAAATTCTTCTAATTATGTTAATTCCCAGGTCAATTCTGCCGATAATTATAGATAAGATAAAGTCGTCCAATAAGGGAATTGTTATCTATGGTGCTAGACAGGTTGGAAAAACTACTCTAGTAAACGAAATTGTAAAAAAGTTACGGCTCAAAACACTAGTTATCAATGGCGATCAAACCAATTTTATAGACACACTGTCCAGTAGAGATTTAAATAAAATAAAGTCGTTACTGGAGGGATATGATTTACTTTTTGTTGACGAAGCTCAGCGGATTCCTGAAATTGGAATTGCTTTAAAAATCATAATTGACAATATTCCATCTATTAAAATATTAGTTACTGGATCATCTTCACTTGATCTTGCCAGTAAAATTAGCGAACCATTAACAGGACGAATTTGGACTTACCATTTATATCCAATTTCTTTCTTGGAATTGTCAACTAAATACAACAAAACAGAACTCGATTCGTTTTTAGAAGAAAGGTTAATTTACGGGGGATATCCTGAATTATTCTCGATTATAGGTGAGTTTCAAAAAAAGGAATACCTACAAATTTTAAGTGACGCTTATTTATACAAAGATTTAATTGAGTTTGGAGATATTAAAAATTCTTCAAAGATTAGAGATCTTTTAAAGCTACTGGCTTTTCAAATAGGGTCACAGGTTTCTCTTACTGAACTGGGTAATTCACTTGGTATGAGTAAAGACACAGTGGCCAAATATATTGATTTACTGGAAAAATCAAATATAATTTTTCGTTTAAAAGGTTTGAGCCGCAATCTCCGTAAAGAAGTTGTAAAAATGGATAAAATATACTTTTTTGATTTAGGAATCAGGAATATATTAATTGACAATTTAAAGCAATTGAAGGATAGAAACGATACAGGGCAACTTTGGGAAAATTTTCTGATTATAGAAAGAATGAAAATGCTTGCCTATACACAAAACCAGGCGTCTATTTACTTTTGGAGAACATATACAGGAGCAGAACTAGATTACATTGAAGAAAGGGGGGGTGAATTATCGGGGTTTGAATTTAAATATGGCAAAAAAATAGGCAAGATTCCAAAGAGTTGGTCTGAAAATTATCCCAATTCAAAGTATTCCTGTATTAATAAAGACAACTATTTAGATTTCATATTGGAAAAATAATTCACTTTTTCTACTCCCTCCTTAATTTGAGTTATCCTTCGATAAGCTCAGGACAAGTATGTGACAATTGTTTGAACTTCGAGTTTTCGAGAAGCAAGATCTCTTATATTAGTGTTGCGATTCTCGAGCTCGAGGTTTCTTAATCGGGCCATGTTGGCACAAAGAAGAGCATCAAATATTAACGTAGGATTTGCTTCTACAACCGAAGACTATTTTTTTCTGAGGAGTTGATTAAGTTTGACCTTCAAATATTCGACTAAATCCCACCTTGCTCTTGAGGCTTCAGCAAAACTGGCAAATTCGGGAGTTATAAAGTCCTGGGGTTGTCCTTCGGTGGTAAAAGTACCTGCTGGCTGTCCTTCAACCTGTTTCCAACCACCCAATATGGATGAAGATTTCGCTTGAACTGGTTCTCTATTTTTCATAATTCGTCCTAAAGATACATTTATTGTTGCCGAAAGTCAAATTGTTGTCTAAAAATCACTTTCTCGCAACCTTGATTAGCATTTTGATTTGTTTTAGTCTTTCTCTCGCTTGATACCCTTAATTTTTTTGAGGATAGATACCACTCCATAAAATAGTGCTATTGTTACTGACGTAATAATAACTGTCGCCAATAAATTTCCAGAGTTTAAAAATCCTCCTATTTTGTTAGTGTAGATTGCCACCTTTTTATTTAATGATTCGTTCTTGTCACATATACGAAATTCATTTGTAGTAGAGTAATATTTTTGACATT